>JAJPJS010000002.1 GCA_021324115.1 Nitrososphaerota archaeon
ACAGCATGCTGTTTCATTACCCCAACACGTGGCTCACTAAGCTTCAAGCCTCTTCCCTTGGAGTGCCTCAGATATATCTCAAAATTGCCGGTGGTCAGGAAGAAAAGAGTGCATTGAAAGAGGCCATATTACGGGCGAAATCCGAGTTTGGAATAGAAGGCGTGGTGACCGGTGGTGTTAAGAGCGAATTCCAGAAATCCTCATTCAAGAATGAGTTTGAATCGGCAGGGCTTGAAGCAATAAACCCGATCTGGGGTATAAATGAAGAAATTTATCTCTATACACTGTTGCGAGAAGGTCTAAAAATCATGGTCACCAGTGTTTCAGCACTTGGCCTTGGCCGCGAGTGGCTGGGGAGAATTCTCGACCTGGACGCAATAAGCGAACTTGTAGCACTCTCAAAGGAGTACAGATTCAACCCTTCACTTGAAGGTGGAGAAGGAGAAACGCTTGTACTGGACATGCCACTATTCAAACAAAAACTAGAAGTCTTGGACACGGAAATGATATGGGACGGCTACCGTGGCTTCTTAAAGATTAAAAGTGCACACTTGATGGAGAAAGGCAACGTTGTTTGACAAAATCAGGGAGGGGCTTCAATCCGCCATTAAGAGGCTATTGGACCGAGATGTTGTTGATGAAGCAGCAATCAAGGAATTCGTAAGGGATATCCAACGAGAGATGATTCAAGCTGATGTAAATGTCAAGATTGTATATCAGCTCAGCAAAGATGTCGAAAATCGCCTTTTAGCGGAGAAAGCAAAGCCAGGCATATCCATCAAAGAGCAAGCAATTACTGTGCTTTATGATGAGATGTCCAAAATTATGGGTGGGCAGGCACAGGTTATCCCTCCTAAGAACAAAATGTACACGGTTCTTTTGGTTGGTATTCAGGGTTCGGGTAAAACTACATTTGCAGCCAAGCTGGCAAGATACTTTACGAAGAAGGGGTACAAGGTTGGACTGGTCTGTGCCGACGTATTCAGACCGGGCGCCTATGAGCAACTGAAAACCATGGCGGATCGTGTACCAGTTGAGGTTTTTGGGAACAAAGGCAAAGATGCAGTCAAAGTCGCCAGGGAAGGAAAGGAGTACTTCAAGGCTAAAGGGTTAGACATAGTTATAGTTGATACGGCCGGCAGACACAAGGAAGAAAAATCTTTACTCGATGAGATGAAACAAATCGAAAACGGAGTGTCGCCTGACCTTGCGCTTCTTGTAATTGATGGAACTATCGGCCAACAGGCTTTCTCCCAAGCTGATGCTTTTGCCAAGGCAACAAAGGTCGGAGGTATAGTTGTAACTAAACTCGATGGTACGGCCAAGGGTGGGGGAGCACTTGCAGCTGCTGCAGCAACAGGTGCAAAGATCATGTTTGTGTCAACGGGTGAGCGTATAGACGATTTAGAAGAATTCTCGCCCACCAGGTTCGCGGGCAGAATACTCGGAATGGGTGACATTCAGGGCCTTATTGAACGGGTCAAGTCATTAGAGACCGAGGTGGATTCAGAAACTACAAGAAGAATCACTTCAGGAAAGATGACTCTGGACGACTTCGCAACTCAACTCGAGCAAATGGGCAAGCTTGGACCCCTCCAGAAAATAATGGAGATGATGCCTGGGTTGCCTAAAATCGAAGATGCTTCATTAAAACAGATGGAAAATAATCTGGTCAAGTGGAAGGCAATAATGAAATCAATGACCGCAGAAGAAAGGAAGGATGTCTCCTTACTTGGCAGTTCCAGAATCAGAAGGATAGCGTATGGATCAGGTGTAACCGAAAAGGAAGTGAAAGAGTTGCTCAATCGTTTCGAACAGATGAAGAAAATGATGAAGAGTGCGAAGAAGATGCGATTTAACCGAGATCTGCTGAGACAGATGAGCGCTGGCGCGTGAGTCTGTGTGAAAGATTATCTGCCAAAGGCGAGGAAGATTACAGCCAAGGTAAAAATCTGCAACTGGTGCCTTGGAAGACAGTTTACCACCAAGTTGAAAGACGCCCCAGCGCTAGGAACTTCTTTGGGTTCGATAGAAACCAACTCCTGTGAGTTTTGTGGTGGGGCCTACACTGAACGTGTGAAAACTATACAAGATATTATCACAAAACTGGCCGAGTATGAAATTCGAAGCATCCAGATCGGAGTCATCGTTCCTAAGCATATGATCGATAGAGAAGACGAAATGCGGTCCAAATTAAGGTTGAATACAGGAGTTGGCATCAAGAAGGCATTGGTCTCACTATACCGATCAGAGCTACGAAGCAGGCTGCCCCAGATTTTTCAAACCAACCTTCCTGATGTTTTTGTCAAAATAGATTTGGAAGGAAACACATCTCATATAGAAAGCAAGTCCGTGTCATATCTTGTCCGTTACGTCAAGCTTGAGCGTGGCATACGAACAAGGAGCAAGGTATGTGAACGGTGTGGTGGAGTTGGATGTGAGGTTTGTTCGGAAACCGGGTTAGAAAGCAATCCTCTTTCTGTAGAATTTTTGGTAGTAAGACAATTCAAAAGAGCCTTCGCTGCATCCAGAATTCGAATTTCTTGGTCAGGAACCGACGATGAAGAGAGCATTGTTAACGGATCTGGCAGACCTATCTTTGTTCAGGTCTTGAATCCGATGCATAGATACACTGGAATCAGTAGACTTGATCGGATGGTGGGGGGGCCTGTCCAGCTTACTCAAGTGGAAGAAAAGGAGCTCGATACGTCGATGATTGTCGGGCTGAAAAAGCTTGTGAAGTACACCCTTGAGACATCACACCCCTGGGTTCCGGGTGATATCAACATAGAATCCATGTTCAGAAACAGAGTCGTGCCCTCGGCCTCGAAGAATCTTAGAAGGGTATACTGGTTAAAGGTCGTGGAAGTTCAAAATTCAAGCATAACAATGATTGCGTATATGGACAACGGAATAAGCCCTTGGAACTTGCTCAAGTGGCGCCATTCCGAGCAAGACGCTGAACTTGGAGTCTTGGAAGCACTTGGAAGTGAGATGGTCACAAAATATACATATGATGTGCTGGATTTCAGGCAGGATTAGATGGTAGAAATGCTTATTATCTGCTCCGAAACGCCAAGCTTCGAGCGAGCGTCTCATGCCGCAGCATAGAGGGCCAAGGAGAAAGACAAGAAGTCTGCTGACATCGAAAGGGAAACACGGGCTATCAAGATTGATGGAGCAATATCAAGAAGGGCAAAAAGTTGTCGTAGACATAGAACCTGCACAGAGTAAGGGCATGCCGCATAGAAGATTTCAAGGGAAGGTCGGAGTTGTAGAGAGTGTGAGAAGAAGGTCCGTCGTTTTGAAAGTGATGGTTGGTAATAAGGAGAAAAAGCCTATAGTCCGGCTGGAACATATTAAACGCCTTAAGGAGTGAGTGCTTTGGTTAATGAAATTTCAAGAAAACCCATTACTTTACACGAAGCGAAGGAAATGCTTACCGGGATTGACGTGGAGACGGCCGATCAGATTCAAAAGCGGGCTCTTGATTATGTTTCGAAGTTCGCCAAATTCCCTGGTGCCGAAGCTAGATCACTAGTAGAAAAGCTGGTCAAGGAAGCCGGGCTTACCGAATATCAGGCAATTGAGGTGGTTAATGTAATGCCCAAGACGAGAGAGGAGCTGAGAACCTTCACCGTCGGATGGAGGCAGCTTGCGCCAACCGAGACGTTGGATAAGATATTGCAAATACTCGCAACCGCCAAAGTAGAGGCTAAGGCTTAAATCTAAGCAGGGTCATCGAATAGCAGTAGCTGAGATGATCATGCTGAAGAATGATATGATTGGATGCCTCTGGTCCTCAGACTATATTATGCATAGGTAATGCTGGAGAATAATCTGAAAATTGATGCCACAACCCCCAATCAAGAGGTATGAAGAATATGCGTACGTACTGGATTTCATGCCTAGATCCCGTTCCCGCCTGGTAAAGAATAGGGAAGGACAAATTGTACAGGTGATAGGAGAAGAGTATCTTACACTTCTGGAACTTCTGGCATTCGATAATGCAACGTTCATACAAGGCGAACGCATTTACATAGGCAAGGAGAAAAGAGAGAAAATAGCAAGCGTGCTTGGAAAGCTTCAATATGATGATTTGACAAATGGAGCCAAGAATGAGCTTCCATCCGTGCTTGAAAAGATAGTCATGAGTAATGAATTGAAATATGTGACCTATTTTAATACACTTCAACCAATAACTCCAAGATTACACGCTCTCGAATTGATCCCTGGAGTTGGAAGGACACTTACAGTCCACATATTAGACAAAAGAGAACAGAAACCATTTGACTCATTTCAGGATGTTGAAAAGAGGACCGGTTTGAAAGACCCGGGTAAACAGCTTGCAAAACGACTGCTTGAAGAAATTACAGGCAAGGCTAGAATCAATATACTATTGAAGAGATGGTCTTGAGACATACCAAATGGGGTCAACATTTCATAATTAGTCAAGAACTCATCGATCGCCTTCTTGAATTCGCTTCGATAAATAGGCGCGAAAGGATATTCGAAATAGGAACTGGCGACGGCCGACTCACCAGATCTATTGCACAGAGATGTTCGTATGTATTATCATATGAATTGGATAAATTACTATTCAACACTGCCTGTAATAACATGAAGGGTTACACGAACCTGAAAATCATCAATGGCGACGCGTTGAAAGCCGATGCAGATGATTTTGATTGTGTGGTATCGAGTCTTCCCTACTACCTTTCAGGCAAATTCATTGAATGGTTCGCTCGTCAAAAGGTGCCACGAGCGGTTTTAATAATCCAAAAGGATTTTTTCGACAAACTGGCTGCTAATGTGGGCGAACGTAAATATGGGCCTCACTCGGTTATTGCCCAATATTGCTTTAGGCTAACAAAAGGCGATCTAGTCCCGAATGGTATGTTTACTCCGCCACCACGAGTGACATCGGTAATCGTCAGGTTTGACAGAAAAGTTCGACTGGAAAAGGCGAGAGACATATCGGTGGGGTTGAAAATGCTTTTCAGCTTTCGAGGTAAAACAATAAGAGCTACCGAAAAATTGTTGAAGAAATCTTCACAGGGTGCATTGCCAGAATTTCCAAATAAGAACATGCGAGTCGAGGAGCTCGATCCGAATCAGGCGATCCTGGCTGCAACTATGATTCGTGGGGTGGTTGATTGAAGAGAACCTATGAGCCACGAGAAGATAGTTTCTTCCTGCTTGACTCGGTAAAGGAGCCCATAACCGGCCGCTTGCTGGAAATGGGTGTGGGGAGGGGTTTCATCTTGCTCAACCTCATGAAGAAAAACGCTTTAGATGAAGGGTTTGGAACTGATATTGACATTGATGCGCTTATTGAAACCGAAAACTCATCCAATGGTTGTCTTTTGAACCTCGTTCTTTGTGATTGTGCTTCGGCTTTCCGGGCATCAAGCTTTGATGTTGTGGTTTTCAATCCTCCTTATTTGATAGGGCACTGGAAGGAAGATAGGACGATATTCGGCAAAAGGGGTGGTACATGGATTCCGTATGTTATGCTTCAAGACGCCATAAGGCTCATAAAGCCATCACACAACGTATTTTTCATATTGTCTTCAGAAAGCGAAGTTAAAGAGCTGTTCGACCTTGCTAAGGGAGCGGGAGAAATAGAAGAGCTCCATAGAAAGAGGTTCTTCTTCGAGGAGCTTATCGTATATAGATTTACTCGCCTAACCGACTGATAGCTGCTTTCGGCCCTCTCTGTGTCCTATAAAATGCAGATTCTGGCGAAGCACAATACCGGTTTTGATGAAGCGTAGATAAGAATAAATTCAGTTTGAAATGAATGCTACGAAGTATGCGCATTTCCGGCCTTTCAGTAGCGATGGTTCAGCCGAAATATAGCCTAAACGTGGGTTATGTAGCAAGAGTCATGAGTAATTTCGGACTAGAACGGTTGATCATTATTGACAGAAAGAGGCTCGGACTTTCTTCGTTCGTCTTTGCATCCCATGGTCGCGATATATTGGAGAATGTGGATCATATGAGCTGGCAACAAGTGTTGGGAGAATTTGATTTTATAATTGGGACGACGGCAATCGCAACAGCGGGGAGAAATCCTCTTCGATCTACCCTGAGTCCAGAAAAACTCGGACGTTTGAATTTCGAACCATCAAAAAGTGTGTTGGTTCTTGGCCGGGATGACACCGGACTTACGAAGCAAGAGTTGGCCCACTGTGATGTTATACTGAGTGTCTCAACTGGCACGAGCTACAGAACACTAAACATTTCCCATGCGCTTGCTATAATACTATATGCTTTGAACAGAACCGAAGGCGTCGCATTTCGGCGAAATGGAATAAACCGCAAATTGAAGGATACAGCAATGAATTATGTCGACAACCTCCTTATCAAAACGGGCTTTATTGACTCAAAAAAGCTGGAAGTCAACATAATACTCAAAAAATTGTTCAATGAATCTTACCTGAATGAAAACCAGTTTTCGGTCATTTTAGGATTCTTGCGCAGACTGGACAGGAAACTCAATTGATCATTCATACCCTTTTAAACAAGTAAAGATTGCGTTTCACCCATCTGGTGCTTTGAATGCCAAGCTGGATGTAACTCCTGCCAGAATCCGCCAAAATTGGAGTGAGTCTATCATTCCTGCCACTTTCAAGTTCCAATCTCAGTGGTCCTTCCTTGGTCTGGACTTCAGGTGCTACGATTCCAGCCAAACCTCCTATTTTCAGCACTCTTCCTATGGAATGAAGAGCGTCTTGATACGTCCCTTTTGATCTTAGTAAGGCTCTACTGGCATCTGAATACGCCGGTAGGTGGTCATAGGCGGGCAGCAGGATTGGTTCTGTTACCACTGCATCAACCGATTGGTCTGGAATCAGCTTCTCCAAACTTCTCGCATCTCCAACTGTAAGTCTGTAATGCCCCAATTTAACCTGGGGATACTTGACGCGTAACCATTCCAGGTAACGATGAGATTCTCTGATTTGCCTACGGTCAATGTCTATACCTATGCAGTCGATACCCATCAACATCGCCTCGCCTATGATCGTTCCCGACCCGCAGAAAGGGTCCATTAGAAGTCCGCCAGGAGGACATGATGTTATGTTCACTAATGTTTTTGCAAGTCTGGGTGACATTGCAATTTTGGGAATCTCGGAAGGTCTGTTTACAGACCTTGCGCGGAAATCCTCCGTGTTGAACACATGAGTTGTCATTCCAAAAATGCTTTTTGCTCTGTCATCACCGACAACTATAATATCAAATATCTCCCTTGAGACTATGTCTTCGGCATAGATCTCGTGCCCGGGGTCTGTCCTGACAAGATTAACTCGCCTCACTTTTCGAGAACGCAAAGTTAAAAGTAGGTCCTCGATAAGTGATGTATACATCAAGTGCGGGCTCGGTGAACAGTACAGACTCACTGAATAGTTCTTCTTTGATGATTCTTCGAATAATCTGACAGTTTCATCCAACGCTTCAGGACCAGAGCCTTCGAATGTGACAACGCCTATCTTATGAAAACCAGCCAGCTTCTTGATTTCACCCCAGACCGGAGAGTCGGTTCTCAATACATATGCAGAATCGCAAATTTTTCGTATCTCTTTGATTTTTTCCTTTAAGACCGACCTGACCTCGGCTATTGACGCTTCACCAAATGCGGGAATAAGAATCAGGTTTGATTGCTTTTCGTCTACCTTTCCGACTCTGAGCATATAAATAAAATCGAAAGATGTATTCGGTCAATCCTCTTATAGCTTTCGAATCGTCCAAAACACAAGACGGCAACCCCAAATATGTACAAAAGCTGCTGTTCCCTTGTAGGATTATCGAATCCTTTCATGCGAGTCTGAAGTATGCATTATTGCTTCCCATGAAAATAACCAAATCAGCAGAATGCTTTTAAACACTGACTTCAAGACCGGCTCTGACCGGTTTTGCATGGGAGGAACTACACACCAGTGCGGGGTCAACCATATACTAGGAAGGAGTATGTAGGTGGACCTCCACAACCCAAAATCGCAAGATTTACCATGGGTAACCCAAGCGACAAGTATGACCATAAGTTCAGACTTGTATCCTTAGAGAAGGCCCAGATAAGGCATAATGCATTAGAAGCGTGCAGAGTTGCAGTCAACAAGATCGCAGGACCTTTAGGTGAGGGTAATTACTACCTTTGGATAAGGGTTTATCCGCACATAATTCTCAAAGAGAACAAAATGATAGCGACAGCAGGTGCAGACAGGTTACAGGAAGGCATGAGAAAGTCTTTTGGTAAACCAACCGGCTTGGCTGCACGGGTATATCCCGGTACGGTCATACTTGAATTGGGAATAAAGGGCAACAACGTAAAGGCTGCACTAGATTCGCTCAGGGTCTCTGCTAGCAAGCTACCAGTAAAGACCAAAATCGAAGAATTCGGCATCCCTGCAGAGGTCGCCGGTGCTTGACGTGAGCTTAGTAATAAGAGAGGAACAGATAGATAAAATTCTGTCTCAAGAACGTCCAAAACGTATTGGTTTAGAGGCGCCCGATGGTCTTCTGAGTGCCTTGGTTCCTCTGGCAAAGAGAATAGAAGAAAGATATGGGGTCGAAACGGTGATACTGTTAGACCATACTTGGGGAACATGTGACTTGGTAAACTTTGATGCCAAAAGACTGGGCGTCGACCTGGTATTGAATATTGGTCACTCAATAGGCGTAGAAAAACTTGGCAGATATACGTACCTTATAGATGCAGAATATGATGTAGATTTTGGACAGGTGCTTGAACATGCTGCCGCTGTCATAAAAAGGAAAAATCTCGAACCGGTAGGCGTGGTTACGATCAGCAATCATAAATCATACATTATGGAGGCTATACATAGACTTCAAAAATTAGGCATAGATGCCAGAAAAGGAGAGGCAGAAGGCGCCCTCTTCGATGGACAGGTGTTCGGATGTAATTTCCATTCTGCAAGAAATATAGCCAAAGATGTTAACTCATTCATTTTTCTCGGCCAAAGTAGATTTCATGCCATGGGTGTCTATTTGGCTACAAGAAGACCAACTTTTATGGCAGACCCATTTTTCAATGAAGTGGTGGACGTCAAGCCCGAAGGCGACAAATTCGAAAGAAAGGCAATTCTCTCGATTTATAAGGCTAAAGACGCAAATACGATTGGTATTATTACAAGCCTGAAAGAAGGTCAGTTTTTCAGAAGTCAAGCTTACAAGGTCAAAAGTGACCTCGAGAGTCTCGGTAGGAATGTAGTGATGTTTTCGCTTCGAGAGATTACAGCTGAGCGGTTGCAAGCTATTCGGAATGTTGATGCTTTTATAGAGACTGCTTGTCCCAGAGTCGCAATGGACAACGAAAACTTCGATAGACCGGTACTATCATACCAACAGGCGCTTGGCCTCATAAGATTGATTAAAGGGGAAGACTTGGGGGATATATTCGATTACTCGTTCTGGGTTTGATTAAAATGGTGAAAGAAGAGAGAAGTTTTGCCGCACCTGGCGATCGAGTAGGCGTGATAGAAGAATTTTCTCCCACTGGACTCACTTACGAAGAGAATGGAGAAATCAGATCGATGGTTCTTGGTGAAATTCAAGTCGACAAAGGAGAGCGGACAGTATCAGTGAAGGGTCGTGGTCTTGGCAGTCCATTCCCAATGCCAGGCGACTACGTGCAAGGGACGGTCGAGAGCCTTACGTCGGCCGGGGGCCTAGTGAGAATCTATATGGTCAATGATAGGGAGGTTTCGAGTGACATTACCGGGATCCTCAGGTCGCACGATCGCAGAGGTACCAGTTACTATAAGCTCGGGGATGTAGTTCGTTGTCTCGTGAGTAGCCTCGCCAACAACACTGTTTGGTTAGATATGGAGGATAAAGACTCCGGAATTATCAGGACGTTTTGCTCTAATTGCGGCGGAAACGTAGACTTGATGCCACCTGACAAGGTTCAATGTCAAGTATGTGGCAATGTGGAGAGCCGAAAACTTGCCGGATACAACCCTCCCATGGAAAGGTCCGAGCACAGGAGATTCCGACGCGGCTCTGGAGGTAGCTTCAGAAGGCGTTTCCAGAGGCGGGGAAACGAGCGCTTCAGATTTCATAGGTCTAGGCGTCGCTTCATGAGACGTTAGGTTGGTTCACACAGTAACCATACAAAGTTCGTTTATGCAAGTCTGTCAGTGTCTGGGAAAAACTTCCCGAAACGCTTAAACGTGGTATACCTACCACCCCTGCTGAATATCATGGATGTAAGAGTCCTGAAGGAGGATCAGAAGAGCCTCGAGCTGGAGATTTCAGGAATCGATCAATCTGTCCTGCAGGTCATACAGCAAGAACTTCTGACAGATGAAAATGTATCCTTCGCCGCCTTCAACAAGCCGCACCCTCTTCTCAAGACTCAAAAGATGAGTTTGATTATGAAGACTGGAAAGCCTCGCCAGGCGTTACAGCTTGCGTGTGATAAGGCATATTCTAAGGCGAAGGCTCTGGAAGAGTCCATAACGAAAGCCTTAGAACAGTATGGAGGGAGTGTTTGATGGATTTTTGCCCTAAATGTAATTCTAGGATGAAACCAAGGCAGATAAAGATAGAAGACAAGGCAGTGATAGCCCTTGTGTGCCCCAAGTGTGGATACTCTTCAAACATGCCTGACCAAAAGGGCGTTGAGATATCGGACGAGGCTTCAACCGCATCCATCAAAGTTGTTGGAGATGAAGCTGACAAGCTGAAAACCATGCCGGTAACCACGATTGAATGCCCGAAGTGTGGAAATATGGAGGCCCAATGGTGGTTCCTTCAAACGAGAAGTGGGGATGAACCGCCGACCCAATTCTACAGATGTACCGCCTGCGGTCACACCTGGCGTCAGTATGCTTAGGCTTTCTTCAATAATCCCTCGGCAACTTCTTTGATCCATTGACCGGTTGCAGAATTCTTTATCAGATTCTCCAAGTACTCTTTCCATGAAAGTTCTCCGAAAGCGTCTTTCCAAAGAGGAAACTTCTCATTTATAATTTTGAACGCCTCAGAATGATATATGCAATAGTCGGAATCTTTTTCCTTTTTTCTTTCACAAAGGTTGCAGGTATCCAACAAAACTACTCGTGCGTACTCGCTCACGATAGAAACATAATTCTTTATCGGTACAAGAATTCAGGAAAGAACAACCCAAGATAGGGAAGTATGACGATCATTGTGATTTTGATGTATTGAAATGTTGAAAAGAGTGATTATTTGTAGCCTAATCTAAGAAGGTTGGAATAGTCGAACACCATCACACCTCCAGTGTATTTCAAACAGTAACTTTTCTGTGCATCATATTCACTTTCACTTTTCATCAACCAAACTCCAACAGAGCAGATCTTTCCAGGATGGTAGTAAGTAAACTGCATTAACCAGAACCAAGGCCAACCTGAATATGTTTCGACGATATTCAACGGAGTATGAAACCTTATCTGTTGACCGTAGGGCGATGTCACTGAAACAAAAGGCACTAATTTAGCCACATTATTATAATATACGGACTGGGGTGTTGGATCCATTCGTTCCATGTCCAAATTTACCCAAGTCAAGCCACTGACGTTAATCTGATCTGCCAAAGATTCGATATAATAGCTGGGAACATAGGTCAGTCCCCTTGACTTGGAATATGAAATAAAGTACTTTATTGTAGACATGTTGAATTCGGATTTGTGGTCCTTGAAAACAACCATCATCAGTGTGTTGAAACCATGCTGCAATGTAAAGTTCACTATGTCTGGGAACTGTGAGATTTGAAATGTGGGGTAGCCATAATCAAAATAGAGTATTATGGGCCTGAGCTTCGAAATTGCATTACTGTTTGATGGAGGAAAAGCGATGAATGTTTCGAAACCCACGATAAGGAATACGACCAAAACAATTCCGAGTAACCGACGTTTTTTATTCGACATGATCTCTGGTGGGAATGATGTATGACCTTTCACATTGTTAATACTTTTCTACATTTCGACAAAAATTGCCACGCAAGAAATTCATTAGCTCGGTTGTGAAGCATCCCCCCATAAGACGAAACGCTTCCATAAGTAATTTATGCACAAGTTGTTCTTAATTCCTCTGTCACTCTCTGGCCTCAGAGTTGCTTGGTTCAACGAACCCTCTTATATGGAATGCCATTGGCACTCATGAGAATCATTCATTATCTTGGTATAATTCTATTTTCTCTGGCAAACTCGAAAGCTTGTATTACCGACGTTCTTTATCCTATATCAATGGTTTGGAAAATGCAAACCGGTAAATAACATCCCGGCTCAACACATGATGATAAATGCTCTAGAATGATTCTGCGTCAGTTCCACGAATCCATCTCCCGAACTCGCTATCGTTTCTACTCACTCCTAATCGTGCAAAAATTAGAAATCGATCGACAAAGCTAACATTAACATTGAGTAATATGTGTCCACTGAAGAATGTGTGACTTCTAAGTGGAATATCTTTTTCCTTTTTTCTCGACCTTTTTGAATGCCAAGATGTGTTTTTTACACTTTACTCAGATACGAGAATTAACGTTCACTGACTGCTTGCTGGGTGCTTCCTTTCAAGAGGCTGTTCATGTGGAAGTTGGAAAAAAGCTTTGATCGTCTTCTCTAGATGTATGTAAATGATCGCAATAACAGGTTGTATCATTGGGATGATTGCCGGTGGTAAGGCCGAAATGGGGTTGAGGGCCAACGTTGCTATGGCGGCTGCAACGCTTTGATTCTTGGTAACAGAGATAAAGGCCACCGCCTGGTGATCCTCGTAGGAAAAGTGCATCATTCTGCTTACAAGTATTGAGACAATCAGGATTCCAACGATTATTGCTGATTGATATCCGATGATTTCTCCCACGATTCGGGGTTTTGATATCATCACGGAAGCTTCCTTGTCTACAAGCACAAAAATAAGCGAAAGCATTGATAGCATTGTGGCGAGCGAAAGGTATGGTCTGAGTGTCTTGTTAACGAAGGACGACCCCTTCTTGCGTAGAAGGGGATACCTAGTTAGTTGACCAGCTGCGAATGGCAAAACAAGTATGTAAAAAACAGATAACAATACTGGTATCGTCGATATCGCTGTCGAAACCTGGCTCCCGTAAAAATTCAGGAGGAGCGGGATGGCAGGGATCGCTATGACGAAACTTAGTACCGCAAGTGCGGTCGCAAGCTCTATACTCCCGCCCGCAATAAGGACGTAACCGAGGGAGGCGCTGGATGCAGGTACAATGTTTGCAGTGACAAACCCGACTCCTATCTGATCGTTTCCAAATGTTGGAGCGAGTCCAAACGCAATGATTGGAGACAGCACGAACACGTAGATTAGAGATACAAGAATCTGTTTCCACGATTTGAGCGACTTGACAAACCCCTCTGTCTTGAGTTGTATCATTGATGGATAAATGGTAAGAATGGCAAAGAAAATGACAAGATTAGAAAGGAGGCCTCTATTGGCTATCGTAAACCCGCTTGAATGATATCCAATAGGTAATGCGATTGCGACCGACAGAATCGTATATAGAATAAGATATTTCCGCACATGTTCAGAAGCTCTTTGCAACTTGCCAGCGCCACGAGACTCTGGATTCATGATCGGAGCTCATCCCTTGAATCCATCCCAGGCTAGCACGTACCAAGGCCGCATATCATGATCATCAAGGCATCAGATTGACATATTAATATATGTTAATTAATTATCTTTGTGTATGATTCTTCTCTATTCCGAAGAACTCTTTCTTATCATAACCGTCGTTAACTGTATCGTGGTTTCCCACATACCCTGAAACAATCAGAGGTTAATTTATCGAGTTGCTTGCATGCATTTTATTATTCTTTCAAGAGTAGCGGCGCTGCCTTTTAGCTGAGTCAATAGCATTCCATAACGTTGCTCTTGTTCTTCGTCTTGTGCTGCTTTTTGACCCTTTTCCACTATGGAAATCAGAGGCTTGATCTCCTCTTCAAGGACCCTAGTCGGCTGATCGGCTATCATCTTGGTGAAGTCGAAATTCGAAATATAATAACCGACACGTCCTTTCTTTTCCTTAATCACCAGATTTTTCGATTCAAGTGTGCCCAATGTTGTAGATACGCTTGTCCTGCTCAGATGAGTCGCGGACATGAGGTCTTCGATTGACATCGGCCTCTGCTGTAACATCAGATGAGCCATCAACACTGACATGGAGTCGTTAAATCCGAATCTCTTACAAAGCCTTTGAATGACCAAGAGCATGTTTCGTTGATCGTCACCTGACATAACAGATCTTTCCCATAATTCAGATATTATAGACTTTTCTACCAATTGTTCTCTCACCCTGACGTAGAAACGCACCTTCTGTTATCAGAACCCGGATCAAAAGAAAAAAGAGAGGGGAGACCGAGATCTCCCCTTTGTGCTGAGATCTTCGGAAAGTCGTGTCATATCACCACTACTTTCTGTATCCTATGAGGATCGCGCCTATCAAAGCAAGTGTTGCTCCGACGTACCAGAATCCTCCATCGAAGAAGTATGTAATGAGAGCCAGTATTCCTACAGTCCATGCTACTGCTGATGAATGTCTCTTGTAGTAGTACATTGTTCCCAGTGCAATAAGTGACAGAATAATCTGGGTCCAGCCAACCACGGCTGGCCCACCGTATGAGGGAGCGAGTACAGCGTTAATTCCAAGCACTACTGTTCCGTCGATCAATACCAGTAGCATGCCAATAACGGCTGTCCAAATTCCGTACTTCCCGATCGTCTCAATTTCCGTACTTGGCCTTCTTGGCGTCATCGTCTCAGTCATTTTTCTTCTCTACCTCGACTGACTATAGGAAACACCTAGATATACGGATATCTCTGATTTTTCGGATATGTCCGTTATTAACGTAATCTTTGCGTGTCGCCGCTTCATTCAGCAGAATTAAACAAAACCAGGTTGAAGGTAACCACTAGGCGACAAATCCCTCTGGAGATTCTTGTATCATATCCTCAGCCAGGCGTCTTTCAAAGGCTCCAGACACTCCCTTTCACAACTTCTTTATTATGTTCGATTTTTTAGGCAGATGGAGGCGCCAACTGTGGCCGCCATCGTATAGTGGTAGTATCGGGGCCTGTGGAGCCCTGGGCAGGGGTTCGATTCCCCTTGGCGGCCTCTTATCTGCAGGTTGGTTCTCATATAGAAAGACTGGATTACACAATATGGACAATTTGTATGAAACATGAGGCAAGTCAGCAAAGACTAAAGCCTGCTTGGGAAAAATGAAGTATTGAAATCGATAGATCGATTCAAGATTGGAGCAAGTGACAATTCAGGTGGAGCTCCCAATTAGAGAGACATTTCGGTTTGTTTAATCAATCATAGTTCATCTAGTGTGTGGTTTTTGGCCCATGGTCTAACCTTCTTATCGTTCTAGTTTATTGTTGCAACTCAATACAATTATTGGCGTTCTTGCATCTCTTTGCTCTTACATTCCACAGAAGCACCAAGGCTGTTAGGCACTAAATGGACCTCTTTGTGTGGATTGAGAGCTATGTTAATATTTTAATTCGATTTCATGCCTAATTTGTTTAGCATGCGATACTTCGATGCGTGCAAAATCGGGCAGGAAAGAACGGAAGAGGCGGCGAAGATCCTTGGAGGGGTGTCTGGTTACGCCAAGGGAGCAGTGTTTCTAAAACATGAATCGACTTCCTTCGACCCGGTGGGAGAAGAAAATTTTTACGCAATAGTGCAACTTAAACCCCCTTCCGTAGTCGTGGTACTCTGCGATTCAGGAGGTAATTCCAAGGCGATGTCGCAATTTCTGAGCAAGCAATCAGCCGAAAGTGTGGTTAAAAAACTGGAAGCCTTGGGTATACAACCCTATCAGGGCGAACCGTATTTACCAACCTAAATTTGAGATGTGGAAATACCGATCACAAAGTATACTGCAATTGGTTTTGTTTCTGGTTGGGTGTGTTATACCCATATAGATGGTGTGGCCTTCCTTGCAGCATCTCTCATAAGCGTTACAAGTTCCCTTATCTCCCACTGGGCTTGAGGTGCCGTCCTGAGTTCTGATATATGCTGCAGGCTATATGCGCTTAGAGTCATCACAAGTTTAGTTTTGATCGCATGAGGCATGACATATCGTGCGTCCTCCTTTGGAACACCAAGCGCCACCATTCTTTCAAAGGATTCTGATGTTAGCTTCAATGCATCTTCGTATATTTTGAGAGCTTCGGATTTGGACTGAATCGAGGGAGGTAAGACGAAGGATTCTCTCGATGCTGCAGAGAATCTCTGGGATTCTTGATCATATGAAGCCAACCTGTGTCTGATCAGCTGATGCGTAGTTACCCTGCTTATTTCTTCTATTTCGAACATATAGGTGATGTGTTCTTTTAATTTCTCTGTTGGAAACTCCATTTTGAATCTTTCGAGTGCCCTTTTGATGATGCTCGGGTCTGTGTACCAGAGAAGATTGACCTTCAATTTGCAACTTCACCAAATGCAACCTGCAAGAAATCCGAGCCGACGTCAGACTTCTTCATTGCGGCCATTATTTCACTCATCACTCCTTTTCCTTCTGGTGTATGATATGCCTCAATTAGGGTCCTAGCGTTTATTGAAACCAACCATACGTCTTGTGATATCTTTAGGAATCGCATGAAAGGGAAGTACATGGCCAACCGTCCCGCTTCGTTTTCAGGTAAGCCTTCAATCAGTACTTCTAAGCAGAAGTGCTCTACTACGTCTAACGATTTGTCGCGAAGGGCCAAGCCGATGAGATGTTTCCAGTATTCGGATCCCTTCTGATCAAGCTCGCTCTGGATTTCTTCTATGGGTTTGGTACTGTAACATCTGCGCATAGCTATTGCTATTGTCTTTTCGGGCTCTGGAGAACTCCATACTATTGATGCCTTCATTGTCCATTATGGTCGAAGTGCGTCTTATAATCTTGATTGTTTTCGGTCACGGAGTTGATGATTTTTCTCCTTACAACTCGAAATATGATATGTAATGGACATGGTGACATGACCTAGACTGCTTCATAAAGCGCAATAACCCGAGATGCGTGTTGTATGCTTTTAAGAAACAGTGTGCTGATTGAGAAGGGAGTAGTGTTACCATATGCTCGATATCACGACGTTAATACTTTTGATCATCGTAGCCTCAGCCGCAATAGCGGGAGGAATATTATCCGCTTGGTTTTACTTTAAGGCTAAATTCGATACTTGGACTCTCGAACATGAATCTGCGATCAGAGAAGATGCAAAGAGGAAAAGCCATTCAACGATAATTGGCCAAGTTACCGAACAGCTGATTCCATTTCTTCCTGAATTTCTTGCAAAATACAATCCTAAAGATACAAGATTCCTGGGCAGCCCAATTGATTTGGTTGTTTTTGATGGACTTGACGAGGGGAATCTGAAACGAGTTGTCTTCGTTGAAATAAAGACAGGAAATTCAAAACTAACTGAAAGAGAAATGCAGGTAAAGAATGCCGTACTAGAAAAGAGAGTTGACTGGGAGATATTAAGCAGACAGACTTGACTTCATCAAGGGATTCCACCATACAGCAGTCTCCCTTCATGTACCACTGCTGACGGTTCTGATTGATTGGAGATGATTTCGCGTACACTCTTCTCCTTAAATACGACCAAGTTGGCTTTATTTCCGGGGTTTGTGCCGAAGTTTTCGTAGCCCATTATTCTGGCTGGAGTCTTGGTAATCCAGTCATATAGCAGGTCTATTTCTTTCGATGTCATCATTCTGAGTATATGTGAGGCAAGATAAGCGATCTCGACCATCTTGCAACGTCCATATGGATAATAGGCGTCATCGCAATCATCCTGCCCCAAGGCTACCGTGATCCCAGATTTATCCAGCGTTTTAATGGGAGCGCAATACGGACCGGTGTGAGGACTGCTAACTAGGCCAATTTTCGCCATCTTGCATAATTTTATGGTCCTCTGAAGTTCCCTTTTGTCGTAGAACTGCATTGCCCGTGCATGGCATGCCTCCACCATACCTTGCCACCGATACCTTATTGTTTGTTCTGCGAGCATGTCTAGTGTCTTCAGATTCCTATCTTCGGAGTCATCGACGAGCATAGCAACCGGTGCCCTGAATTTTTTGGCTATTTCAAAGGCCTGTATTATATGTCTGCGTTGATTTGCGTTTCCACGTTCTATCCACGGGATGCCACCAACCACATCGGCTCCTGCTTCCATCGCCTTCTCGATGAGTTCAGAGCATCCAGGAGATTCAAGTATTCCTTCTTGTGGAAATGCAACTAACTGCAAGTTGATTTTATCCTTGAACTTATGTTTGAGTTTAAGTATGGTGTTCATGGGCAAAAGTCCTATGTTAGTATCCACATCTACGAAACCTCTTATGTGCGTAGCACCATATCTGATTGCGAGTTCGAGTATCCTGGTCACCCTTTTTGTTATATCGTCTTCTGTGTAACTTGCCTTTATCGAAGATGCAATCTTGATTGCTTCCTTTGTTTTCATTCTGTCTGATTGATAAAGGTCAAGAGCAGAAGTGCCAACTTTTTCACCTGTAAGAACTTTATCTAGATGAAGATGGGCTATAACAAAAGATTCTGTGACGAGGCCGCCTTTAGCATCTATGGTGACTTCGGCCCGTGCAGAAGAATCATGATTCACACTCTGAATTGTCTCATCTTTGATAAGTATGGTGAACTGACCTGTTCTTCCCCTCAACCTTGCGTCTTTTAACTTGATATCGGCTGACATAATATGCTTACCCGAGACTAAAAACGAATGAATGTATGTATATGTTCCCCTCTAACGTGCTAGTGAATAATCTCTGTCTCCTTCGCTTGTGGTGCCTTTCTGCCCAACTGATACCAGAACAAAGCGTGGCTTGGAGATGACCTTGCAATCCTCGATCCGTGCAAGACCTTGGTGAATCTCTTCGTATTCCTGAATAGAAAGCTTTCTTCTTTGGGATATCCTATTCATCAGGTCAAGCTTTTTCCTGACCGAGTCGTAATCTGGCGCGACTTTGGTCGCCTGAATCAGAGCGTGGCTTCCACTTCCATATCCGCAAAGCGCTAGAATCTTGTTTGAGAGTGATTCTTTATCGTTCTCGAAAATACTATCCAAACCAACGAACACCGATGCTGCATACGAATTTCCGATAAGTTCCGGTGCGATCAGCGAACTACCTACCTTTCTTTCGAAATCCAGATTGAACTCATCAAGCGCCATGAATTTTCTTCTGAATTCATTATATTCCTTTGACATGTAATAGGTCAGGTCATCCATGTCTCCCCTGGGTGGTTCCGGTCCAATTCTTGATACCACCTGACTCCATTTCGGTCGGTTGCGCCACTCATGAATCAATAATGATGCATATGCTGAAATCACCATTTTTTTGTGAGGGTTATGGAAGCCGGCTCGGTCAATCAGGTCCACTGTAGACGTCTCGTCTTTTTCTCTGTAAAGGCTTGTATTCTTAATTGAAGAACTGAAATTTAGCCAAGCTTGTTTCATTTCAGACAGATATGCAGCGTAGGATCGCCCCTTGCCAACCGTATCCACCAACGCTATGGTTCTTCCACCGGGTTTCTTGAAATCGCCTCTTTCATTCCGCAACCCTGAGCCAACTGCATGTGGTATGATCTCGAGCAACCTCGGATTTTCTCCGATCAAGAGGGCTGCCGCAGCAGCCCCTTGTGTCGGTTCCTCTTTACTTCTCAGTTCATATTTCGCTATGTCCGTTACCAACACCAAAGCATACTTTCTTGAGTTCCAACCTGCAGCGAACCAAGCAGACGAATCCAAAAGACGTTCCATGCCGCTTACACATGCAAATTTCTGTTCATAGCCCATCAAATGGGAGAAACTGCCCCTGCCATACACCTGTTCCAACATGCCTACAACATCCGATACCAATGCACGCGATGCATCCAATCCACTCTCGGTAGGAGTGTCTATCCTGAAGATATCAGAGGGTGATATGTTATATGATTCCATCAATCGGTAAGCCGCAGTTGCTGCCATGCTGGCTTGATCTTCGTTGGGTGGAGCTACACTAAATGATTTGATTCCAATCCCTTCTACGAAGTGCTTTGGGTCTTCGTTTCGTGCAATTGCCAGCTCCGAATTGTCCACGTACAGCTCGGGAGTGTGTACATACATTGCGTCTATGCCAACTCTTGTCATACTACTTTTTGCCCCGCATGTGCCTAATTAAAAAGCGTACCTATTGGGGCATGTTTTCCATGTAAATTCTGATATCCTTATGGCTTGGTGCGAATTTTATTAGCTAACAGAATCAGCGTAAAGAATCTATTAATTTTGCGACTTCTTTGTCAGCATCGTTCATGATCGGCTCTCCATGTCCGGGGTAAAGTTGATTATACTTCAGGTTACCAAGCTTTTTCACAGAGTTTCTGATCAATTTGCTATCGAAGTTGAGATAATTTGAAGGTAAAGACACTCCGCCATTGGTTGTTCTGAGCGTATCTCCTGAAAATAGAGCAATGTCGGGCAAATAGAGACAGATGCTTCCTTCTGTATGTCCTGGTACATGAATTACCTTCTACTGACCCAAGGTATCACCATCCTCGATGATTATATCCGGTTCAAATGCATCGAATTTCATAAACATATTAAATGTCTTCAACAATAACGCTCCGACCTTGCTGTTCACTTCCTTCAATTGTTTTTTGCCGGAAACCCTCGATGCATCAAGTCTGTGAATCGCTATTTTGGCACCAGAATTGTGGCGTAATCGTGCTGCACTTCCTGAATGGTCTGCATCAGAATGCGTTAAAATTATCAATTTTATGTCAGTGACATTTTTTCCAACGCTTTCTAAAAATGAGATTATGCGTTCATAATCTGACGAAGTGCCGGTGTCCACAAGAGTCAAACCATCACCTTGTTCTATCATATACACATTCGAAAATCTCAGGCCAGAAACCTTGGAGATGACTATCGAGGACATGATCGATTTATCGAGTTACATCAAATTAAGTGTTCTGATTTTATATCAATAGATCAGAATCTATAACATTATAGGGTCGGTGTTCTCACTCTTGTTGTGCATGGTCTGGTATATGATGCGAAGCTTTCTATGAAAGATGTCCCAATTGTCACACATGATAACGATGTAGTTGTCAAGGTGAGCATGGCTGGAATATGCGGTACCGATTTAGCTATCGTTTCTGGTGATTATCCTGTTAAGACTCCCATAATATTGGGACATGAGATATTCGGGCGGATACATGAATTCCCAGAGAAACAACGCGTGTTTTCTGTGGGAGATCGTGTTGTAACTGAAATTAACATTGCCTGCGGGCGATGCTATTTTTGTACTCATAATATGAGAATACACTGTGCAAAAGTACAGACTTTAGGGATCAGTAGAAACGGTGGTTTCGCAGAATATGTGTCAGTCCCTTCAGAAAATCTTCACCGAATTCCGCGATCAATTAGCGATAGAGAGGCCCCTTTCATAGAACCGCTTGCTGCAGCTATAGAACTTACAAGAATGTGTTCAATTTCACGAAATTCGACTTGTGCAGTTATTGGAGCTGGAAGACTCGGACTACTGATCCTGCAAGTTCTTCGACTTACCAGACCCAAACTGATGCTCGTTATAGGAGGAAGTGAAAGAAAGAAGTCACTGGCTCTACAGTATGGCGCTGATTTTGTTCTTGATAGGGGTGAGTTAGAAAAAGCTATGGAGCTAACCCAAAATGTAGGTTTTGACCACGTGGTCGAAGCGACCGGAAATTCGGAAGGCATGAAAGTTGCACTTCGAATAGTCCGCCCCAGAGGTGTAATTCACACAAAAAGTACTCATGGCGTGCAGGTGCCATTTGATTTCACAAAGGCCGTCGTAAAAGAAGTAAGAATTCAGGGTTCAAGATGTGGTCCATTTAAAGACGCAATAAGTCTTCTGGAATCAGGAAAGGTCAGAGTCAAAGAAATGATTACTCATACCTTCAAGTTGGATGAATATGATGAAGCTTTTAACATGGCGAATTCGAGTGATTCGATTAAGGTCATGTTCAGTATTAATTGATGATATGTGAAATGCCTAGCTTACTGATGGGTGTCTCCTATAAATTTCTAGTAACCGATTTCAGAGCTAGGTCTCAGGTGCCGCATCCATTTGGTATTACCACATTTTCTACATTTATATAACCCTCTACCCCTCGGATTATAATCACTGTTATCGTTTATAATCTCATGTGGTGTTCTGGACATGCATTTATCGCACCATCGAACTATGGCCAACTTGGATCTGTGCATGACTCTTATTCTAAAATGTTTTGTGGGTTTTACTCTGTCACTGAATGGGCTTCTTTATGGTTGTATCATTGATCATATACATTTCGCTGACCAGAATTGAACGATCAAAAATATTTATTGCATTGGCTCCAGATGAGCGCCTAGTAGTAAACCTCATAAGGGTCGTTTGTGGAAGGAATCCGATTGAGCGGTTCATCTACGGAACCTGAATTGCAGCGAAACCTGAAAAGGATAATATGGCAGTATGAAAATTGTCTTTCCTGCGTCTGGTTTGTACCAAATGACCCCCTTAATGCTGATATTCTTGAGAGAGGTAAATGCACTCATTCAAAACTAAAACCGTACAACTTATTGGTTTCAGGGCGCGACTGGTGCAACCTCTACACTGAAATAAGACAACGCGCCATAGATTTGATGCAAGAAAAGGCTGCGAAGGAAGAATAAATCTTATTATTTGTATCAACTATAAGCTTCAGTTTGATATTAATTCCGAGTGGTGAAAACTGTGGAATTTCAAGAAACGGTACGCAGACGACGCATGGTAAGGCATTTTCAGGACAAAAAGATTTCTGATGAAGTATTGAACACTATCTTACGAACAGCAGAAAAGGCACCAAGTGCTGGCTTCAGTCAAGGCTCCGCCTTTGTTGTAATCAAGGATATTCGAATCAAGACGAAGCTTGCAGAACTCCAGGGCGAATCAGAATATGTCAAATCAGGATTTCATAGATGGGTATCGGAAGCCCCAGCGGCTCTTGTCGCATGTGTAAGCGAAAAAATATATCATGACAGATACAGAGAACCGGATAAACTGAAAGAAGATGGTACTGAAATCGAATGGCCTACTCCTTACTGGTTTTTCGATATTGGTGCATCCTGCATGTTGATCTTTCTGGCAGCGGTGGACCAAGGGCTTGCTTCCGCATTTACTGGCGTGACCAAGGTAGAGGAAGTGAGGAAGCTACTCGGTATCCCCGAACACTTTCAACCTGTCGGTGTTATTTCTATAGGATATCCGGATAAAGACGTGCCTTCTCCTTCACTAAAGAGAGGCAGAAAGCCATGGCGAGACTTCGTTCATTTTGATAGATGGTGATTCATATCTTTCCTTGGTTTTTTACTTTGATGAACACGTATCTATAGCAGAGAAACCCCATAGCCAACATGAGAAAAGAGGTAACTGCGATTTGACCAAGAGAGAACAAGGTAATGGCAGGAACAGGTGAAATAGCGCTTCTGAGCGCATTGGTAATTTGGCTTAATGGGTTCAACAGAATTATTGACATTAGATAGCCTGGGAAAAAAGACTGAATAACAGATATGGGATAAAAGACTGTGCTCATTCCAAGAAATATCATTTGAATGCCTTCGGCAAAAGCCCAAAAACGATCGCCACCCCCCGAGAAAAGATTGATTATAGCTGCTATTCCTCCTAAACCCATCGACACCAAAAACATGAAAGGAATCATAATCAATGTCGAAAATGAGATTAGTTTGGGGACGATCGCCAGTGCTACAACAAGCAGTATGCCACTATAAATCAAGCCTCCTAGGCCAGCTGACAAAATATGAGCTAAGGCTAATGACTCAAGAGATATCGGCAAGCTAAGATAGTATTGAGTGACGCCTTCTGATAGCCCCAAATGTACCCGTCTTCCTACGTCAAGTGCAGCTGCGAACATGGCAGCTATTATGACGCCCGGTACGTAAAATACAAAGTAATCGAAATTCATCATATTTGTGTAGACCGCGCCGACGACCAGCATATCAGATAGATTCAAGGTCACAAGTGTTACAATCAACCATTTTGTTCTGAAAAAGTAGGATAGATCGACTTTGATAACTCTCAAGACAGCCTGCCACTGCTTCAAGATGACTTCACACCCTCAACAAACTTGGAAATGAAGAAGATTCCAAGGAAAATAGTCCCGACGCAAAGCGCGGCCACGACAGATAACGAGAAATCTGGGTTCAACAGCAAAGGAGTGTCCAACCCAAGGGCTCTTCTAAAGAGGTCCGCCCCGTATGATACGGGATTAAACAAGGAGATCTGTGCGTATAAAGAATTCATGGAGGATATTGGATAATTTATCGTGCTGAAACGAATAAGAAGGGCACTCAAAGATGCAACGATAGCGCTGTAAATATCGAATGATTTGAATGCGATTACTGATAGCGAAATCATGAGCCCCATGATACCCACAGCGACCAGTGTAAGAACCAGCAAGGTTGATACGAGGTTGATCCATGTCAAAAGTCCGCTTAGCCAAAGGACAAGAATCAAGGGAGGCACCATCCTGACTATGTTGACTATCACCCCCACAACCAATTGCTCAAGGAAAAATTCGCTGCGTCCGATTGGTAGCGACAGCACATATCTCAGCCGACCTTCATGTGCCCCTTCCACAAATCGTCTTCCTGCCCATGAGGCGATGTTGAAAGATGATAAGATGATCAATCCTGTACCATAATAAAAAAAGTAATTCTGGACTGTGATAACAAGCTTGGAGATTAATGTGCCATACACGAAGAACTGAAATAAGAAGTAGAACCAAGAATAACCCACCCAAAGTACTGAATTGAATGATTCTCGTAAGTCGAATTTCAACAGAGCCATTGTTTGATGATAGTTCAACGCACTCTTCATTTGATCACCTGAGACTTTACAATATTCATGAATACGTCGTCAAGAGATGGTTCCGCAACTCGTATTGAAGAAAGCCGCAACCCCATATCATGTGTGTGCATAGTGGCTAGCGGGAGCCAGTCTTCTGACTTTGTGACAAATGCCCTCAATGTATTATCTAATGTCTTTATGATACGAACGGTGCCCGGTATCGCACCAAGAGTCCCAATTACTAAATCATCAATCGCGTTCGTAAATTCCAAGTCTACTACATCTCCTCCCTTTAATGTGTCTTTCAGATTTCTAAGTGACTCCGTAATTACATCCTTTCCTTTGGCAAATATTGAAATTTTGTCTGCGAGGTATTCTGCTTCTCTTACTTCGTTTGTCGCTACAATAACGGTGCATCCGGACTCTTTGAGCTCCTTTATTTTATCCCACATGATTCTTTTGCCGTCGAGGTCTACCATGGCAGTGGGTTCGTCCAGTAACGCAACCTGTGGTTTATGGACAAATAGCTTTGCCACTTCAAGTCTCTTTGCCTGCCCACCAGATAAGTCCATGAATTTCTTGTCTCTGGATTCCCACAACTCGAACTCCTTCATAGTTTTTTCAACTATTGCAGACCGCTCAGCACCATTTATCCCATACATAGAGGCATGGAATGAAAGGATGTGTTTTGGTTTATGACGCCAAAATCCTCGTGGCTCTTGAAATGAGATTGCAGTAACCTGTCTAACCTTCAAAGGTTGTTCAATGATATCATACCCCATGACTTTGGCCGTGCCGCTAGTTGGTTTCAAAACAGTCGAAATCAGATGTAAGAATGTTGATTTACCAGAACCGTTTGGACCCAACAGTACAAGTATTTCATTCTTGTTGACATTTAGATTTAAGTTATCAAGTGCCATCACCGAACCATACTTCTTTACTAAATCGTACGTCATTACAGCAAATTCCAATCATTCTCGCCCTTGTTCAAATCAACAATCTTGATGTGGCCCCTTCCATGCCTATTTATCGGTTTTTTGATTACTCCATTTACGTTAATTGATGAGTCAAATGATGTTCACTCTATGCCTTGAATTTGTTAATGTGATAACCATAGGGTAACTTCGAAGGTAATAAGGTATGAGTAAATCAGAATCATCGGCAGGAGAAAACAAGAAGTTGATGCTCAGAGTGAAAACGCTCGAAGCTCAGTTAAAGCAATCCATATCAAAGAAAGATCACGAACAGGAAATCGAACAGATGCAGTCTTCTTTAGACAAGACCAGTGAAGAATTGGAGCGAACAAAATCAGAACTCGCGAAACTTTCAGACTTGGGCGAAAAAATCAGATCGCTTTCCGATATCCTCGCGGCCCAAGGAAAGGTCATCAATCAACAGAACAAAGCCATTGAATCACTTTCAAGAAAAATCACAGATGGTACCGTTCCTGTTCATGTTCATGAACAAACGCTGTCAAAGATTAGAGAATACGAAGAAAGATTGGTATCCATGGTACCAAAGGATGATTTCATAACACTCCAGAAGAATTTCGAAGAGATTAATGAAAGATTCAGGAAGTTATCAGAGACGACTGTCCCAATTCACATACATGAAAAGAGCTTGTCCAAGCTGCGAGAATATGAAGAGAGAATAGCCTCTATGGTGTCAAAGGAGGAATTCATCTCTCTCCAAAAGAAGTATGAAGAAGTCGTGGAAAGGCTGAATTACACGGTACCCAAGAATGACTATGAAGCGCTCCAAGAAAAGACTGCCGAACTTGATAGAAAGATATCTACAATGGTTCCTAGAGAAGAGCTGGTTGCAGCCGAAGCGAAGATCCAACAACTCGAGAATAGGATGGCTTACTTCGTTCCAAAGGCGGATTATGACGAATTGGCTTCCAAGATAGTCGCCTTGGCAGAAGAAGCCACTTCTGCACCAAACTTTGCTGAAACTTCGGAAGAAGAGAGTGTTACGGATCAACAGCAGAGCCAGGAAGTCGAAGTTACCTCTCAACAAACAATTGATGACGCTTTCAAGGTAACACCGCCGGTCACAGTTCCGGAGCCTAGCGTAACGTCGGTTCAAGAACCTGTACAGGTCCCAGCGCAGGAGTCTGCTCCCGAAGCTCCAACCCCTGTGGTTGAAACCGTGGCTCCTACGCAAGCAGCTGGCGTATCTCAAGAAACGTCGGTTCCAGATTCTGTCCAAGCACCGTCCGCCGAGCCTCAGGAACCTGCCCCGGTAGCGACCGCGGCTCCTGAATTCCCTCAACCAACAGACAACCAAACCTGGTTCAAATTCGAAAACACTGATTGTTATGCCAGAACGCCTGTAGAATTCCTTGAGGATATAGAAAAAGTACCACTCGAAAGCATAAGAGTTCACAACGAACGAGGAGATTTCGAAAGATGGTTCAGGGAATATGTATCAGACCAAGAAGCGGCCGAGTCGCTCAAATCAATCAGAGAATCCAATTTCGCTGGTGAAGAATTAAGGAACAGAATCATAAGTGTGATTTCAGGAAGATATTCTTCTGTCGGATCAACTTCTTAAATGAAAAAGTTCAATTTTTCTTTTTTCAGTGTGTCCTTAGCGTAGCGTATTCAGCAGTCGAGCCCGCGTTGCTTTACAAGCTTTTATCTTGATTTTTACAATGTGCAGACTACAGCGATGATAATAGCAGTACCCAAAGAGAATTTGCCTGAAGAGAGAAGAGTCGCTCTGGTACCCGATTCGATTCAGAAGCTTCCCAAAGGCGACATCATAATTCAAAGCGGTGCCGGCCAGCTTGCCGGTTATCACGATAAGCAGTATATTGAGGCTGGAGCACGTATAGAGAAAGACCTGAAATCCTTATACTCAATCGCCGATGTCATATTGAAAATAAACCCTCCGAGTAGTTCTGAAATTGAAATGTTCCGACGTGGAGCTACGTTGATTTCCTTCCTAAATCCTTTAAGTAATCAAGCTATCCTAAAGGGTTTGGCTTCACATAATATTAACGCCTTCGCCATGGACCTCATCCCCAGAATCAGTCGCACACAGTCTATGGATGCACTTTCTTCACAGTCTAACATAGCTGGATACAAGGCCGTGTTACTGGCCGCGGAGAAAAGTCAAAAGGTATTCCCTATGATGATGACGGCTGCCGGAACGATACCACCTGCTAGAGTTTTTGTTATTGGTGCCGGCGTCGCAGGGTTACAGGCCATAGCAACAGCCAAACGCCTCGGGGCCGTGGTTGAAGCATATGACGTAAGGCCGGTTGTCAGAGAACAGGTTGAAAGCCTAGGAGCAAAGTTCGTTGAATTGAAACTCGAATCGAACGATGTTGAGACGACTGGAGGGTACGCCAAGAGTCAATCCGCAGAATTCTATCAAAGACAACAAAAGCTTCTAGAGGAGCATGCGCAATCGTCCGATGTAATAATAACGACGGCGCTAGTGGCTGGAAGAAAGGCACCCATATTGCTCACGGAGCAAGCGATTAATAAGATGAAACCCGGATCTGTGATAGTAGACTTGGCGGCTGAACAGGGTGGTAACTGCGAACTAACGGAACCTGGAAATATTGTTGTGAAGAATGACGTGATTATTATCGGGCTGACGAATCTTCCATCAACGATGGCTCGAGAGGCAAGCAACATGTATTCAAGGAATATAGTATCATTTGTTTTATCCATCACAAGAGAAGGTGCAATCCAATTCGACAAAGACGATGTTTTAATTTCGTCGTCTTTAGTAGTTTACAATGGGGATATCGTCAACCCCTCGATAAGTTCAGCCATGGAGAAACCAAATTGACAAGTCTGATACAGCAAGACTTGGCTATCAATTTGCTGATATTCGTGCTCGCCACGTTTCTTGGAATTGAGCTTATCCGGCATGTCTCAAGGTTGCTACATACACCTTTGATGGCTTTGACAAACGCAATCTCGTCAGTTTCAATAATCGCAGCTTTGATAGTGATGTCTGAATCTGATAACAGATTAATTTTGATTCTTGTCACGATAGCTGTTGGCCTTGCGTTCACAAACATCGTCAGCGGGTTCATGATCACTGAGCGGATTCTTAGGATGTTCAGGCGGCACCAGGATAAAAATTGAGCCAAGATTTTGTTCAGTACCTGTATATTGCTTCAATCCTACTGTTCGCTCTTTCTCTGAAGTGGATGAGTGGAGTATCGACTTCGCGTCGAGGCAATTGGTCAGCTATTTTGGGAATAGTCATTGCGATTCTGGCTACGTTATTTGCTTTTCAGATTCAGAGAATTGACCTGCTCGTACTGGCCATTGTCGCAGGTAGTGTCGTGGGAGCGCCAATAGGTCTTAAGGTTTCGATGACTGCTGTACCTCAACGAACTGCCGTTTCCCATGCGTTTGGGTCCTTGGCGGTTGCCCTAGTTGGAGTTTCCGAATTCCTTCAAAGAGGTCAAAGTATTGATTCGGTGACTGTAGCTGTACTAAGTGCTGAGATGATACTCGGGTTTCTCACATTTATTGGAAGCTGCATCGCATTCGCCAAGTTGCAAGGTCTGATATCAGGAAGGCCAACCGTTTACCGTGGACATAACATAGTTAGTCTTTCAATTCTGGCGGCGGCGATAGCCACAGCTGCCTTTCTTGTTCTATATCCGTCCATGGAGATCTTGCTCTTTTTGATGATAGGCTTCGCATTGATATTCGGATTTTTACTTGTTATGGGGATTGGAGGTGCAGATATGCCTACCGTGATAGCTATACTGAATTCTTATGCGGGTCTATCTGCGGCCGCTCTCGGCTTCATACTAGACAATAGACTGTTGATAGTAGCCGGCGCACTTGATGGTTCTTCGGGTCTAATTTTGGCTATGATCATGAGCCAAGCCATGAACAGGTCATTCCTGAATGTCTTGTTTGGTGGAGTTGGGGCCAAGAAGACGGATGTTGAATATAAAGGAGGACAGGAGCGTACGGCACAAACTTATGCCATTGAAGATGTTGCTACGGTGCTATCTTCTGCCAAGAGTGTTATAATAGTTCCTGGCTACGGAATGGCGGTAGCACAAGCGCAGCATGTCGTCAAAGAATTATCAGATGTTTTACTTGAAAGGGGTTGTAATGTCAAATTTGCGATTCATCCCGTTGCGGGTCGTATGCCAGGCCACATGAATGTTTTATTGGCAGAAGCCAACGTCCCATACGACCAGCTTTGGGAAATGGAGAGAATCAATTCTTTGTTCCGGGAAACCGATGTTGCAGTTGTCGTTGGAGCCAATGATGTCACGAATCCAGCTGCGAGAACTAGGCCTAATTCTCCCTTATATGGCATGCCAATTCTTGATGTCGATAAAGCCAAATCAATAGTTTTTATAAAAAGATCGTTTGGTCCAGGTTTTGCTGGTGTGGAAAACGACCTATTTTACCTACCAAATACCATGATGGTTCTTGGCGATGCCAAGAATGTACTTACGGAACTCATCGCAAGTCTAAGGAGTATGAAATAGAAAAACTGCATGGCCTTAAATCCTATCGGTAACTACATGTACGATTAGATTTGGTCGAGGTGGGAATGTCGGAGGATATCAATCAAGATCTGACAACCGATATAAAGGTCATACCTACCTTCAGTTTTAACCTGGGTCATAGATCAGAACTCTTCCTGCGTCTACTTAAAACCCTGAAATATTTTTCCCGCGACTTCGTTTTAATAATGAAACCTGAATCTATGGAATCTCGCGTGCTGGATGAGAGTCATGTGTCAATGCTTAATTTTGTTCTTGAAAAAACTGCGTTTGAGACATATTCTATTGAGGGTGGGCAATTTTGTGCCTGTCTTGACGTTGATGAAGTATATTCCAAACTTTCGCGCGGTTTAAGATCAAACAAACGAGTTCAGATCATTTTCAAGCCAAATGAGCAAGAAGGCGATCTCTGCATGAATTTTGAAGGAAATAGACTAATGGAATATACAATGAAGTTTCAAATTGAAAGTGCTTCGCCTCCTGATATTCCGAAGGTGGATTTTAAATCGAAGCTAAGAATGAATGCTTCGTTACTGAGAGATACTTTAGAGGATATAAGAATAGTTTCTGATAAGGTGAAACTCATTTCAAGTCAGGATGGCCTCGAATTTGTTGCAAGCTCCGATAATGATAGTGCAAAAAGTGTCATATTGTCTGGATCATATCAAACCTACGACTTTACAGGTGAAGCTAACTGTGAAGCAGAATACGATATTAATAGAATCATAACATTTCTAGATTCGATGAAGCCGGCTGTCATAGACCTGGAGTTCGGCAATCAGGCGCCGCTAAGAATTCATGAGGAGTTCAGGAGTGGAAGCTATAATTTCGGTTATGTAGCTATGTACTTGGCTCCTATGGTCAATGAATAATTTTCAATTCACTCATGTTAGCTTTATCTATACGTGATATATGAAATCTGGACGGTCAATGTCAAAAACCGGCGAGACCTTATTGGCCCTAGGTATAGTACTTCTAATATCAGGAATCATTTTTGCTCTGCAAGGCTATGGACTAGTCGGTGGTTCGTTTATGAGCGGAAATCCCTTCTGGTTATATGCTGGTACAGGTATAGCATTATTCGGTTTGGCGGTCGCTGCATTAGGCTACATTATGGGTATGAACCTCCCAGTCAAAGAGAAAAAACAATAATTTGCCTTAACCGTAAAGACCATTGCGACGAAGTTCTGAAATTCGATGGTGGATGCGATAATCTATCTATGCAATTTATTCTTGTTATGCTGGATTCTATACCATTAATGACTGCTTAATCCAATGAAACCTTGATCTGTTTTTGTCTTATTTGCGAGAGATTTTATTTTTGAACGGAATACTATTGAGGTTGTCCCGCACAACGCTGTTTTATGGATCGACTCCTTCGGGATTGAAGCATTAAAGCCTTGCATCATCAAAGTAATTCCTTAGGTATTATGGCAAACAAGTTAAACCTCTTTCTCTTGCGCGGTTGATATGGATAAACCAAAGTTTGGGGTGCATATAGGAATACAGGAAGAGACCAAAGTGGACGATATTCTGTCTTTAGCTGAATTCATAGAGAATAGAGGCTTTGATGCCGTGTTTGTTTCGGATAGCTTCTCCACCTATCATGAACCATTAGCCACTTTGGCCATGCTCGCAACGGGCTCGAAAAAACTATCCTTGGGTACATGTGTGTATATCCTTCCCCAAAGGCATCCGCTTTTGGTGGCTAAACAGACAGCTTTCATCCAACGGATTTCAGGAGGAAGGTTGATTTTGGGGATTGGAGTAGGTTGGAGAGACAATGAATTTGAAGCATTAGGTGTGCCATATAATAAAAGAGGGCTGGTTACTGATGAGGCTGTAAACATTCTTAAGATGGCGTGGGATAAAGGATATGTAGATTTCTCAGGTACGTGGTTCAAGATTCACGAGATAGAAATCAACACCAAAGTTCACACTCGACCCAAATTATGGATAGGGGGTAACACGAGTCGTGCGTTGACGCGAGCGGTCAAAATGGGTGATGGTTGGGTCCCAACAGATTTTGCCGTATCAGATTATGGTACGTTTTCCTCAAGTTTGACGTCGGGGCTTAAGAAATATGAACGAGATGTAAATGATTTTGTTGTTGCTTCACATTTAATGCTTCTGACGTCCAACGATGATACGAAAACAAAACTTATGGCAGATAGAATTGCTACTCAATTTGGGTCAACTCCCGAGGAAATGAAAGAATGGGCTCTTGTGGGAACACCTTCTGAGCTGGTTGACAAAATAGTCCAGTATCAAAACGTGGGTGTCACTTACCATGTCTTATCTGTCTGGGGTTTACCCATGGATCAGGTCAAGGAGGTATTGGATGTATTCGCCTCCAAAGTAATTGAAAGTTTGTAGTTTTCTCCTGTGGCATTCTATAGGCATCCCTGTTGGAATGCAAATTTTGCTTGTAATGCAATAGCCCGGATTGCTTGCAACCAGAAGGAGAAATGTTTAGGCTTCCAGTTCTGTCGTTCACAGATCCAGTACGACGCCTGGGATTTTGGGGAATGGTTGTACTCGTTCTATGTTTTTCGCGTCGCAAAGCCAAGTAACAAGTCTCTCGATTCCTATTCCAGCACCAGCCGAAGGAGCCAGCTTACCTTCTTTCGCTAAATACAACAATTCCTTGTACAAGTCTACATTAACACCATCCCGTTTCATTTTGCGTATTATTTTTTCATATTCCCATTCCCTCTTTGCACCTGATAGAATCTCACCATACTTTGGTACGAAAAGATCGTAATTGTCCCATTTCCCTGTTTCAGTATCTTCGAAATCATAAAATTCGCGTGGAATGTTTCTCACCCAAACCGGCGTCTTGATTGATCTGATTATTTCATCCTCCCAATATTGGCCGTGCGACCTTTGGAGTTCTTGAGCATCAAATATGGGAAATCCTTTTTTGGGTAATTCTATATGTTTAAGCAAACCATTATTCTTTGTGTCATCATAAAGGTCTCTTCTTACATCATGTATCAAATCCTGCAGCAATTTTTCTACCATCTTCTTGACGGTTTCGAAGTCACCATTCTGTATTTCAAAGTCTAGTTGGGTGAATTCATATGCATGCCAGCCGGTTTTCTGTCTTTCTCTCTTTTCGATTCGCACGTTTGGGGAGACGATGAATAGTTTAGGATGCAGTAATGAACAAAATACCATTTTATGAATTATCATGCTTGTTGTCATCCTCACTTGGTGGCCGTAGATTTCTGCTTCGATCCGTTTTTCGATTGAAGCGCCGGGGTCCGGCCACAATGGATCTGTCGATTTTGAGAGAATAACAGGTAGTGTCCAAACAAAACCTGATTCGATCAGTTTACTGACCAAAGAATTGAGGGTATAACTCAATACTTTAGTTGTCATCCTCTTATATGCTAATGACCGTCGGTCAAGCTCGATCAGGCTTTGCGCTTTGGACGGGAAAACTCCGATTTCAGTACTCACACAAAAACAGAATCAAGCAATGATTAAAAGCATTATGCCCGATTATCCGGCAAATTGCTATCATATAGCTAAACTTTATATCTATTCTTAGCAATATGCCAGGACATGGACGAAAAGGATGTCTCAATACTAGAAATGCTGTTACAAGATAGCAGAATCAATGTTACGAATATGTCTCAACAATTGGGGATACCAAGAGCCACCATCCAAGACAGAATCAAAAGAATGGTCAAGAAAGGAATCATCAAGAAATTCACGATAAAACCTGATTATGGCAAACTCGGTTTGAATGTTACCTCTTATGTGTTTATTGCTTTTGCAGGAAATGTGGAAGTCTCTCAACGATCTTTAGCATATGATATTGCCAAGATACCAGGAGTTTATGAAGTCTCCGTAATATCAGGAGAATGGGACATACTGTTGAAGATACGAACTGCAACCGTGGAAGAAGTTGGGACTTTGGTCATTGATAGATTAAGAAGCATGCGCGGAATCCTTAAAACAGAAACGTGCGTAAGCTTTCAAACCATAAAGGAAGAATAAAAACTACCGTTTTTGTATCGATAAGCTGTAAATTTTAGAGTGCGCCCTTTATACCGGCGTTTGTAAGTCATATGCATGAATTCACGAAGAAGGGTTCTGATTTTGGGGGCGGCGGGCCGTGACTTTCATAATTTCAATGTATTCTTCAGGAATAACGAAGAATATGAAGTTGTAGCCTTTACGGCCACTCAGATTCCATATATCACCAACAGAGTCTATCCAGCCTCGCTAGCCGGTCACCTTTATCCACATGGAATACCAATCTTCCCTGAAGATCAGCTAGAGAATCTGATCGAAAAACATGATATCAATGATGTGTTCTTCTCATACAGCGATGTATCGTATGAGTATGTAATGCGATTAGGTGCAATCGCGATGGCCAAAGGAGCTTCCTATCACTTTATGGGTCCAAAAGATACCATGTTGCGCTCCTCGAAACCTGTAATCGCAGTGGTGGGGGGAAGGACAGGCGTCGGTAAAAGCACGATATCGAGATTTGTATTTTCTACACTCAAATCTGCAGGTTGGAATCCTTCTATAGTAAGGCATCCAATGCCGTATGGTTCCTTTGATAGAGAAGTAGAAAGATACGAAACAGTGGAAGATGTACTGAACTCTGGCATAACTGTTGAAGAGATGGAAGAATATATCCAACATGTCGAAAATGGAGGGGTTGTTTTTTCAGGAGTCGATTATGAAAAGATACTCAAAAGTGCGGAAAGGGAAGGTGATATAATAATATGGGATGGAGGCAATAATGATATGTCATTCTTTAAGCCAGATTACACCATAACTGTCCTGGATCCTTTGCGTCCGGGCGATGAAGCGTATTACTATCCAGGTGAGATTAACGTAAAGGCTGCCGACGTTATAGTCATAAACAAGGTTAATGTCGCGAATAAAGAAGATGTTGACAAAGTTGTTAAGAATGCAATGAAACTGAATCCAACAGCCTCTATATCTTTGGTCGAGTCAATTGAATCATTAGATAAACCAGAACTCGTCAAAGACAAGAATGTTCTTGTCATAGAAGATGGACCTTCTGTAACTCATGGTGGACTTAAGGATGGTGTGGGTGCTCGTGCTGCTATGTTGTTTGGAGGCAAGCTGGTAGACCCGCGTCCTTATGTCGTAGGCTCCATCAAAGACTCATACTCGAAATTTACCCAAATGGGGTCTGTAATGCCTGCATTGGGATATAGCAAACAGCAACTTCATGACCTCGAAGTTTCGATAAACAGTGTTCCTTGCGATGCCATAGTATTGGGTACTCCCGTGAATCTCTCTCGAATTCTTTCTATAGAAAAGCCTGTAACCCGTGTAAGATTCAACGCTAAAGAGACAGGGGCGACAAGTCTCAGCAAGCTGATATTAGCACGCTTTCAACATAGATAGATGGATCTACAACGTATCCCCTTATGAAGTTAAAACGTGCTTCGGTTACAACTCTGTGTATTTCTTGTTCGACCCTTTTGACTTGTCGACAGGATATCTTATCTCATTTAATTTCATCTTTTCCAGAAAAGCCTCTGTCAGGTCCGTCCCTGTCATCTGAGAAAAACGCAGGATGAAGAAAAGAACGTCCGCTAATTCGTGTTTAATTTGGTTTGCCATCAGCTGGTTTCCTAGAATTTGTTTTACTTCTTTATCTGTCTTGAAACGAAAAATCGCCAACAATTCAGACCCCTCTGTTACTATGCCGATCGATAGATCCTTCGGGTTGTGAAACTTTGCCCAGTCCCTTTTTGTGCTGAATTTATCTGCAACTTCTTTCAAAGCTTGAATCGTGGTCTTATCATCACTTGTTAAAACCAATTTTCTTGAGTGTTGTCTCTCGTTCTGGCCATATAAAGTGTTTTCATCCTGCAAGGCAACCTACAAACGAATTGGGGGATACGGCCCCTTTTGATGACAAGTCATCCTCAACTCAATACGATTCAAACGATTTAGCCTAATGTGACTGAACGATCAAAACCTGTTAATCTGGGAAAAGGCTAAATAGCATAGTTTAGGGGTCACTCAAAGTGGCTCTAATTGGAATATGTGTACGCTGCGTTAATGCTTCATAAATTGGGGAAACCCGTAAATGAAGAGAGTCTGAAAAATGTGGTATCTGCGGCTGGTGCTCAACCTGATGATGTTAAGATAAAAGCTCTGGTTGCCGCTCTGAGCGAAGTGAACATAGACGAAGCTCTCAAGACTACGTTTACGATGCCGGTAGCTCCAGTTGCTGCTCCGTCAGCGACGGGCGCAGGTGCTGGTGAACAGAAGAAAGAAGAAAAGAAAGAAGAGAAAAAGGAAGAGAAGAAGGAAGAGGAAGCACTGGAAGGTTTAGCGGCGCTCTTCGGTTAAATCCTTCTGATGTATTATTACACTTCAAGTATTCATTACATTAAGGCATTAGCTTATGTAGTATCTTTCTTATTCAGAAAATCCTTTGTTTTTCGCTAACTGTAGGATTGCGTATGCCTGTAGTTCAGCACCCTTTAGAATGGTTTCAGCAGTATCCTTGGTCACATAGTTGGCTTTTGTGGCCAGACTGAGAGCCTTGGTTACTGAGTCGACCAAAAGTACTGTTGTGACTTCCTTATTAGCTGGATATGCTGAACTGACGGACAGATTAAAGGCGTTCCTGGCTGCATTAATGAAGTCATTAGTAAATTGAACTATATCTATATGTACATCCTTGCTGGTCAAAATCATGTTATTCCAATAGATCAAGCTCAAAGTAAGACCAGCCTTGATCGGTTTTATGTTAAGTTTAGAGAGTAAAGAAGCAAGCCTAGGTGTTATAACATCTCCCGGTTGGGCTACAATGGTATCCTTAGTTACCCATATACTCCCGCCTTCTATTTTCGTAATAACCTTGCAGTCCTTGAATTCACTCAGAACGGGTCCGGGAGCCAGACCCGTATTTCCTGCCGGCACGGTAATTGCGTCCGTTGTTACGTCCCCTGCTTTAGCTGGAAGAAGAACCTTGTTCCTCTCAAGCATCAGATTAAGCTTGAAAGGATTCATGTCAGTGAATATGTAAAGATATTGACCCTTTATGGAGTCCGTCAAGCTTTTCAGATTGGGTCTGTCGATTTGGGACAATCCTTTAATTGCAATCTTGTTTTTGACCACCAGAAGCTCAAGTTGGCCTCTCATACTCTTACGCATTTCCATTATTTGAGTTGACCTTACCTTAGTTAAGTTCGCCATAGCTATAACATGATATTTTTGTGCCAGGGCCATGAGTTTGTTAAGCTGTTTGACCTTCTTTGCAGGATATTGCTTAGAGACGGTTGCCATCCCTTTCACTCACCTGCTATTGCAACTTTCTTGATTGGGCCCATCGTAAGCTTCACACCTATAGCCTTGACAGACTTCAGTCCATTTGGAACCTTTCTTTCCAAGGCCTCGAGCACCGCCATCGCATTTGATGCTAATTTATCATCATCCATATCTTCTTCGCCTATCCTGCATGAGATTCCTCCGTGGCCGCGTGCCCTGATTCTTGTGCTTCCCTTGAGGCGTTCAACCAGTTGATCTACAGGAGACGTAAGTGTTATCGGTAATGGCATCTTCCCACGCGGTCCTAGAAAAGGGCCAAGAGACTTGCCTATCTTTGGCATCAGGCTAGTTTCTGCCATAAAGAAATCAAAATCGCGTGCAAGCTTCTTGGAGTCTTTTTTGTTAGTGGTAAGCCTATCGATTTCATCGCCCGCAATGACGGTATCGGCTCCGGCTCGTTTGGCTCTCAATCCAAGTTCGCCAGTCGCGATAACGGCCACGCTTGCCTGTCCTCCAGCGTGCCCGGGTAGCGAGACTATTTCGTTAACATTCACGTCTTGTAGCTTTACCCTGTGACTGTCTAACATCACGTAAAATTCTACGCTCTGCTTGAATTTCCTGCTTGGTGTCTCTGATTTGGCTTTCTTCACAAGTTCTACAATCGTGCTCTTATCTATCAAGATCCAACACCTTCATTGAAAAGTGAATCCCATTTTCCTTCATTAATCTCCTTCATAACCTCTCTCGGGTCCTTGTTTTCCACATTTACTCCCATGCTTATACATGAACCCAGAAGTTCCTTGGCTGCGGCCTTGAGTGATGTGGCATATGTTTTACCGAGTTTAATTCTTGCTAACTTCAGAAGTTGATCGGCGGTGAGATTACCTATGGACTCCTTCTTTGGGGTGCCCGTTCCTTTAGGAATCTTTGATTCTTTTGCGATTAAAGCTGATGAGGTCGGAAGTCCAACCTCTACATCAAAAGATTTGTTTTCTACATTCACGGATACCTTTACAGGTACACGCATCCCAGCATAATCTGCAGTCATCTCGTTAATTTTCTTAACGACCAGCATGACATTAACACCCAGCGGCCCTAACGCTGGACCGAGCGGGGGGCCTGCATTCGCCTCGCCTCCCGTTACCAATAGATTGATTATTTTATCTTCTGGCAACAAAGCTCACCGACGTAAAGAGTGTTTCGGAAACTCCTTCTTAGCCCCATAATTTAGGGGCTTTTAACCTTATAGATTATTATGAACTGAGCTTAAGATAACCCGCATCAATGGTAATTTGAAGTGGATATGGTGCATCGACGAGCGTGACTGTGGCTTCCTTCTTTGCTGAATCATATCTGACTACCTTTGCTTTCATCCCTTTGAATGGACCGCCAACCACCTCAACCATCTGGTCGATTTTCAATTCTTCTATTTGTGTCTTGGTAGCCAGTAACCCACTGATTTCATCTACAGTCATCACACCCGGTACGTAACTCCTGACATGTTTGACTCCTGACACGGCATCGCTGACGGCCTGTGCATCCAGGGCTTCCACAAGCAGATATCCTTTCATCTTTTCGCTGAATATAATAGAAAATATCTTTATTTTTCTGGTTTCGATTCTATTTGCAACCAAATTGGCAACATTTCTTTCCTGACCCCCGGTAACCTTCACTACATAAATTCGTGTATTGGACTTCTTCTCTACTGTTGCCAATCAAACCAGCTCTGACAATATCATGATCAGTGCGGCCAATGGAGCGAGCAATACAGAAGCGATCAGGTGTATTACAAAAGCAATACCACCTACTACAGCCACACCAAGTATTACTAACTTAAGATAGAGACCAAATTGTTGCCAGTCAGATTTCTTACTATATTTTAATGTACGTATCATTTCTCTGAGAGAATTGCCTAGATTCAAATGTCGGTCTGACTATCGGAATTGTGGTTTTAAGTGTTTTGGAACTGTTAAGAGGAGTGTATTTCAAGTGTAAAATATGAAATTTGTATGATGGTTTGACCTCCGTAGAACTGGATACTTTGATATTTACTGAACTCCGTCAGTAATTTATACATTTCAAATGAAGGATTATCAGATTCTCATTGAAAAGATTTTGTACTACAATGTACTCGGCCACGGTGTGATGTGTTGTGGAAAAAGATTTTCTTTCTATGTCTGATCTGACGAAGCATGATGTGAATGAAATTTTTACTATAGCTTCCAGACTGAAAATGAATAAGTACGGTAGACAACTCGAAGACAAGGTTCTCGCACTATTCTTCGAGAAGCCGTCGACTAGAACAAGATTGAGCTTCGAAGCTGGTATCAGACACTTGGGAGGAAGTACGATTTATCTTGATGCGGTTACAACTCAGATTTCGCGGGGCGAAAGTCTCGAAGATACAGCACGTATGTTCGAAAGGTTTGTTGATGGTTTGATTGCTCGTGTATACAAACATCAAACACTTGAAACCATAGCAAAATATGCCAGAATACCTGTCATAAATGCGCTGTCGGATAAAGAGCATCCATGCCAAGTTCTTTCTGACCTGTTCACAATTAAAGAGAAAAAGGGAAGGTTAGAAGATCAGAAGATTGCCTTCATAGGGGACGGAAACAACGTTTGTAATTCATTGTTATTAGGTTGTGGAATTATGGGTATACCCATTTCTGTTGCAACCCCGCCGGAGTTCAGACCGAGCCAGAAAATTATAGAGCTTTTACAACCCGTTTTGAAGGATCAACTTGTGATCACGTCAGAACCAGAACAAGCTGTTCGTGATGCTTCAGTAGTGTATACAGATGTTTTTGTAAGTATGGGTGATGAAGCAACAAAAGAGAAGAGACTTAGTGCGTTCTTACCGAAGTACCAAGTCAACCAGAAACTTATGTCACAGGCTAGGAATGGAGCTATTTTCATGCATTGCCTGCCTGCGCATCGTGGTGAAGAAGTTCAAGCTGAAGTAATAGATGGCAGCCAATCTGTTGTTTTTGATCAAGCTGAAAACAGAATGCATGTTCAGAAAGCTCTTTTGCTGAAAATGTTCAACCTAATATCTTACTTATGATCCAATCAGGATCAAATGGGATTAAATCGCCATAATCTTGGCCGTTTCCAATATACATGATGGGTCGTTTAGTTACATATGTTACACTTATTGAAGCTCCACCCTTCACATCCGCATCTGTCTTTGTTAAAATTATGGCATCGAACCCGACCTTTTCCAAAAACTCCCTCGCTTGATAGATCAGATCATTACCAGCTAGAGCGTCACCGACAAAAACAGTCAAATCTGGATTTGAAACACGCTTTATTTTAGCCAACTCTTCCATTAGATTGGTCGATGTTTGCATCCTGCCTGCTGTGTCGATCAAAACCACGTCATAACCATGCTGCAAGGCGTAGGTTTTTGCGTCTCTTGCTACTGCTGCTGGATCAGAACCATACCTCTGTTTAAGAATCCTTATGCCTAGTCTCTGTGAATGTATCTCAAGCTGTTCTATAGCCCCAGCCCTATAAGTGTCACTGGCAGCCATCAGCACGATGTATCCCTTTCTTTTTAACATAGATGATAGTTTTGCTATACTAGTCGTTTTACCTGTTCCATTGATTCCAAGAAATAGTACTGTTGTTGGACTCGATCCTGCATGTTTCTTAGTTTCGATTATTGAAAATAAATCAATAGAAGTTGTTGTGCTGAAAAGTGTTTTCAAAATATCCTTCAGTGCATCATCTATTATGGTGTCGATTTTTTGTCCCCTTTCGACCTTCCTTCCTACAAGCTTTTCTTTTAATGAGGTTACAATATAGTTTGCCACTTCTACAGCTACTTCGTTTTCAATAAGATTCAGTTCAAGTTGGGATAAATTATCTGAAAGATCGGTTTCGTCGAGCGTCTTTGTGGTTATGCTCTCGCCGAATTTATGCAATACGTCCCTGATTTTATCAAACAAATGATTATCCCCGTTGGCCAGATGACATTTCCAGTTGAGCGAGCTGATCCCTTACTATGTTGATTTGTTTCGCTGTTTCATCTTTCTGTTGCAATGTAGTAGCTAATGCATTATTGATCTCCTTTCCCCTGTCAAGTAAATATTGAATAGCCTCAGACTTGGGTTTTTCAATCGCTACATCTGCGCTTATATTCAGAAGTATCTTCTGCGAAGCCTTGAATACTACAGGAAGGTTGGCTCCGCCACCAATAGGTATGGCTAATTGCATGTCTTGTGTATCATCAATTCCTTGTAAAGCAGCTACTGAGTTTTTGTTTTCCACCAGCAACCGTGTCAATATGTTCTCTCTACTGATCAGATCGTTATAGTACTCTTCAAGAAGTCTGGCTTGGAGCGCCAGAGATTGTGCTCTTGTTTCGTCGCTTTCCTCAGTCAAGGTTGACATAGCGTTTTGGACCTACAGTTTAAAGGCTTTTGTTAATATGAATAATTCCGGACCCGATGTTTGTGTTCCAACTATCGCGCCCTTGGAATTCACTACAATGCCGGACGCCACGAAAGGAATTCCACCATTAATCGACCCAGGTTCACAGTCCACGTTTAATGCTTCAGACACCCGTTTTACTTCCAACTCCGACGCATTGGGATGTATAATAGCGCCGTTGTTACTAGCACAAACGATAGAGCCAACATATGTCACTCCAGCTATATTCGTTCTGAGCACTTTGACTTTTAGCACCTCTTCAATTTGCTTGATCCCTCTGCTTTCGACAAGGTTTGAAGCTATTGCGCCGTAGTCATTTGCAGATACCAAATTGCCCACTGATGAATATGTTGAATCAAATCTCTCTATTCTGATTTTGGTCGAATTACGCAAGTTATTGATCTCTTCATCTGTAGCAAACCTTGAGACGAGCATGCCATGACTATTCATTAAAGTCAGAGGTCCGAGCAGCCTAGTATAGCCCACTGAAGCAAAAACAGGCTCTGCTTTGATCAATTTTGCTAATCGTTCTGATTTTTGTTTTGCGTAACCCTGAGGTATCAGAAGAAAGTCATCGCTTGCTTTACAAAAGATCCCGACGTTCGAATTGTTATATATGTCGTAGAGGTAGATTCCCACTGCAACTACATGCAAAATGGGTATATTATTAGTATGCTGACGGTTGCTAACTCTGTTTTAATCTTCGGTTTCAGAATGGACTTCCTTTGATTTTTCTTCCTTCTTACTACCTTTTCCTTTACGCCCCTTCGGAGGTTCGGTTTTCTTTTCGGATGTTTCTTCATTTACAACTTTAGATTCCAGATTAGGTGTTGTCTGTATTTCCGAAGACTCAACTGATTCGACTTCATCTGCCTCTGTTTGATTAATCGGGGCTTCTGCTTCCTTTTCTGTCTCTTCTTTTGCTTCCTTGGATTCGGCTTCTTCTTCCTTTTTAATCTCGCTGGGCAGTTGCACCGTAGTTACACCTTCTTCGTCCTTCTTCATCAAAACGGTTATTCGTGGTAAGTAACTTCTACCCCCATGAGACCAGACAAATCTGTTGAGTTCTTCGCTCAATCTTACTTCAGAAGCATCAATCCTTAATTGTTGCGCTATCTGACCTCTAATTTCAGCAACTATACGCTCGGTTCTACGATAACGTGGTGCGCGTTTTGCCGGCCTCAGATTAAGTGTTAATTCTTTACTCTCATTCTCTGACATGAAGTCACACTAATCCTTTAACTTTTGAGAACGCCACTGTCGTTGTTTAGGACTTCTGGTAACTTTCCGGTTTGTCTTAACGGTTATCCAAGCTGGTGGCGCCGAGTTAGTTTTAACGGCTTTCATCAACCGTTTTTTCTCTCCGAGCGTTTTATTTCTACTCAAATTATATCATATCCTCAAGCAAATTTGATCTTGAATTCCTTCGGCTCTGGGCTCAGCTTGGCGAGGATAGCTTTTAACTCTTCATCATCAAGGGGTTTTTTTAATCGACCGGTCCCACCCAACTGAATGATCTGATCTTCAACCATGTTTGCAATATCAGGTTTAACGATTCTCAGATTAGATAGTCTCTCTCTGGCTTCGCTTGTGAGAAAGAGTTTGAGGTAAGCCTCTTTGATCTTGGCTCGCTGCTCCTCTTGTTGTTGTTTATTTGAGCCGGGCGGAACTTGATTATTAGACATGACCTAGATCATCTCACGAGACAATTCTAGATAATTCTGGGTTCTGCTTGACGATTTCTTTGAAGATTTCCGTGCTTAACCTATCGCACAACCTTCTGCCTTCGGAGGTTACGATCCTGCCTTTTGAGGTCTTCTGAATATATCCAGCAGCCTGAAGCTGATTCAGGCATTTCCTTATGGATGAGCTTCCAGCCGGTCTCTGGTGAGCTAAGCCGTACCCTGTCTTTTTCCTTCCTCCAAAATATGTTTCCAAATCACTTATTCCCATGGGACCATGAAAATATAGCTTACGCAAGACGGCCGCCGCCCTTGTGTACCACCAATCCCTATTCACTGGAGGTCTTTGAGTGTGAGAACCTGATTTAGCGAATTGCGACCAAGAAGGGGGTTGAATCTGTGGAGTTCGTTTCATATGATTAGCCAATGATTCAATTAATTTATCTGGTGGAACATCGTAGGCTGTCGGCAACCTTATTATCCTCATCACCGTGAAGTTGTGACTATTTTAAAGTTTGTTGCTTTATCTCTAGAGGGTGCCTATATATTCCTCCACAAACAGAACAAGAAATGAGTAGTGTTTTTCTTCTAATTCTGATTCTACTTGACAATATCGGTGGAGAAAATTCCTTGCATTTCTTGCAAAACAACAATTTCAGGTCTAAACTTTTTACTATTCTCGCCTTGGTTTGAATTGAAGATGCTATTTTTGCCTGTTTAACAGCAAGTTCTGGATTTGTCAAGGCGTTCAAGATCGCAGCATAGGCCCAGTTGTATGATTCAACGCTTAAATGCTCTTTATTTATCAATACCATGAATCAAAAACAAGTGATTAAAATAGTTGAATCGAAGCGTGTATCTCATAATCGCCGAATCAGCGATAGAAACTATTCCTAATGAAATCAAAAATCATCCCGCCATAATGAATGATGCGCGAAGGCGAAAGCTTCCACCAGAAGTCCTCTTGCTTGATCGAAGCTTTCATCATGCTGCAATGTTGAGATTATTAGACCAAGAAAAACGCGGTAGACCTGACATTGTTTACCACATTTTACTTGATGTGACGAACACGCCAATTTTCAAGAGTGGTGCACTCAAATTGGTTTTTCATACATACAATAATTTAGTTATCTGGGTAAAGGAAGGATTACGGCCTCCTCGCTCTTATTATAGATATGAAAATCTAATGGTTCAGTTATTTTCAAAAGGAAGTGTCGAGAACCGACTTCTTGCAATTGATAAGCTAGATTTTGGAAATTTGATAAAACAAATAAAACCTGACAGAATAATAGGCTTCAGTCGAGTAGCTCCTTACAAGTCACTCAGAGAAGTGGTTGCTGACTCTGACAAATATGATTCTTGTTCGTTTGTCGTGGGTGGTTTTCCAAAGGGTCATTTTAATGCCACTACCCTAGCTAGCATAGATGATTTGTATTCTATAGATGAGTTTCCCATGGATGCGAGTCTGGTTGTTAATAGGCTTGTATATGAACTCGAAAATCAGCAAAGAGTAGCCATCTGAGATATACGACGTATAATTGACAAGTCTTGTTTAAGGGTGTTTTAACAATCCCATCCTCAACTCTTAACTATGGAAGTTTGCTGCGAATACTTCACCTTGCTTTGAGAATATTTATATTAATAACTTTAAGGCGATTCATTCATGCGACGATCGTCCAGTCTGGTCTAGGACATCAGCCCTCCAAGCTGGTAACGCGGGTTCAAATCCCGCTCGTCGCACCATAACTACGGGTCTGCTGCTATGTCTTTTAAGTGGAAAGAATCCATTGGAAGTACGAACCAGATAGCGGACATCCACAGGTACGACCTGAGGGGCGTAAAGGCATTCTCGCATCTTCAATATTCCAGCATACCCGAAGGCGACAAGAAGAAGATAGCCGAGTTCAGTGACGTGCTAAGGACGCAGTGGGTAAGCCTCGTAAGGGTTGCGAAGTATGTCTGCACCCTGAACACGCTATCCAGATTCTTGACGGAAGCAGGTTGTTCCAATGGGCTCTGTGGGGCAGATAAAAATGACGTAAACATGCTGAGTGCACGGATAAGCCAAAGCACATGCTACACTACTCATACGAAGCGAGACTGCGTGGCCAGCCTGAAGCGATTCTACCAGTGGCTGAAAGCGCCACCGGATGAATGTTCTGCCTGGAGGAGGCGGCACAGGTACCCTGCAGAAGTCAGGATGTCATCACGAACATGAAACTGAATGAAAGGGCGATCCTCTCGGACCTGCTTTCTGAGGAAGACGTGAGCGGAATAATGTCGAAGGCCGAAAGCCCCATGGTGAAGGCTTACATTTCCCTCTCGGACGAAGTTGGACCGAGGGTTGGGGAGACAGGCAGAAAGAAATAGAATATAACAATGATCATAACCTCAAACAATAGAATGTGATTCTTCTTCTCAATTACTGGTCAAATCGAGCCTCCAAATGACTGGCAGGGGCTAGTGATTCATATCCGGTGTGAGCATCGCTGCGCAAGGTAACCTATGCCATGGAATCTGGGATAGCTGATAGGCAGGAAGCAGGTGGCATAGGTGCGAAGAGTGAATATCGAGATAGAAACGACGAGAAGAAAAGAGAGCAGTAGCAACCGGGGCGGAATCGCTTGGATGTACAAACAGCGGTGCTTACCCTAGGCAAGCCTCACACTAAAATTTGGTATTCTATTAAAGAAATCCGGTCTATGCATAAACTAGCTTTTCGAAATCTACGCTACTATGCTGAAATGGGTTATCAGGACGTCACCCCACTCATCTCCACCTACGATCGTGAATACTCCAGTTGAGTTTGTGAATAAGACAGGCTCGAGAATCATTGTCTCACTCATTACAGCCCTCTGATTATCATTGTATAAGCCAGACGTTATCCACTGAGCCTCATTACTCTTGGGGGCTGAAAATGTAGTAATTCGTGGAGTATGGAACTGAAATAGGCGGAGCACTACTGTTTGCTGCTCTAATGTAAAAATTACATTCGTTAGGACCGAAAGTGCTTTGGAGGGGGAAAATGTGCAAGGGCGTTCCTTTCGAAAAATTGTTTAGGTCATAGTACCCACTTATGACCTCTATCCTGAATACGTCATTCTGGGCGCAATTGAATTCACCTACGGTGCCGCATTGTTCTACGCACTCGGATTGGTTCGTCAATCTCCAAGCTTGCACCCCTGACACATTGTTGGCCCGCCCCAAGGTGTTAAAAAGATTCAAAGAGACGGTGAGATTTTCACCCCATTGTATACTAGATGCATTCAATACTAAAGTGAATTCGAGACCGTTGACCGAAGACGAAGGATGGTTTATGGAAGTGCTGACTACAATCGTCCCAGCCGCCACCGCTACCAGCACCAACAGTATTATTACCCTAAGCTTCAATCCGAGTTAAAGAGAAATAATGACATTCATTTATTAATATCGCGAAAAGCTGTCGCAACGCATGAATTTTCCAAACAACCTGGCTACGCTCGGTCAAGTCTGTAACATGGATACTGTTTGCAAAAGGAATCGTGGAGTTCCTTTATCAGAATAGTCAATCATCTCTCCACGCGCCGCTTAGAATCGTGCAAAAGACGGGTTTGGCAAGGTCGACCGTGATGATTCACCTTAAACATCTCGAAAAGAATAGCTTGCTCACTAGTGAGGAAATCCTTCAAAGGAAAGCTGGTGGCTGAAGACTTTCTACAAGTCTTCAATCAAACTTCTTGAAAAATATGAAAAGGCCAAATCGGGCCAATTCAGAAATTGCACATCACAGCAGATTCCAAGAAAAGATCTTTATGCGAACACTTCAAGATGAACTTTCTGTATCTTCGTTGGACTGAACTGTGTAGAGGTACATCGAACCGTAGCTTTCACCAAACGCATCTAGCACCTTCTGATAAAGGTTTGAGCTTTCGCCAGTTTGCGTATCTTGAGTTACGCTCGTCATTAGATTATAATTGCTAACCAAGTCGATGTAACCGTAGAATATATGGGTGTTGTACGGGGTGAAGGTGATATGCTGTCCTCGGTTAATCCCCACAAGCACGCCTTCCACATATGTAAATTGATAGATGTTGTTAAAGCCAGAAGGCATCGTACACGAAATGGTCTGTGATTGAAATACTGTGCCATTATTCCAATCACCTGCGGCATAATAAAGTTTGAATGTGCTAGTTGATGTGAGAAACAATTCCACGAGGGCGTAGTATCCTACTGTGTTTACATTTGCACTTGTTTGAGGGACGTAATAACAAGGAGTCTTGTATGTTCCTGTGGCATACACCGAAAGAAAAACATCATTTATCCAATATGGTCCGTATCCTGAATTGAGAGGATTGATAATAGCCTGAAGCCGTGGACAAGCTTGGTCACCAGAACTGCCAAGGTTGCATCCGTTAGTAATGATATTCAGTTGATACGAATAGCTACTGCTAAGCGACCCATTGGTACTGAATGTGTGGGTCGTTTCCACAGAAAGGCGTGTCCAAGAGTTGACATCATTATTCTCGTTTATAGATCATATCTGCCGATTCGGACTTTGTGTCTGAAGCCCTAGCAGTATTCGCGGTCAACATAATGCTATTGACAAGTAGCACTGTGAAGCCAACGAGGATTAGCGTCTTCTTGATTTGATTCAAGTCAATTACCTCCCTGTCAAGGTAGTCCACCCTGGTAGTGAATTTCGATAGCGGAGATGTTATAGGACCCAGACTTTGTAATCGGCACTAGCACATTGAGTATGCCCTCTAGTTGGGGGATGGCGCTCTTGGGGATTCCATTACATGCAGCAACTTGCCCACTGAAGGCTGCGAATTCCAAATAGGTGTAAGTGACATTGCTGACTAACACGCCAGGATTTCCTTTGGCGTTTGCAGTGACCGTCTCATTGTTAGCCCCCATCGGAACTCCCGTGGCGTTGGCGTAAGTGGCAACCGTTTCATTCTCAGCGTTGACAAGCAAGTAGTTGAGGCCCTTCTCTGCCGTAATAAAGCTTGGATCTTCCTCGACCTCACGAACTAGGGTATTCGTGGATGGAGACAAACCACATGAGCTGCCAGCCTGCTCGACGCCTTTGCCGGAAGTCTGGGCCGATACCCCAGTTTGCTGTTGGAGTTGCGAAATGCTAGATGATGCACTAGGAGTCGCGAATGAACCGAGATTGAACTCGATGTAAGCGAGTGAAATCAGTAACAATGTACTCAATAGAATGAACCCAAGTACTTTGGTATCCATTTATTTCGGTAGTAATTTTATGATGCGGCATCTTAAAAACTCTCCTATAATTCTGGAGGTCGGACGCGTAATCACTACTTGCTTGGTCGGAATTGCACTGCCTACAGCTTTCTTCATGCTAATTATTGTCACTGGTTCCTTCTGATTCACCTGAGCAGTTCTTCATGTCTTGTGACTTATCACGCCATAACCCCGGAAATACCTCATAAATCTTGGAGTGCTTTATTCCCTACATGACTCTGCCTCGGCCAAGTGTCTTAGGTTTTGCTGCGTTGTGGATCTTTGTCGGTGTGGGCACAAGAGGATTCGAATACTTGATTTTTGATTTCTTTCCAGAATTCGAATGACCGTAGACTCTTCAGATGTCTTCGTAGACTCGAGTCTGTTGCACAGCACTTTGGGGCATACATCGCATGAGCACATTCTCGAGTCCAACCCGACCCGCAACTAGTGCCATGTTCGATTTGAGCTCGGGTTCTGGTCAATGATATTAGACATATCCTGTCCGGCTCGAAGTAGAGGCGGAGACTCATTCCATCCACGACCAGTTCGCAAGCTTGATTCGAGAGTAGATGGGTAAGCTAGCATCACGGACTCTGACAAAATACCCAACAAGAGGACAGCAGAAAAGCCAAGACGATAATGAATATCTTTTGACGGACATCATTCGAATGGTGACGGTGTGCTTGGCCGGGTTTCTAAGCATGTTGCATACCACAGAAAGTCAATGAGCGATCTCAACGAACTGACATCGCAACGAACCTATGGTATTGGTGCGCGCTCGTCGCATTTGTATCACAGAAGATTTCTTATTTTTGATGCGATTTCCATATACTTTCCAAGTTATTATTATTCAAAGTCTCAATGAGGTAGTCAGTAAATTGGCCAGAAGAGGCTCCGTCTATTCTCCCAGTAACTTTTAGCTTGGCTTCATATTGACAACAAATATCCAATGCGTGATGCAGTTTGATTGATTTCTCATGGAATCCGATGTGCTCTAACATCATGGCGGCTGCGCGCATCAAGCTGCTTGGGTCTGCATAATCACCCCTGCCTTCTTCTATCATTCTTGGAGCGCTACCATGGATCGCTTCGAACATGGCATATTTCATTCCGATGTTTGCACTGCCTGCGGTTCCCACTCCTCCCTGGAACTCTGCTGCTTCATCGGTCACTATATCACCATAAAGGTTTGGTAATACGACAACCTTGAAGTCTCTTCTTCGCTTAGGATCTATTAGCTTGGCAGAAAAAACATCAATGTACCAGGAATCCCACTTTACTTCTGGATACTTTTTAGCAACGTCTCTTGCTGTTTCCAGAAACAGTCCGTCCGTTGTTTTTATAACGTTCGCTTTTGTGACAACTGTTACGTGATTAGCTCCAGTACGTCTCGCATAATCGAATGCCATTTCGATTATTCTTTTCGAACCCTGCCTCGTTATCACTTTGAAATCCAGTGCTAAATCTTCAGTCACCATTAAACCCCTGCTTCCCAGGATGTACTCACCTTCTGTGTTTTCTCTGAAAAAAGTCCAATCGATTCCCTGTGATGGAACCCTTATTGGTCTAACGTTGGCAAAGAGATCGAACGCCTTTCTGATTGCGACGTTCGCACTTTCTAGATTAGGGTAGGGTCCTCCTGCTTCAGGTGTAGTGGTTGGCCCCTTTAGAAGAACATGACATTGTCGAAACTCTTGCATTACGACATCAGGTATTGCTTTCATCTCCTTGATTCTATTCTCTAAGGTGAGACCTTCGATTTCCTTCAAGCTTATCTTCCCCGAATCTAGGTCATCTCTCAGAAGCATCCTTAGAACGCGCGCAGTTTGTTTCATGATGATTGGGCCGATTCCATCCCCGCCAGCCAGTCCTATAACAATGGGTTTGACTTTGGAATAGTCAACGTGACCTTCCTCTCGCTGAATTTTCTTCAGTCTGTCAAACTGTTCTACGAGTATCGAACCTAGGTGATCCTTTGCCTTGTTTATAGTCTCATTCTCGTTTGGTGCTGTCAACTTAAAACGGTTCATTGAGCGTCAAAATTTTGTATTTAAGTCTTGTTTAATGTTTCATGCCTTGGTGTATCATACCAAGAGAAGTCCCAGCAAGATGTGTATTTCGTCATCGCTACATTCGACTGTTACGTACTCGTTGTTACTTCGGGCCATCTTTACAGCCAATGCATGATAACACATCTCTGCTTCTCCACGAATTCTTTTAAAGAAGGATTGAGGACAACTACATACGCCTCTATCTGGAAACTGAATATATTCTCCTTCAGACCCAACTACAGTCCATAACTCTAAACCGCTTGGATTGAATAAGTGCCTTTTTACTCCCCCCGATGATATTATTTTAGATGTTTTATCCTCAGGTGTAACCTCCTTGTTTTTAGACATGATGACCGCATACTTATGATTCTGAGTTGCATTTAACCTTCATCGACGGAAAGCCCGCGCTCTTGGTAGTATCAAAGAAAGAAAGGTGGATAGTAATATCTGATATTCATATTGGCTTTGCTGTTTTGTCTGGTCTTGGTCATGAATATGATATGGATGAGGCAACAACTATGAGTAGACGCATCATTAAATTGGGCGAAGATTACAAATGTAATAAGTTGTTGCTCCTTGGAGACCTGAAGCATTCAATTGGTAACCCTACCACCTATGAAAAAAACCAGCTTGAATTGTTTTTCAAGATTTTGACGGGTAAATTTTACATCTGGATAACCTTGGGCAATCATGATGCTGGGGTGGAAAGTTTTGCTGACAAACGAGTCTTTATAGCAGGCAAGAATGGAATCGTATTGGATGATGTTTTATTCTGCCATGGGCACTCTGTGCCTAATGGTTTTCTAAAATATCGTGCGATAGTCATGGGGCATATTCACCCCCATGCATTGATCGGGGTTGAAAATACGCCTGTTTGGGCCATCTTCGTTAACAAGCATAAAACCAAACCAAACCGAATCGTTGTAGTACCACACTTCAATGATGTTTTGACTCAGAGAAACTATTCGCCGGGCAATCCAACGACTTTGTCTCCTCTGTTTCGCAAGCTGGATATTACAGAGTTTAGATTAGAGCAAAGGAGCCTATTTGGAGAAAAAATCATTGCATAATCGTTGTCCACATATTAAAGATAAGTACATGAGTTTCACATCCACCTTGTGGGGTCGGCCGGATTTGAACCGGCGATCTCAAGCGAACTTGCATTTCTGACCCAAGGCTTGAAGCCTAGACCAGACTAGCAGACGACCCCCATTAATTCCGCGTCTTTCAATACACATTTAAGTTTATTCTGCACCAGTCCCTCTTCTATTGTATGTCTGAATCTATGCTCATTATATATTAGAAATTTTATATTCCGATTTGCATTTTATACGATGTAAAATTTTATGGATGCTGGTGCATCATGCACCAATATCGCCCAAGCACTTCGTAACGATATCAAAGTCAAAAGTTTCTTATGGATTCATCCAGAATTACTGGTACTATGAATTATTTTTTGGTATATTGACGAGTATATTTACCGATAAAACCTTGACTTCATAAAGCGTTAAGTTGCCTGTCTTTCTCCAATTACCATACTTTGATGAGTAAGGGATCCTAGTTGGTTTGCCAGAGATAACATTGAATTCATAACCATGCCAAGGGCATTTGATCGTTAATCCTTTGAGCTCTCCTTCTTGCAAAGGTCCTCCTTTATGCGGACAAGAAGAGTTGAATGCGAATAACTTCGTTCCGTTCTTGCCTAATACTATTCGAACTCCTGCAATCTCCCTGCAGATCATTTTTGAATTTTCAAATTCTGAAATCTTGGCTACTCTGAACCACACTTGAACGTCGCCTAGGCTTGGTATATAGTTGGTCTGAATAGTTATTATAAAAATTCATTCAGGGAATCTTTTTGAATGCGGACCCTCACCTGGGAATCTGCGTCTGAAGTGACCAGAAGGTCTACCATACAGTAACTCCAAGAACCACGCTTCGTGTTCAACCTCTTCTTGCACTATTCTCTGAGCAAGGTCGTATGTACGAGGATCCTTTCCGAGAGTTAGATTACACACTTCTGTCCAGACACGAATTGCGCATTGTTCTGCTTTGAGTAACACTTCGAGAATTGATTTCGGGTCTTCCCAATTCTTCGGGAGATATGCATCTGGACAAGCGGCCATGTCTGCGAACTTTCTAATATCGCTTGGCAAGCGTCCTCCGAGCTCATAAATTCTGGGTGTCATTAGCTCAAAATGCATCCTATCTTCCAATCGTGCGTCCTCGGCTATCTCCTTAAGTCCCTCACCTTCCATTCCTGTAAGATGCATTCTCAGGATTGTATAGTAATAGTATGTTGTCAATTCTGCAGCAACTCCCCTTACAAGCTTGTCAATCAGTTGATCCACATTTACTCCTGCTTTCTCAATTATGTTTCTTCCAACAACTTCTGGTTTACCGCTTTTTTTCGGCATAAGATGTGTTAATAGATTGATGACTTAAAGATTTCTATTATCTATTTTATCATATCTTAGTATGATATCAGTATCCCAGATATGAAAAGTTCGAACATAAATGTCGATAAGGTTGGCAAAGCCCCGGGCGAGATTTGAACTCGCGGTCTCTTCCTCTTTGAGACATGAACTTACCAAGGAAGCGCATTAGACCTCTATGCTACCTCGCCCTTCTGGGTACCGGGGCAACTCCGGGGCTCATCTGCATTTGAACTGTTAGTTTTTAAGACTTTTTACTTTGACGCTTAACAAGTGACTATGAGTGTCTGGCTATCCAGACGCCTATGATTGCTAATAAAATTCCAACCCAATAAAAAGCGTGCGTTAGTATAGAGGAAAATCCGGAGGTTACAAGCGAATATCCAAATGTAATGATAAATCCGAATACGCCTGCACTCCCACCCAGACCCACAAAAACTCTTCCCAACAATACATGTTGCTCGAGTATCAGAAAACCACCTATTATCACCGCAAAGCCCCCTAACCCAATGATCAAACTTAAAACCGAAAGTATGATCTCGACCAAAATCTTGGTTGAAGCTGTTAGATATGAAGTGTTTTGACTAACATAATCTATGATTTTGTATGTTAGTCCTCTTTCGATAAACCCACTGCTGACTATCAATAAACCACCCAGAATCGTAATGGAACCACCCAACTTACGGTTGAGCCTGATATTTCCACTCATTTTTTTATTACAACGTATACAGAGAGGAAACTATAAATGGTTTGGCTTTCATATTCACATGTTTCTTTCTTTCTTGGATTTGTTATAAGGTACAAAACCTATCGACGAGCCTCCATAGAGTATAGGATTATACTGCTCATACTTCCAATAATCTTCAAAGTCATCAGAAGCATAAACAGAAACAACGTTACAAATGAGCAGTCTATGATCTCCAGTTTCGAAATCATTTACGACTCTACATTCGAATACTGCAGTAGCTTCGGCAGGTGCTATTAATTTCAGCTTTGGTGTAATGGTTTTATGGAATCCTGACGTTCTAAGTTTGTCCTTTGTTCTGTAGCCCAATTCCTTCGATAGAGCAAATAATCGAGGTATGTCTTTTGAGTCGAGTAACGAAATTGTAAGCTTCCCATTGCGTTTGATAGTTTTGTAGGTAGAATGCTCTGGTGAGATCGATATTCCTAACAATGCTGGTTCATTTGAGAGTGCAATAACAGAAACAGCCGGCATAGCTGAGATCGTATCTTTTGAGCTGGATACAATCAAAGTTGGCACGGATGGATATAACAACCTATAGCTTATGGATGGATTGATGTTTTTCATACTTTTCTTCATCATCAATTTTTAATGTGTTTCTAGTTTAAGAGTCTATTTGAAAATGGGTTATCGATGAATCAATCAGATTGCTCTCTTTGCACTTTCATTTATACAGTATACGTTTATACGCATTAGCGACATTATAAACGACTATTGAGTATCCGTACAGAACTAGATGATATATTAGCTGATAAGATGAGTGGTTCTACAATAATTGCTCTAAAAGCTATTAGATTTATTTTAAAATTGAGTAAGGAAGGTAGAGATGTGCTTCCCTTGCTAAAGAAGATGCAGTTCGCAAGACCCCAAATGGTTGTTCTAGTCAATACTTCCCTATTTTGTCAGAATGCTATAACTCAAGGAAGAAATCCGTATGATATTTTGAGTCATGTTGAAAGAGAATTAACTTCATCAATTCAAAATTGTGCGACCACTGCCTCCAGATACATACCTGACGGCGCAAAAATAGCTACGCTGAGTTATAGTGAACAGGTCACTGCTGCATTCGAATTATCGAAAGAGAAGATTAGTTATGTATTCATCTTTGCTGAAGATGTTGTTAAAGAAGAAAAACATACACGGAAACGGCTCCATAAACTAGGTGTGAAGTCGTCAATATTTGACTTGGGTTCTGCTAAATATGTAATGCCGGATGTAGATTGCACCATAACGGGTTCTGACATCGTATCCAAAAGATGGTTTGCCAACAAAAGAGGTACTTTGCGTTTGATTAATGCGTCAAACGCTGCCCAAGTTCCAATTTATGTTCTTACTACTAAATGGAAAATGATCAAGAACAACGTGCGATTGTTCAAGGAAAAAATCAATGAAGGCCCGTTTGAGAGGATTCCAAACCGCTTGGTCGACCTTTTTATACTTGAAACTGGAGTCTTAAAATCAACCGAACTGTGATTAATTGATCGACGGTTGTATAACTGCAACCAAATCAAAATAAGCGGCAAAGCTTCGACGTCAAAGCTTTTCGTTCATAAAATAAACCCAACGGGTCGTTCTGGTTTGCTGACCATCTTTTCCCGCAAGAATTTACATTATATTACAATCGAAGAATGCTTCTCACTAGGACCTAAGAGGAAGTGCACTTTGGTTCCTACAGAACTCAAAGGAATAAGATCAGGTTAGTAAAAACCAAAACCCGATATGGAAAGCATGATTTAGGAATTTAGATTTTCGGTCTTGTATAGTTAAAATTACAAATATGCTTCCTCGTTCACTGATAAGATTCGACGAAGTGTATTTTTATAATAATTTTATGCTAATATCAATTGAAAGTTTAAAAGTATTATGAAAAACAAGTATGCACAAATAATGATGATGTGTAATTGGTTCTTATTGTATAAGTTGCTTTAGTTAGACATTTTGACTTGGGCAGTCCAATAGAAACATGTTAGTAAGTTTTGTTTGAATATGCATTAACTTGTAACCGCGAATTTTTAAAATTAAAGTGGAGTGAAAACACATAAACAGTCGTATTTGTTGAATCAAAATGAGCCTCGGGAGGGGTTTGGACCCTCGACCCACAGCTTTCTTGATATGCGTTTACAAGACTGTTGCTCTACCAGGCTGAGCTACCGAGGCTCGCGTGCCAATCGAAGTCTATGGATTAAAAGTTTCACTGTATATGTGACATATTAAACGTACAAATGAACAATAAGACTCTGATACTTATATGGTATCCAACATCAAATTTATCTGTTACCGCTAGTTTTTTAATGGTCGTCTTCACGGCCTGATTTGTGCTAGTCCTTTCTGGATCGAGCGTTCCTAAAGTTGCTCAGAATATAGCTTCGGAGTTAGGATGTGAATCTGTTGATTACAATACACGCAAGTTTCCAGACGGAGAGAGGTATGTTAGGCTTACAAAGAATGTTAAAGATGAGAAAGTGGTTGTTATACAATCGATTTTTGGTGATCCAGACTCGCTTCTCTTTGAATATGCTTTGCTTACTGATGCAGCGTGGGGAGCCGGCGCGTCAGAAATCATTGGAGTTTTCCCATATCTTGCGTATTTGAGACAAGATGAAAGATTTAACCAAGGAGAAGCGCTTTCATCGAAGGTAGTCGTTGATATTATTCAATCTACGCACACCTCAAAGGTTTTTGTGGTTGATCCGCATCTACATAGAGTACACGACATCAATCGATTGTTCAATATACCTGCTTTCAATGTAACGGCTATGTTTCAAATGGCTGAATATGCGAAATCCAATCTTGAATTAAGGGATCCCATGGTGATTGCCCCGGACGAGGAAGCCGGTCAATGGGCATCGAAAGTCGCAAATGCTTTGGAAACCAAGTATGCAATAGCCAAGAAAGTAAGGTTTGGTGATCTGGACGTTCGTATCGATATCGAGGGTGTTGATATACAGGGGCACGATGTCTTGTTAGTTGATGATATAATTAGTACAGGCGGAACTCTTGCAAATATTAGTCAATCATTGGAGAAGATGGGGGCAAAGAGGGTATTTGCACTGGTCACCCACGGACTCTTTGCAACGGGCGCTTATGAGAGAGTTAAGAATTCAGGCATAAAGGAAATAATAACTACAGATACTGTGCCGAACAAGTATAGTCTCGTATCAATAGCTCCAAGTATAGCGAAAGCGATACAGAATGATTAAGGGGACTCCTTAACTTCTATATCGAATTCCTCAGGATTCAATAACGCTCCACACTTTTTACACTTGCCTTTATACAAACGTAAAATCTGCTTCGGAGATCTTACTTCGTCTCCTGAGTATATTTTTGTGTTACACTTCGGACAAACAATGGCAAACAACATTATGGGGTTCACAAAGGCTCAATTTAAGTTTAATAGTGATCGCTTTAACGTGATACGACCCGAATTATGGAAGATGCTGGCGGAAACCGTATACTGGTCATTGCTGAAAAGCCAGATGCTGCTCATCATATTGCTACTGCGTTGGATAGTCGAAGCAAAGAAATCAAAACTTACTCGTGGAGATACTGGGTAGCAAATCGAAATGGCTTAGAGTATGTTGTCTGCCCGGCTTCGGGTCATTTATACGATATAGGCTCAAGAAAGGGCAGCAGCAGTATTTATCCTGTTTTTGATGTTTTTTGGAAAGAGTCAAAATCAAAGACTCAAAATCGAATATTTCGCTCACTTTCTAGAAGTGCGAACAAACTAATTGTGGCATGTGATTATGATATCGAAGGTGATACGATTGGATATAATATCATCAAATATGCTTGCTTGGCTGACCCGAGTGCTGCATTTCGGGCAAAATTCTCTACTTTGACTTCAGATGATATTTTATCAGCTTTTGATTCTATCGACCAAACAGGGTCCTGGCCTCTGGCGATGGCAGGTAGAGCAAGGCATCTTGTTGATTTTATTTGGGGAGTTAATGCATCGAGAGCGTTATCTTTGTCTGCTTCCCCAGGTCGTTACTCCAAATTGAGTCTTGGGCGAGTTCAAGGTCCAACTCTTAATTATATTTATGAGAGAAATAAGGAGAAAAATCTCCATCTACCTATGCCTTACTGGAAGATATATTCTGCAGCCACTGTTGATGATCAACACCTACAGCTTGAATACGAAGAAGCGTGCAAAAGGAAGATGGAGGCGGAGGTAATCAAGAATGCTGTTGAGGACAAAAATGGAATCGTGGACAATGTAATCAAAAATAGGTTCGTCAGACTCCCTGCACCAGCCTTCAATCTGAGTGATTTACAAAATGAGGCATATGAGATTCTACATATGAATCCATCTACAACGCTGAAAATAGCTGAATCACTCTACTTGGATGCACTGATTTCATACCCTAGAACTAATTCACAGAAGTTGCCTGCTTCAATAAACTTGAATCGTATTCTACGCGGTCTTTCTGCAAATCACAATTACGAGCCTTATATACAAAGTCTTATTGATAGGAAACCTGTTCAAGGGAAGCGCGACGATCCTGCCCATCCCGCAATATTTCCAACTGGTTTACAACCTGTAAATCTAGATCGAGAACGTCTTCGATTATATGATCTTATTGTAAGGAGATTTTTGGCATCTTTTTCGAAGCCATGTATCAAGGAAAGGATGCATATAGAGGTCATGAATGGACCGTATCGTTTCTTTGCAGATTTTGAAAGGGTAGTTTATTCAGGATTTTTGTATATATATAATTTCAGAAATGCGGCCGAAGCATGGCCTAAAGTTGAGCTCAAAAAGGGGTCTACAATCAAATTTGATTCTGTAAAAATCGATGAAGGTTATACTCAACCTCCACCATTCTACAATCCGGCTTCTCTATTATCAAAAATGGAAAAAGATGAGATCGGCACAAAAGCCACGCGGTCAGATATTATTGATTTATTGTACAAAAGAAGATACATCGATGGTCAAACTATACATATAACCGATCTTGGAATGGGCATAATAGAAATTGCTAAACAGTCCTATCCCAAATTAATCTCAATTGAAACAACAAGAGAACTGGAAAGAGATCTTTCTGAAATTGAAAAAGATCCAAAGCGATACAATGATGTTGTTCTTCAATGTGCTTACAATGTATTGGATGCTCTTGAAACGTTTGAAATGAATAAAATGTCATCTGGGAATATTGAATTGATGCAGCATACTTCTCTATTAACTAATAAGAATCTACTAGGAAAATGTCCAGTCTGCGGGACAGGTTCACTTATAATAATCAAGTCGCGTAAATCTGGTAAAAGGTTCGTGGGTTGTACTAATTATACGAAAGGTTGCCGTGCATCGGCGCCTCTTCCTCAACGAGGTTCGATCAATTACAAAGGAAATACGTGCAAAGAGTGTGGCTGGCCAATTGTGTTGGTTTTCTTCCCTCGAAGACGTTACCCATGGCGTATATGTATTAATATGAAATGTCCAAGAAAACTACAAAAAATGCGTTTAGAGACAAAACAAAAATCATAGGTTAAAGATGTAGATTGCGAAGATGGAAAAGAATATGATGCCTGAATATAGTATGTAAATTGGGACTTTTTGCATTCTCACGTACACAAGGAGTATGATAGATATTATGGTTGTAAATATAATGCTCATATCTGAGTATTGGTTGTTTATCCATTGAATGGAGAAAAGTCCAATAGCAGGATAGAATGTACTATAAAGTGCTTTTTCGCCTACTAACGAAGAAATAGATAGAGAATCCTCTCCTCTGAATGCCCAGATCATAGAGCTCAGTGTTTCTGGTATGGAAGTTGCCACGGGAACTATCAGTATTGACAATCCCAGTGCATTTATGCCCAAGCTAGCTGAAAGTGAAACTAACGAATTCACCATATAAGTGGAACCGACATATAGTCCGACGATGATTGCTATAATCTGAACAAGTAAGGCAACTTTAGATGGCAAAGCTTTCCTGAATATCAATGAAGAATAAGTTGATCCTTCGAGCTGGGTGCGTTTCTTATACATGGTGAACACAAATAAAAAGTATGATGCCAAGAATATACAACCCAATATATACTGTAGTAATATGAAATTGATGATGCTGGGTAGTAGCAAGAACGGAAATAAGATGGATATGAATACGTAAGGTATAGCTAGATTTTTGTCGACATGCATAGTAGTATATTTTCTATTGTGAGTTATGAATCCTAGAGCAACTGCAATACCAACCAAACCATATGATATGGTAGCTGTCATGAAAGGTTGTCCGAACAGTGTGCCGATTCCTATTTCATGTCCCTTCTCACCTTGTACTGCTAAGATTGATGTGAGAAAGACCACCAATTCTGGAAAGGACGTAAATAAGGGTGCTACAATCGATCCTACAAACGACCGGCCAAGATTTGTTTTGTTTTGAATGTGTTCTACCAGATTGGTGAGAAGAAATGACGCTGTAAAGGTTATGAGTATGCCAGCAACTAATTCAGCTAAATCGTAAAACAATTCAATGTCGCCATATAGACTTGTTTGGCAATATATTGATTCTCAATTTGTTATGTTATGCATCAATACAAGATCAGAACTAAAAGGTGCCAGCTCTGACGGAATATCGATTTTTATTGGGCTTTTCAAAGACAGGTTGTTTTGTTTCTTTTGATTCCAGACTTTTGAGTTAAAATTGATGAGGTTTTCTGTGAGTTTTGTATATTCAGATTTGAAGTTGAATGATGGCATTGATTCTATATGTATGCTTCTATTTCCATATAATGCCCTCCAGAAGTAGTCTGTAATGAAAGGTACTAGTGGCGATAGTAAAATGAGTGTATTTTTGAATATGGTATGCAATCCATACCATGCTGCCTTTTGTTGTTGTTCTGATACATTTCCTGCGCCGTATGCCCGAGGTTTTACTAATTCCACATAATGATCTGCGAATATGTTCCACATAAAATTACGGAGCGATAATGCTGCCTTGTTTATGTTGTATTCTCCTATTGCATCAATTACTTCAGATAATGTTCTAGTTAGCTCAGATAGAATCCACTCTTCACTGGCTGTTTCGCTCGCTTCCTCGACCACCGGAAATGATGATATTAGTCTACCCAGATTCCAAAGTTTGGTTAAAAATTTTCCCGCCCCTTCAGCTCGTTGATTTGAGTACCTTATGTCTCCAGTTAATATGTTACCTTCCGTAAAGGCCCAGATTCTGAAGACTTCGGCTCCATACTTGTCTATAAGTTGACGTGGGTCGATCACATTCCCTAAACTTTTGCTCATCTTTTCTCCCTTTTCATCAACAACATGAAAATTGATTAAAACATCTTTGAATGGTTGTTTTCCGAATAGAAGATAGGATTTAAGAATTGTAAAATACAACCAGCTTCTTACGATTTCCTTTCCTTGAGGTCGAAGCGAGCAGGGGAAGTTGCTTTTAAAAAACTCCCTATTCCATAAATATCCAAGAATGTACTGTTCACTACTGCTTGAATCAAACCAAGTATCGAATATCCTAGTTTCTCCTTTAAATTTACTAGCACCGCATCTAGGGCAACTTTGTATAGGAGGTCTTTCTTTCCAAGGAATATAATATCTACCAGGTTCTGGAACTATCGTTTCTCCACAATTCTCACAATACCAAAGCGGGATTTCAGTACCATAGTACCTTCGACGAGAGATCACCCAGTCAACTGAGATGCTGTTGATCCAGTCTATCAGAAGTTTTTTGCTTTCGCTATCATAAAAGTTCATATCATTGATTAGTGACAGCAACTGATCTTTGTACTCAACTTGTTTCAAATAAATTTCATTTGTCGGAATGAATTCTATTGGATTCTTGGATCTCCAGCATATAGGTTCGTCATGCGTAATATCTTCTTCTTTTATGAGGAGATTGTTTGCTTTCAGGTCCTTTATTATTTCTCTTCTTGCTTCTTTGATTGTCAAGCCTTCATATTTACCTGATCGAGAATTCATCCTGCCATTTTGATCGATGACATAGGTTGGTTGTATGTTTAACTCTCTTAAGATTCGTATGTCGGTGTAATCGCCAAAACTACAGATCATAACCAACCCTGTTCCAAATTCTTTATTTGCAGCTGTATGTGCTCTTACTCTAACTTTGAAATTATACAGTGGGACTATGACTTCTTTCCCTTCTAGACGTTCATATCTTTCGTCATTTGGGTTATAAATGATCAGTTTGCAGGCAGCTAACAATTCAGGTCTGGTTGTGGCCACCGTAAGTTGTTCTCCATCATCAGTTCGAAATGTGATAAAGTTAAGATGCGTATTGGTTTGCTCATATTCTACTTCAGCATCCGAGATCACTGTTTTACATACAGGGCAATAGTTGGATGTTCTTTCTGCCTCATATACAAGTCCCTTCTTATATAATTGTATGAATGTATCTTGGGTTAACCTGCGATATTCCGGGTCGTCTGTGCGATAACTTCCCCCAAGCTCGTAATTTAATCCCCAGCTATTGTAACTATGTCCCAATTCTTTCAATATATTAATTGAAGTGTCACCGGCTTTATCGAGCAACTCTTTTGCTCTGTCGATAAATTCCTGTCTACTGACATCAGATATTTTTATGTGATATTCCTTTTCCACCTGAATTTCTATGGGAAGTCCATTCCGATCCATCCCCAACGGAAACAATACGTTAAAGCCAAGCAATCTTTTGTAGCGTGCTATCGCATCCATCCACGTAAAGGTAAAGGCTTGGCCGATGTGAATAGGTGTGTTGACATAAGGTGGTGGTGTGTCTATCGAATAGATCGGCTTTTCAAGTGAATCATTAAATGCATATAGCTTCTCCCTATCCCACAAAGACAGAATTTCCTTTTCTAACTTGGAAGACCAAACCTTTTCTTGAATCTTAGGAGTAAACGAAGGGGTTGACATTGACTTGCTAACCGCATTGTGCAGGAAATAGGAGAATTAAGTGTTTTAATCCGGTCTCAGCTTCTGAATCTCAGTATTGCACCTATCCCTCCAAAGCTCTTGAACATCTGACCATGTTCACTTTTACCAGAAACTATTTCGACTTTTGTTCCTACTACAGACGCTTTATCTGTTAGGTAATCTACAACGTCTTCTTCTTTCACATCCCAATCTTTTGAGTTACAGTTTGAGCATGGAGCGCTTAGTTGCTCTGCTTTTACTGCGAAGACATCAGTCTTCTTGATGAATTTTTCTACAATATTACCGCATTTTCTACAGACGAAAGTCAAGTGTAGCATTCCAAGATCTTCAGAAATTATAATTGTATCGGCAGAGTTGTTGTTAATAGCATCAATGACGTTCTGTAAACCGTATGTAGCTAACCCATAATCCTTAGATGCCTCACTGATGAATTTATCGATTAAATTGTCTTCCTGAACCAACCGTATGTCTTGAAGTGTAGAACCGGCCTTTTGTACGATTTCTCTTATTCCTTCTTCGCCGGTATATGAAGTATCAATTATGCTTACAATCGCCTTCTGTAAACGATAATCAAGGTAATTTCCTTTATAAAAGTCGTCCTTTGTAGGACCTGGTCCACCAAGCAATAATTTTTTTACATTTCTTTCTTCAATGAATGCCTTTTGTGCATGTTCGGCTACCCTAACAAAAAATCCATTGACTTCATTCTCGCGCAATCTTTCAAATCTTCGTGCAGATTGCCCTCCTTGTCTGTGCTTTCCTGCTATTCCGGACGTAAGTATTTCTATAACTTGAAGATTGCTCCCGACCAATTCACCTAAAGCAGCTTCTGATGTATCAATGGAGATAATCCCAATAATTTCTTCTTCCTTGAGTGTTTCGCGTAATAAATCTAAATGAAAATGATCATCACATCGATATAGATATGTATTGATAGGTTTAGGAGGCATTATTTCATAGATTTGTATGGTTTCTGTGTTTGGACCAGATACAGGCAAGGCTCCGCAGAAGATTACAAGGCCGTTTTCTGGGGGATTTTTGTATAACTTTAACCTTTGTGTGACTCTCGTAAGTGCATCTAAAACGTGATTCCGAGTAGTATCGCTTTTGATGTTTGAAGCTGTTCCGGCTTCGTCTCTGAGGTTATTTATTACGTCGTATATCGGTTTCTTGGGAGGAATATAGAGTGAAATTAGTTCTGTACCTCTACCCTGCTTGCTTCCCAGGTCAGAGAGTAATCTACGAATCTTGTATGTTTGAATAGAATCGTATTTGGACATATTAATCATGAACCCCTATCCTTTTATCGTTGTATTATGAAAGGTTGAAGAGCAATTGAAGAGTATAGTAATTAAAATAAGCGGTTCTGTGTTCTATTGGAACAAGATTCAAGACTCTCTGCCGCCACTGCTCGATGTTATCAAGGGGTTTGTAGATAAACAATATGCTTCTTTCTGTTTAGTAACGGGAGGCGGGGAGCCTGCCAGACAGTATATCAGAGTTGGAAGAGCTTTTGGAGGAAATGAGGGTATTTTAGATGATTTAGGTCTTCGGGCTGCACAGTTGAATGCTGAACTTGTGATATCTTATCTTAAGTCTTATTCATACCCTGTTGTTCCGAAAACTGTAGATCAAGCAATTGAAACGTTTGTGCATAATAAGGTTACCGTAGTGGGAGGTTTTCATCCTGGACATAGTACTAACGCAGTAGCCGCACTTTTATCTGAAAGATTGAATGCTGATCTATTCATTAACATGACTGATGTAGATGGTGTTTATTCAAGTGATCCACACAAACACCCTGATGCGAAAAAGCTGTCTACGATATCTGTCAAACAACTTCGAAACTTGATTAAGCAAGGTAAAATGTTAGCTGGCTCGTACGAATTGATGGATATCGTTGCGATTAACATAATTGAAAGATCCAAAATAAACACGAGAATAATTGAGTGCAGTCCCTCAAGTTTGAATAAAGCCATTAAAGGTGAGCGTGTAGGTACAGAAATCATGGTGTGATTTGTTATCCTACCTGTGTTCAAAGACTACTAGAAATCTAATATACTCACAATTGTGTTGATTTTGATGCGGGGGTTCCCGAGCTAGGTCAAAGTTCGTTATGACGAACGATTAAAGGGGGCAGGCTACTGACCCAAACTCAAGATCTGCTGGTGTAGGCCTTCGTGGGTTCAACTCCCACCCCCCGCATATTCATTCTTTTGTAGGTTAGAAATGTAAGGTATTAATTTTTGTTAAAGTAATTATGTATTTCTTCTGGGGTATCAAAATCCATTAATGATGTTAGCTGAGGATCTAAGTGCCTCAAATGTTCTGTTGATATGAAAAGGGGTTTTGGAGCAAGGGTAAGCAAGGAACTAACTTGATAGAGGTTCTTGTTCCACATCATTTCGAGTATTGGTGTTAATTTCTGTCTATCATATGCGGCATGTATGATTTCTGGCTTTCCCGACTCCCACATTGGAATAACAGATGAGAACGTAGGTAAGTAGTCTAGCATGTACCTTATGACGTTCAAATTGATTTCTGGAGAATCGGCTGTCGTGACAAAGATCTTTTCATGTTTTATTTTCATACACACAGAAAGCATTCCCAACAATGGCGTTCGTGGTGAAGAATGTATGTCTTTAATACAGTTCTTGAATCCTTCCAGGTGTTTATCATGTACAGAAATATAGATTGGCAAATTCAGTTGTTTTAGTCGATGAACAGTGTATCTTAACATTGGCATTCCTTTAAATTGAATATTAAGTTTATTTGTCCCCATTCGTGTTGATAGGCCACCTGCTAACACAACTATAGCTGCTTCCATGACTAAAATTTGGATATCCAAATAAATAAAGAGTCCTTGGAGCACATGTGTTACAATTTGGATGTTAATGAAAAATCACGTTTGATAAGAAAAGTTTTGGACATGGGCTATCAAGTTGATCCTGGAGTGTTGAACTCCTTATGTTCTACACGTAGTTTTGATGAGGTTTTATCTATTTTAATTGGAATAATAAAGAATAAGAAATCGATTGGTGATAAAAATATGTATATCGTAGATAATGATGTAAATTATTTATTTTCAAGGGAAGACTTTAAGACATTGAAAGCAAGTGTATTAGAAGATCATTCAAAAATAATATTTGATGCGTCTTCCTCCATTACTACTTCTCATGAGTTTGGAAATTATTCAATGTACCTTAGAAGTCGGTTTGACAGATTAAATGCATTATTAAAGGAACACCTTGATTGGAAAGATATAATTCCTATAAATCTGTTGGGTAGAAATATAAAAAAAGGTCACGATAAAAATAAAATTTCAGGTTTCGTATTTGATAAGAGAATTGCTAAAAAATCATCTTATCTTATTTTAGAGGATAGTACTAATCTGATAAAAATTATGGTGCCACCAAGTTTGATCAACAGATTAAGGGAAATTCTGCTTGATCAATATGTTATTGTTGAAGTTATGTTCCGAGAGAATATTACTCAAGCTGTATCCATCAATCCACTCGATATCTCTTCAGAAAAAAGACATCGTTCTGTCGAAGATGTTAATGTTATTGTAATATCTAATTTACTTGTTGGAAGTCCGCAGTTTGATTTGAAAGGCTGGGACAATTTCGTTTCTTGGTTAAATGGGGACTTTGGTGAATTAAATATTGTGTCGCGAATAAAATACATGATAATAAATGGAGATTTGATTGATCCTAGCTTTTCGCAACAGCTGTCTATTGCTGATAAATACAAAATGTTATATGAATTGGTTGGTAAAATTCCCTCCAACATTAGAATCTTTTTGATACCAGGTGAATGTGATGCTACCCGTACTGCTCTCCCTCAACCTGCGGTTATTAGGTCATTTGCAAGACACTTGTATAGTCTGAAGAATGTTGTTATGTTGGGAAACCCTTCAACAATATTGCTAGATGGTGTTTTTGTGTTGATGTACCATGGACAAAGTCTTGATGATGTTAAACAACAGATAGAGACTGGTGGAAAAGAGAGACGGGTAACTGACATGATGGAATCTTTGCTGAAAGCAAGACATTTAGCTCCTTCTCTTGGAATGAATACTTCGATCGCTCCGGATCAGGATGATAATCTCGTGATTCAACAAGTACCAGATTTGTTTATTTGCAGTCACCTAGGAGAATCCGATGTTAATTATTACAAGGGAACCATGTTGTTAAGTTGTCCCAGTTGGACTAGTACCGGAATCGGCCTGGAGAAAAGTAGAGCTGCTGTTGTAAGCTTGAAGACGTTTGATGTGATATGGCGTGGATAAGTTAAAAATTTAATTTATGATTTGACGGATTACGTTGTCTTCTTTCAAACCAGCGATAACGGTGTCAACCAATGCAATAAGATGGATTTTTTTAGATCTACCTAAACGGCCTTGGCTGATGACCGGTGCTGATATAAGACCGAATGTATCTAATTCATTTAGGATAGAGCTTATTCTCCTTTGGGTAAGCTGTTCTATTCCCAAACGTTTACAGAATTGAGAATATTGTGAGTAAATTGAACCTGTTGATGGCCATTCGTTAGCTCTCGATATTGTGTAAAGTACAATCTTGGCGTGAAGAGGTAAAGATCTTGTCGCTTCGAATACTCTATCTTGTTCTATACTCTTTGTGGCTGATCTCACATGAACGTCTTCTATAATCGAGGCTCCTTCACGCTCAGCGAGTTCAGCTGCCACTCGTAGCAGGTCAACAGCACGACGTGCATCTCCATGCTCTGCACCTGCTAAGGCAGCACATAAATTAATAGCAGATTGATTTATTGCATTTTCGTTAAACGCAAGTTTCGCCCTTTGAGTTAGGATTTGCTGTAATTCTTCTACCGTATATGGTGTAAAGACGATTTCTTCTTCATTCAAAGAGCTTAAAGTTCTAGGGTCAAGTGCTTCTTTGAATTGAAGATCATTTGATATACCGATTAATGAAATGAAGGATGGTGCTGGTAGATTTTCGTTTGCGCGTGTTAACTCATATAGTATGTTAGCTTCGAAGTTACGAACCAAAAAATCTATTTCATCTATTGTAAACACAACCATGCGTTTTTTCTCTTTGATCGTCTGGAGAATTCTACTAAAAGCTTCACTTATTGATAAACCAGTAAAAGGAAGTTGAATGTTCAATGTTGATGCTAGCTCCACAAGAATTCTGTATTCTGTTGAGGCATTACGTGCGTTAACATATGCAAAATCGAGTTGGTTTCCTACGTTGCTTGCTCGTTCTTGAAGTCTTTTAAGTACAAATTTGGTTACTACCGTCTTTCCAGTACCAGTTTTTCCGTAGAGCAGTATATTCGAAGGTTTATGGCCTATCAGGAGGGGAGCTGTAATTTGTGCAATAGATGTCATTTGAGCATTCCTGAATTGAATGTTATCTGGAATATACTCATTTCTAAGTACATTGCGGTCTTTGAATATGTTGCTTTTGGATAACGTGTTATTGAATATACTATCTATAATATCATTATTTTGTTTTGCATTCAAGTCAGATCCCTCCCCCATAATTTCCACTGTAAGGTAAGAGGTTAATATCTATTATATTCTATTCAAAAGGTAAGAGCGCTAAAAGTGTTCTATTGTTATAATTATCTTAATAGGTAATACTAATTAGACTAGATGGCATAAATTATTTGCCATACTGACCATACTTAAACACAATCTGCAGTGGAAACATAAGGGTCTCCCACTGATCTCTTTAACATCATATAATGCAAAATCTGAACAGGATCGAGGAATCATTAACAGTGGTTAACATCATACGAGCTCACTTTGACCCCATAATTTCCACTGCAACCATTGGACTAAGCCAAACCAGAGGAATGTTAACAAGAAAACCCAAACGCAGGCTAAATTTAACATCTATTATAATGTTAACAAAATTTGTATATTGTGTTAATGGATTTTCGCCAACAGTACGTATTAATAACAAATAGAAAGTGAATTTCATTGCCACCTACGAAAGTAAAGATACAATTTGATGATGGCCAGGGAGGTCACTATTCAATAGTACTAGGTGGAAATGTTACCAAGGATAAGGTAACAAAGATTATGGATATCTATAATTTACTAGAAACAAGTGAAGGAAATACAGAAAAACTTATTCCAGATCTAGACACATTATATAATAGGATCCTCAATCTAATTAAATCACAATTCAAGGATAAGCAGTTCACTTCGTATGATATACAGGAAGCTTATGAAGATGAATATAATGAACCCATCAAGTTAGCAGCAATAAGCACCTATTTAGCTAGGTTTAGTGCCCATGGCCACGTTAATAGACACAAAGAAGGTAGACTTTGGATTTACGCTATACCCCCACTCGAACAGAATTCCAATAAAATTTTACCCAAAAACATAAACAACCACTAAGAAAGATATTCACTAAGCATGATCCAAAGATTTCCTTCCTTCTTCAGTAATGCTATAAACAAAAGGTCTCTTTTTATCATCTCTTACAACAAAGCCCTGAACAAATAAGCTTTTCATCAGCCTAGCAGCATGTTCTCGCGTGCAACCCAACATATTCATAACATCCACAGCTGTCAGGTCATTTTTGGTCAATGCTTCTAAAACCATCTTTTCGGAAGATGGTCTATTCTCTCTTAGGTCATGTAATGCATCTTCCTTTTTTGCAATTCGTTCGCCTAAATCCTCATTTGAAATCAAGCTTTGTGTTAGTTGGCTTCGCTGAAAACTACGCCTATTCATCATAGTTTCAACTATCTCTAGTTTAACCAAAACATCAGCTAACTTGACATCCTGCTCCTTAATTCTCTTTTCGATGTAGGGAATAAGAACACTAGAATCATTGATCTCATCTGGAAGGCGAGACCTACTCGTATAAACGCGAAATAAGAAGTATGCTAATACGCCTTCTACTAGAGCTACGACTATCAAAGCTATTTCTAATGAATTTATCGTATCAAAAGTATGATGTGATGTATATCATAAATGTTACTAATCACAATCACATCAAATCATATCATTCACATAATCGCGTATGAGTGTTATTGCTTCCTTCCTAAGATTATCATCACTATTTCCAGCAAGCTCCTTCAGTATCCTCAACAACCTTTCTAAATCAGAAATAGAATTTTGATCTATCAGCTCCAGCATTGCAGCGAATAGAATAGTGATCAAACTTCTCTTTATAACTATCATTCCCTGTCTGCATGATCTATCAAAAGAACCAAAACTGACAAGTTTATCCCTAAATTTAATCGCTTCACCTACGTTCATTCCATTTTCTTTGCAATACTTCCTGCAAAGTAAAGAATCTAACTGAGCAGATTTAAACCATGACGACTTGTACAGAAAATTTATGAGGTCATTCTCGACTACTCTATCTAACAATCTTAACATTAATACAATATTGTATATATAAGATTTTTCTCTAACTATTGGACTTGGTAATATCATACAGTTGGAAGCTAATACGTTTATAGCACTTTAAACAATAGGTGACCGCGAACAACATTGGGAAGACGAAGACGTAAGGTATATCGACCAGTTCGAAAGACTTTGCCTAAGATTTTTGGATGCCCCAGGTGCGGAAGCATATCAGTTAAAATCGTACCTATGAACGACGAGTCTAGAGGTGATTACTATCATATAGTATGTGGTAATGAGAAATGTCATTTGATAGATGATATCACAACATCACAAGCTCCAAGTACGATTGATGCTTACAATCGCTTCATTGATGACTTTAATAAGAAAATAATAGGTTGAATCACGTTTGACGGTTGAGGATAGAATCAAGCAAAACATCAAGAAAAAGAATCATCTCCTGTTCTCTTTAGTTGATACAGAAAATATATCTGATCTTTCAGATCTCGTAACTAACCTCGAAGCATCCAACGTAGACGCCATACTGGTGGGAGGTAGCACCATTGCAGATCAAGTTCATCTTGACAATGCTGTGAAGATTATCAAATCACGGACATCGATGCCTGTGATATTATTTCCTGGTAACATCACTGGAATATCACGTCATGCAGATGCTATATTATTCAGTTCACTGCTCAATTCCAATGATCCATATTTCTTGATTGGTGCTCAGGCTATAGCTTCTCATACTGTTTGGAAATATAAGCTGGAAGCTATCCCAATGGCTTATTTGATCGCTGGCGAAGGAGTTAGTGCGGGTTTTATTGGTAACGCCAGAATATTTCCGAAAGAGAAACCAGAATTAATTGTTGCATATGCGTTAGCTGCACAATATTTAGGCATGAGATTTCTGTATTTAGAGGCCGGTTCCGGTGCGAGAAAATCGATTCCACCAAGTGTGATCAAGTTAGTTAGATCATATTACAATGGAATAATGATAGTAGGCGGTGGTATTCGAAACCCTGAAACTGCAAAAGCGGTAGCAAATGCGGGAGCCGATATAATTGTAGTGGGAAATCTGTTGGAAACCTCAGATTATTTCCCAAAGCTTAAAAATATATCAAATGCAATTCACTCGCATTAAAAGACATTTTTCATGGTAATAATACATGACTTCTCCTTTAATCAATGGGTTAACAGATTACCTCAAATCTATAGAATCGAACTTCAATGACAGTTTATCGGTTGCTTCCAATAGCAGATCTAAAGGGTATGATCCAACGCTTCGCGTAGAAGTTCAAATAGTTAGACCTGATTATTATGACATTATAAACAAACCTGCATCTGAATTGAGAAATATAGACAATCATTCTGTATCTATTTTAAATTTCTATAAATCAGCTTTGTTAATGTCAATTAACGAAGCTAAAAAAACATTTGGATTCATCGAACCAATAAACGATTATATCAATAGAACTCTAAAATATGGTTTAAATCTAATCACAAACGACCAACAAATATATGAAACAAATATAGTCAATTTTTCAATAGAGAAAGATCAACATGGAAATGAATACTTCGTTATTACATTTAACCAAGCAACACATTATCTGACAAGTTACCAAATTGTTTTTATATTATTGTTGGGAAATGAACTCAGAAAAATTATAGGTTTAGGTAAAACCATAAGTAAATATGATGATATACTAATTAATCTTATAATCAAAAAGATAATGTATACAGAAGCGATAGGTGAGTTAAGATATGAAACTGACAGTTCCAAGATAACTACTATCCTACAAAATTTACCAATTTATTTGGTTGAAAGGCCAAATGATATAACAAATGAAACTGAGGTGGATACTGATCGTTTTAATCATTATGATGTTGATTTAGCAAAAATAATCAGCGACATAATACTTAACAAATCCAGATTCTTGTTAAGGCTAGCACATTCCGTTGATATCATTGATTGGGATTGGATATCACCGTTTAGCAACTCACCTTATAAAAGAAATCAAAACTACATCAAGAAAGCTATTACCTTAGCTGAATCAACTGAAGGCGCTTTTCGGTTAGTGTATGGTAAATCACAAAATACGACAGCAGATACAATAGGGATCCACCCTTCAATTGTGGAATTGTTCAACAGCATCCTGACTCCTGGGAGTTTGGTCTTCGTTTCCGGGCTTGGTTACTTTACTGTATCAATAGTGGACACTTTGGAACCGCCACTGATTAAACTCACCTCGGGGAGCGTAATATATGCAAGAACACCACAAATCATTCGTCAATTCCGGGACCAAATCGAAAGAATAATTCAATTTGGCGAAATATTAGTTCCTCCTGTCAGAGTTATGTTGCAGGAAAAATCTATCCCTCAATCTACTTACAGCCTAAACGAATGGATTTATGAATTAAAAAGTAACCTGCCAAAGATAACGATCAATCATGATCTGGATTCACAATTGGAGTTAAGCGATTTAATAAATTATACAAAGAAACCGGAATCAATCAAGCTGAGCTTTGAGCAAGCATTACTTATTTCAAAATCCTTAGATATTCCACTGATGCCAAAATACAATCTAAGTTGGAATTTAATCAAAATAGATGAATTGGATAGTTTGATTGAAAAGATTTCTCACAATAAAAACACTGTATTTAATGATTCCATAGTACTTCCTGCAAATGAGGAAACAATCTCTATTCTAGAAAGGTTGGGTGTCGAATTTTCGCTTGAAGAAAATAAATTGACAATCAAAAAACCCTATTGCGAAGTTCTAACAAAGCTTTCCAACTTAGAGCATAAAGATCAATTATCAACAAACTTAACAGATACGTTAGACTATGTCAAAAGCATATTTGGTTGCAAGATAAATGACAAGGTTGGTCATGACGTTGGTCTTTCTATTATAATACAAAAGGATATTCTAGCACAACAAAAGAAGACTTTACCACACGTTTTGTTCCCAATTAAAAACAAATCAAGTAACATTAATGATATTATTTCTTATTGTAAGATGCCGTATCCACAAGAATTTAGACTAAGAAAATGCAGTGATTGCAATAGACTATCGCCTTACTTAACATGTCCCTTCTGTGAAGGAAAAAGTATAGAAGTATACTTTTGCACCAAATGCAAGGCATATCAACAAGATATCGAATGTAAAACATGTGGAAATACAACCGAAAAGACACATAACGAATTGATTGATTGGAAGGCTATCATGGAGAATGCAATTCAAAAGCTCCAAGTTCAACCTTATGCTCCTCTGAGGGGAGTTAATAGAAGTAAGTGGAATTTGCAATTTACTGAAAGATTAGAAAAAGGGATACTTCGTCAACGTAATAATTTGGTAGTTGCTAGAGATGGTACTGTAAAATTCACTATTATAAATTCTCCTTTGGTGTCTTTTTCACCGAAACAGATTGCTACCGATGTTAGTACCTTGAGGAATCTGGGTTATAACAAAGACATGGACGGTGAACCTCTGGAGCATGATGACCAATTTATACTGATTAAACCTCAAGATGTAGTAATTCCATTCTATTTAGCAGATCAATTGAGAAAAGTCGCCGATTACATAGATGAAATGCTGGTAAAAGTTTATGGAGTTTCACCTTATTACAACATAAAAACCTTAAACGATCTAATTGGGAAACTCATCATTGGTCAATCACAAAGAAGAACTTTCGGATTGCTTGGTCGGATAATTGGCTTCACAGAGGCAAACGTCTGTTTTGCGCATCCAGTTTGGCATGAAAATAAGGGAAGTAATTGCAGAGGTCGATCCGATTATGTAATGTTATTATTAGATTCTTTAATTAATTTTTCCAATGAATATATGGAAATTGCAAGTCCGGATAAAATCGGTACGTTGCAATCGTTGCGTATTTTTGTAACACCTCATTCGATGCGCGCTTTGCAAATAGCTGATTTGATCTATAGCCCTAACCTAAATCTCAAGAACGAAAATACCGTTAAAGAGGATTTAGAAAGTGTTAGGAATAACATAAATTCTATTTTGAATCTCGTTCCCCCCATAACAACATTCTCCTCTACATTAACAGGAGGTCAAAATAGATCATCAACGACAACAGAAATGAATGATTTAGACATCATTAATGCACAAATCAAGATAGCTCGCATCTCATCTTCTATGAACTTACAACAAATCAGCTATAATCTACTTACGAGACGTCTGATACCACTTACGTCAAACATCATCAAAAATTACACTAATCAAAGGTTTAGATGCAAAAATTGTGGAAGGAATTATAGAAGACTTACATTAGGCGGTTTGTGTTTGTTCTGTGAGAAGAAATTACAACCAACTTACACAGTGAGTTATATAGAAAAATATGTGGAAACCATGAACACATTAGCTTCAAATGTAACAGACCCTTCAGTTCAGGAGATTGTCAAATTGATTAAAGATAACTTTGATTTATTGTTCTATGGAAGAAAACAAACAACATTGTCAGACTATACTTGAATTCCTTAATTTATAATAACTGTATGCTCCCTGCTCATCAAAAGTATATTTCACAGTTCTGAATCTATTTCGCATCTGTCTAACTTCATTGGCGATAATAGAGGGGTCTTTGTGTTTGATGATTAGATCCCGTATATAATCCGCTATAATTCTCATGTCCTCTTTAACCATGCCTAGCCTTGTGAGCTCTTGAACTCCAAATCGCAACCCGCCAGGATTATCAAAATGACGACCCGCTTTGATATCATCATGGATCATATTACGGTTAACTATGATGTTTGCTTGTTCCAACAGTTTTTCTAGTTTCCCGCCTCCACCATACTCAGAAATATCAATGATGACTTGGTGAGATTTCGTGTAGCCAGCCTTTTCGCCTAACACTTTGAAACCATTAGCGGCTAACTGAACTGCGAATTCATGAGCATTTTCTATGATTTGAGAAGCATAATCCTTGCCATATGCAAGCATCTCATTGAAAACTACAGCTTTACCTGCAACAGAATGCAGATGATGATTAGATAGATTGCTTGGAAACGCAGCCTTCTTTAGTTGATCTGCATATCTCGCCCACGATAGAACGATACCGCCTTGGGGTCCAGGTAGCGTTTTATGTGTACTGCCAGTCACAACTTCCGCCCCCTCACGTAACGGATCTTGGAACCTGTTACCAGCTATCAAACCTAATACGTGAGCGGAGTCATACATCACAACAGTACCATAAGATTTGAAGAACGACTCGAGCTCTTTTACAGGATGAGGAAATAAAAATACAGATGCACCAAAAATAGCCAATTTCGGGGTTTTATTACTCTTGGCAAGTTTTTCTACCTTTAATTTCGTAGAGTCAACATCTATATTCATCATTTCTTCATCAAAACTGAAATATTGAACATCCAGACCACGTACGGCGCCTGCAGTTCCTCCCAGCTCAAGCTTTCCATATGATATGTGACCGCCATTAGGGATGGATAACGCCAACACCGTATCGCCAGGTTTCGTAAATGCTGTGTAAGCGATTAAATTAGAATTGACTCCAGAAACAGGACGAACGTCTACAAATTCTGCATTAAATAGACGTTTACCGGATTCAATGGCCAGATTTTCTACTTTATCAAGGTAGGTGCAACCAGCATAGACTCTTTCACCGGGCCAACCATGCAGAAGCCAAACTGAAGTGTGGCTTTTTCTGCGTACCGGTTACCAAAATCTGATGCCAGTGCCTCTTTAACGGCTGCACTTGTCACATTTTCTGATGCAATCATTGGAAGACTTTCGTTGAACCATTGATGATGAAGTGATAGTTGTTCGAATATTTTCTTATACATTACGTCAGGCGATTCTTCATACATTATACATCGGCCTATAAACAGAAAGGCTTGAATTTTAATCTTACTAGGGAAGATCAGACATAGGATTTTTTGTAACAACAAACAAGACTAACCAAACCATATCATCAAAACGAGTAGATTCGTGCTCGTACTGGGGGAAAAGCGTAAAAGGAAGCTTTGGGAATGGGTGGAAGAAGCATTCAATGAGCCAAAAAAAGAAGAAAAACGCTCCATTACCTGCGTCGAGTGCAGGACTTCTTAGGTTCTTCGAAGATGATACCCCTGGTATAAGGGTTCGACCAGAGTTAACAGTCGGTCTTGGCATCTCATTGATAGCGATTTCGATTTTGTTACTATATTTGGCGTCTATACATGTGCTAGTAACTTGACTTCTGATCAAAAAACAGACGAATCTGATGGGCGAGCCAGCGAAAAGTATACGAAGACATCGAGTGATCTTGTTAGAAATTACAGATTTCTTTTCACACTTCCACGCTCAACATGGAAGCTTTACCTTTCAACAATAGTCCTAGCAGGACTCGCATTGATGCTTGAGACATCGAAGGCAGCCTCTTCAGTTAACGGGTTAGCCGGTATTTTTTTCTCTGGGATTCTCATACAACTGATCTTGATAGAATTTTTTCTCATAATTTTGCGCAGCTCTCCTATCGTTAACAGAAGACGACTAGCTGGTTCTTTCATGTTTGTGAATCTTATTTGGACATTTTTGGCTCTATCTTCATTGTATATAATCCATAACCCTGAGAGCCTTGTTGCCACGGTATTTTTAATTACATGCGTAACATTTTCATTTTCACTATTAATAGTATGGCCATTATTCACACGAAGCTTTTTGATTACGTTTGCTGTTGGTTTGGTCGATTTACTTCCTCAGTGGATAGTTATTTCCAAAGTAACCAACATACAATTTTACTACTCAACATACTTCATTTCGGTATTCCTTTTAGCGCTTATTTTGGTGATGACTATGATAATAACTTTGCACAAAATAAACAACAGTACAAAAGAGAGACTAGGCGATCATTCATTCGACTTCCTTAAAGGATTCATGGATTCGTGGATGAATTCAGACTCGAGCCAATTAGAAAGTATGATTTCGAAACAAGGAACAGAAAAAACGGTAAAAACGATCTTATTAGAACTCGTTACAGAAAGCGGAAAGAAGCTATCCATTATCATACCATATATTCATCCGGGACCCTTCTACCCCGTAGGTAGTTACGATCTGCCTTCAAAGATAATGTCAAATTTTACCTCCCTCGGGTATGATAATTGCTTTGTTTTACATGGTCCGGTAGATCACACATTTAATTTACAATCTAAGCATGATACAGATGAATATGTGCGAAGCCTTAACGTAAATACAATAAATGAAAATTTTGGTTACACTCTAGGTCTCCCTATCTGTAAGGATTTCGATTCACACCAATTAATCTCATTGAGATTCGATAATTCTATTCTATTATTCATTTCTGCCTGGCCTGGTGGATCGGAAGATTATCCTCCTTCATTTACCGAATCAGTTGAAAAATTGATCGATAAGGAAACCAAGATAATAGTGATAGACTCTCATAATGCATTAGGTGAAACGCCTGATCAAGATGATGTCAATACAACGATAAAAGCAATCTATGAGGCGATACCAATCGCACAGTCAAATTATACATCAAAATTCTATGCATCCTTTTCTTCCATCAGCAAAGCGGAAGCAGCTTTGGGTGATGACGTAGGGACGGGTGGTATAGGTGTATTGTTGATTGAGACAGGAACAACGAAAAGTGCATTGGTGGTGGCTGACGCGAATAATGCTACTGCAGAGGTGAAAGATAGATTGAAGCTTGAACTTGTAGCGACAGGTATAGAACTAATAGAGTTGGCCACTTCAGACACGCATTTTAATGCAACAAGGATTCGCAACGAACGTGGTTATCTTTTATTGGGTGAAAGCACACCACCAGATTACATATCTAAACTTGTAGTAGAAGAATGCAAAAAACTTTCCGAAAAGCTCGAGCCTTCAAAATTCAGAACACATGTCTGGACATCAAAAGTAAAAGTGGGTAAAAACAACACCTTTCAAATATTTCGCGATTCAATTCAACGATCAATACGTTATTTGATTTTCGATTTGGTTATATCTGCCATTATAATTTTGTCAGGTTACTTTATAATAGGTTTCCTGCTATAAACGCAATAAATTGATATAAACAGCCCATATTATAATTAGTTGTTTGCTGGACGAACGCCTCGAGAGGGTCATAAGGGACATACTGGAAAAGAAACCTGAATTCACCAAAGATCAATTAATGAAAATGATTGAACAGAAAAGAGCAAGCGTTGGTTCTGGCTATCTTTCATCCATTGGTGCAGCATTGTTAGTAGCTGACGACCTCAACCTTGATGTATCTCGTATTGAACAAAGACAATATAGACTAAGAGACATAGTTCCAGGTCTCAACGGCGTATCGGTGACGTGCTATTTTTTAAAATCTTCATCAATAAAGGAATTTACACGCAAAGACGGAACGATTTCTACGTATCGCCGTTCACTCATATTTGATGATGGTTTAATCTTTAGGGCCCTCGAGTGGGATGTCACACAGCCTAACAATAGGATTCAGTTTTCTCCTGGAGAACCAATTATAATCAAGAACGTCTTAACACGAGTAGGACGTGACGGGAAGGTAGAACTTCACATGAACTCTCAGTCCGATATTTTATTAGATAACGAGCGGAAGCCTGAATCTCTTGACACGATTACTCATGATATATCAATCATTACAAAACCAGAAACATCTCAAGTCATAACAGGCATCATAGAACAGATTCCAACCATAATCACTTTCACGAAAAGGGACGGCAAAAAAGGTAAGGCTTTGCAATTCAATTTGGTTAGCAAATTCCGTAGCGAAATCAAGAGAAGGGTAATAATTTGGTCAGTCGAGGACAAACTTGAGAAACTATTATCAGCTGGGATGAAGATCAGACTGGTTGACATAGATTCCAGACTATCATCGAAAAATGAAATCGAATTTCACGGCAGTGAACAAACATTATGTGAGATTCTTGAGACAAACGTTCCCGTCACAAATACAAAAGAAAACAACAACAAATTCTACTTAATATCAGTTGGACCTCAATTGGAAGGCTCCGATAGGCGGACTGCGTTGTTGTCTGATACGAACAACTTCTATACGCTAACTCTATCCGGTAAATTAATTGAACTGTTCACCCAAATTACTATAGGAGACATATTGGAGATGACAAATTACGTGATAAAGGACGGACAGATATTTGTATCATATTCACCTGATAATATAAAAATAGTTGGAAGCGATGAGCAATACATCTCTCACGCTTTTCGAAAGATTGATTCTATTGTCAATGAGCAACAGCCTTGTATTATAGAAGCCGTAGCCCTTTCGAAGGCAGCTGAAAAGGTAGTCAACACGAAAAATGGGAAGGTATTGCAAATCACGCAGTTGATGCTAGGTGATGAAACTGGGGAAATCGAGATCTCTGGTTGGGGAAGATATGGAAGTCAACTGAATGGGATAATGCCTGGAACTAGACTGTTGATATATGGCGCAGTACCAATTCGTAGTACTGATGGAATGACGAGGTTGCAATGCAAAGAATACACACAGATCAAGAGGATTACTGTCTAGTTATCCCAGAATTTTTTATACAACACGAAATTTCTTTGTGCCAGATAAAGCTCCCTGTAGAGGTCTTCTTCGGTGAATGAGCGCTTCAACACCCTCGCTGCTGTATCTTCGCCAACACCATAACATGAGAGGGCTATTATAGCCCTTTTTCCAAACGAAAGGAAAAGTGACGCAGATTTCCAGGCTTTATTGTATCTAAGTCGTTCTGATGCAGTTAGCACCTTATGTTGAGAGTTTCTCTTCGCGATTCTTTCAGTGTCTTCATCAAACGGAGAACATATAGCAATTATCTTGGATTTACATAATGGGCATTTGGCTTGATCAGGTCCTTCAAAGACATCAAAAACCCTTGACCACGAACCGCAGGTCAAGCATACTAATTTTGCTTTCCTGCGCAACAAAGCTTCTTTTAATGCGCGTATACCAGCCTCATGATTTCCCAGGGACAACATAATTCGATCGTAAGTTAACATATTAGCAAGACTCGAATATTTTTTAACATGAATAACACTTAATTTAGCAGATTTGGATTTGATCTTCTCTATTATTCTAGTGAGCCCGTCAACATCGTACTTCTTATACAGTAATTCCTGTACCACATCATTGAATAAAATAGTCCCACTATATCTCTGGGTTAGGAGTTCTGCGATTCTGTTGTCATATTTGGCCTCACGCATTATTAACCCAAAACGTTTCGCCGAATGCCAAATTGTATAATGAAAAGCACGAACGGTAGTCAATTCTGAGATTATGACACGTCTAATATCCTCAACTGCCATTTGTTCAATAGCGTCGACAAAGTATGTTTTATCTGAGCCCAATATGAATATTCTATAAGGATCAACCGTCGTTTTTGGAATGCTACCGGTTTTCGCTCTGAATATTCCATTTATGAAAAGTTGCATTGCATTATTTATTTTGGTTCCCAAGCATGAATGAAGAACGATACCAGCTTCCCCGGATTCTATCAATAGTCTGGTGATATCAGGTAAATATCCAAGTGTTTGTTTTGATTCATTCATATAATCAGCTATTTTTTTATTAGTAGAATTTAACATATCATGACGTAACTCACCAACCTTCTTAGAAACTAAAAATTCTACTGGGATCATTTCGCCGGTCCAGACGGGGGTGGCTCCGACCAGCGATTGGCTCTTCTCTACATAGATGACAGATTCAACATCATTTATGGACACAATTCGCCAAGCATCCCCTCTAAGTATTATACTCTGACCATCCTCAAGATTCTCCGCGACAAATTTTTCATCCAATTGGCCGAGTCTCTTTCTTGAAACAAGCTCTTTAACGTCGTACTTTTCAACATCTGGTATTGTTGAGAGATTTGAGTAAAAGAAATCAAACGCTTTTCTCTTAGGTTTTATTATTTTATCATAATTGGAAAGCAGACCGGATTTGACCAATAATGATACACACTCTTCGACTTGGGCTTCAGTGACATCACAATATAGCCAAGTTGAATGCAGAAGTTGCATTATTTCTGGGATAGTGATGCTGTTCCTCTCTATTGCCAAACTTACAATTTGAACTGCAAGAACATCGGAAGATGGATATGTTTGTACAATCGACTCCATTTTGCCTTCCTTTAGCAGGGCAACTAGAGCAGAAGCTTCGATGTAATCATCTATAGATTTGCAAATAACCGTTCCATTAGCGGTAGCTCCGAATGCATGGGAACTTCTACCCACTCTCTGTACGAGCTTGATCACTTGTCTTGGAGAGTCCACTTGGTAGACATAGTCAACATTGCCTACATCTATCCCCAATTCCAAGGACGAAGTACAAACCACAACATTTAATTCCCCTTTGCGAAGTTGATTTTCTACTTCCTCACGGCTCTCCTTTGAAAGGGAGCCGTGATGTACTCCCACGTTGAACTTCTTGCGTTCCTTCATCAGTGCACCAATTATCTCTGCCGAGTCGCGCGTATTACAAAAGACGAGTACTTGGTGTAGTTTACGATTTATGATGTCATCTTCAAGGAACTTCACGACACCTTCCATATCACCATCTACAAGCGTTACATCTATTTTGTATCCCCTGACGGAGTTGTCAGCAATGATCGCACACTGTTGATCATTAGTCAAAAAATGACTTGCTAGTGAATAATCACCCATGGTAGCTGATATTCCTATCCGAATCAACTCATGTTCAGTTATTTTTTGAAGGCGAGAGAGATGTAAAAGAAGTTGTGATCCTCTTTTATTAGACATCAATTCGTGTAATTCATCTATGATTGCAAATTTTGTGGCTCTAAAATTCTCTTTGAATAGTTTTGAAGATAACAAGATGCCTAAGGTTTCAGGGGTTGTAATGAGGAGATGAGGAGGCTGTAACAGTGTTTTACGCCTGATATAGTTAGAGGTATCACCGTGTCGTACTTCGACTTCGAGATCCAGTTTTGCTGCATATTCTCTCAAGCGATCTAACAGATTACGATTTAACGACCTGAGAGGAGTGATGTACACAGCTCTCACTCCATGCTCTCGCCGTGTTTCTTCTGATAACAACATTAATACAGGTAAAATTACAGCTTCCGTTTTCCCGGAACCGGTTGGAGCGCTGATCAAGCAATTTCTGTTCCTTATGATGACGGGCCACGCCTTCTGCTGGATAGGAGTAGGTACATTGAATCCTAGTTTTGTTGAATACTCGACCAGCTTTTGTTGTAAATCAGCCAGAACCAAGATTCAAGCCTGTTTCTTCCGAGAATAATACTCGTATATGAATGCTGATATCAATCCTAATGCTAGCAGGAAAAACGTCATCGTTGCAGCAATGCTATAAAATTCGGATGGAGACAATGGTATTGGACAAGCTGGCTCAACACCTGTTATTAAAACTTAGACCAAATACACGAATCTATTTTTTATTATGATAAACACAGTTAGAATACGCATATTCAGACTAGTGATAATAGGATATGTGCTTAGAATGGAAAAATAATTAGAAATAAGCGACACAAGACCACATAATCAATTTGCAGTCATTCTGGAAAGAGCCTTACAAATATCTGTTTTTGTTAACACGCCAACCAATTCGAGAGAATCATTGAGAACAGGCAATCCGCTGATTTCATGTTTTATCATAAGACTAGCCCCTTCAGCAGAATCAGCTTCGCTTCGAACCGTTATCACGTTGGTTTTCATTATATCAGCGACGGTCAGATGGGGGAACATTACAGTGGGAATAACATAATCCGTACCCATGAAGAAAGTTTGATCCTTGGAATAGATTTTTGCAAGCAACAACGGGCTAACTGATGCGAAATCATTCATAGTAATTATCCCAACCAGTGAGCTCTCCATAACCACCAGTCTTGATATCTTATTCTTCGTCATCAATTCAGCTGCATAATAGATAGAATTGGCTGGCTGAATGGTTATCGCTGGCGAGCTCATACATTCTTTAACTCTGTATTTCCTCGTGATCCTCTCACCATAAAACTTTACAATATCAATTTTAGTAACAATACCGGTCAGATTATCCGACTTGTTGGTTATGATTACTGAGCTTATATCGTATTCAAGCATTGATTTAACTACATCTGATACGCTAGCCTTTTCATTTTCTGTTACAAGCGAATCTGTCATGCATTCGGAAATTCTTATTTTATCGAGTGTTTGACCAGAGACATCAGAAGACGTAAAACGTATAATATCCTTCTTTGTAACAATACCAACTGCTGTTTCCCGATCAATTATTATCAGACGATCAATCTTTTTCTGGTTCATCAGGTTAATGGCATCAAGCATCGAAGCTGAAGGACTAATCGTAACCAAACTCTTTGACATGACATTTTTTACAGCAGTATTTTCAACACCCATAATTTAGATGCCAGAACTATAATGGTTAATTCAATCTTCTAAAGCTTTTGTCATATTGATTTATGATTATGTCTTTTACAAAGATTTAGTTAAATAATTAGTACAAACTGAATACATAAATAATAAACTCAACAATATAGAATAGTACAAACTCATCTTATTCACTAATTATATGAAGTCGTCGAAAGTCGATATATCTACCAAAGATCAAAATGGAGCAAAGAATCAAAAGTGAAGAAGATTATGCAATTTATCAATGCAAACAAATTCGGATAAAACTGGCAATTCACAAACCAAGAAGCTTAAAATACATTCACCAAAGCCGGTTCAATGAGTGCCGGGGTAGCTCAGCCTGGTCAGAGCGCCAGTCTCCATAAATTGGGCGGAACTCATAATCTGGAGATGGTGTCAAAACCAACCAGAAGCCAGGGGTTCGAAACCCCTCCCCGGCATTATCCTAACAAAAGCCTCCTGTAGTCATTGACAAGACTTGGATCCACAACACCATAAAGCATCTCTTCAGATCCATCTGACATCACTGCCGGCATTCTAGCTATTCCTACGGGAAGATCAACGGATGATAAGACATCTTCATGAGTAGAATCAATGAGTTTTGTAGCTGAACTACCCTCAGTCTTAAAACATAAAACTCTTTCAATTGTTCTTTGACCGAATCCGGCGGCCCTACCACCTGCTGCGCCAGGCGTTTCGGCGATCATTATTATGAACAGTGTATTGGGACTAGGATTACTAAAATCAACAATAAGTTCAGAGACGATAATTTTTCTTTTAGGGTCTTTGATGATGTTTTCTAACTCGGACAGATCTTCCATGCATGCAAGCTAAGATAAGGGATTAAAAACTCCTTTCATTATCAGATAATTACCTTCATGTGTTATTGTTTGCTGTGATGAGCTTTACTCTGGAATACCTGGATCATGAACAAAATCATCAAAAAAGATGTAAACAATAAAGGCAGCAAAACAAGAAACATATCAAAGGAAACAAAAGATGAGTTGTGATGACTATTGGTTGGATATCATGTTTGCAGCTGCTTCAACTTTGTTTTAGTTATCTTTTGTAATTCTTACCTGAAAAGTAATGCGGGGGGTGGGATTTGAACCCACGAACCCCTACGGGATGAGGTCCTGAGCTTCGTGGCTTGCTTAAGCACTCACGCCTTTGACCAGGCTGGGCGACCCCCGCGAGAACCGCTCAGATTTCACCATTTCAAAAGCTTTCCTAAACTCGCAGAGGGTTTTTATCCAATCTTAAACCAAGACTAGGTTGTGAAGTTAGACAAGACAAAGGTATACCGTTTGACACGTCAGGTGCCAGCAGGAAGAGTGACCACGTATGGTGCTCTGGCCAAGGCCGCAGGGAATCCCAAGGCCACTCGAGGCATTGGAATGCTCATGCATGTTAATCCAGATGCGCCCCGTACCCCCTGTCATCGCGTAGTCATGTCGAACGGAAAGGTGGGTGGATATGGTTCGAAGAAGGGCGTTAGCCAGAAAATAGAACGCCTCAAGGCAGAAGGAGTCAATGTCATAAATGGCAAAGTAGTTAACTTTGACAGGAAGCTCTTCACTGAGTTTGAAATAGAAACAGATTGAAAGGTTTATGAAGCGCCTTTCCGCCCCGCAAGTCCAGCCGTTACCATAGTATAGGTGATGTTATTGAAAATTGATGGACCTCTGATCGTTATAATATTAATAGCTCTTGTGACGGCAACTGGATTCGCAGCCGCCGCCATCAATTACAATTCCTCCGAATTCTATCCTCCCTGGGTTCACGCAAATACAAACAAACCAGCTCTTCTGTACGTGCCTGTAATCAATGGCACAACGAACCTTTCTGCTTCGTTGTATGACGCGTATGGTAACCTCATTGTAAACTTGACTCAGGTCTCCAGCAACGCTTCATACGTTGAATTTTCGACAGGCTCCTATCAGATTCATACGAATTATGCATATAAAGTGTGGGTGCCTCAACAGAATATAGTCTATGATTTTGGGCTTCAGAACCCATCGATCGGTGAGTTGAAGGATACCTACTATCATGTGATCCTCACTCCTACCATGCAGGACCAATACTGGCGTCCAACTTCATGAAAGTATTCCGTATCAAACTTACTATGTTAAAAGCCATAAAATTAAATCTAATGTGATGGTAAAGGGTAGATCTCCATCCTTTAACGACCTCGGATACATCATGCTCGGTAAAGGCTGCCGAGTGTTCGTATTCGGCATGGCAAGCATCATGACTCCAGTTTATCTTGCTTTCCTTGGTTATTCTGCTTTCACCATCGGGGCGTTTTTAGCCGTTATGATTGGAGGGAATATAGTATCAAACATCACCCTCCTATGGTTTGAGCATCATATAGGAAGGAAAGTCTCTCTGCTTCTCTTCAGTAGTCTGATGTTGTTAGCTGGAGTATTGTTGTTTCTTACCACAGACCTTTACGTAATGACGATTGCATTCTTTATAAGTAATATGAGTACGACCGGGACCGAGGCTGGTCCCTTTCAATCAATTGAAACTGGTGTACTTCCTCGCATAGTTTCCGTAGGTAAAAGAAATGCAGCTTTCGGATACTATAACCTAATAGGATATGCCGCCTCATCCGTAGGCGCTTTCGCAGCCTCCTTACCCGCATATTTCGGAAACCATCTGACCGTTTTTCATTACATGTATCTTCTCTACGGTCTGGTGGGATTTCTACTCATAGTTGTATATTTGCAACTTGGTAACGTAGAAACGGCCCAAGTTGGAGCTAATCATAAGAACCTGCTCAATATATCTGAAAAAGCCAGACACAACATTACAAAGCTATCCACATTGTTTGCGATCGATGCTTTTGGAGGAGGGTTAGTATCTCAGGCCCTGCTCTCATACTGGTTCTTTTTTGTATATGGGGTATCACTCAAAGACCTTGGATTGATATTCTTCATTGCAAACATCATAACCGCTTTTTCAATGATAGGAGCTTCTTACATAGCAGGAAGGTTGGGAAATCTGAGGACTATGGTATTCAGTCATATAATATCTAATTTGTTTCTGATATTAATACCCTTGGTAGGCACCCTGTCCGGTGCCGTATCCTTCTTATTTTTAAGACAGGCTTCATCGCAAATGGATGTGCCTACACGTCAAGCTTTCATGATGAGTATTTTTGATGATAAGGAAAGGGTGCCTGCAAACGTAGTCACCAACACTTCAAGGATTATAAGTAATATATTTGGCTCTCCGATAACTGGCGAATTACTCTCGTTAGGGCTCGTTTCTGTTCCTCTTATACTGGCTGGTGTGACCAAGATATTATACGACACACTGATTTATCAATCGTATAGAAAGGATTATCGGTAATGCTGGTATCAATTGAACGTCTTTGTATGGCGTGGGTTTTTGGACGGAATATCATGTTGTGAGCCATTAGCTTCAATAACTCCATTCACAAACAATCAAAGAACACGGTATAGTAGGTAATAATGGTAATAACACCAAAAATTGTTAACTCTCAACGGCAGCCTTTCATATTCGAATCATGTATAACCTTCTGGCCTGCCGCATCTGAAAAATCCATCTCAAAGTAAGATGTAAAACATTCAGCTTATGAGTGGCTTGGTTTTTTGCTCGGATATTTTTGCATTAATCAAGAGAACAAGAGGAATCAGTGGAATGGTACCCACAGCAACCCAGCCCATTGGCCAAGAGTAAAGAGATGCCACGATCGAAAGCAGAGGTAGCACCCACATCCCCAAAAGAATCTGTATCGTATTGACTACGGCAAGGGATGCTGTCGCATTCATCGGATCTATATTATGGACATACGCATAAAGCACCGAAATGGACATTTCATTGAAAAACCCAAGAACTAAAAGGGATGATATCACGATTTGACTGCTTTGAAACCCGAAGAAAGTAGCCGGGAATATTGAAAGTATACCTACAGTGAAGAGAAGTAGTTTCTTCCTAGAGACCCTATCATAAACCACGGTGGCAAGACCGCCTACTATGCTGGCCAAAAGGAGTGGCGTGGATTCAATCCCTGAAGCTGATATCGAAGTCTTCAATTCTAACTGCAGATAAGCTGGCAAGAGTTGACCGGCAGCGAAGTACGTCCCCCACGTTCCCAAAAATGCAATCGCACCCTCCACGATCCGCGGATTCTTTAATTGAGCCATAGCATCAGAGATGCTGAATCTCCCAACGAGCTCAATTTTCCTTATTGCAGCAAAATTAACTCCGGCGACCAGTACTCCCAGCATCCCACCAGAAAACATGCTAATTCTCCACCCGAAGTCTTCCTGAATTATCCCCCATGCGAGGCCGAACCCCCCTCCGATAGCAAAGGCCACATTGTAAAGCCCCATCATGAGACCCGGGCGTGAGGGTTGAAGACCAAGTATCACACCGCCTGCTGAGGCGAAAAATAGGGCTGCACCGATACCGGATATAGCCCTAGTCAAGAAGACCCAAAAGGTAGAAGGTGAAATCACTATCAGCATGTTTCCTAATGAAAGCACAACAAGACCGAGAACATACGTTCTTGTGGGACCAAACCGTTTTGATACAACACCAGAAGGGACCTGGAAGATACCCGTGGCCGCGTAAAAGGCAACCGGTACCAATCCAAGCATCCAATAGGGGAATCCCCCCTCGTGAGCTATGGTGGGTAGTGCTGGGGACATCGTGAACCAGTTTAATCCATAAACAGAACGGGCAATGAGCACAAGTGGGATTATGAAGCTGCTACTGGTTCTTGACGGCAAATTCTTTATGAGCCGCGAAGTGTGTGCGTATTTAAGGATGAATTAATGGGATATGTAACCTTGGATAGCTATCATATTCATAAACATGAAGTTAGGATAGGATCGTTTGCCGCCATACAGGTTAACTTAACGCAAACTTATAGCCACGTGATAGATTACTCGCGTCCTGAGAGCCGGGGTGGCGGAGTGGCTGTGGTGAAAATAGCCACCATAAAACGCGTCAGCCTCGAGATCATCGATTGTGGGCCAGCAAGCTGATGGGCCCTAGCGGCCCCCATGGGTTCAAGTCCCATCCCCGGCGCTCCTAATCACATTGGAATCGTTAAATCGATTCTATCTGTTTTTCTCTCTAGGCGGCAGGAAGAACTTACTCCTCCAAGGGGAAGTTCCACATGCTCGAACCGCGAGGAGTATAACACCGATAACCATTGTAGCTATCCCCGGAGCATTCCAGATTTCAGGGACCATTCTTGCAGTTATACAGTATGAAGTTTGAAAGCCCGCACAAGAAACCTGTAGCAAACCTGGAGTCAGACTGAACAAGAGCCAAGTGACACCAAAAAGGAGAAGCACAGTCCCGATAATCGAAGATTCTTCAGGTTTCATATTGATCTTACAGGTTAAGCTGCGCTAAGTAATTTATAATTTACATTTATAATCACAAAAACTCAATTCGGCGTTAGGCGTCAAAATCCTAAATACAGCCTTGCCTCTATCAATTCCGATGAACGTCGAGTGGCACAAGGCTCATCGCATGCCAAAGAAACCGACGATAGATGAAAGGATCAAGTGGCACGTTGAACACGCCGCACAGTGTGGCTGTAGGCCGATTCCGGCTTCCATACTGTCTCGGATGAAGAAATCATCCCGAGCATGACCGGTTATCCGATACTAGACTACTGGCTCTTCTTTTCTTCGAGGTTCTGCTCAAACGATTTGGCACGAGCTTCTACATACTCTTTGACCTTGTTCTCCGAGTATTCTCTTTCCTCTTTCTGTTTCTCGAGTTGTTCATTTATCTTCATAAGCAGATTGTCAACGTCGAAGGGTTTGATCACGTATGCATCGGCTCCGAAGTTAACCGCCTGTACGGCGTTGTTAAGCGTTGGATACCCAGTCACGATTATCTTTCTCATCTTCGGAACCGTATCCTGAATCTTTCTAAGCAGATCCACGCCTTCAATATCAGGAAGCTTGATATCAACAAGAACTACATTAAAGAAATTCTTTCTAGTCTTGGCTATAGCCTCCTTCCCATTCTTCGCGGTATCTACATCAAAATCCTTCTTTTTGAGTACGGCAGCTAATGAAGCTCTTATCCCCTCATCATCGTCTACAATTAATATCCTGATTTTTTCAGCCAAACAGTATCTGATTTACATCCAGAACACGTGTTTAATAATAATTACGCCCGAACTCTCATTTGGGACTAATGCGTCATATGGCAGAGCTACACTATTCCACCACGCGAAAGGTGGAAAGGTCTAAATGGAAGGACGTATTCATCGAAAATAATATGGTAAATACTTCAATGGTACTGAAGATTATAGGCATTCTACTGATCATCGGTTCGTTAGCCCTCATAGCAATAGACTTGAGTGGGATGGGTGATACTTCAGGCTTGGACTATAAGGACGTAGGCATCTTGGTAGTCGGTGTGATAATTTTGATTTTGGGTTTCGTCGTCAAACCCAAATCTTCAATTCCGCCTCCATCATCCTCTACTCAGGCAGCTCCATCCAATTAGAATCAACTGCATAAAGTACAACTTTATTTCTGCTTTAAATTCCTTCGATTAGTATTCGACCTCAGGAACTCCCGAGTGCTATAAGGCTTATGAAAAGACATTCCAAGGTCATGATCACTAAATATTCAATCAAGTTCTCCTGAAGCACGGGAGACCACATTTTCCTTCGTAATTTGACTTCATTCTTGAGCCCAACATTCACGGCAAGCCGGCAGGAAGCATAAACAGAGCTTGACTTTGGTAAATCAACTACAATTTTTCGAAGAACATCTCCCTTAGATGTTGCTTTTGCTTATGCTATGCTATAAGACTTCATACTCCCGTCCACGAGCCTGAGCTCCTTCACCTCCATTATACTTGCCGAAGCTCTCTCAGACAGCCAGAACGCTATAGGTAATGCTTCATCTCTGTCCAAGATGCAAGCCTGACCAACACTAATAATTCCACCTTAACTTTGTTATCATAATTGAAGATTCAGATGGAATTGACCTAGTCCATCAAAAGATCAATCTATACCTTCCAGGGTCAAGCTTCTGGTATTACACTAAAGTCACTATACCTCGAAGTTGACTTTGCCTCTGGTACGATTTCGTGCGATGTAAAGATTCAGGCTTCTATGCTCTCGGGGCAGGTTGCATCAGTTCGCCGATGGCAAGCAGGAATGCTTCAGGTGATAATCAACCTTCAGCTAATCGGTGAGATTATAAACTCTAACAACTTTAATGGTCAAGTGTCTCCTATGACTTTATTTGGAGCGAACATGGGTAATACGTTGGCCAACCAAGGGTCGGGCTCCCTTTCTACTTTTGTCGCTATAGGTTCGATATCATTGGGATTGTGAAACAGATAAACCATAAAACGATTTCAAAAATTATTGTATATGTTGTATTATCTAAGCGAATAAATTTATAAAAATATCTCGTTCGTCATCCTTTGAATTATGTAACTCGAACGATTGCATCGCTGAACGTAATAGGTACCTTATCGCAGGTCCCAGATAAAGTACTTGAACCAGGAGTCACGCTGAGAGTGCATGACATATCGCCATCTGTCGAGGTGAAGGTAACTTGGAATGGTGCAGTTGTTGTATCAGAGGTTCCTCTTATAGCCGTGGCGTCATAGACTCCTGCACCCGTTACAAGATTAACCTCTTCAACGTAGATCGAACCTGCACAGTCGGGGCCGTAAGAGTTTCCACCGCCAGTTGTGCTTTGACACCAAACCCAGAACCCACCAATTATGTACAATGTACTCCCACTTGTTATAGGAGGAGTTCCAACTAATTCAGAGGATATGCAACCGTTAGGGACATGGGAACCGGGTGGAGGCGTTGAGCAGGATAGGATTATCTGGGTCTGGCTAGCTGCCACAGCAGAAGGACCGACCAGTAGAATCGGAAGGATGACAACTATCAGTATAAGAAATAGGGCTGATTTTTGCATCAGTTTTATTTATCATTTGTTAAGTATATAACACTGATGAAGCCACACTTCACAAAGGTGTATACAAAATCTACGTTCCAGGAACATCAGTTTGATTTTAGTAGTTAGTTTTCGCTTATTAGTTGCTTGGTCTCATTTGTAAAAAACATCAAGCAAGTATGTCACATCGTAATAGCATTCTATCATCACGCCATCCTGTACATTTGTTTGGGGTAGCTTGTAAGGCAAGGCTTATATCCACCACCAGCGGTGGTGTTTGTTTGCACGCTTTATTGGCGGCATCGGTGCCAAGGCGGGTCTCGCCCGACTATGAAGCATCGACCTCCTGGTGTGCAAACATCATGAGGGTTCAACCCGTCACCGGATTGAATCTGATTACATGGGCTGTTTGCTACCTCGCATAAGCCGATAGTGCTGTACTCCCGATAATTGAATCCGGTTGATCCTGCCGGACCCGACTGCTATCGGCATGGGATTAAGCCATGCGAGTCAAGCGTCTTCCGGCTGTGGAAGGCGCGGCGTACGGCTCAGTAGCACGTAGTCAACCTAACTTGAAGACGTGAACAATCCCGGGAAACTGGGGCTAATTCACGATAGATTCAGGGTTCTGGAATGGCCTTGAGTCCAAAGGGCTGGAGGAGCATGCTTCTTCAGTCGCTTCAAGATGGGACTGCGGCCGATCAGGTTGTTGGCGGGGTAATGGCCCACCAAGCCTATAACCGGTGCGGGCTCTGAGAGGAGGAGCCCGGAGATGGACACTGAGACAAGGGTCCAGGCCCTACGGGGCGCAGCAG
>JAJPJS010000020.1 GCA_021324115.1 Nitrososphaerota archaeon
CTTTTCTTCCTGACCACCGGCAATTTTGAGATATATCTGAGGCACTCCAAGGGAAGAGGCTTGAAGCTTAGTGAGCCACGTGTTGGGGTAATGAAACAGCATGCTGTCTTCGCTCGAAGGTTCAAGCGTGATGAGACACTCGAGCGAATGCTCCCGCATTGCCCTTGATAGAGCAAAGTTGCTATCCTTTCCACCAGAGTAAAGAACACCCACTTTCATGCCTCATCAGTTCAAGTGACCTATCAGCCGCCGTAAACCAATCATTGTGAACTCATCCGGCTCTTCCGTGAACATCATTTAGGTCATAGACGTATAATTTTGACATATTAAATATCCTTCTGGAATTTCAAAGGCTTATTAAATGAACAAGCTGTATCTTATGCAGGTCTAATTGAAACGCAAATCAATCCGGCGTATCGCAATTGCAGTCAAGGAAGGAGTACAGGAAACGAAGACATTTCAGAATGTAATGGAAGTTCTGTCAAGAAATTTCAGTTTGCAGGTGGTCAATCCAGCTCAATACAAAGGTGCAAGCAGTCTGAACTCTGTCGAGGAAATATCTGCTCAGAACGCAGATCTGGTTGTAAGCCTAGGAGGGGATGGCACACTTTTGGCTGTTGTAAGAAAGCTCAAGGAAACCATTCCCGTCCTTGGTATAAATTTAGGGGGGAGGGGAATCCTGAATGAACTGGAACTTCAGGACTTGCCTGTGGGTGTGCAAAAGCTCAAGGAAGGGGACTACTATATCGAGGCGAGAATAAGATTGGGAGGCAGAATCGGCAGGACACACCTTCCTTATGCCCTGAATGAATACTATCTGGCCAGAGCAGGATATTTCGAAACACCGGTATTTTACATAAATTACACCGGCCAAACCATAGGTTCGCGTATGGATGGTTTGATGATTTCCACGCCCACGGGCTCGACTGGGTATTCGTATTCCAATGGCGGTCCGGTGATCGCGGAATCAATAGAAGCTTACATCCTAAGTCCTGTTTTACCATTATACAGAATACCTTCACTTGTGGTACCGGTATCGGAAGTGAGAGCTTACTCTAACAAACCATATAATCTATTTGTAGATGGCAAGAAGGAGCTTCAGGACCAGACAGAAGAACTGATAATTGGTCGTGCACCCCCAGTATTCTTTCTTAGATTTACACCTAGACCTTTTAAGCAACTGAAGAAGCTTCTCAGTGAAAATGCCCTCACATAAGAGACTTCTGATTCTGGATACTTCGGCGATACTCACCGGAATCCAATCGTCCCTACCCAACACAGACGCCTATACGACCCAATTGGTCATTTCCGAAGCAAAGCGCAAATTGATGGAGGAAAACAAAAGTGATACACTTGATATCAGGTCCTTGATAATTATGGAACCCTCCCTAGAAGCGGTCAATTCTGTAATAACCTATTCTTTGAAGATGGGAGAAAAATCAAATTTGTCTCCAGTCGATATCTCTGTTTTGGCATTGGGCAAACAACTTCTGGACGATTCGGCAGGCGAAATTGAGATATTAACAGATGATTACTCGATTCAGAATGTTGCGAATGCATTTGGTTTGAAATTTCATTCGATTGCGACACAAAGGATCAAGAAGCAAATAAGATGGGTATATTATTGTAAAGGATGCAGAATGAAGTACGAAATTCCACCCAAAGATATGTTATGTGCAGTTTGCGGTTCTGAAATATCAAGGAAGCCGTTTAAAATTCAGAACATCAAATAGAAAGGCAGTCAATTCGGATGGGGTTTAAGGACATAACACCTCGTTTTGCATCTCTTCATATGAAACCCGCATCAGATACGATAGAATACAAGCATTCGATAAAATCATTCGAAGCATTCAGTGACCTTGTCCTGACAAGCTTCGCCCTCGTCTTCTCTGCCCAACCTTTGCATTCAACATCAATATCGTACAGAATTTCCAGATGATCAGAAACGAAGCCGATGGGGGCTACGACGAAGTTACGGATGCCTTCATCATATTTCTCCTGTAATGCATCCAGTATATCAGGGCCTAGCCATGGTTCACCCGTGTGGCTCGCACTTTGAAATGTGAACATCCACTTGGATATGTTTGCCTGCTTCGCAATCAGAGTCGCGGTTTCAATGAGTTGATCCCTATATGGGTCATTTTCTCTTAAAATCCTTTGCGGCAGGCTATGAGCAGAAAAAACCACGAAAGGATCATTGCCATCCTTTTCAGTCACTTCGTTTATCCTGTCACACCACGCTTGAATCAATAATGGATTGGTGTGCCACGAGCGAATAAAGCGGACATTCATTTCGGCTGCAGATTTTCTTTTGGCTTCCTCTACAATTCTTATGTATGATCCGACACTCATGTTAGAGTAGTGAGGCGCTAGCGCTATACACAGGAGCTCATTTACCCCGCTTTCTGCAATAGATTTGACTACATCTTCAAGAAATGGTTCCGAATGTTTCATCCCGGAATAAACTTTGGTCCTGGAGCCCGAAGCATGCAACTTATTCTGTAACCCATCTCTTTGCGCTTCGGTTATCTTAATCAGAGGAGACGTACCTCCGATAAGTCTGTATCTTTCTATCAGATGATTCAATTCATCAGCAGAAGGCTTTCTTCCGCCACGGATATTGGCATAGTAGGCTTCGACACCTTCCAGATCCTTCGGTGTCCCGTAAGCCATGAGCAGTATGGCCTTATTCATTTTGTTCGCCTCGTTTTGTTATGAACGACATCGACTACTTTACGGAGATTTGATGGTTCTGTTTCCTTAAGCACTCCATGCCCTAGATTGAAAATATGTCCGTTGTGATTGGCAGCCGCAGTAAGTATCTCTGATATAGCGGCATCCATTACCTCGCCTCCTGCAACAACAACAGACGGGTCTAGATTGCCTTGGACGGCCACGTCATCGCCGCATTCTTTCCAAACTTGGTCCAGTCGTAACCGCCAGTCAACGCTAAGCACGTTGGGCCCAGTTTGACAAAACAGCTTTATGAGATTGCCAGAATCCGCGCAAAAATGAATCTTGGGAACTCCCGATACATATTCGAATATCTCTTTCGTGTATGGCAGAACATATTTCTCATAGTCAAAAGGGCGCAAGCAGCCTACCCAGCTATCGAACAGTTGCACAGCGGAAACGCCATGCTTTATTTGAGATTGTAGATAACGCTTGACCATATTTGTTAGCTTCACCATTAACGTATTCCATACCTCCGGCTTTGAATACATCATTATCTTGGTCCTTTCCATGTCTCGACTAGGGCCTCCTTCTACAATGTAGGCAGCCAATGTAAACGGTGCACCAGAGAATCCGATTAGTGGCACGGAACCATTCAATTTCTGTATAGAAAGGTCTATTCCGTCAAGGACATCCGCAAGATCAGCTTCAATATCAGGATCCTTCAGTGAATCGACCTGCTCCATCGATTTGACCGGATTTTCGATTACAGGACCTACATTCTCCTGAATGTGGAATTTGATACCAATTGCTTCCAATGGTGACATGATGTCGGCAAAGATTATACCTGCGTCGACGCCCAGGTACCTCACCGCATCAACCACAACCTCAGATGATAGCTCAGGATCCTTTGCAACATCGATTACAGACCTGTTTCCTTTTATTCTTGCGTAACTTGGAAGGTATCTTCCCGCCTGTCTCATGAACCATACAGGTGTGTGAGAAGGCTCTTTCAAATTGCACGCATCAAGAAATGAGTCGTTGGATACTTTCAATGCAAATCACCAAAAGCCTTCTTGAAGGCTACAGCGGTCCTCTGGACGTCCTCGTATGAGTGGGCGGTAGAAAGAAAAATCGACTCGAATGGAGAGGGGGGAAGGTAAACGCCATTTTCTAGTGATGTCCTATGAAACGACGGAAATAAATTCAGCTTACTTTTCGCAACTGTCTGGAAATTATAAACTTGATCCTCCGTGAAGAATATACCTAACATAGACCCAACGCGATTCACGGTCAGCGGAATTCTTTTTGACTCTGCGGCAGCCAGGATCTCGGTTTCAAGAAGAGAGGAAATTTCCTCTAGGTATCTATAATCTCGAGCCTTCAACATTGAAAGTGTAGCTATCCCGGCAGTCATGGCTACAGGATTTCCTGAGAGAGTACCAGCTTGGTAGACCTTTCCTTCTGGAGCCAGTCTTTGCATAATTTCCTTCTTTCCACCAAATGCACCTACCGGGAAGCCCCCACCGATGATCTTGCCGAGACAAGTGATGTCTGGTTTTACGTTATACAGGGATTGCGCCCCACCCTTAGAAACCCTAAATCCGGTGATCACTTCATCAAAGATGAGAACGGTGTCGTTCAAGGTACAAAGTTTTCTGATTTTTTCCAGGAACCCAGGCCGGGGTGGGACCACACCCATATTACCTGCTACTGGCTCGATGATGACTGCTGCAAGTTGAGTCCCGAACCGGCTAAACGCGTCTTCGACATCGGCTATACTGTTGTATCGAGCGACGATAGTGTTTGCCACCACGTCTTCTGGAACCCCCTCCGAAGCGAGCACACCATACGTGGCAAGACCGGACCCGGCCTTCGCGAGAAAATAATCAGCATGGCCATGGTAGCACCCTTCAAATTTTAGTATTTTATTTCTCGACGTGTGTGCACGAGCCAGTCTTATTGCAGACATGGTTGCCTCGGTACCTGAATTTACGAACCTTAGTCGTTCTATACTTGGAATGGAACTACAAATCTCCTCGGCCAGCAGAAGCTCGGCTTCACTTGGAGCACCAAAGCTGGTCCCCATCCTGATACGCTTTATGATGGAGTTCAGGACCTTCCTGTTGCTGTGTCCAAGTATTAATGGTCCCCAAGAAAGAACATAATCTATGAATTCATTACCATCAACGTCATAAACCTTTGATCCATACCCTCTTTTTATGAACAGGGGTTCCCCCTTAACCGCCGAAAAAGAACGAACAGGGCTGCTGACCCCTCCAACCATCACCCTTTTTGCCAATCGGTAGAGTTTCTTCGACCTGTCTGTCTCCAAGACTTTCACCTAACCGATGAGTTCAAGCATTCGCCTTGCGCTGACTCTCCTGCAGGTGAATATCGGAGTTTCAAGTTGGGTGTAAGCACTCGCCCTGGAACTCCGCAATTCCTCAACAAGCGCAAGGAATTCGGCGGGGTCGTCTCCCTCAAAGGCCAGAACAAACTCTTGATCATCGATGCCGAACGAATATCCCGTGTTAATCGTTATCTTCGGATACCTGTGTCCTATGGCGAAATGTTCAGCCATCATCTTTTGCCTTTCGACAAAAGGCAAACTGTACCATTCTCTTTTCTTTACGAAAGGATAAACGAAAATGAACTTCGAATCGTTCTTAGTTCTGTTTACATCGCCGTCCTGATTGGGATGTCTATGAGAGCCAAGATATTTCGACTTGCGGGTTAGAGCAAGATAGGAGTATTTTATGTCCAGATATTGTCCAAGACCTATTTTCAGAAGATCATGCATCAGCAGCTGGAATGTGTCGACATCTTTGGCTTGGGCAAGTATAAGGAAATCCACATCTCCACGTAAACCTACAAGGGAAAAGTAACTCAAGTTTGCGAAGGCCGAGTATTTATCCAATACCTGAATGAATTCGTTAATCATAGTATTCTTAGCATCGTCAACTATGGACCTCCATTCTCTTGCCGCCTTGAAGAATGTATACTTCAAAAATGAAACCTCCTGGATATCTTTTGATTCATGATCGGAAACTTCACCCTGCATCATTCTACACCTCCAATCCATTTTGCTAATTGTTCAGCAAAGTATGAGATCACTATACCAGCTCCGGCTCTGCGGATCGCCATCGTCGTCTCTACGATTGCCTTCTTTTCGTCCAGCCATCCATTTGCAGCAGCGGCTTTAAGCATCGAATACTCTCCGCTCACATTGTATGCTGCGATTGGAACGTCAAAGCGCTTCGAAGCCTGATATATAATATCCAAATATGCGAGTGCTGGCTTAACCATCACGATGTCAGCTCCTTCGTTTATATCGGTCGCGATTTCCCTCATTGCCTGCTTTGGATTTCGGAAGTCCATCTGGTAGCCTTCTCTGTCACCAAATTCCGGTCTGGACCCTGCTGCTTCCCTGAACGGCCCGTAGAAACAAGAGGCAAATTTTGCAGAGTAACCCATTATCAAACAATCCTTCAAATCCGAGTCATCTAGGGCATTTCTGATAGTACCAACCTGATGGTCCATCATCGCACTTGGAGCTACTATATCTGCGCCAGCTTGAGCATAGGAAACGGCGGCTTTTGCAAGTAATGGCAGAGTCAAGTCATTGTCCACCGAACCATTCTTAACTATCCCGCAATGACCGTGACTAGTATATTCACACAAACAAACATCGGCTGCCAGTATCACGGCCGGGTATTCCTTCTTGATTCTCTCTATGGCTCTGACGATGACGCCATTTTCAGAATAGGCTTGGGTCCCTAATGCGTCCTTGGTTCTCGGGACGCCAAACAGCAGGAAGGACTTTATGCCTGATTTTTGCATTCTTGCGATTGCGTCATTTACCTTATCAACAGGATATCGGAAGATGCCAGGCATCGATTCAATGGGTTCCACGTTATCTATGCCTTCTCGTACAAAGATGGGAGCCATCAGATTATCGACAGTCAGGGTTGTTTCTCTGACCATGGATCTTATGGATTCGGTTCTGCGCAGTCTCCTCAATCTGTGTATCGGATATGACCATTCAGTTTTCAACCGTTATCGAAGCTCCTATTCGCTCAATCAAGTCCTTGAATGTATGTGAGCGCGGGTAGTCTACAGATACAAAACCCCAACGTTTTGCTGCCTCCGCGGTTACCGGACCAATACAAACCACCTTCTTCCCGAGAAATCGCGCTAAATCGCTGCTAGGGATGGACTTGCAAAATGAGTCCACAGCAGACGGACTGGCAAAGGTTATAACGTCAACATCTTCTGCAGGCGATCCACGAGTATTCGAAACGGATTTCGTGATGTATATAGCATGTTCGACGATTTCGAATCCTCTGCTTTTCAGAATTTCCTTCATTTTTCCGTTGACAATGTCAGAGCGAAGTAGTAGAACTCTTCTACCCCTCTCGAGTGGCAATTCTTCAGCCAGCTTTTCGGTCAAAAATTCAGATGGCGTGAAGTCTACGTTTAATCCTGCTTTTTTCAAGGCAGAGCCAGTACTATTTCCTACGACTGCCAAGGAAGGTCCTTCTTTCCATGGCAGAGGAAGACCGAGAAACCTCATTCGCTGAACGAATAATTTCGCGCCTGTAATGGACGTCAGAACGATCCAGTCAAACTTGGAAATGCTCAGAAGTGACTCATCAATCTCTGCCCAGCTCTGGGGCTCTCTGAACTCAATAGTATCGAATCGGACTGGAAGATAACCCCGAGCGTACAGCATTCTCGAAATCGACTTGTTTCCTGCCGCAGATCTCGTAAGAAGAACCTTCAGGCGATGGTTCGTAGTTGCGGTCAAAGCAACGAGGCCTCCATGATGTGTTTTCCTCCTCTTGACAGGAGATTGTTTGCAAGGTCGACCCCAAGTGAACGTGGATGACCATATGACCTGATTTCAGCTTTTACTATCTCGGTTCCATCTTGAGAAGCTATCATTCCCATGGCTTTGAGCATCTTGTTCTGAATCGTACAATGTGCAGCTACTGGTGTCTGGCAGTCACCACCAATCCTCTCGACAAAGGCACGCTCACATTCGGTCGCCGTCCAGGTATCATGATCATTTATCGAAGATATCATTTCAAGGGTCTCACTGTCATCCTTGCGTGCTTCGACAGCGATTACGCCCTGCCCCGGCGCGGGAATCATCTGTTCGATGGGGAACGGGTATATTTTCACATTGGAAAACCTCACTCGATCAAACACACAAGCAGCAAGAACAATTCCATCGAGGTTCTGCTCATTCATTTTTCTGACCCTCGTTTCCACATTCCCTCTCAGGTTCACCACTTCTACATCTCTTTTCAATTGAATAAGCTGCACCTTCCGTCTCAAGCTACTCGTTCCTATCCGTGCCCCTGATCCAATCTCTGCGAACGAACCATGGTTCAAACTTACAAATGCATCTCTGGGATCCCCTCGCGGCGGAGTCGCCCCTAACGTCAACCCAGGTTTCAGTTTGGATGGAAGATCTTTCATGCTGTGGACGGCAAGATCGATCTCGCCCCTTGAAAGTAGGTCTTCAATATCCTCGGTAAAGAAGGCCTTCGTACCTACCAAAGTTGTATCATCCGATTGGGATCTGTCTCCCTTTGTGTTTACCGTAACAATTTCAATTTTCAAGCGAGGGAAGTGTTTGGAAAGCCTTTCCTGTACAATCGTAGTTTGTGCTCTGGCAAGAACACTACCTCTTGTACCTATCCTGACTTTACTTTTCGTCATCCAATTCATCTCCATTTAACTCGAACAATTCTTCGACAAACTTCAATCTTTGATTTTGAGGCATTTCAGAGGATGATCTCTTTACATATGATGTAGGCTTGGCGAGAAGTTTGCTCATGATTCTCTTTCCCATCGATTCGATAACCCTTCTTTCACGTTCGTTTACTTGGCCTAAACGAGATAACGCAATAACGGTCTCCCTTTTCCGTATACTTTCCATCCAACTGTATAACCTTGGAAGAACCGGGGATAGCTTGCAAGCCTTTAACCACCTATCGAAACTCTCAGCTTCTTCAAGCACAGACCGCTCTACTTTCTCGAAATCTATACTCGAGGATCTCCTTTCGACTTTTGCTAGGTCATCTAGATTATATAACTCACAACTACCATTCTTACCGAGTGAGGGGTCTACATTTCTCGGAAAGCCAAGATCGACGATCACTCCTTTGAATGTTTCAGGCAAATCATTCTTTTGAATCACGAAATCGGGCCCAGATGTCGCTGTAATGATCAGTTCACATTTTCCAAGTATATGTTTAAAATTATCAATAGTTAACATGGTTACATTATTCATCCTGACCGGCGAAGTTTTTCGTTTGGTTACCACGAACAGGTTTACATCGGCCAATGATCTCATGGTTAGTCTGGCCATCTTACCAGATCCGATGAGCAAAACATTCTTGGGGCGCCCACCAAGTCTGGACATGGCAAGTTCGAGTGCCAGCGAACTCGCCGAGTTACTTTTGCTATAGATTTTGTTTCTGGTATCAGCTCTGATCCTCTTTGAGGCGTTGTACGCAGCATCGAAAAGAGGAGGAAGTACCGATTTCGAATTGCCTGTTAATCTTGCTTTGACTCCAGACTCGCGCAGTTGCGCCGCTATTTGTTCTTCTCCCAAAGCCATCGAATCTAGACTCGCGCCTACTCTGAATAAATGATGTATAGCCCGGAAGTTCTCTTTAACATAGAAAAAGCTACTGTCATAGCCAACCATTTTGCCAATTTCTTCTTCGAAGCTCTTTACGACTGGCTCGGGTTCCTTGGTGACGACATAAAATTCGATTCTATTACACGTCAAAAGGGTTGCAATTTCAGATATAGCTGAATTTCGGAGCCATTGGAAACGGTCCCGGTTTTTGCCCAAAATATCTGCCAATCGTTCCCTGAATACGATGGGTGATGTTTTGAACGAAGTTCCGATTAGCAAGAGTGTAATTTTGTCGAATTCTGTTGAGCTAGTTCCCTCGAACGACTGGCTTTCCTGCGAAGGTACAGAGGGTATCTGACTCTGCATTGCTCAGCAGAACTTTGGCATCAAATGATACCTATTTAACACTTGTTAATATACAATAACTCTGGTCGATTATTGTTGCTGATTCAACTTTGCTTTTTTCTCATGCGCATAAAAACAAAGACCAAGGCAAGCGCCGCCACGACTATGGCAACGATCAGCCAGAATCCAAACGTCATCCAGATAGGAGGCGGAATGTTGCTCATCTGTATCGACACGGCTTGGTCGGAGGTTAAATGAATAGGAATCAGGGTTTGATTAGACGCCTGAGTCAACCACCAGACCCCCGAATATCTGGCAATTACGTTATAGCTCCCATCAGGTAACAAAAATGTTACCGTCCCATTCGACGTTGTTCCGTACCCAAACACAAGTTGGGACTGGGAGTTGGGGGCCCTGACCAGCACAGTTGCATTGTTCAGAGGAATACCCGAATTGTCTTTAACCGAAACTTCAAGCTTGTAGACTTCTGTTACTACAGAGGCCGGCTGTACAGGATTCGGTGTTGGTATCGAACTTGCATTGTTCCAAGATACATTCAGTGATGCATTGGAATCTGCAACTGCTACCCCTTCGTACAGAACCAGGAGTGAATAGTTTCCTCCGGGTTGCTGATACAACTGAATCTGACCGGCTTGATTCGAAGTGAACGGAAGTCTTCCAGTTGTACCATTCGGGTATGTGATAAAGACTAGTGCCGAACTCACCGGCTCACCATCAGAAGACAGTATGTTGAATGCTGGATCCAAAACATTTGTGGGTATGTATACCGTGGAAGCATTGGACACAACAATCCCCTGATCCGCGACAAGAACGCCTCTCCAGTAAACCCTGATTTCCAGATTACCCTCGAACACGGTCAGGTTGGCCGATCCCGAAGGTCCTGCGTACCCGGATACCAACGGCAATCCACCTGAGAATACTTCTACTTTAGCACCATACAACGGAAGGTGAGAGTCGCTGAGCAGGTCGAAAGTAACCGGCACCTCGAGACCGAGGGAGAAGTATCCCGTGATGTCGGTTATGTATGGCTGATAGTATCCAAGGACGCTATATTGATGTGCACCATTGTTGTCCACCACGAAGACATGTACAGTGTATGTACCTTCTGTGCTGTTTGAAGAATAGGGTAGAACGAATTGAAAGAGTTTACTGAATGAAAACTGGCCTCCAGAAATCAATTCCATCGACTGATTTGCAACAACTATCTGCCCCGCCGGATTGGTTATCTCAATAAAAACATCATTTACATCATATCCACCGAAGGGGTCTGTAACCTGAGACTGAATTATTACCTGTCGTTGAGACGTAGACCAGTACGTGAAGAAAACAGTTCGTGCGGTTCCGTTAACATCCAGCGTGTGGATGCCGACAGGTTGTGCGTAGCTGAAGGAGGGCAATACAACACCGCTTGGATATGTGGGAGAGTCATACCAAAGGGTGAGAGGTACCGTCGAACCTGTGTTCACACTCACTTCAACCTCCAATGTGTCGCCAGCCGCAAAGTTATGTGAAAGACCACTAGCTGTCAGAGTATAGCCATAGATGGGGGAATCAACATAGCCGGGGTTGCCAGCAGGCCCGCCCTGAACTGTCGGAGTTAGGGCGCCGGAATCCCAGACAGCCGAGCCGTTGGGTGCCCTCTCCCAGAATTCGACTCCCCATGTTGCAGGATGAAGAGCCGTTGAATTCGCGAAAATGATTACCTGCCAACTGCCATTGAGCTCTACCTCACCCGCGAAGGGTGGATAAAAGTAGAAATCTTCGGATATCTTTGGTTGTCCTACGGCCTTATAGAAGCTTTGGGCGGTTCTCGAAAACAAATAAGAAGAGTTAATTATGAAGTTGGTGGAAACGCCGCCTGTTTGTACCGCAGCAGAAGCATAATGCATGTAAAATCTCATGTTTTTGAGCTGAGATTGGGCATTTGCCGCAGGAATTCCTGCACTGAATACCACGAGGATCGTAGAGAAAACTAGGAACGTAAGAAATAGTGTTCCGACCGTCTTTTTGTTCATGGTTAACTCTAACAAACGTTAATTATTTATAGTGATTCACACTAGAAGCCATTCAAAACCGTAGAACAAACCATAAACAGGTATGGTCAAAGCTGGTCAGAATCCCAAACCTCTGGGCATTAACGGAACGACAGAAAATACATCATGCAACTTCTGAATAGGTGGATTTTGCGTATTTAAATACATTAAATCTATTGTTTAAAAAATATCTGGTTAGTTGTTGAATTATATATAGGACATTCTACTCTGTACAGCAGCTCATTTTGCTTACATCGTGATAGAAGGATTGTGCAGCCAGCTTGATACCTTCGGAGAGGGTTGGAAACACATGTACAGTATCGATGATGTCATCTATCGTGAGCTTGAACTTGACGATCAGTGCGCCCTCATGTATCAGGTCTGCCGCATGTGGACTCAGAATGTGCACGCCTACGACTCGCTTGGTCTTCCTTTCGACTACAAGCTTGATTAAACCTCTGGTATCTCCTATAATGTGCGATTTCGGGACCAGGTCCAGGGGAAGAACACCACACGCACATTTCACGCCTAAACCATTTGCTTGTGAGTCTGTCAATCCTACACTTGCTACCTCAGGATATGTGAACACGGCGCGTGGCACTTCAACGAGATTGATTTTTTTGTGACCATTTGCAAACGCATTGTCGACCGCGATCGAGCCCTCCTTTGCCGCCACAGTCTCGAGCATAGGTTCGCCTATGACATCGCCCGCAGCCCATATATTCGAAGCTGACGTATGCATTTCATCATTGACACTGACGAAGCCTTGAGGGGTGAGACGCACTCCCGCTTTATGTGCATCGAGACCATCAGTATTTGGAATTCTTCCGGTAGCGAATAGTAGCTTTTCAGCCTCAACTTCCTTTTCACCACCTTTAAACGTATAACGGACGATCTTCTTTTTTCCTTTTTTACTTACATTCTTTAGCTCCACTCCCGTACGAATATCTATTCCTTCATCCTTAAGATACCCTTCTAGTAAAGAAGATATTTCAGGCTCGTGGTCAGGCAGAATCCTGTTACTTCGTTGAAGGACTGTAACTTTAGTACCGAATTTGGAATACATCTGGGCAAATTCAAGCCCCAGCGCCCTGCCTCCCAGCACAATCATGCTCTCAGGAAGCTCCTCCAGGTCGAGCGCCTCTTCGTTTGTGAGGTAGTCTATCTTATCCATGCCATTCAGCTGAAGTACCTTGGCCCTTGCTCCTGTTGCTATCAGAAATTTTTTAGAAGATAAGCTTGATTTCCCTACGACGACTTCATTTTTGGATACGAATCGTCCATATCCGTGGATAAATTCGACATTATCCAAGCCCTTGAGCACATCTGCATATTTGTCTCTCCTGAATCTTTTAACAAGTTCATTTTTGATTTCAATAGCCCTTTTGAAGTCGAATTCCGTTTTACTGTATCTTATCGCATCGAATTCCTGCATAATGGTCTGGTAGAATAGGTTCCCCATGGTTATCAGGTTCTTACTTGGGACGCAACCCACGTTGACGCAAGTTCCACCAAGGGTAGCACCCTTGGTCACCTCCCAACCAATCATTGCAGTCTTGACATTCATTTCATTTGCCTTAATGGCTGCAGCGAAGGCGGCTGACCCCTGCCCCAAGATGATCAAATCAAAATTTTTCATTCTATTTCACCTAACCAATGCATCGCAACTCTGTAAATTATTTGCGAACTTTTCTATGTGATTCTCGGCTAATTTTATGATTGGTGCGACTGTCTCTTTATTCACAGAGTAAACCTTCATTTTCCCCTCTCGCTTGACAAACACCAATCCACAGTAAGATAGACATTTGAGATGATGAGAAGCGCGCGTCTGTTCCATTCCAAGCTCACGACTTATCTCAGTGACATTCATGGAGCCTTTATTGTAAAGTGTATACAATATCTGAAATCTTGATGGATTAGCGATGGCTTGAAAGAGCAAAGAATACGGTTTCACGTAAACCTGATTACTTGACATAGCTGTCATATGACGTTTGTGTCATATAAAGGTTGCTTGAATGTCTGATTTCTCTGCAATCATACAGCATGTATAGAAGACCAAGTATCGGAAAATGATACATGTAGCGGGAATTGCACCAATCCACCTAACGGGCACGAACAATTCAGACTTTTGCCAGGCACCAGAGGTGATAGCATGTGGAGCAAAGCTGATTCATAATTGATATCTATTCTCGTCAGTACAAAACAGATTACTTTGAATCAAAAAAGAGAAAAAAAATCAGTGGTGGTCTGGCCTTAGCCAGCCACCACAACTGTATTTGTTACACTGCTGCTACTTACTACAGTGATCACGTACTGTCCGGAGGAGGGGGAAAGGTTGCCCTGTGTTCCGATCGAAAGCCCTGGTATTCCAGGAGTCATTGTGCCGTTGAAAGCAAACGTTGTAGTTGAACCGGACGCCAATGTATAGCCGCTTCCACCGAATACCGATGCAAAGATTTTGTCACCCAGATCCACGCCGATACTGCCCGATATCACGGACTGCAACGAAATCAATTGTCCGCTTGATTGAACCAGCAGTATGGATGAGTTACTCATCGTGGATGGCATTTCATCGTTACGAACAGAGGCGGTCGACTGTCCGGACTCGTAGTCCGACAAGGGGGTGATTATGATTGCCTTGATGTTCACGTTCTGTTGGCCACTGTTCTTGACGACGATGTTCAAGGAGCCGTTTGTCAGTGTGGCTACAGTTATCTGGACGGAAGAGGATGCGTTTGCCTGATCATCACTCCACCAGGCTTTTCCGGTGAGTGACAGTCTATAACCGGTGGTTTGCATGTTAGAATCCACGTCGTTCGGCGGTACTGTATACACCTGTGCCGAGGGCCTTATGATGAACTCTGGAGATGAACTCGTCCCCACGTTGATAACCTCTGGTTGCATGTCAACAATGATTGCTCCTGCTGATGTTCCATTCACTTGAATTCCTCCTTTGATTGAACCTGTGATTTCACCCGAAGGTATCGAAGCAGAGTAGTTTGAGCCATCATATGTGACGACTGCGGAGCTGACATCGAGCCTGATCAGGTTGTATGTTCCGTTGGGCAGCTTGGCTGAGGCGATGGTTTGGCTGACGTTTACTAGGCTCATCAGGTTAACAGTTCCGGTGTTATTGAATTGCATCCAGCCACTATTATTCCCTGCATTCGAATTATGAAGTCCTACATTGGTGTATGTCACATATACTGCCGACACACCGGCCGATACCACGGGTGGGTCCGTCATCAGGATGGACAATGTTCCAGCCTGTGGCTTGCCTTGTGTCTGCAGAGATTGGAAGCCGGGTAGCACGCCCGTGACTACCCCGCCAACCAATATTGCTACGACCAGTGCAGCCGCAGCAACTACGGGCAAGATTATGGTTTTTTTGGCGGTCATTGCGTCCGTTGGCTAACCGCAGACAATATTTGGAACTGCATTTTTGAACAACGCGTTCAATTGTTTTGGAACATAGGAACGATTGTTCCATAATTGTGGAACTTGATTCAGAACAACTTTGAAAGACTACTTGCGACACATCAATTAAAAACGAGGCCAGAAAGTTATCCCCACAAAAATGCCGGCTTCGGCCATACACGCAAAAATTGTACTTGATACAAAAGAAAGTGAAAAGGAGGCGTTGGTGGTTATCTCGGCCGACTCGACGATTGCAACATCCCTAAGACTTTCCAGACGATCGAAGTAGAATTGATTTTGCAGCTTTTGGACATATATCATAAATTCAAATCGAATGCGTTTTTTCGAATCTTTTCCCTGCGGAACAGCTTAGAGGTAGCAAAGTACCCCAATAGCGAAACACAGTCTCTGGTGGGGGATTGATAAAACGAGTAAGGACCCCTTTACGATCTGCGCGACCTGCCTCCTGAAGTTGTTGTCCTATAGGAGGTAACAAAAATAGGGAGAACGTGTAGCCTCTACTTCCACAGCTATCATGGACACCTTCATCCTAGAGATGGGTCATTTGTGACATCCTCGGGAATCCATTCAGATATTTGTGTGGACTGCGCAGAACTCGAACATACTACAGAACAAAGCGCTGAATCGAACTAAGCATTCCTTCCGTCTGCACGGCTACGATTCCTTTCTCTGTCTTCGGGGGCCTAATCCTTTCGACACCTGAGACCTAGATGACTGGGAAGAAAGAGGAGTATGCAGTTCTAGTAGCGGTTCTGGCTAGTTGACCGCAGTCTAAGCCGTGAGTGGCACATAAATGTTGAAGGTTCATCATAAACAACATGACAGGAAAGTTCGAAACCCTCTGCGGCTCGAACACGCCCCTGAATTATTACAATGGCATGCTTTTTCGCATACTCGCAAAAAGCAAAAGATAGAAGACGGAACGTCTTCTGAAGCAAGGAATCCGTGTTTGGGGTCATGGACTTGCGAAGCTAGTTATTCAGATCCTAAGCGACAGCAAATCACTCAGGTTGGATGGCTCTTCTAAGCATCGGACTGTCTTGGACGATCACGTCCTCAGTCGCAAATTGGTCCGGTGGGATCCCACCGCGCAGCTGGCTGATCACTTGAGCAACCAAACCGTCAACAAATAGTCTGGGGTTAAACGCTTTCCATGTTTGAATCCGCGTGCTGCGAGGGATACACCATCTTAACATCCAGTGTGAAGTTGGTTTATCGAACGGCCTGTCATACAATAAAGGCTTCTCGTGACTGTGTATGACACCGGACAAGTTACTCACGTTGGGGAAGATATAGTAGCCTCTCTTGACATTGTGAAACGAAGCGTCTGGAATACCCAATAACCTAAGTGCCTTGTATATAAGACGAAGCTTCCTGGAAGCACCAGTTCCGTATCCCCGACGTATGTCTACCCCTTTCGATTCTAGGAGCCGTAACTGATCATCATAGATCTCTTCTGAGAAGTGGAAGGTTCCCCATCCGGAGGTGTAGCCGATGAACTCACCCACTTTTTGGGATTCATGTGTGATTCTGTCGTAAATACTGCTCTTGCCATAAGCGCTCGTCGTGGTCACAAAGAGAAGCCTGTTCGGCACCTTACTCTTCACATTCTTATCTTGGTATTTCTGGGCGAAGCGATCTCTGACTTCATTCGAAACCATGGATAGAGCCACCATCTTGGCTCCGAGTAACTCGTTGTAAGGAGGAAGGGCTCCGACACGCTGAGCGTAAAGCGATTGGTTAATCGCGTATGCGACGTTTTGTCTGTTGAGACCCAAATAGTCGTCACGTACTTTGGACCTGATGGAGGCGACTTTGAATGGCAGGAATGACTACGTGAATCATGCACTGAAGATGTATGACGGCGCGATGGGGGTGGTCGACGGGCTTGAGGCTTCAAAGGGTGAACCGTTCAAGGACGCGCCAAGGTTCATGGAAGTGAAGAATACCCTGGAGGGAACGCGTGAAATCCTTCGGGAGTGCCTCGGCGCGTTGGCTGGCAAGAAGGAGATGCAGAAGAAGAAAGAAGGTCGAACAATCGCCGACGAATCACAAAGCTGACCGCTGTCCACATTCTTTCTCAGACACTTTCCTTACCTGAATGATTCAGCGAGCATCTGGTCAGTCAAGGTGTAGTACTCGCCTTCCTTCTCGACGAAGCCAGCCTTGACCAGATTGGTCAGGAGTTCCGTAACGTTCCTGTCGTTGATGGTCCTACCTTCTGCGGCTTCTAGGCTCCCCTTTATCGCCGACCATGACGAAGACCGAGCTCTGGCCAGGTGCCGCATGATTGCCTCGTATCGCTGCCTGCCAACCTCTCTACCCTTCAGAAAGTTCTCGAACTCCTGCCTGACCAGCGATTTGCCCACCTCGACAGTCTGGTCGATAGCGCTCTCAGACATCTTACCCGCCTCGACGCTCGTGATTCCGAAGAGTGTCAACCACCCGATTATCCCCCCCAACCTCTTAACGGCGGCATCCATGATCCTTTCATCAGTCTTCGTCTTCGCCTGTTCGAATCCGCGCACAAGGAAGTCCCTCGCTATTCTTTCCGAAAGGCGCCGGAGACGTATCTCCGTGATGTGCCTTCCATAGAGGGGCGCTTTTGCGTCCTGGCTTCCGATGAAGTCGTAGAGCAAGCCGACTGCCGAACCGGTCAGGATGACCGTGATGCTGCGGCAGTAGTCATAGACATGGGCGATCAGCTTCGCCATGTCAACGCCCGCCACCTTCTTCAGTTCCTGTGCCTCGTCGAAGGCTATGATCATTCTCGTCTTCTCGTGCTTGGCCCAGGCATTGAGCTCGTCGAAGAGGGTGGAGAGTTCGGTGGGTTCCTTGCCTCCCCAACTTATGCTCAAACCACTTTGGGATACGCTAACTCCTTGCACGCGCTTGAGCCAGTTGAAGAGCCTCTTTCCGGAACTGAGGTGCGCCTTGTAGAACTCGTTCAGGGTACGCTCGATCTCCTGAATAAGATCCCTCTTGGTAGCGTAGGGCTTGCTCGCTAGGGCGCGCATATCGAGTACGATGGAAGGCTGAGCAGTCTGATTCAAGGCTGTCAGGAGAAGGGAGGTCTTGCCTGTCCTTCTCAGACCGACTATCGTCACCAGCGGCGCCCCTGCCCTCAGGGCAGAGGCGAGAGCCTTTAGCTCGTCCTCCGCGTCGTACAGGTCTCTTTTGTTGTCCTTTGGCCTCTGGTCGAAGAGCAAGTTACTTGTTCCACCACAAGTTGCTTGCCCTACCACAAGTTAAGGGTTGTGGACAGAAGAACCATCCCCAGTCAGAGCGGAAGTAACAGACTTCATAAGCTCTTGCTATTTTGTGGTCCACTGCATGAATCCTAGGTGAATGACGGTCTCTGCCAGGGCTGTTGGACCCGTCTTCTTTCTACGCTGTCGCTGCGATGAACCCGTTGTAGATGGATGCACTTCAGCTCAATTCGTCGATTACCTTATAGAGACTTTGAAAGACAAAGACTTGAAGAAAAGGTGGGATTCATATCAGCTATAGGTTATAAGATAGCAAACCGAGCAATGGTGTCAATTGGTCAACTTTGATAGGGTTGCAGATATCTATGATGCTACACGCGGATTGCCAGAAAGTGAAACGCGTCGCATATTTGATAAAATGAAGCTCATGTTCAGAGGCGTCAACTTGGTGCTCGATGCCGGCGTTGGCACCGGGCGTTTCGCGAAACGCATAGAGAAAGAAGGTGTAGAAGTCGTTGGCATAGATATTTCCCTCAACATGATAACCATAGCCGAAGATAAAGGTATAGAGAATCTCATAATCGCCGACCTACACCAAGTACCTCTGAGGGAGAGATGCGTCGACGCGTCCCTCCTAGTTCACGTATTACATCTGGTGAAGGACTGGAAACTCGTTTTGGGAGAATTGTGTAGGACAACTAAAAAGAGGATAATCAGCCTCATCGAGATTACAGAGGGACCAAGCGTACGGGCAGAGTACCTACATCTGAGAGAAATGCTAGGGTACCCCACACATAGGTTTAACAGCGGTGAAAGAGGCTTGGCGGCTTCTCTCGAACCAGATATGAGATGTCCCGCATTGAACAAGAGGCAGAAATACGATTTCATCGAAGACGTCACACACTTCGAGAAGTTGCGTTCGTCCATTACTTGGGACGTTCCGACAGAAACCCACAGCAAAATCATGAAGCTAATCCGAGAGCATGAACAATCGCATGACCAATATATTCACAGGACGTGTGAAGTGGTGTACTGGCAAAGTAACAAACTTCTCACATTCATTGCAAGGAGTTCGCAAGATCACCAGTAGATACAACCTACAATCTGAAAGGCGCATCGAATGTCTTGGTCTTATTCTGACCGCATTCGTCGACCACGAACGGCAGATTCGCCTCAAAGCAAATCTCGAGGAACCCACACTTACAAAGCTCAGGACGCATTCAAAGCGAAGTAAAGTATCATCTGCAACGCAAGCATCATCGGGGGTAGCCAGAGCTGAAACCTCAGTTCTGTGGAAGGTGTTACTGTAACTCACTCCGTTGCTTTAACAAGAGCCAGAGTGCTGAGATTCGATGCCTGCGGCAGCGGCGCGGTCTGCTCCACGATCTTCCCCCTCAGGACCGCCCTAGAAGTATCCACTGCGTCCGCTCTGTTCTCTCCTCGACGGCCCTCGACAGTTTGGTCGCCTTCCACTCCCCCAGCCTCGCCTTGTATTCGTCGCGGAACGACGCCGCCAAAGGTGGCTGTATGGAGCACGAACCGAGTTCCGCGTGGAGTCGGCTCACTTGTACTTGAGCGGCCCTGTCTGCATGGTCATCTTCCACCTCCCGCCCACCCTGGCGTAGACCTTGCAGGTGCGCCCCTTCCAGGGCATCTTTCTACCCTTCTTGTCACGCCAGAGCGTGTCGATGTCGACAACGGTGAAGGCCCCATCCCCCTCCATTGAGACCACGATCTTCCTGATCTTCCTACGATTGTGCATTAGGGCGTACCTCCTGAAGAGGTCCTCCCAGCCCTTCTTCCAGCGCTCTCTGTCGTACCTCCCCTGCGTCAGCACCCACCCCACAGGGTCGTGGGACTCCGGAGTCCTCGGCCAAGGCCACACCATGTCGGGATGAAAGATACTAACTAGGAGGTCCGCGTCGTGGGTATCCCACGCTCTGGTCTCCCGCCCGACGATCTCTCTAATTTCTGCCGCGGCCTTGGACCGGCGGCGTCAGCTTGCCACGACTACGCAGACCGCGAAGACAGCTTAAATACATGCCTCATCGCCGCGGGGCGAAGAGTTGCGCAAGCCCTCTCACTTGGAAGAAGGAGACACCGTCGCGGTCGTGTCGCAGTCTTGGGGAGGCCCGGCCATGTTCCCTCACATATACGACCAGGGGCTCAAGAACCTTAAGGAGGTCTTCGGCCTCGGCGTGAAAGAATACCCCACCACGAGGGCAAAGCCTAGCTATCTGTACGAGCACCCCGAAATGAGGGCGAAGGACATCAACGACGCGTTCGCGGACCCCGAAGTCAAGGGGATCTTCTCCTCAATAGGCGGGGAGGACTCTGTCAGGGTCCTGCCCTTCATCGACGCAGAGACCGCCCTGTCGAACCCGAAGATTTTCCTGGGGTACTCCGACGCGCATACTGTCGTCGCTTATCTCAACTCGATGGGGCTGGCCACCTACGCGGGACCCTGCATCATGGCGGGGTTCTCCCAGACTATGGAGTTCCCGGAGAGCTTCTCCCGGCACGTCAAGGACATCCTCTTCGGGGGGAGCGACCAATACGAATACAGGCCCTATCCCGAGTACTCAGAGCGGTACCCTGACTGGTCCAAGGTCGAGAACACCGGGAAGACGAACCCGAAGAGGCGGAACCCCGGATGGAAATGGCTCCAGGATGGGAGCGCTTCGAAGGTCAGAGGAAGGCTGTTCGGTGGCTGCATGGACGTCCTCGAGTTCATGAAGGGGACCAGGTACTGGCCGCAAAACCCCGGCTTCTGGGACGGGAAAATCCTCTTCTTCGAGACCTCCGAGGAGAAGCCGTCCCCGGACATGGTCCGCCGCTGGCTGAGGAACTACGGAGTCCAGGATGTCCTGGGCAGGATATCCGGGCTGCTTTTCGGTAGACCCGTCTTCTACACCGAAGAAGAGAAGCGAAAGCTGGGAGAGTCGATTTTGTCCGTGGTGAGGAGAGAATTCGGTCGAGGGGATATTCCGATCGTCCTGGACATGGACTTCGGGCATACAGACCCACAGTTCATAATGCCCCTCGGGGTCCAAGCGAAGATTGACTCTGATTCGAGATCGTTCCGACTCGAGGAACCTTCAACTGTGTGAGCTTCCCCTCGTATTCGACTCGGAACGACCCCTCCTGCTACGACCTCTGGGATTCGAGGTGGCCTGGTTTTTCCGTCTTGTACGGGTCTGTGCTCTCGCCGATCAAGACCGCCCCGGGCGAAGCCATTGAGGAGACCCTCTTCAGGAGGCGCCTGGCCTTGGCTCAGCTTCCAAAGAGCCCGGAGTTGTTGCCGAACATGACTATCGAGTCGAACGACCCCGACTTGTAGTCAAGGTTCTCGAACGCCAGTAGCTTCGCCTTCCTGGGGCCTCTGAGTTTGCGCACAATGACCGCAAGAGGCGAAAGATCTATCCCTCACACTTCGAGTTTCTTTTGGTCCTGGAGGTACAGAGCTACCCTGCCGGTGCCGCACCCCACATCGAGGACCCTTCCCCTGGCGTACCCATTGGCCTTGCGTTCGACCTCCGGCCAGTCTTCGAACTTCGCGAAATAGAGTTTCGGCGTGACTTCGGACGGATGGATCAATCCATCACTTTGTTCTATTACTTCATAGGCCTGACGTCCATTGAAATAGCCGCAGATCGAGTGACCGTAGGCATCCTGCGCGACCCGCATCCCCGCTGCTTGGCATCTCGCGGATACTACGGATTTCTAGGGCTCCCTAGAATACTTCACGGCCTTGGCGCTATCGGTAGGAGAGCAAGGCCTTTGATAGTGCCTCAACGCACGGATGAGGTGTTCCCGGCTGAGGCGCTGCGGACTCTGTGTACGGCATCTACGGCGGTCGATATGATAGGCTCATAAGCCGACTTCTCTCTATCCCTCCGCGATAGACCGCTATGAAGAACAACTGTACATTCTGCAAGATCGTCTCCGGGGAGGAACGCTCATGGGTGGTATTCCGGGACAGGCAGGTCATCGTGCTCCTCGACCCCTATCCTGTCACTAGGGGGCACACACTCATCATCCCTGTACGCCATTGTGAGGACATCTTCGACATCCCAGAGGAACTCCTTCTCCGCATCACCGCCCTTGCCAAGCGACTCTGCATCTCCTATGAGAAGAGCTTGGGGATGCAGGGGGTCAGCATCGGGGTCCTGAACCACAGGGAGAAGAATCCAGCCTACAGGCACTTCCACCTGCACGTCATCCCCAGGTACGATAAGGACGACCCGAGGGATCCGGCGAACGTCAAGCCGAGCCAGACCTTCCCAAGGGAGTCCGACGAGAATCTCGATGCCATCCTGTCGCAAATCAGAGACGAGTTGAAGCTCTAAGAAGCGCAATGAGCCCTATGCACGGTTTCGTCTCTTGACTCCGGTCGCTATGAAAGAGACACCGGCGTTTTCGGCGTCTTTCTCTCCTCCGTTTTCTACTGCATCTGTCCCTCCCTTGCTTGCTGCTATGTCCGTGTTCTCAGGAACATTGATGATGTCGACGTGCCTCAAGACGACCCTTACTCGGTCCCTGCCGGCCCCGTTGGCGCATGTGTACGTAGGGGTCGGTCCTGGTGGCCTTGGGGTAGAGCCTGCCTTCGACGTGTTTCCTGTAGTCGACGGTGGCCCACAAGTCTTCCATTCATCTTAGCTTCACAGATAACCACAACTCTTCTTGTAGAAACCGCCGCTGAAAGGATACACTTATTCAACACAATCTCAGCCTAGCTCGTAGGATGACAAGAGCAGAGCAGCGGTTAGTGGCGTGCGTCCTCCAACTCGCGGGAGTCCGATCTTGGAATGCGAAGTTTGTGATATTGGACGGCAGCACGGCTGAAGGGAGCGACCGCAAGCACAGCGACTACGACATGGTGGTCGTCAGGAGGGGGCTGTCGGAACCGCCCCGCTCGGTCACAAGTCTCTTCGGGGTGTTTGAAGGGCGCATTGTCAGCGGATGGCTTGTTGATGAGGAGTCATTCAAGCATCGCTATATTGGAGACGACGACCAAGAGTTCCTGTGGCGGACGAGGCAACTCCGCAAGGCCAGGCTCCTCTACGGTGACAGGAAGGACTTCGGCAAGGCGATCCGGAAGGCACTCACGCGACGGTGGAACAAGAAGCGCCAGATCTCAATCATTCGCAATTCATACGCGACGATGGTAGAATACATGGGAAAGATGCTGGACAAGGCGCCTTCGAAGAGGGGACCCGAGTTCTTTCAGGACGGCTACATTATTGGCAAGAACGTAGCCCTGCTGGTAGCAGCGCTGAACAGGATTGACTTGGACTCCGACAGGAGCATGTACCGACAGATATTCGACCAAGCGAAGGTCAGACCTCCCAATTTCGAGTGCGATTTCGAGTTCGCGTCGGGACTCGCTGGCGCTCCAAGGGACAACAAAGACGTTATTCTGGCCTCAAAGAGGCTCGTTCGTTGGGCTCGCGAAAAGATAATTGAGTCGTTCGGCCCAAGCGATGCTGACCCGGGCTTCTGGCGCGTGGTGCAGGGTTTGAGACTCTGACTGTGGGGACGTTGTAGGAATCGTAGAAATGGCGCAGCTGTCAGCCCGCAGCGCCTCCTCCACGACCAGGCTGAGGGCACCCCTCCTCCCGCCGTACTTTTCCTTTACTATCTTCCTGACCTCCTTCGCGAGGTCATCGTCCACCCTGAC
>JAJPJS010000018.1 GCA_021324115.1 Nitrososphaerota archaeon
AGATATAGTTACGCTTGTCAGGGAGAATGAACCTCCTCGTAGACAAAGGAGGACAAAGAGGGGAAGAAAGAAAGTCCATTCCTGGCAGAAGCTAATCTGCATCTGCCAGCCCGTGGTTTACACCTTCAGGGACATGCAGAACGAAGTACCTTCATTGAACCTACCATGGAATGAACCGTATCCGGATCACCTAACTCGACAATACACAGGGCTTATCAGGAGATAACTAAAGAAAGAATGCTTTTATGGATACGATGCTGGAAAGAGTTGGCTCCCTCGGCATGAAGGAGGCTGAATGGGAAAAGGGCGTACTCGCCGGGGACAGCGCTGGCGTCGAAACTGACAGATACGAAACTGTGGTGAGGACAAACTAGAGGAGGAGAAGGATATTCGAGGAAGTGAGGTAGAAGGCTTTTCTATCTGAAATACCATATAAAAGCCATACTGGATCATCTGATAATACTGCTGAAGGTAGGCTTGATTAGCTGCAGGGCTGCAGATTGCACAATACTAAGAAGCATGTCGAAGTCTATATCTCTCCTCCTTTCCAGGCTCTGTCTTCGATGCAGACAGGGGCTTCGATGCTGAATATATCTTCAAGAAAGTCTATTCCTTGAAGATGTTCCCTGACATAAAGCAGAGAGTGACCAAAGGGGGAGCTCGGGAGAAGTGGGCACTGGAAAGAGATTGCACTACAGAAGGAAAGCATCGAAGATGTACAACTTTGAGTCTTACGAACATTAATTGGTGATTTGGGCTCGCGTAGGCGTACAGATACCTCGTCTGGTAATTCTTTGTAGGATTCCAGAGTCAGCGATACCCTATGAGACAGGGGAAGTGGGTCTGATATCAAGCGATGGCGGGCCCGGTGGGATTTGAACCCATGACCCCCGCCTTAGAGGGGCGGTGCTCTGTCCATACTGAGCTACGGGCCCAATCCAAACAGTGAAGGGACAGTCTTAAAGAATCTTAAGATGTATTCCTAGTCGCCGGACGCAGTGTATAACTGGATAATTGTGAGTTCAGCCTAGCTAACTCTTTCTAGCTCGTTGCTATAAATGATTTATTGAATGATTTATAAGTGTGCAGAACCAGTATAAAAATCATGACGGAGACCGAACAACATGGAAATTCCAACCTATCCAACCAGGGGAAAAGGACCCTTTCCCTTGCAGTAGTAGTTGTCTTCAGCGCACTCATCGCAATTGGGACGATAGTTTCCATCAGAATGCCAAAACCACTTTATGAGATTACCTGGGCCCCGGCTGTCTACCTAGCCCTCGGCTACCTGACTGACAAGAAAACATCGTTTTCGGCCACTGCACTGGGTTCTTTCATAGGTGAACTGGTGAACATAACGTTCTACGGTGGCGGCTCGATAATATATCCGTTCGGAATGATCTGGGCCAGGGGGCCAGAAGCTATCATTGTTGGCTTTTCACGAGGTAAGCGGAGGAGATGGATCGTTGTGTCGATGGTTCTGGCGACCGTATATGAAACCATGGCGTTTTATGTTTCGGACGGCCTGTTCTACGCTTTTGGCCTTTTCGGATACGGCTCACCCTCCGGACTTTTACCTGGATTCGAACTCGCCTCTTCTGACCTGCTAACAATGGTAGACCTGATCTTCATCCCGATATCTCTTGCAGTGATCGAGGTTGGGAAGCCCTACTTCGCCAGGATGGGCTTTCTGGACTTCAAGAAGGAAGTAGCAACAAAAGCCGTATAAAGCGTATCCGTGAAGCACCTGCCAAAATTGGGTCATCTATTCGGTACGAACGGAATAAGGGGCATACCGGGAAAGGACCTTTCGCCAGATGTTGTCTCATCTGTAGCCAGGGCCGTCGCAGCTAAACTGGGCCATCCCATCGTGGTTGGGATGGACGGCAGACTTTCCAGCCCAGCACTTAAAGAATTGGTCGTATCGTCCCTTCTGGAATCCGGCTCTGACGTTGTTGACGTCGGAATGCTCCCTACGCCTGCGCTTCAGTACTACATCTCCCGGGGCAGGTTTGGGGGTGGAATAATGATTACCGCTTCACACAACCCTCCGGAGTTCAACGGTCTGAAGGTGATGGGAGGGAACGGTGTTGAGGTGCCAAGGAGCGTTGAAAAGGAAATCGAAAAGCTGGTCGAGTCGAAAAAGCCAAGGAAACCGGTCGACAGACCCGGCGAGCTGAGAGAAGATCGGACGGGTGTGGAAAAGTATGTGGCAGGTGTGAAATCTCAGGTCGATGTGCGCTCGATCAAGATGAAGCATTTCAGAATAGTGGTGGACGCCGGAAATGGTATGCAGGCACTCGCCGTCCCCCAGTTACTGAAGGAGCTAGGCGCCACTGTGAAATGCATCAACTGCGAAGTAAACGGGGCGTTTCCGGGGAGGGGGCCCGAGCCAACCGCCGAAAAGCTGGTCAACCTTTCAAACCAGGTGGCCCGCGGAGGCTACGACCTGGGTGTGGCTTTCGACGGTGACGGGGACAGGTCCGTATTCTGTGACGAAAGGGGAATGATACTGACCGGGGACAGATCTGGAAGCTTTCTGGCTGAATTTCTTTTGAGGGTCAAGGGGAAGAACAAGGTGGTCACAACCATCGCCACCTCTTCTCTGGCGGATTGGGCTGTCGAACCAACAGGCTCTGAGCTCATTCGAACAAGGGTGGGGAGCGTGGACGTTACGGACACTATGATAAAGGAAAAGGCGCTGGTGGGGTTTGAAGAGAATGGTGGTTTCTTCTACCTACCACATCAGCCGGTCAGGGATGGCGCCATGACGCTCGGACTCGTACTCTGGGCACTTTCTTACTATGGAACAGCCTTTTCGAGGTGCATTTCACGTCTTCCGAGGCTGTACCAGAGGAAGGGAAAGACTCAGGCTCCGAATGAAATAAAATACAAGGTGGTCGAAGAGGTGGCCAAGAGCGCGGACGGAGCGGTGGATACTACTGATGGCGCGAAGGTTACCCAGCAGGATGGTTCCTGGGTTCTGGTCAGGGCGAGCGGAACTGAACCTTTGATAAGGGTGTTTTCCGAATCCAGAGTCGAGTCTGAGGCAGAGGAATTATACAAAAAATACATGCTTCTTGTAGAGCAGATTATAAGAAAACAAAGGTAGGCCCAATCAGTTTATACCAAGTTCAGGAAACTTCGCCTTGGCTACACCCAGTTCGCCTTGCAGGGTTCTTATCCGGTTTGCATACTCGGTCATCTTCGCCTTGTCTCCCTGAACCTTGGCGATCTTGTAAGCCTTCCATGCCTTCTTCAAAGCTCCCCACGTTTGACCTTTAGTGTAAGACATCCTTCAATTCCCTCTAATCCACATCATATGAGAGCGTAGATAAAAGTCTTTCGTGTTTCATGTATTGACATGTTGTTAAACAATGTCTATGGCATGCGTCTTGGGGCAAAATGCACCCAGCCCGCTGGCCTTATCCTTCTGATTTGGCCCTCGTAGACGAGTCTTACACCTCCGCCCTGGACCACTCTGCCCAGCCTGTACAGCCTGCCCCCCGACTGCTTTGCGATCTCGGATATCTTTTCCTCGTTCTTCGGAGGGACGGTGAATACTGTCGCGTATTCTTCCCCTCCGAACATTACTGCATCGAAAACGGATTCCCTATCAAGCCCGCTTTCGGCGATTTCCTTATCCACAGGAAGATTGTCCAGTTCCATTCCCACACCACTCTGGAATGCAATCTCGTTCAGGGTCGCCGAGAGACCATCGCTGCTGTCCATTGATGCTGAAACAAGGCCGGATGATACCACGCTTCTGCTTAGCCAGATGTTTGGCTTCGGCTCAAGAACCGAATCTATGCACTGTCTCTTGATTGTGCTGGGTATGGATAATCCTTCAACCAGATGTTTTAGACCCAGACCCGTGTACCCGAAGGGGCCCGTGGAAAATACGATATCGTCGGGGCGTGCGCCATTCCTGGTAACGTAAATATCTCCGGCCCTGCCAAGCATCACGCAGTCTATGACCAGGTCCTTCGCTTCGTTTATGTCCCCTGAGATCAGTCTCAGTCTGTATTCCCTTCCCGCCTGTCTGAATCCAGCTATGAGGCTCTCGATGGGTTTCCGATTCGCCAGCCTCCTTGGAATGCCGAGTGAAACAGAGAACGCAAACGCCTTCGCTCCCTTGGATGAGACGTCGGACAGACAGGCTATGACGGACTTTCTTGCAGCCTGTGAAAGTGTCATCCCGGGAGGCATGTCCGTCTCGGCCACAAACATGTCGACCTTTACCACCAGACGTCCTTTCTCATTCAGGTATGCAACATCATCAAACATTCCGGGGTCCTTGTCCGGGTTTGCCTGAAAAGACCTCCTGAACAGGTCTATGATTTCATTCTCGTTCATTTACCGGAACTCCCCGTAATCTTCACGATTTGTTCCTTCACTCGGTTCGCCAGATGAAGAGCGGCCTGTTCAGACCCAGATTCAACAGAAATACGCAATACGTCTTCTGTTCGGGAGGCTCTGAGAAGAACCCAGCCATCGTCTGTCCTGAACTTCACCCCATCGATCGTTGTGGCGTCTGGATGTTCTTTGAGGAAACTTTTCAGAATGCCCGGTATCCTCCTTCTTTCCACTTCAATCTTGGTTCTCATCTGGTGATGCGTACTGAACGGACCGGGGTCAAGCCTGCCTGTGCTGGCTATTTCCTTAAGAATTCGGGCTGCTGCAAGCAATCCGTCTCTGCACAGGCTGAATGACGGCTCGATGACTCCAGCACTGCTGCCCTCACCTCCCAAAACGCAGTCGTTCTCAAGAATCGTTTTGACCACATTCGCTTCGCCGACCGGAGTAAGAAACACCTTTGCTCCAGCCTGCTCAGCCGTGCGCACAACCGCATCAGAGGTGTCCACGCTTATTGCAATCCCCACGCTTCCTTTCCGCTGTTTCACGGCTACAAACAGGGCATAATCCGGAGGCATCTTTCTTCCTTGACTATCCACGACCTGAAGCCGGTCCCCGTCGCAGTCAAATGCAAAGCCCACATCGCATCCTTCAGAAACAACTATGCGTCTGAGCTGCACAAGCTCGTCCTGTGTGGGGTCTATTATTCGGGTGAACACCCCCGGACTGCTGTTCAGGGCCAGAACCTCGGCTCCCGCATCACGAAACAGTGAGGGAACGTGATAGCATGCGCTCCCCCCTCCGAGGTCCAGAGCAACCTTCAGGCCATGCGCATCTCCCTTTCCCATTACCCCAAGAATTTCATCGAAGTAGTGGCTGGCATCCGCCGATCTGGGTTGTCCGAAGATTGTGGTGTGACATTCTGACGAAAGAATCTCGTTTAGCTCATTTTCAAAAACCCCCCTCCCATCCCGAACCAGCTTTAACCCATTCCACTCCTTAGGATTGTGAGAAGCGGTCACCATTATACCGCCGCGCAAACCCTCCCGACTGACAAAGCGAAACAGTTCGGGCGTGGTTGTCGAGCCTATCCACACAGGATTGCTTCCACCATGCATGAGCCCCGATAAAACAGCCTTGGCAATTACGAGGGAGGAAGTACGGGTATCCATACCCACCGCAACATCTGACGGACCCAGCCAGTTAGCATACCTGCAGGCTACCCTGAATGCATAGTCTGTCGTAATTCCTTGGCCATATAGACCACGGAGTCCAGAAATTGTCTCCATGAGAAGTACCATTGTGGGCCGCTCCTGAGAAAACTCTGCCCGACATGACATAAGTCTTTCTGAATGGAGTGAAAGGCCGAGATACGATATTCCTGAAAGGTTGAATTTGAGCCGGCGAAGGGCTTTGATCCCTTGCACTCACGCTTACGAGGCGTGCGCTCTGACCAGGCTGAGCTACGCCGGCACAGGAAAACGAGTCGAATTGTATCCGGTCGCTTGCCATTTAAGCCCTGAGCGCCAAAGTAGTTAATTGTTTTGCTGTGGTTTTCATGATGGGACTTGAGGATTTTGGGGGACTCTACGAAGTATAGCCTCTGTCCGGTACAGCTTATATAATCTCAAAATTCATCGTGAGAACGGGCGGGGGTCGCCCAGCCTGGTCAAAGGCGTAGGCCTGAGGCGCCTATCCCGTAGGGGTTCGTGGGTTCGAATCCCACCCCCCGCACCACACAAACTGGCCGAGTCACGGTTCCCAATGAGTTCCGAGCCCGATTACGACCCTGCTTGGAAGGAAGTTTGAAACCGGATTGGGGAAACCAGAAACTGCAGCACCACCTTTGTGACAGAGCAATCTTTGTTTCACCGAACACCAAGGAACAGCAACGACCCATGCGCACCTGCAATGTGGGAAATTACCAAATTCTTAAATCCCACTCGTAATCTGTAAATGGTGGGAAAATCGGAAATGGCGGTGATCGTAACAGAGAGAAGATTGGATTCAAAGAGGAGAGTGACGATTCCCGATACGACTACCCTCAAGGCAGGAAGCAAAGTTGTGGTGGTGGCTTCGACGGATTCGGCGATTGTAGCTCCAGATAGAGAGATCGCGGAAAGTATCTTTAAACTGCTGCAGGAGGTTGAATCAAAGAAGAAGCAAAGGGCGCTAGATGAATGGGAGAGGCTATTAACCAAGGCTCACCTTTCCGACGTATCTTCAACGGAAATACATCAGGCTGTAACCAGGGAAATCAAAAGGAGGGTCGGCCATATACATGTCAGCGAAGTCACCAATAATCGTTGATACTTCCGCGTTCTTTGCAGGCACCAGGAAGCTACGCACAATCATCGAGAAAGGGGAGCGTCTCTTAACCATCGACCTGATTGTTTTTGAATTCACGAAGGTGTTGGAGGATGAGATTCGGCGCTCTGTTGGATCAGGAAATACGAAGAGGGCGGAGATGCTAAGAGGATTGAGGGATAGGTTTCCAAAGCTACTCTCAGACCTGGAAATTAATGTGACATCGCCCGAGTTTTCCTCCACAGACGTGAATCGTCTGTACTCTATGATCTCAAAGGGATTAGACTCCGGCGATGCGATGATATGGATTAAGATGCAGAAGGCTGGTTGCGACACTATTCTCACGGATAATGTGTCGGACTGGAGAGAACTGGGAGCTAAAGTAGTAACCTTTGATCAGTAACGTCTCAAATCATCGTTTTTTGCAACTCGTATCAAATTTACGAGGACAAAGAGTGTGCAAGTTCCTTACGGAACCTTGAGAAGGAAGACATGGTCCGAATTACGCCATTGGAGACGGACTTGCGTGTAGTTTTCCGGCAGTTGACCTGAACCTTTTGAAGGTGACAGAACTCATTTTTGTCACATCTGCGCTGACAATGACCATTGATCCCCTATCAGGCATGGCTAATGGCGCAATCACCTTAAGCAAAGTTGACTTCTCGCATAAGTCCGCAGTGCAGAAGCTTCTCGCATCATCAATCTCGATGTCCATTCCTTCGATCGCCTTGATGGCGTCATATCTCATGTGTTTGAATCGTGTCCGGAAGTCATAAACGTAATCCAACCGAAAATTGGGTCAAAATGACATTCTCCAAACCTTGAAAAGAGCCTTGCATATGCTAGCGTTATGGTTATTTTACATCAATTTGTCCTTTGATTTTATCTCTTATCTGTGTGACACTAGTGCCATTCCTTTCCAGTTTTGTATCTATAAGGCTTCTAAACAGTGTCAAAGCACCAGGCTTCTTTCTGATGGTTTCAGTGAGCTTTGCGAACAGAGTACTGTAATTATCCATCAACAGTGGTATAAATAAATTGCCAGCTGCGGATCTTCCGAATAAAACAGCAATGAATGCAGCCATTCCGAAGGTAGAGTTGAACCCATCACTAAACCTTGCATACCACCCCTCAAATTCTTCTTTATTGAAATTATTTGCCTCAAATTCTTCGAGTTCCCGGAGAACCTTTTTGCTCATTTCCTTGCTACTATCGATAAAGGCAAAAAGTGACTCCGAGCGCCGCGAGAGAGAAATGGGTGTTGATTTGCCAGCCCGGTCGCCCTGCTTCTTGGTCACGTAGCCCAGCCTCACGAGTTTCTCAATCCGTACCGCAACCGTGCTCCTTGAGACAGAGTCTCGAACTTTCTCAACAAGCAAGTTGAAACCAAGACCCTGAGGACCTGCATTTCGTAATGCAACCAGAATTTGCCTGTCTTTATCGTCCAAAGGCTCGTCAGGGAATGCCAAAATTTGGCTGATTTCCGACGTGCTCATGCCGTTATACTTGCGACCTGGATTCATAAGTATTGTGGTCATATCTCTATACCACTATACCATCTGCTATGATGTGATACGTGGATGCGAAGGGACCTCTTGTTACTAACATAATCAATTCGGATCGCCCCCCAAGCTGGAGCGCAGGACTGGCGGGATTGAGTGATCGCTGACAAGGCTTTTAATGGAAAGGCCTGGAAAGTGTGTTCTGATGATTTTGCACCCTGATGCCGTATTGAATCGATGATTTCGGCCTTTGATACCAGTTTTACGAACCTTACTTGAAATTCTTCAGTACGTCCTTCAAACTTTGACTGTTAAGCACGGCCTTTGATGTCAGCCATCCTCTTCTCGCAACAAGAACACCATATTTCGTGAATTCCAGTTGGTCGGGCGAATGGGCATCGGAATCGACAGCCAAGGTGACGCCCTCCTCCCATGCTCTTCTGGCCCAGACCTCATCAAGGTCCAGTCTGTCCGGCTGGCCATCTATTTCCAGTATTTTGCCATTATCCTTTGCCGCCTTTATCAGCTTTGGTATATCCAGCTGATGCCCCTCGCGCCTTCCAATCAGCCTGTTGGTCGGGTGGAACAGTATGTCCACAGATGGATTCGAGATGGCCTCCAGTGCGCGTCTGGTCAGCTTGTCTGGAGACTGCCTGTAGCCCTGATGAATCGAAGCACCCACGTAGTCGAACTCCTCGAGGAACTTCCGCTCAAAATCAAGCGAACCGTCACCCCTAACCTCCAGCTCTATGCCCTTCAATATCCTGAAGGGCGCCAGTTCATCGTTCAGCATTTCTATTTCCTTCCACTGATTCCTGAATCTGTCTTCGGAGAGACCGTTCGCCACCCTCATGGAATATGAATGGTCCGTAAGTCCCAGGTATTCATAACCCAACCGGCGGGCTGCTTCGGCCATGGTTCTGATGTCGGCCTCTCCGTCACTCCAGGTGCTGTGAACCTGAAGGTCGCCTCTGATATCTTTCATTTCCAGCAGCTTGGGAATGTTGTTGGACTGTGCTGCCTCCACCTCCCCCCTGTTTTCCCTGAGTTCGGGGGGAATGTAGCTCAGGCCCAGGGCGGAGAACACTTCTTCTTCGCTCCTTCCGGCCAGGCGATTCCCTGAAGAATCGAAGAGTCCATATTCGTTCAGCTTCATTTTCTTTTCAATGGCGAGGTTCCTCAGGGCTATGTTGTGGTCCTTCGAACCCGTGAAATACATCATCGCGGCCCCAAGATGTGATGGTTCCACTACCCTGAGGTCGACCTGTGTACCAATGGAGAGCCTGACACTCGTTCTCTTCGGGCCATGCTCAATGACAGTATCAACGCCTGGAAACCTGACCAGGACATCCCCGGAACCAGAGGTCGTGCTGAGAAAGTCCAGGTCACCGACGGTGCTCTTTCCCCTTCTGAGACTCCCAGCCGTAATGACTTCGATGTTGTTATGCTCCATGTATCTTGTGATCTCGTCCGCTATGGCTTCTGCTTCCGGCAGAAGCATTCTCTTTTCTGCGTACTTGGCTTTTCTGACCTCCTCAAGGAGGCGTGTGCTCGCCTGCTTGCCCAATTCGTCGGTCAGCTTTCCCGCTTCCAGGTCCCTTTCGAGTTCTTCCACGCTTTTCACACCATACTGTTTCGCAAGCTTGTATGCGGTTCTCGGGCCGACCCCCGGTACATTCATAAGCTCCAGTGCGCCTTCGGGAACTCTTGCCTTCAGCTTGTCAATGAAGGTGGCGTTCCCCGTCCTGAGATATTCATCGATCTTCTTTGCTATCCCTTCACCAATGTTTGGCAGGTCCAGCAGCCTGTTTTCGCGCCAGACGTTTTCTATATCCTCGGACAGGTCTCTTACAGTGGTTGCCGCCTTTCTGTAAGCGATGGCCTTGAACCTGTCCTCGCCTGCAGCTTCAGAAAGCAGGCTCATCTGCATGAGCAGGTCGGCGACTTCGTTGTTTTTCATTTATTATAGTTACAACGGAAACGGCCGGTCAAAAAGTTATCTTCGTTTGCTTATCCACCGGATTTCAGTTGTGGAATTCCCTCAGGGTGCGCCTGAGAAGTTTGCCGCTGAGCGTTTTGGGAATTTCATCAACGAACTCGAGCCGGCGCGGAATCTTGTAGGGAGCCAGCCTCTTTCTGCAGTGTTCAATAAGCTCATGCCTTAATGATTCGGACTGCAGGAAACCAGGTTTCAATGAAACGAATGCCGTGACCGCTTCGCCCCGGTAACTGTCAGGCATTCCAACGACGGCCGCCTCCGCCACGGCAGGATGCTCAAAGAGCACCTCTTCCACCTCTCTCGGCCAGATCTTGAATCCGGAAGAGTTTATGATATCCTTCTTTCTGTCGATTATGAATACCCAGCCTTTTGACAGCCTGGCCAGGTCCCCGGTAAGCAGCCAGTGTCCAAGAAATGATTTGGCGGTGGCCTCTGGCTTGTTATGGTATGTGTCAACCACCTGCGGGCCGATTACGCAAAGCTCCCCTGCCTCCCCTTCAGGAACCTCCGACCCATTTTCGTAAATCACCTTCAACATTGTGTTATAAACAGGCCTTCCTGAGCTTACTATCCCCGTATCTGAGTCTACGGGCAGGGGGCCGGTGTATGGATAGGGCCACAGGGTGGCGGGGGAACTGGTTTCTGTCATGCCCCACGCCACGTAAATCCAGTCGCCTGTCAACTTCTTCCAGTCCTCCTCGAGCTTTCTTGGAACCGCCATACCCCCGGAAGACCAAAGTCGCATAGACGAAAGATCGTATTTCGTAGCTTCATCTGTGTTCAGCATCGAAAGGTATGCGGTTGCGGCAAGCATCGTAATTGAGGTCTTCTCATGCTCGACGGTTTCAAGTGCAAGAACAGGATCGAACCTTCCGGTGAATGAAACAGAAGCACCCGAAAGAATGATCGAAGCAAGATGAAACACGAGACCTGTGACGTGGAAGAAAGGGGCCAGGCCAAGTGAAATATCTTTCGGAGTGTAACGAAACCATCTCCTGTAAATGGAAGCGCCGGCGCGAACGTTTCTGTGCCGGAGCACGGCTCCCTTTGGATCCCCTGTCGTGCCGGAGGTATAAACAAGGAGTGCAGGGTCGTCCGGTTTTGGTGTGCCGGGTTCCGGCCTCTCCGAAGTGGGATTGAGGGAAAGGGCCTCTTCGCCGTCCCGGAACCCCCATTTGTCTGCATATTTGCCTGGAACGTTGCCGTAGGTAAATGCACTGGTTGAAATGACATCTACTCCTCCGCCGATTCTGTCCACAGCCTCCCTTACCATCGGCTTGGATTCACACTGAACCACAACTGAACTGGCCTCTGAGTCCTTGATGATATAAGAAAGCTCCCGAGGCGTGTAAGAGGGGTTGGCTGGAAGCACGGTCAGACCAAGCTTCCAGGCGGCATACTCAACTATGGGGAACTGGGGGATGTTCTGTGTGCACAGTAAGAGGGTTTCCCCCTTCCGCATGAATTCAGAGAGCTGTAAAGCCACGGAATTCGAGATCAGGTCGAGTTCTGTGTATGTGGCTTTCCAGCCGAAGTATCTTAATGCCACCCTGTCACCATGCGTCTTCACAGAGCTTTCGAAATCATGAAGAAGCGTATTCACAGCACGAAACCACCGGACACGTTGATTACCTCTCCGGTTATGTAGGACGCTTCGTCTGAGGCCAGGAAGGAGACCAGGGCTGCGACCTCCTCAGGTCTTCCCACCCTTTTCATGGCTATTCTATCCGTAAGCTTTAACCTGATCTCTTCCGGCACGGCCCTGGTCATTGGTGTGTCTATGAAACCGGGACAGATGGCGTTCACGGTGATATTATACCTTGCCAGCTCCCGTGAAAGGGTCTTGCTGAATCCAACCACGCCGGCCTTCGCCGCGGCGTAATTGGCCTGGCCTACGTTTCCGAGCCAGCTCATGGATGAAATATTGATGACCCTGCCCATCTTCCTCTCCACCATGCCGGGGACCACCTGCTTGCACATGTTGAACATGCTGTAAAGGTCCACCTTTATCACAAGGTCCCAATGTTCCGGCGTCATCTTCAGGAAGAGGGCGTCCCGGTTGATCCCGGCGTTGTTCACAAGCACGTCCGCAAAGGCGTGCCCAGAGTCTTTCAAAGCTTCTGAGTAGAACCTGGCGCATGAATCAAACTCTTTGACGTCGACGATGCCCGGCACCACCTTTCGCCCCGTCAGGCTGGAGATGTCGGAGGCAACTTTGGAAATTTCCTGACTTATGTCTCCAACGATCAGGTCCGAGCCATCTTCTGCGAGTTTGGTGGCGATGGCCCTTCCGATTCCGCTTGCCGCACCGGTGATCACTGACAGCTTACCGCCAAGCTTCATCTGTATCAGGCTTCCTTACTGGCTGGGCATATTCCACACTATAATCATTGCGGGTCGGGTGAATCCTTGATCATTCTGAAAAAGGGCATTTTTCCTCGATTTGTCTCCCTCATGAAAACCTCAACGTGCGAGCCAACAGATGGCTCTGAATTCTCGATGTTGGTATAGAGGCGGAAACCCTCATCGAGTTCGACTATCGCATATACGGCATCCGGCACACCCTTTCTGTGCACCTTGGTGTAGGAGAAAACAGTGCCCCTTCCACTGCTCTCACAAAGGGTCAGGCTGACGGAACCACATCGGGGGCACCCATCCCTCGGGTAGTAAAACACGTTTGAGCAGTCATCACACCTGATGAAGCAGAGCACACCCCGGTCGAAGTGGCTTCTGTAGTACTCCATTATCCCGTTCAGGGTCAGTTTCATCTTGGCTCCCCTATGACAAGTGTGACCGAATGGCTTCTGTTCCAGCCTCCAATTCCGTTCACGTATGCAACCTTTGCGCCCTGCACCTGCCGACCCGATGCTTCCCCGCTGAGCTGCTCGATCGCCTCTTCCAGGATCACGCCCCCGGACATGTAGGCCGGCTGCCCCATGTTGAGGCTGCCACCCCCCGTGTTGAGGGGGATGTCTCCGGACGGGGAGAAATCGGATTCTTCGACCAGCTTTCCTGCCCCACCCTTCTTGGTGAGGCCTATATCCTCAAGCTGCAGCATCACTGTTATTGTGAAAGAATCGTAAAGCTGGAAGCAATCGACCTTGGATAGCTCGAAATTCGCCCTTTTCGAGCTTTCGGAGGCTGGTGTGGTCACGATGTCGGGAAGCTCCGGAGGTAGCTCATGCCAGTGGGCCTCCCCGTAGGCGAGAACATCGATGTCCATGTTCCTCGGGGAGTTCCTGGAGACCAGAAAGGTGTGAAAGCCGTCAACAGGATAAACAGCCTCCAGCATGTGGAGCGGGTCGCAGACCATGGGGGAAGAGAGGACGGCCTCCTCGGTGAGGGGGTCTCTGTAAAGGGCGGATTCGTTGTTCAGTGCGTTTTTCCTTTGCTTAACCGCGAGCAGTGCTCTCTGCCTATCTTCTGTCCCGAAAAGGAAGGAGTGCCTCTGCGCAACCAAGGCGTAGTCCGAAACCGGGTTCAGGTCGACGTAATTTCTCAGAAGGCTGTCAAATGGTGTTAGTGTAACGCCGGGGTCAACGCCGTCAAAGCCGTCAACCGTAACGCCTCTCGACCTCACTTCGGACCCCTTGCCTCCCAGAACGCAAAGGACATTATCCGCTTCGCCAGCCGCGACCGCCTTTGTCGCCCTGTAGATCATTGAAAGTGCGGATGCCCCTCCAAAATCCAGACATTCGACGAATCTAGCCCTGATGCCCAGGTACTGTCTGAGTTGATTCGTGAAGAAATGGAGGTAGGTCTTTCCATCGAAGACTCCGGGGAGGTAGGTGGTGATGAGCCCATCTATCCGGTCGAATTTTACACCAGAGTCCTCAACGCATGACCTTACGGTTTCGCCCAAGAGCTCCATGGCGCTGCCTTCGAACTTCTTGTGGATTCTGAGCGAGTGTCCCGAAATCAATTGTCTGTCAAAGGAGTGCATCAACCTGTATATTTAGTATGACCTTTCCATAGACTTCCGATCGAATAAGGTTCAGTAATGTCAACGTTTGCAACGGTCAGGTTGGAGTCCGGTTAAAGGGGTGGCCAATAGAAGATATCGTATAGATCAACCCATGTATGTTCGTATGGAAACTGTTTCCAGGTATTCGTTCAGGCCTTCGAAGCCAAGTTCCCTTCCAAGCCCACTGTCCTTCACTCCACCAAATGGAGCCTCGGGTGTGCTGAAGGGCCGGTAGTTCACAAACAGCATTCCTGCCTTCATCTCGTTTTCAGCCCTTCTTCTTTCGCCTTCGTCCTTTGTCCAGATGGATGCTCCCAATCCATATCGTGTCATGTTGGCCTTTTCGATAGCTTCGCCCAGGTCCTCCACCTCTACGACGGGAAGGGCCGGCCCGAAGCACTCCTCGTTCAGAATCCTCGCGTCGTCATTCACATCTGTAAGAAGGGTGGGCTGATAGAAGAATCCTTTCTTTATGTTCACGGGACGGGAACCTCCTGCCAGTACCTTCGCCTTTCTCGCCTTTGCGTCCTCCACCATCGATTCTACGATCCTGAGCTGCTCGGCACTGTTCAGAGGACCCATCGTGCTCGACCTGTCTAGGCCAGGTCCAAGCCTGACCTCGGCTATCAGCTGACTCAATCTTGCCGTCAGTTTTTCACCAACACTCTTCTCGACGAAGACCCGTTTGACCGCGTTGCAGGCCTGACCAGTGTTTCTGAAGCGGCCAGTGAAAAGTGCTGATGCCGCACTCTCAATGTCGGCACTCCCCATGACGATGGCCGGGTCCGAGCCGCCGAGCTCCAGTGTGACCTTCTTGATGGAATTCGAAGCGAGCTGGAGTATTCTCTTACCGGTTTCTGTTGAGCCCGTGAATGCAACCTTCGCCACCTTTCTGTTCGTGACGAGCTCTTCGCCTATGGTGCCACCCGGGCCGGTCACCAGATTTATGACCCCTTTTGGAACCCCGGCCTTTGCAAGCAGGCGCACCATCATTATTTCTGTAAGAGGGGTGGTGCTCGCAGGCTTCACCACCACACAGTTTCCGGCGATGAGTGCGGGGGCCACCTTCCACGCAAAAAGTGAAATCGGAAAGTTGAATGGTACGATTGAAGCGCAGACACCAATGGGCTTTCTGGCGACCTTCAACTCCAGGGGGTCCTTACCGTATCGGGTGTATGTTATGGAGCCGAAGATCTTTCCGCCGAAGCCCGCGTAGTACTCAAATGTGTTTTCCAGGCTTCTGATTTCAGAAACAGATTCGCTCAGTACCTTTCCATGTTCCCTGGTGAGCAGGACTGAAAGCGAGTCCTCCTGGTTCCTCACCAGCTCAACAAAGCGGGCGAGTATCCTCCCCCTTTCGCGTGAATCGTAGGGGTCCGACCATTTTCCCCTTTCAAATGCATCTTCGGCTGCGTCTATGGCCCGCCTTGCGTCATCCCTCGTGCCCTTCGGCACGCTGTCGACCGGTTCTTCGGTCGCAGGGTCAAGCACAGGCATCTGCTCGCCCGAAGGAGATTCAACCTCTTCACCATCTATCCACATCTTCAAGCGTACAAGCCACCGTTTCGAACTTCGAATTGCGTCAGCCTGTTAATATGCGTTGTTTGCCTTCTGTGCTTCATACCCTTCAGCATATTGGGAAACAATATTTTCTCAGGGGCACTTAAATCCGGCTGTGGTCATAGTTGATGCGATGCGTGCCTACAGACTTCTGGGGGTGGCCTCGGCCCTTCTTCCCTATCTTTTCATACTGGTTTCCATAGCAGAATCTCCATGGTTCAACATCTACAATAATGCGCTGAGCGACCTCGGCAACTATCAGAATGCTCCAGTTGCGTACGTATACAATTCGGGTTTGATGGTGGGAGGAGTTTTGATAATACTGTTTTCATGTCTCGTCTGTTATTACAACAGAAAGAGGAGCTTCTACACCTGGGCCGCCCTGCTGGGGGCCGCAGGGGTGTTTCTGGCCTTGATTGGGGTGTTTCCCGAAAATGCGGGAGCAATACACGGGGAATTATCCGTGGGTTTCTTTGCTTTGATAGCCATCTCTCTGCTTGTATTCAGTTACCTTTCATGGCCGGTTGGTTCGCCAGGTACGGGTGCGCTGGCCCTGGTCCTTGGAATAGCCTCTGTAATAGTATGGACGGTGCAATGGCCGTGGCACGGCGTTGCCATTCAGGAGTCTGTAACTTCGGCCTTTGCTGCGATCTGGCTTCTTTCCGTCTCTTTGCACACCCTCAAAGACTGAGGCCGACAAAGGTTTAATTCATAATCATCAACGACACGGTCAGGCGGGTGAAGAGGTTGCCTTCAGAGGACAGGCTGAAGAAGCTCGAGGAGATGGAGAGACTCGCGGAGCTTGGTGGCGGCAGGGAGAGGATAGAAGCGCAGCACAAAAAGGGCAAGCTCACCGCAAGGGAAAGGATAGCCAAGCTTGTGGATTCGGGGACCTTCATCGAACTGGATAAATTTGTGACTCACAGGGCCCTAAATTATGAAATGGACAAGGTAAAACCTCTCGGAGACGGGGTGGTTACGGGCTACGCGAAGATAAACGGAAGGCTCGTGTATATCTTTTCCCATGATTTCACGGTGTTTGGCGGATCCCTTGGAGAGGCCTTTGGAAGAAAGATCAACAAGATAATGGACCTTGCACTGAAAAATGGTGCGCCCATAATAGGCCTTTGCGATTCCGGCGGGGCAAGGATTCAGGAGGGGGTGGTGGCACTTGCGGCATACAGCGAGATATTCTTCAGGAATACTCTGGTATCCGGCGTCGTCCCCCAGATAAGCGCCATACTTGGACCAAATGCAGGGGGGGCCGTCTACTCGCCTGCCCTGACAGATTTTGTTGTGATGACAAAGAAGATCAGCAACATGTTCATCACGGGTCCTGATGTGGTGAAGGCAGCCCTGGGTCAGGAGGTGGGCTTTGAAGAGCTCGGTGGCGCAGAGGTAAACGCTACGAAAAGTGGTGTGGCGCACTTTCTTGCTGATGATGAGCCACAGGCTTTTACGATCATACGGAAACTTCTTACTTTTCTCCCTCAAAACAATGCGGAATCTCCACCAAGACTGGCAACGGGTGACCCTCCAGACAGAGTCGAACCCTCCCTCAGAAAACTGATACCGGACAACCCGCAGGTGCCGTACGATATGAAAGAGCTGATCAGAGCTGTTGTGGATAACCGGGATTACTTCGAGGTCCATGAACTGTGGGCGCAGAACATCACTGTTGGGCTTGCAAGACTCGACGGATATTCTGTTGGAATAGTTGCCAACCAGCCCACCCACCTAACGGGCGCGCTGGACATCGATTCTTCGGACAAGGCTGCAAGATTCGTCAGATTCTGTGACTGCTTTAACATACCGGTCGTGACATTCGTCGATGTGCCAGGTTACATGCCGGGTATCGAACAGGAGCATGGTGGTATAATCAGGCATGGAGCGAAGCTGCTTTACGCATACTGCGAAGCCACCGTACCGAAGATCACAGTGATAGTAAGGAAGGCCTACGGTGGTGCATACTGTGCTATGGGCTCAAAGTTCAGCAGGTCCGACATCAACTACGCCTGGCCTTCGGCGGAAATTGCTGTGATGGGACCAGAAGGTGCCGTGAATATAATATTCAGGGATAAAATTTCGGCTGCGAAGGACAGGAACAAGGAAAGGGAACGGTTGATCAGGGAATACAGGGAAAAGTTCGCGAATCCCTACGAAGCGGCCGCGAGGGGAATAATCGACGAAGTCATTGACCCGGCGCTGACAAGGCCCCGGCTCATTTCTGCGCTTCAGTCGCTGACGAACAAGAGCGAATACCGGCCTCCAAGAAAGCATGGGAACATACCCCTGTAGTGAATAATCATGTTCAGAAAGGTGCTCGTAGCCAACAGAGGGGAAATAGCGGTCAGAGTGATCAGGGCTCTGAAGTATTTGAGCGTTGGCAGTGTTGCGGTGTACTCCGATGCAGATGCGGGCGCCATGCATGTTGGACTGGCGGACGAAGCGGTCAGGATAGGGCCGCCTCCCCCCGCGGAGAGCTATCTTAACCACGAATCCATTATAATGGCGGCGAAAAAGAAAGGTGCCGAAGCCATTCATCCCGGCTATGGTTTTCTTTCTGAAAATGCCGACTTCGTCAAGGCCTGCGAAGAAAACGGCATAGTTTTCATCGGACCGCGCTCTTCCACCCTGCTTCTCACAGGAAACAAATCGAAATGCAGGCAGAAGGCGGCGTCCGTGGGTGTCCCGACAACCCCTGGGTCACGTGGGGAGATAGGTGATATCAAAGAAGCAATCGACTTGGCGGAGAAGGTCGGATATCCAGTCATGCTCAAGTCCGCCTTTGGTGGTGGCGGTCTCGGGATAAGGGAGGCAAACAACGCGGGAGAACTTGAAGAGCTGTGGAGCCGCGCAATGAGTGAAGCAAGAAATGCTTTCGGAAGGGGGTCACTGTACATCGAGAAGCTGGTGAGGCCTGCCAGGCATATAGAAATCCAGATCCTCTCCGATGGGCATGGAAACTTCGTGCACCTGGGCGAAAGGGAGTGCAGCATACAGAGGAGACATCAGAAACTGATTGAGATCACACCGAGCCCGGTGGTCGACGAGGAAACCAGGGCCAGGATAGGGGAGTACGCATTGAAGGTTGCCAAAGCGGTTGGGTACGTTAATGCAGGGACCGTAGAATTCCTGAGGGATTCCGATGGAAAATTCTACTTCATGGAGGTGAATTCCAGGCTCCAGGTGGAGCATCCGATAACGGAAGAAGTAACAGGAATAGACCTGGTTGCCGAACAGGTCAGGATCGCTTCCGGTGAGTACCTTTCATTTACACAGTCAGAGATAGTTCATGAAGGTGCCGCAATAGAGTGCAGAATAACGGCGGAGGACCCGTTGAATGATTTTGCCCCCGACTCTGGACTGGTGAAGGACCTCAGACTACCCGGTGGCAGAGGGGTGAGGGTCGATACGGCACTCTTCGAAGGGTACAGGGTTCCCGAATACTATGACTCTCTTATAGCAAAGGTCGTGGCCAAGGGAAGGGACCTCGAAGACGCAAGGAGGCGCATGCTCGTAGCGCTGGATGGATTCAGCATAGCCGGCATCAAGACCACCATTCCCTTCCACATTTCGGTGCTGAACTCAAATGCGTTTTCGAATTGGAGGCTGAGCACGGGCTTCATCGAAGAAAACGATGTGATAGGAAACCTGCGGCGAATGGAAGAAAAAAGGAAGATTGAAACTTTGCAGCTCGGAGCTGCCGTAGCATCGTATCTGTTTTTGAAAGGAGTCCACAGAGAACTAAGGCTGGAGGAGGAGAGCTCAAAGCAGGCGAGGCGTAGAACAGTTCATTGGGAAGGAGGAAGGTTCTTTGACGGCTATTGACCTCACCTGCGAAGGGCGGAACTTAAGGGTGCTGGTTGAAGATTCTGAGAATGAGCTGAGCCTGGATGTTAATGGAAGAAGGTACAACGTGGTTTTGGAAGGGAGGCAGGGAAATGAGCTTCAGTTCAGCGTAAACGGGAAGAAATTGTTGGTCGAGTATCATGATGAAGGAATGAACAGAGTGACACTGGGGCTGTCCGGTTCAAGACTTGAATATTATAGAGGAATCGGTGTGGTTCATGCTGGCACGTCACCGTCTCCTGGCTCGGTAATCAAGTCCCCCCTGCCAGGACGGATAATTGATGTAAAAGTTTCGCCGGGCCAGCAGGTAAAGCCCGGGGATCCTCTGGTCGTGATGGAATCGATGAAGATGGAAACGACAATAAGGGCGGACAGGGATGCAATCATATCCTCCCTTCATGCGACGAAAGGTGAGTTCATCAAGAAGGGACAGCCTCTTCTAACCTATGAATAGGCACGAGTTCATGGTTTGAGTAGCACCCTTCCGAGGGAGCCTCTGTTCCTCATTATATCATGCCCCTCCCCAGCCCTCTCCAGTGGCAGCACCGCATGGATAACAGGATGGATTTTGTGCTGTGCCGTCATTTCTAGCGCTTCCTGGACCTCTTTTCTTGTCGAGCTGACACTTCCGAATATCGCGTTTTCCCTCAGTATTATCAGTCCCAGAGACATCTCTGTAGGCTTCGGATTGACATTGCCCACAACAACCATCCTTCCACCCCAGGCCAGGCTTCTCAGTGACTCTGACAGGGTGGGAGTGCCGACAGATTCCAGCACAACGTCCGCACCCCTGCCTGACGTTAACTTTTTGACCTCGGCAGAAAGGGAAGTTGAGTTTTCGATCACTTCATCCGCTCCCGAATCCCTGATTCCGGTGGACTTCCAGTGCGAGGTGGTGGATGCTATGACCCTGCATCCCAGCGCCTTTGCTATCTGTACTGCATGAACACCCACCCCGCCTCCGGCGCCTGTGACAAGCACAGTTTCTCCCTCCTTGAGCGAAGCACGCCTGTACGCGTGAAGCAGCATGCCTGTTACACATGCCGATATTGCGGCTCCTTCGGGTGAGACACCGACCGGTACCTTCACAAGAGACCTCTGGCTGACCCTTACGAATTCAGCGTAAGAACCATCAATATCCTCACCGAATGTTTTCTTTCTTCTGCAGAGGTTCTCCCTTCCGGCAAGGCAGTCTTCACATTCTCCACATGGCTCATAGATCAGGGAAACCACTCTGTCGCCGACCCGGAAGTCGGTCACATTCTCCCCCACCTTTTCGACTGTTCCGGCTATTTCATGGCCCAGCGTAATGGGATATTTTGTATTTGGGAAAAAACCATCCACCGTGAGCAGATCCCTGTAGCATATTCCCGTCATTTCAAGCTTCAGAAGAAGCTGATCACTCTTGAGGTCACTCGGAGTGGGAACTTCGTGCAGTTCCGGCCTTCCACCCTTCTCCAGTCTAACAGCCTTCAATTTCGATATTCGCCAGTACCGCTTCCCGCACCCATTGATAAATCAATTCCGATTTGCTTTATGTGAGTATGATGACCGGCTTGGCTGGGAGGGGGGTTCTGCCCTTCTTTCCTTCGCCCGCCTCCTCTTCGTAGGATATTTTGATGCTCTTCAAACCGGTTTCCTTCGCTATGAAGTCAGACGCCGAAGTCAGTACCTCAGCCTCATCAACCTGAGCTTCCATGATTCTTGAGATTCTTTCGATACCAGTCTCCCTGCAGTGCCTTAGCGCTGCCTGAACCAGCTTCGAATATGAAGCGCGATCGGTGTCAGCCTGGCTCGCGACCAGCTCTCCTATCACCTCCCCCTCCTTTTTCCCGGATGAGAGGAGGCGAACCGTTTCCTTAAGCGCCTCTCTGGCCCTTCTATCTGCGACCACGATCAGGGCTGAAGTCACCGGCTTCTTCACAACACCTAGGATCCCCTTGATATCTCTGACAACACCGTCAACCAGCTCCTCCGCCGCCTCGGCCTGAATGTCAATTGATTCCTTTCTGATTTCGGGCCAGTTTGAAAGGGATATCAATCCCTTACCACCGAGACGCTCGTTCACCTCCTCGGCCACGAATGGAACGAATGGGGAAAGCAGCCTGATCCATTCTTCGAAGAACCTGGTAAGCGTGCTTCTGTTCGGGGTGGTCCTGCGAAGATACCACCTGACGTCATTCCACGGGGCAAAAAATGCATTGTAGAAGGCCGTTCTGGTTCTGAGCTCTTCAAGGGCCTCCGTCACCGCAATTATCCTTCTCTGGAGCTGGGAAAAGAGCCACCTGTCCAGCATGTCGCCTTCCCGCTCTTTGGAATTTGAGAGTGTCTTCTGGACGAAGGAGGGAAGGGAGGATATCTTGTCCCTCATATCCGCGGCATTCTTCGACCTCCAGTCAGGGTCGTCCAGTGCTTCCGCGCTGGCGAGGAGGGTCGCGCGGGACGCATCGGCTCCATACTCGTTGATCAAATCCTTGGCAGAAACGAAGTTGCCATGGGATTTGGACATGCGTGCACCTTCAAGCTGTACCATGCCGTTAACACCCACGGCCCGAGGCCAGTGCGACTCCTCGAAGAGGGCAACATGCTGCATTATGAAAAAGGTGAGATGGTTTGATACGAGGTCCTTACCCGAATTCCTGAGGTCCACAGGGTACCAGTAGAGAAATTCGTTTCTCAGCGATTCAAGTATCTCTGGACCCATGCCGGATTCTTCCGCGACGGAACTGAGGCTGCCCTTTCCCATGAAAATATACGTCAGGGCAGAGTCGGTGAGCTGTTCAGGCTTTATCTGATATCTTCTCAGCTGGGTCACAATCGTGTAGAAGGCCATGTAGACGGTGGAATCGCTGAGGGTTTCAACGAGCCACTCCTCGTCCCAGGGAAGCCTTGTCCCCAGCCCCGTCTTTCTGGCACAAGGGTACGCCTTTAGCCAGTGCACCGTCTGGATGAACTGCTGCCTTGACTCTTCGGGCAGTATTCTAGCCCTTCTTATGGCTTCGACAGACCGGCTCTTCCAGACTTCATCTCCGTAGGTCAGGAACCACTGGCCCTCCAGGACCTTGACGATGCAGCTCGTGTTGCACCTGCAGATGACGGGCTCGGGCAGGTCGTAAAAGGACAGAGCGTAACCGGCGGCCTTGAGGTCCTGTATGACCGCAGCCTTGGCCTCAGATACGGGCATTCCGGAGTATTTGCCAGAGTTCTCCAGCATGATTCCTGAATGGAACTCCCGGTTGTAAAGGTCCTTTGTGGCGGCTTCTGCCTTCGTATCAAGCTGGTCCTTCACACCCGCCTTATCGACGACCTGAGCTGCGGGTATTTCTTCGAACCCCGCCAGTTTTATGACAGGTATGGGGGATATTCCCACAGCAATCTGGCCGAAGCCTGAGGGGAGTCTTTTGTCACCTGAAGCCAGGTCTCTCAGCGCAAGAAGGTCATATGGGGCATGAGCAGGTACGCTGTAAACAATGCCCGTGACACTTCCCGTGTCGACAAAAAGTGCGGGGAGAACGGGAACCCTTCTTCCTGTGAAGGGAGCGATGCATATCCTCCCAAGAAGTTCGCTGCCTTTCACCTCCGAAAGGACCTCAACCTTCATCAGCTGCTCCGCAAGTTTGCCAGGTGTTTCCGAGCTAACCACCCACACCTGACCGTCGACCCTGATTCGCACATATTTTCCATCCGGCTTAACCCAGATGTTGGTGATGCCGAATATCGTCTCGGCTCTGAGGGTACCCGCCACAAGGTATTCGTCCGTCCCATCGAGCCTGAATTTGATTAGTGTGTACTCTTCGGGTGCGACACCCTCACCTTCAAGCCGGTCATGGTCCTGCGTGGGACTCTTGTCCTTGGGACACCATACGACAGGGTGGGTCCCCTTGACAACGTATCCGAGTTCACGGAGCCTGTTGTACTGCCATCTCACGAACCTGTCGAACAGTGGTTCGTAGCTGCTCGTGTGAAACTCCCTTCTCCAGTCTATGGAAAGCCCCATCGACTTGACCACCTGTCTGTTTTCTGCGGTGTAATACGTGGCCATGTAGACAGGGTCGACGAATTTGGAAAGCTCCTTTTCTGGAACCCTGTCCATTTCCAGAAAGATCCTTCTCTGAACCGGATCCCCTTCTTTCAGCCTCTGAGCCGCGGCCACGACTGGCTGCCCTGTCCAGTGCCACGCCCATGGATACAGCACGTTGAACCCCTGCATCCGCTTGAACCTTGCGAATGTGTCGATGCGGCAGGCTGAAAATATATGGCCTGCCGTCAGTGGACCGTTCATGTAGGGAAAGGGGAAGGTGACAAACACCTTCCTGCGTTTCGGGTCCGGTTCTGCTTCAAAAGCCCTGGCTTCCTCCCATCTCTTCATCCACTTTGAAGCATACTCCTCCAACGAATCACCGGTTTTAGTCTAGAGACCCTGACTTCGCACAGATTATAAACGTGACTAGGGGGAAGCTGCCTTCAGCACTGACTTGAGCTGTTTTAACACCAGGTCCTTCAGGGTATCGATGTTGTCAGGGGCATCCCCCCCGCCCTGCCCAAGCCTGCTGGAACCGCCTCCGGAGCCTTTCAGATAACCTGTCACGGACTTGACCAGCTCCGAAGCCATTATACCCCTACTGATGGCTGCCTCCCCGGCAAACACGATCACCCTGCACCGGCCGTTTGTGGTAACCACACCCACGTACACAGTTTCAGGCCTCACTCGCACAATCGAATCGCCTACAGCTATGTGAGCCTGTTCGTCAAGGTATTCATTTGACATGAACATCAACCTCAGCCCGTCCAGCAGCTCCGAATTGGAATCAAGAGACGATACCAATTCCTCACCGAACCTCTTTGAAAGGTTCTTGTACATCTTCCGTAAAGTGTCAAGGGAAACCTTTGTTCCGCTGACCACCCTGACCAGGTTTTCGGGCTGGGTGGCAAATTCTGAAGCTAGTCTGTTCACCGTCTGGTCCCTTTCTTCCACGAATGCGAGTGCGGTTTCTCCTGCCACGAACTCCAGCCTGTCTATGCCATCCTGAACCCTCTCCGCCTTTACTATCTTTATGAGACCGATGTCGCCCGTTCTCTTGCAGTGTGTACCCCCACATGCTTCAACGTCGAAATCACCTATCCGCTGGACCCTGAGCAGTTTGGTGGGGACGATGCCCCCCTGGTAGAGCGTAAAGCCGTACCTTCTTTCGGCTTCAGACCTGGGCAGGAGTTCGAGGGTGACAGGTATGTTCTGCCTGACCACTTCATTTGCCAATCTCTCGATCTTCGTGACCTCCTCCTGTGTGAGGGGCGAGTGATGTGTTATGTCCAGCCTCGCGCCCGAAACATCCTTGAATGCCGAGTGCTGCCAGACCCAGGGGCCAAGAATCTTTTTCGCTGCACCGTTAACAATATGTGTCGCCGTGTGATGCCGCATGATTATGGAACGCCTTCTTTCATCGACGTGACAGGTCACGCTGGAGCGTTCCCTTGGTGCTTCCCCTTCAATTCTATGAAGCACCACGTTTCCATACTTGACCGCTTCGATCACCTTTGCGCCATTCATTGTACCATGATCAGGCTCCTGTCCGCCAGAGCGTGCAAAAAATGCGGTCTGGTCCAGTGCCACCCATCTGGAGTCGAACACACGAAGGACGGTTGCGGAGAAATCGAAGAGGTTCTGGTCTTCGTAGTAGAGGAGCCTGGTTTCAGGGATATCCGACACATCGAACTTCAGATTCTCCTGGGTGCGCCTCTCGACCATGTGACGGGCGGTCACCTTCTTGTAGAAATCCGTCGGTATGTTGATTTCAAGCCCGCTTTCTTTCAGCAGCTCGGGTGTTATTCCTTCGGAATCGTACAGTTTTATCAGGTCCTCCTCAGAAGGAACGCCCTTCCGCTTGAGCTGTTCGACCAGTGATATGGCCCTTGACTTGCTCGAGGCATACCTCCTTTCTTCGACCTCGAGCACGGTGATGACTGACTCCACAGATTCGAGAAGTTCAGGATACATCTCCCTGAGGTTCTCGGCATGAAGCCGCATCAGGTCGGCCACGTTTATCTTCCAGCCGAATTCATCAAGAATGGCCTTGGCCCGCCTGTACACCACCCTGAGGTTGTAACCACCTGCAACGTTGCTCGGAAGTGCCCCATCCGTGATCGCAAAAAGCAGGGTTCTTGTATGGTCAAGAACGGCAAACATGCCCTCCAGTGGTGCTATCTGGCTGGTTACGAACGAATCTGGCATGCCGAGTTTGGAAGCGATTTCATACTTTATCTTTGAGGCATCCTGAGTCTCAGGAATATCGAGCCTTCCTGCGAGCGTGTAATAACGTGAGAGGGCGTCGACGTCTGGGTCCACGCCGGATTTCTTTAATATTTCTTCATACACAGGCCCGAAGGTGGACTGGTAGCTCGACGGAAAACCGTTTGTAAGCCAGGCCCATCTCTCTAAGCCAGCCCCCATATCCACCACCGGGTTTGGCATGGTCCTGTAGTCATCTGGTGAGCCCTCGAACTCGGTGAAGACGGCATTGCCCATCTCAAGTCCGCGGACATAGTATTCGAGGGAGTAGCCGAAGGCGCCGTACCCGAGCCAGACGTCTTCGACGAAGGTGATTTCATCCTTGGGTATCCCCATTTCTTTTGTAAGAAGTTCGAAATCGAGTTCTATGGCCTTATCCTTCCAGTATCCATCACCATTGCTCAGTGCCTGCTGGCCCATCATGCAGAATGATGTATAGTGTCTTCCAGTGACACCTACGTTTTCGACATCATTGAACCTCAGTACCATCTGGGGTACGATGAGGGGATTGGCTGGAAAGTCGAAAATCACCTTACCCCCTTCGACCCTCTGAAAATCAATTATAGAAGCCACGGTGAAATACAGGTCAGGACGCCAGCGTGATACAACCGGGTATCTCTTTATGGAGGCATGATTGTTTCTGACAAAGAAGTCTTCGACGATCTTCCAGGTCTCAGTGTAACCGACCCTTTTCTTTGTAGGAGGGTTTCCGATGAAGCTGTAACCTGTGCAGCTCGGGCATAGTTTGGCATCGCCTGAAATTGTCCAGAAGAAGGTGCCACATTCAGAGCACTGCCTTCTTTCGAATCCAAGCTTTTCAAAAAGGGCCACCCTGTAGTATCTGTCGGGGTCTTTCGAAAATATCTGCTTGAGGTTTTCCTTCGATGGCAACGGACGGGTAACCCGCTTGGTTTTCCGGCGTACGGCTTAAAAGCTTTGAGACGAACATACATCTGGGAAGATTTGGGGACCCTGATAAGACCGGTCACAAAATTATTAAAATGAAATATATTTGTTCCTGGATATAGATGCAATACATACTGTATCATACGTGTGATGTGTATCTCTTAATAACATCAGAATGGAATATATATCAGATTTAAGACAGATGTACCGTGCCAGTAGTAAGCCTTTCCTTTCCCGATCAGATGGTGAAGGAGATGGACCAGATCCAGCAATCGCTCGGATTCACCGGCAGGTCCGAGCTTGTGAGGTCGGGGATTCGCCTTCTTCTGCAGGATTTGAGGGAGAAGACCCAGCTGACCGGAGCAATCACTGCAGTTGTGGTCGTGACACATAACGAAGAGAACGAAGAGGCGGTAACCAAGATCAAGCACAAGTTCAGCCCGATCGTAAAGACACACATTCACAACAAGATGAACAAGACAAACTGTGTGGAACTTTTCCTTCTTGAAGGCGATGCTGCGGATATAACATCGATGACAAGAGAATTTCAGAGGGAGGATGTTATCAAGAGCGTCAAGCTGGTAACGCTGTGAAGGATACGCTCTGGAAACTCTGACCGCCATAAACATGCGACATATTTTTTAATGGGAGACACATGCAACCATCCGTGGCGCAATTGATGAAAATGTTCCCTGGTCGTTTCATGAGAGAAATAGGTGCACGTTCACGTGAGGTTTATGAGTTTATCGGACCTGCAGTCGATATGTATGAAGATGGCTCTGAACTTGTCGTTGTGGTGGACCTCCCTGGTTTTGAAAAGGAGTCCATAAGAACGCGCTTTGGAGATTCCTACCTGGCCGTATCGGCGAGACGAGAGACGGAAGAACATGATGGAGTCACGTACTGGGAGCAGCGGCCGCTGAGACTTAGCAGGAGGATACCCCTGCCGGTGAAGGTAAAGCGCGATGAGGATACAGAAATCAAGGCAACATACAAGGATGGCGTGCTCACCATAAGGCTTCCGATAGAGTCTGCCACGAACATCGTCGTCGAATGATAATCTATATTCTGCTTGATATATATGATGCAGCAAAGGCGAGCAGGGATAAGATAAGTTCCATCTTCCCATAGTACGTGTTCAAACCGTACAGAGAATATGCGAAGAGAAAGATTCCCGAGCCGGCAAGCAGGCCCGCAACGAACAGCCTCGAACCCCTTGAGCCATGATTGGGGGGCGGTTGACTGTATCTGTTGTTTTCGAGAAATTCTTTCAGCAAGGGGGCAAGTTCCACGGAAGCCTGCACCGCTTCACCCAGCTTCTTTATCGCATTTCTCAGGTCTTCCCTGTACACTTCATCGGTCAGCCCCTCCTGCTCCAGCAAACCTGCCAGCACCCCCAGAATCCGGAAATTCGGGTCGAGGGTGAGGCCTATCCCCTCAAGTATGGATGACATGCGCATGTATAAAACAAGATTTTTGGGAAGCTTGAAAGGGAACTGATAGATGGTTCTGTTGGCAACCTCCAGCAGAGCCCTCACCTCTGTTTCCTCGACCTTCTTCCCTCTCATGTCGGCGATTGCCATGTCCAGCCCCTTCTGTATCACGTATCTGTTTGCGGTTGGCTCAAGTATGCCCAGATCTAGCATGGCGTCGATCGCGCGGGAGGAATCGCCCTGGGCGATTGAGGTGTAAAGCCTGATCAGCTTTATTCTTGTCTCGTCATCAAGTGTCCCAGCCATGCCAAAATCGTACAGGATTATCTTCCCGTCGTTCGTGACCGATATGTTGCCGGGGTGGGGGTCTGCATGAAAAATATCCTGACTGAGCACCATTCTCAGGAAGACACGGGTTATCTTCCTCGCCAGTCTCTTCCTGTCCAGCCCGAGTTCTTCGATTTTCTTTACATCCGTTATTTTGACCCCCGGCAGGTACTGCATCACCAGAATCTTCGAAGTGGATATGTCGGGGAAGATATTCGGAACAAGAATGCCCCTTTCATCCTTCAGGTTTCTTCGTATCCTGCTCAGATGTTCTGCCTCCAGCTTGTAGTCCATCTCTTCGATGATGGTTTCGGAAAACTGGTTTACAATCGATTCGGCCGTGAATCTCAAAGCTGGGTCTATGAAGCGACCAACCAGTGGTACCAATCTCTTGAGCACCCCTATGTCGAGGCGAACCAGGTCGTTCACTCCAGGTCTCATCACCTTCACGACCACCTCCTGGCCCTTGTACTGTGCGCGATAAACGACTCCCAGGCTTGCCCCAGAAATCGCATGCTCGTCGAACCTGTCGAATACTTTTTCGATGGGGCCTACCTCGGACTGGATACTCTGCTTCACCTGTGTAAAAGGAGGAGCAGGGACATCATCCTGCAGCTTGGCGAATTCATCGATATAGGGTTGGGGGAGTACATCCGGCCTTGCTGAAAGCAGCTGACCAAGCTTGATGAAAGTCGGGCCCAGCTCGATGAATGAGCGAGCAGCCCTCTCTCCGTTTCTTCTGTATCTTTCATAGTTGATGATTCTGCCCTCGGACTTTATGATTTCTTTCCTGTCTCGCCTGTATCTGAGAACAGGAATCGCAAGTTTCAGCACGACCCGAACAAGACGGATATCTTCTTTGCTGAGTATCCTCGCCATAGTTGACACCAGTGATTATCGTCAGGATCGTGCTCGCCTGGACCGTTTCAGGATGCTCCTAGGAGCGAATAAAGCGGTGAGGAGTTTCGACAGGCTTCCAAGACCTTCAAGAAAAAGAAGCCAGAATACCAGGCTTGGCAGGAAATCGATGAAGAGATGACCCACTGGATCTATCCGTGGGTCTTTCCTGTCGATATGAATTTCATATGCGCATGGATATTCCCTGATATGTGCGCCGGATGTATGCCGGTACTGCCTGGACGAGAGACGAGGGTTGCCAAGCCACGTTTGTTGATATCCCTCAGGCAGGGAAAGGACGAGATCTTTTCTGACCCACAACGATTCTGAATCCACGAGCCGCGAGCCATACCGGTACAATTTATCCTTTCCACAGGACTTCGTGGCAGGAGCAGCCACCTTTCAGGATTCTTGGCTGCGCTGATGCCGGCCATTCAGGAGGTGAATAACCTGAAACTTTCGATGTTATGAAAAGATAGAAGACGGAACGAAATCGCTTAAATGCGCAATGCCGGACGCATGCGCCATTGAACAGGACAAAATACATAGCCACGGCATCGGTTATGGCCGCTCTTTACCTGGTTCTCGTTCTCGCCTTTGCGGGCATCTCCTACGGGCAGATTCAATTCAGAGTCGCAAATATACTGATCGGGGTTGTTCCACTGCTAGGAATGCCCGCCGTGGTGGGGATAACCGTGGGTGTGTTTGCCTCCAACGTAATTTCGCCCCTCGGGCCGCTTGACCTGCTTTCGGCGATTCCTTCATTCGTTGGCCTGGCTTTGATATACAAACTCAGGAACAGGAGCGTGCTTCTGGGGCTCTCAATCTACACACTCCTGGTTTCACTATGGGTGAGCTTCCTGATATTCAGAACCTATGAAGTACCTTGGGTTCCAACCTTTGCGTATGTTTTTGTTGGCGTATTCCTTGCCACGGTGGTTGGTGGCTATGCCGTGTACAGGGCCGCAGGAAAGGTGATGGCCAAGTGAAGGCAGTGGCCGTGGTATCAGGAGGGCCAGACAGCATGGGGTACGCCGCGGTGTGGAAGTCGCGAGGCTTCGCCATACACCCCATTGTATTTGATTATGGCCAGAAGGGGAAGAAGGAGGTGGAAATACTGGGCCGGTTGTGCCCGAAACTTGGTTTCGAAAAGGAGGTGAGGGTAGACCTGTCATCATTGAGCAGGCTTTGGCCCAATACACAGCTTACCGACCCATCGATTCGGGTTGAAAGTGAATATGCCAGGAATGTTGTCGTTCCTCTCAGGAATGGTGTGTTCCTCATGGTTGCGGCAGCCTATGCAGATTCGCTCGGAGCGGACCATCTGCTTTACGGAGCGCATCTGAGCGATTCAGCGAGGCGAGGAACAGGTGGAGAGCCACTTTACCCGGACTGCACCCCAGAGTTCGCTTCAGCACTTGAAGATGCCGTGAACAAGGGAAGATTTTCAGGAACGCCCATAAAAATACACAGCCCTGCGATCGAAGGGCTGACAAAGGACCGGCTGTTGAGAATGGCCTACGATGTCATGGGGGACCTGATATTCGAAACATGGTCCTGCTACCTGTCTGGGGATGTGCATTGTGGTGCGTGTGAATCCTGCAGCAACAGGAGGAAGGCATTCGCTGCGGCAGGCATCGAAGATAAAACCAGATATGAACATTGATCAGTTGCCGTAAACTTCATGGATTTTCTGTATGATCGTCTGTCTTGCCCTTTCTCTGTCCCCTGTAGTTTCTATCCGGAATCCCAGGTTAAACCCAGCAGCAAATTCGTGGCCGCCCCCACCGAGAAGCTGCGCTATCGTCCGACAGCTTACCCTTTCGTCATTCCTTCTGACGCTGCCGGAACCGTCCTCCGTGAAGCCGATACAACCACTCAACTCTTTGTTCTGAAGCACGTCATTGCATATCGATGAACCGGAGAACAGCTTCGGATACTGGAATACCGCAAACTGCATGCCGCCCGCCGAGACCGTTTCTATGCCGGACAGCACCTTCCTTCTCTCGGAATCCTTCAGCTGCACGTATTTCTCGACCTGCTCCAGCTGATACTTTTCGAGCAGCCTCTCCGGTTCTGCTTCTGCCCGGGGGAAGGCAAGATGGAGTGCCAGATGTATCAGGTTCGGATGGAAGAAGCTTTCCGCGTCCAGATAGTTGTAATAGTCTATCAGTGTAACAAGCCGATTTGTAACCGGATATCTGTTTTCCATGAGGTCAGAGTCCCTACCGAGCGCAGAGATCAGTTTTGCGTGCGGGTCATCCAAACCGTTCATGGAGTACATTCTGTCGTACACTATCATGGAGCCGGTTGTTGTGCTTGGTCTCAGGTCAAGAACGTCCACCACTTCGCTCAGCTCCTTGATGATTTCAGGCTTCGTTGGGTGATGGTCCATCCAGGTGATCCGGTTTCCCCTGGATCTTATTCTTTTGAGACGTTCGATCACCTCTCCGATGAATTTCTGGTCGGTTGCGAGGTCCGAAATGTACATCTCGAACCCTGAGGCTTCAAGAAGCCTGTCGTCAATCATCGAAGGACCGTCTCCATAGTCCTTCAGTGTCAGGAAAAAGGGGGCCGGCCTGTGTTTGGTGAAGTATCTGACCATAAGGGCAGCAGATGATATTCCATCCAGATCCTTCCTGTGTGATGTTATTACGGAGTTCACGCGGCCACGTAGAATGGAGGGATTAAAAGATGTTTTATGCTCTTGCGGCCGTTTCGAGGAGCTTCATTTCTTCAGGTGTCAACGACCAGCCTGCCCCTCCTGCATCCTCCTCTGCTCTCTCTCTGCTGGATATCCTTGGGATCGGAAATAACGCGGGACTCTTCTCCTTTATCCAGTTCAGAGATATCTGACTGTACGTCTTACCGCCATGCCTCTTTGATATCGAGTCCATGGCTTCCCTTACCTTGCGAGGTGGATTGGCAAGTGCGCCATTTGAAAGTGGTCTGTAGGCTATGACAGCCAGTCCTAGACGCTCTGAGTATGGAAGCAGGTCTGCTTCAATGTCACGCACCAGCAGGTTGTACTCGACCTGATCTGAAATCAGCTCCTGCTTTGACAGTGAATCGACCGACTCTTGCACCTGGGTCACAGTGAAGTTGCTCACACCTATGTACCTTATCTTCCCTTCATTGACCAGTCTTTCCATGCCCCTCATCGTTTCCCTTATCGGCACTCGCCTGCTGGGCCAGTGAATCTGATACAGATCGATATATTTCGTCTTCAATCGTTCCAGGCTTCGATCTGCGGCACGGAGCAGGTCTTCGTAACCGGCGCGGCTGGGCCACACCTTGGTGGCTATGAAAAAGTCATCTCTTTTGAAATTCTGCATGGCTTCGGCAACGATTGGTTCGGTGAGATACACCTCGGCTGTATCGATGAAATTGAGGCCGAGTTCGAGCCCCCTCTTCAGTCCTTCAACTACGGTTTTACTTCCAGGCATCGTTTTCCCGGGAAACGTATCAGGGGATGTTTCCATTGTGTCATAGTAGGTTCCCATCCCGATTACGGATATATGCTCTCTCGTCCAGCCGAAACTCCTTTTCTCCACCAACAACCACCCTAAGATGGCGAAATTATTGAATTGTTCGTCGCATTCCACAAAAGTATTTTTATCTTGAGAAGTACATTGTGCACGTGAGCTCGCTGACATTCACGTTGAGGACGAGGGCACTGGTCGCCCTTGTCCTTGTGGGCTCGGTCGTGTCTTTTGGCACGTTCGGCTATGCCATAATAGAAAAGCAGTCACTGCTGCAATCCTTCTACTTCATGAGCATGATATTCACGGCTCAGGGTCCGCCCTCGGAGCCAAAAACCACGGCGGGATTAGTTTTTGCTGCGTTGATGGCATACGTATCGATAGGTGTCCTGGTTTCTTCGATAGGCTTCCTCTTTGGCCCCTTCCTGGTTCAGGCGATCAAAGACGTGGTGAGAAAGGCGGAGGAAAAGTTCGAGCTGAAGAATCATGTGATCGTATGCGGATTCAACGAGATGTCAAGGCTTATACTGGAATCTCTCAAGGAAAGAGGGATACCACACGTCCTGATAGACCAAGACCAGTCCCTTGTGGAAAAGATGATACTTAATGGCGTGCCTGCAGTGTTTGGCGATGCCACATCAACTTCGACACTGAAGAATGCCGAGATCGGACATGCATGCTCCCTTGTCGCATGTTACCCGGACGACTCAAAGAATGCCTTCACCATTCTTACTGCAAAACAGCTGAAGCCGGATATCTTCTGCATCAGCAGGGTCACTCAGGAGGAAAATGTGGAAAAGCTGAAGATGGTGAAGTCCGACAGCATAGTGTCCCCGACTCTGGTTGGTGCGAAGATGATGCTCGAGGAACTCGCAGATCAGTACAAGGATAAAGGATGAACACACTTGTCGACCGCGTCTTTCAGCACGTATGAACTGGCCAGATACCCTTTCATTCCATCCGCGGAAGGATACCTGAAGGAGGTTGGATTTACACTTGAGGATGCGGCAACCCCCTCTATACTTGGTAGAGCAAAAGAGAGGGTGCTGGCAGCCATTGAGAGGCGTAAGATAAGCCTGAATCTCTCTGATATAGACAGGGAAATAATCAGCTTTTACGTATCTTTGCTGATTGTAAGGGCAACCGGTAGCGGGTGGCTTGCCAGGATTTACGCCAAGGCGGAGGGGGACAGGTCAAGCGAAGCCTTCAAGGACGAAAAGGATGCGGCTGTTTGCCGGATCGTCAATCAACTATTCGAAATGAACCTGCAGCAGGTTGACAAGCTTCCCTGGCAGATGAATACGAATTACATGAAGATCGCATTCGTAGCTCCTTTGCCTGTTTATCTGAAGGTTAGCTCCAAACTCGAACAGATCGATAACCCAAATCTGGCGTTAATCGAGAATGTCGTTGACCGGGGTAAGATCTATTTGACTCGTGAAAGAGTTCTTGAGCTCGTGGAGGGACAATTTTCCGCTTTGATACTTGGGAGGATCAGAAGTCTGAAGACTCCCCCGTCACTTCCGAAGGACATGAAGAGTATTGTTGACGAAATCTCCGCAAGGATTCCGAAACCCAGGAGGCCCGACATCTCCAAATTCCAGTACATCGAAAAACTTCTCAAGGTCAATGTTCAGGATGGCAGGCACAGGATACTCTGGCTCATCCTTCCGCCATATCTGGTTAATGTCAAACATCTCTCCGATGACGAGGCGATGGATGCGATCAAGGCGTACATGGAACGGGTTGGCTGGAAGGAAAGCAGGGCTGACAGAATAATAAGGTACAACATAAAGAGGGCCAGAAGGATCGGACTCATGCCACCCACGCTGGAAAGACTAGAACAGACCTCGCCCGGTCTATACAAAATCATAGTTGAAAGTATCAGCGGCGTGTCATAGAGAACTCTTTCAGTGATGTTCGAAGAATCTTCATGCCAGCGGCCGAAAGTTCTTTTGCCCTTTTCCTGCTGGATGACTCTGCATAACACCTGAAGTAGGATTCCGTACCTGATGGACGCAGGAGGACCCAGGATTCATCCTCGAACACCACTTTTACTCCATCCTCCGTTGATATTCTGGCGTTTGGGAATTCGAGTCTGGACTTTCTGATTACGATTTGCATCACGGATTGTTTTTTTACGTCGCCACATCGAACCATTTTCTTCTCCATGTAGTATTTTGGAAGTTCGGAAACGAGCAGCTTCAACGAACCAGAGCCAGAGGATAGCAATTCACACATTCTTGATGCAGAGTAGACAGAATCACCATAGAGTAATGTCTCTGGCCAAATGTACTTTCCGGTTTCTTCCAGTCCGAACACGGCATTTCTGACCTTCCTGATGGAGGAAACGATTGCCGGGGGACCCACCTTGGTAACTACAAGAGGAGCATTCCTTTTCCGGCACACAAATCTGATCAGGTTGGACGAATTCAACGGCGCGACTACGCTTCCGAACCTTTGCTGCAGGGTATGGTCTGCCAAAAGAGCTCCTGATACGTCCCCCAGAAGGACCCTTCCAGAGTCGTCCACAAATATGGCCCTGTCACCATCTCCATCTGTACCCACTCCAAAGTCAGCCCTTCTCTTTCTGACAGTCTCCGCAAGTTTTCCGAGAGTTTCCCTCCGTGGATATGGGGAGCGGTTCGGAAATGTTCCGTCCGGTCTGTCATTTATGGCAATGACCCTGGCCCCCGCAAGACCCAGCACCTTTGATGCCATGAGACTCATGGACCCATTGCCGGCGTCGAAGGCTATTGTGTAACCCTTCACCTTATCACCAACATGATGCAAGATTCTTTCAATGTAAATGGCAGCGGCATCCACGGATTCGCTGGTGGCCCTGTTTGTCTGTATTGAGTAGAGTCGCTTGAAGTAAATTTTTTCCAGAGAAAGTTCCATGTCGATATCAGATTCGCCGCCGTCGGACTTGAAGAAGAGCAGGCCTGTAACCCCGGGCACCGTGTGACTGCCCGTCACCATCACCGCGGAGTCCGCCTTCAATTCAACCTCGGCATGGAGAAGCATCGGCGTGGCCACCCTGCTCGCGAGAAGCGCATTGATGCCCGAATCCAGTATCCCCTCGACAACCTGTTTGTACAGAGGTTCTGATTGTGGCCTCAGGTCGCAGCCGACCAGCACCCTTCCGCGGTTTCCAAGATAGGTTCCCAGAGACAGACCCATTCTGTAGGCAAGGTCCGGTGTAATGCCGCGACCGAGTCTTCCCCGAATACCTGAGGTGCCAAAAAGTTTCAGGTCGGTAGAGGAGGATCTGTCCAACCTGCTCACGCGAATGGGGTGCCTTTCTCCAGATGATCAGGGAAGCAGTACGGCAGCCGCCACCACCGAAGACCAGTAGCCATGTTTGTTTCCCTCGGCAGACTGGGTTATGTTCATTGTCTTGTAGAATTTGCCTGATATCTTCCACTCCTGTGTTTGTGCATTCCAGCTCTTGTCCGGGTCAAAATCCAGTCCTAATGTTGATGCCAGCATGTATGCACTAACATCCTCTGCGTGTTCTCCGAGCTTCTCGTCGGTAACGCCATACGCATGGAGTTCAGAGAGGTATCCATGAAGTGATGGATCCTTCGGGATCGCCACGCCTATTGAAGCAGCTATCAGCCTGTTCGGCTCGTCTGTATCGAGCCTGCTCAGCACTACATGAATTATCTGTCCAGGCTTGATCAGCTGGATACCCTTCTTCCTGGGAATTATTTTGGCCCTTGGCGGCAGAATGCTGGACACCGGGACAAGGTTGCAGTGCGCGATTCCAGCATCGCGGAGAGCCAGCTCGAAGCTAGCAAGCTTATCCTTGTGCACACCGACACCTTTCGTAAGAAATACCTGACCTGGCACGTATGACAATTTGATTTGACACCAAGATGTTAGGACAGACTTACTTAAAGTTAGTTTAAGCAGAAAATGATTGAGTCGAGCCCGGGACAAACCAACCGCCAAGCTGCTGACCTGAATCTGATTCACATGATTTGAATTTATGTTTCCTGCTCGGATCCGGAATAGGCTTGGTGATGTAATCGATTTCTGATATAGCGTGTTTTTGCCAGCAACCGAAGGCAATACAGTGGTTTTGAGTCATCAGACCTTTCTGATTCTTAGGTATCCGAGAGCGATGACTGCCACAAGCGCGCTGAGTCCCATGACTCCGTAGAATCCCTCCACGACTCCTGATGTTTCGGGAGTGCTACTGCTGCTCAGGTAAAAGTGTGCCAGAGATGGGTCAAACCATATCCCATAACCCAAGTACACTGCTGAAGAATTCACCGACACCAAGACGTTGAACCTGCAGGATGGGATCGAATAGATATGGTTACCATACGAAGCCGTTATATTTCCGAATGGCACATATTCTATCGTTCCCAAGTAGACGGTTCCATTCTCCACCGTGACGTTTCCCAGTATTATGGTACCGATTTGCCCGGAATAAATCGAGTACAGATAGTAACCTCCGATATAATAGGCCTTACCAGTGAATGAAGGAGGGATGAAGTTTTGGGTCAAGTGGAAAAGGGTTAACGAAGCAGACGTATTTTTGAGGTTCCCCGGTAACTCTGGAACAAGAATCAGCCCATGTTGAACAGTTACCTTGATCGGAGTGCAAATGTACCCGGCCAGATTCGTAGCGTCTGGAACATTGAGAATGTAACCAGGGCTGGTGTAAGTATCGTTGCTGGAATCAAGTAGTCTGAAGTAAAAGTTGTAGTTTCCTGGTTTCAGTACGCCCAGGGAAGAATTCAGTGAGAACAGGGTGCTTACATTCGGGTAAGAGACGTTGAGTGCCCCCGATGAAAGGATCGTGCTGTCGGCATAAATCTCATATCGATACGGAGGTAATCCACCCCACAGGTTCCCCACAATCGTAGCCGTGACATTGAATGTTTGAGACTCGGGGAGACCGGGTATCTTCGGTAAAATGTATTCGAAAGACTGTGGCAGGTTCTGCAATTGTGTATACAGTTTCAGAGACCCAGTGATTATGTGCGAATTGTCTGCCCTCACGCTCAGCGGGCCGAGAGTCAGTCGAGCATAGCTAGAATCCGATAAGGCGATCAGGCCGGTTTCATTGTTGTAAACAGGACCAAGACTCTGATAATTGTATTCATCGGCCCAAAGTGTAGCCTTCGTGATCGGGGTACCCAGCCAGTAATCGATCTGGCCTTCGGCGAGGTCGGTAATGCTTGAATTACTACGGTACCATTCCGTCATCACCCCGCTGAAATATCCCCTCTGGTTTGATTGGGTTTCGAGGCCCACGAATTTGGTAGCCCCATTCGAACTGTGTACAGCTCTCTGGTACATACCGGTGGTTAGGTCATGAGCCGCCAGATAGATGGAAGTTCCGTTTATCGTCATAGAAAGTTCTATGACATCACCATTACTTACATCGCCAAGAGATGGAAAGAAGTTTGTGGCGTTCCATGCACCCTGCTGATCAACCAGTTCGCCTGATGGTGAGAATACGGAATCAGTGAAGCTGAAACCTGGGATCGGCAAATTACGGTACTGGTTTGGCCAGTCATACACTATCCCGACCTGGTACCACCAGCCGTTATCGGTAAGTCCGTTCAGAAGGTAAGCGGGACCAAATCCGTTCTGATCGGTTATTTCTGTGGCTATGGTGTATGCTGTCAGGTTGGTGGTATTTTCATCGAATGTAACACCGGCCTGCTCGACATAGTTGAGGGCTTGAGTAATACCTTCGCCTGCGGCGTATTTTGTGTACTGAACCGTGCCAGTTCGTGTGGAAACGGCTGGAAATATAGACAAGGTAAGAAGTATTAACAGTACTATAAACATCGGTCGCGTCAATGGCCTATGCACCCCATCAGAGACGGTGCTGCAAGCAAGCGAGTACCAACTGTTTTGATCGTTTGACATTTGTTTTACTTATATTTTTCCAGATTAGCTGTATGAAGTTAAATTGAATTAATGTGTAATTTTGGCTTGTATGCCACAGCATCACTCTATTTATTCAGGTAACCTTCCTCAACTAGAACGGCAGACAAAACAGAAGTTCTTTTGATCAAGGAAGAGATTGACTCTTCATATTGATGACGAGGGGCATGATCCGGAGAAGTGTGAAGATAGAAGGGTAAGAGGATAAATCATGAAGCTAGACTTCGTTTGAGATTGATCTCGAATTTTTACCTAGCAAGTTCAATTCCCAGAGTCGATGATTTATTGTAGCTGGGCGGGTATCCAAACCCTCCCCAAGAATCGGCGGACAATCGTGTATCAGTTCTCTAATGGATCTCCAACACGCTTCAGTACACTCAGTGCTCTCAATGTGATCATTTTGCTCGGTTCCCCTGCGAGTTCGAGGGAGAAAGGTTTGAATCTATGCTTGTATTTCGGAAACCATTCGGGAAACTTGCCATCGTTAAGGTAGTCCGGATGAACTGCGTCCAGGTTCCACCTGCCATCAGGACGTCGCTTCTGCCTGAGCAGTTCCAATGCTGGCTTGAGTCGAGCATCATCGCCCCTGCCCAGGGCTGTAATGAAATCAAGGCCGACGAGCAGGTCGTAGTAATAGTGATAAGGGAAATGAAGCCTGTACCACGGGTCGTACTTCCTGCCCTGCTTCAGCATTCCTCGCTCCAGGTAAAATTCACAACCCCTGTCCACGGCGGCCTTTATGCTCCTGGTCCACTTTTGTCGCGGGTATGATGCGAATGCGCTCATCCCCTCCCATCCATCGATTACGCCGTTCTTCGCGAAATAAAAGCAGTGCCAGCCACCGTTCGGTTTCTGGTTCTCTACCAGCCAGCCCAGTGCCTTCCTTACAAGTGAGTCATCCTCGTACCCAAATTTGATCAGGGCCCTTGTGGTATTCCCGACGAGGCAGAGTTCGCTATGTTTCGAGTTCCCTTCGTCGAAGCCCCCGTCTGGCCTGGCATACCTGTCTCTCCACATTTCCGCAGACTCAGCTATCCATGGCAACTCTCTTGTCACGCCCAAGTCAGATAAAATCAGAAGCATCCAGTTTGTTGATACGTACTTTGGCCGGTACAGACTATCACCATGAACCCAGAATCCACCCTCCATACGTGACTCCTGAATCTGTCTGACCCAGCCCCGAATTGGCACCGCATCCTTGGCTTTGGTCAAATCTTTTCCTTTAAAGCCAAGCAGGTCTCTCATAGCAAGATAGCGCACAGCTGGTTGACTTTCCTCCATCAGCCACTCCATTACGCTTTTCATTCTATATGTTGAAGAGTACCGGTAACCCTTTAAAGCTTGTCATGACCCGATGGACCCAGCAACTGGTACTAACTGAATGGATCAGACGAGAGAGAGAAATCTGCCGAACCTAATCTTTCACCAATCTGCGCCAAGTTTAGACAAGGATATATCTTCCTAGCTTCGTAGCGGACAGTTTTATTCCTCCTGCCCAATCGTAGGAAGTCATTGTTATATCCCTCTGACAATTATTGACGTGTCTTTTTCATCCACCATCCGGGATGCTCTTGTTTTGAGTATGGATTCTATGCCTCGAAATAGTATGCATATGCAGGGATATGATCCACCATTATCGGAATATGCCGTATGCTTACCGTATATTCTCACAGAACTATTGATGAACAACGAGCCAAGCCACCAGAATGTTCTCACATAGTGATAGAGTAAGAAGGATATCAATTCGCAGGATGGTTGGGTTGATATTTATTTCCACGTTTCACATTCATGATGAGGGTAGATTTTTCTTCTATTTGCTGGACCTGCAAGTCATAAATGTACATTGCAGTATAGCTCTGCAAGATATTGAGTATAGCAAATTTGTCGGTGCCGCGGGCAGGATTTGAGCCTGCGACACATCGGTCTTCAGCCGATTGCTAGAGGGAAACCTCTCTCCCAGGCTGAGCTACCGCGGCAGCGTGAAGTGGACCCATTACTGGCCTATATTTTCTTTTCCGGTCCGGACGTTACTCAATTCTTCCGGTAGACGGGTCAGCACTTCTATCGCTCTCAAATAATCTGTAATGTCTATCGACTCTTCGTCAGAGTGCTCATCTGACGTGCTGCCTGGTCCGTACGTGATCGACTCGATCCCAAACCTGACTGCGTGGTTCATGTCGCCAGAACCCGTCTTTTTCACGCATGTGGCCGGGACTCGGGTTGAGTGGAATATCGCCCTCCTCATCGCCCTTACCAGCCGGGCGGAGGTTTCCACGATGACGCCACCGGACGCCTCAACAACATTCATTCTGAACGAGGCCGTTCCCGCGCATTCTTTCGCAAGCTCCTCAAGTTCTTCTATGAACTTGTTCTGGTCAAGCCCGGGCGGATACCTGAGGTCAAGGGTTAGAGCAGCCCTCGGAGGCGCTACATTGCCTGCGACTCCACTCACCAGTCTTGTTACGGTAGCGGACACTGTATCGAACTTCCTTATGCCGGCCGAGTCTTTCCACAGACCCTCCACACTCTTTGAGAAATCCACTGCACATTGAAGGGCACTCCGACCCACCCAGGGTTTGCTCGCATGGAAGCTCGGGGCGGTGAATTCGATATTTACCTCCAGCCTCCCTCTGTACCCGATCACGATGTTGTTGAAGCCCGAAGGTTCTCCGAACACTGCATACTTCTGATTTATTCCATCTTCAAGAGCCCTGCGTATGCCTGTTGAGCCTGTTTCCTCGCCGACAACGGCCAGGATCGCCACCCCGTTATCCGTATTCCTTTTGGCCAGAAGGCTGGCAGAGTAGAGCATCGCCGCGAGGGGTCCCTTTGCATCGGATGACCCTCTACCGAATATCTTGTTTCCCACCCTCCTTACAGGAATCCTGCCTGGAACCGTGTCCATGTGCCCGCAGTACAGAAGTACAGGTTCGGTGCGACCGGTACTGGCCCTGACGTTGCCGACGGAGTCGGTTCTGGGTGAATCGAACCCTTTCTTCATAAGCCACTCCATTATGAATTCTGAAACTTCCAGTTCAGAACCTGATTCGGAAGGAATGGAAACTAGGCGCATCAGAAGGTCGATTGCTTGCTGCCTTTCCTCCTCTGTCAGCATGTCTCAGATCGACAGTGACTCCTTTTGCACCTTCTCCAATGTCCGGCCCAGGATGGCCAGAGCGTTATCGATGTGGTGTTCGTCTATAATGAGAGGAGGGAGCATCCGAATGTTGTTTCTCCCGGCGTAGAGGGTGAGCAGACCGTCTGCAAGGGCTTCTTCGAGCACCCTGTTGAACCTTATTCTCAACTCTAGGGCTGCCATAAGCCCGATCACTCTGCTTTCCTTCACAATCCTGAAGGAGCCAAGGTCCTTCAACCCAGCAGAGAACTTCCTGCCCAGTTCTGATGCTCGCTCGTACAGTTTCTTCTTTTCAACGACAGAAAGGACCGCGGTGGCCGCTGCACAGGCCAAGGGGTTGCCCCCGAATGTTGTTGAATGGTCTCCGAGGGTTATGTTGGATGCGATCTTTTCATTCACAAGCGTGACCCCAAACGGAATCCCTCCGGCTATCCCCTTTGCGACTGTCATCATGTCCGGGTTCATTCCAAAGTGTTCGTGAGCCCACATCCTGCCGGTCCTGCCGAGACCTGACTGTATTTCGTCCACAACGAGCAGAGCCCCGGATTCCCTGCTTAGCCTTGCTACACTGGACATAAATTCTGCTGATGGAATCCTTATTCCAGCCTCTCCCTGGACCGGTTCGACGAAAACGGCGGCGGCTTCTGACCAGGGTAGAGTTTCTAGTCCCTCTGTGCTGTTGTATTCAGCAAAGGTTACCGGTCCGACCAGGGGCTCAAAGGGTTGCCTGTACCTCTCGGTCCCCGTGATAGAAAGTGCGCCAAACGTCTTTCCATGGTAGCCGCCGTTGAAGGCTATGAACCCCTTTCTTCCGGTGGCTTTCCTGGCAAACTTCATCGCGGCTTCGATGGCCTCCGCCCCGCTGTTGCAGAGAAAGAAGGATTTCAGACCGGAGGGGGCTACTCTTGAAAGAGTCTCCACGAATTCCGTCCTTGCTTCACTGTAGACGGAGGCGTGGCAGGAAATCAGTCTTTCCGCCTGAGATTTTATTGCTTCAACAACATCGGGATGACAGTGTCCCAGTATGGCAACGCCGTATGCAGCCATGAAGTCAAGGTAGCGCCTTCCCGAAGTATCGTAAATGTAAGGACCATACCCCTTTGACGCTACAAGGTTCAGCTTGTGGTATGTGGGCAGGATGTACCTGTCCTCGGCCGATTCAATTTTCTCAGACACCTGTTATCACCGTTCCGGTTGCGCCTTTGAGTGCCTTTGTGATGGGCTCTGATGTGTTGCCCGGGGCTATGATACACTTTGAAACACCCGCTTCCACGGCCTCTATCGCACCTATGACCTTCTTGTCCATGCCAGTACCGATCTTGGGAAGCACGCTTCTTGCTTCGGCAACCGTCAGCCTGTCCACCAGCTTACCATCAAGATATAATCCTTCCACGTTGGTCAGGAAGATGAGGGTATCGGACGGGATTGCCGATGACACAGTGGAGGCCGCTCTGTCCCCATCGATGTTCAGCATCTCGGAGTCCTCACCAATGGCGACCGGCGACACGACCGGTGTCAGACCCATCGAAAGTATACTCTTCAGGATTTTAGTATCAACATGTTTGGGTTTGCCCGTGAATCCTCCATCTATTGCCACCTTCCTGCCTCTCTCATCGATGATCAGAAGTCTTCTTTTTCTCTCGGCTCTTATGAATCCACCATCGATGCCAGATAGGCTGAAAGCCTGAATGCCAAGTCTGGAAAGGCCGGTCACAATCTTGCCAGCGATCAGGCCCGACATCACCATGGAGTAGATCTCCGCGGTTTCCTGGTCCGTGTATCTGCTCCTCACGCCGGAGGGGGAGGTGATGAATTTCTGCCTCTTTCCCAGCCTCTCCGCATACTCCGTAACCGTTTGACCGCCACCATGAACCAAAACGATCTGGTCAAGCTTCAGTGCGGCGGGCACGTCGGACAGAACGTTGTCCAGCTTTCCCTCGACTACGAGGCTTCCACCGACCTTTACCACGGTTACCATTTCCTTTACTCACACAGGATGAAGTGGAGGAGACTTCAACCCTTCGGTCTCGTCAAAACCAAGCATTATGTTCATGCACTGCACGGCATTTCCCGCGGCTCCCTTAACAAGGTTGTCCAATGCCCCAATAGCTATCACCCTCTTTGCTTCGGGGTCGGTATCGAACCCCACATCGGCAAAATTCGAGCCGACCGTGAACTTCGGGTCGGGGTACTTGTTCGCACCGTGTAAATCCCTCACCAACCTGACAAATGGTTCATCCGCATAGAAAGACCTGTACGCTTTCCAGATATCCTTCAACGAAGGGATGTTTGATGACATGACATGTGATGTTGTTTCTATTCCCCTGACCATGTTCACGCTGTGGGCACTCATGCTGACATCCACCTTCGAATTCCTGATGTTTGAAAGCTCCTGTATGATTTCAGCTGTGTGCCTGTGACCGGCCGGTTTGTATATCCTGACAACGCCATATCTTTCCGAAAAGTGGGTTGCAAGAGATGGCTTCCCGCCAGAGCCGCTCGAGCCCACCTTCGCATCCACTATGATCGGTCCCGTTCCTGCGATTCCCTCCCTCACCAGAGGAACCAGGCTCAGAATGGCCGAAGTTGCCATGCAGCCCGGCACCGCGACCCTTCTTGATTTCTTTATTTCGGCCCTGTGAAGCTCGGGTAATCCGTATACAAACTCCTTCAGAAGATCGGGGGATGGGTGTTGATAGTTGTACCATCTGATGTAGGCGTCCTTGTCCTTCAGACGAAAGTCGGCCCCAAGGTCGATAAGCACCGTGTTTGTCTTGATCATTTCCGGAATCAGTTTAGAACTTTGACCGTGCGGTAGTGAAAGGAACGTTACGTCCGATGACTGTGCGAGCCGGACCGGGTCCTCCCCGGTGAATGTCATGTCCACTATGCCCCTCAGGTTGGGATGAACCGAGTGCACATACTTGCCAGCATGTGACCTGGAATATGTTGCCTGTAGCTTTGCCGATGGGTGGAGTGTGATCAGTCTGGTGAGCTCCCCTCCCACGTATCCTGATCCACCTATTACGCTGACGTTCAGCATTCTATCTTTTCACCAGCGATGCCGCGTACTGGACAATCTTATTCGGTATGTTGGTATCGGATACAGAAGCCGCACCCCTGAACTCAACCGTTCCGTTTACCTCATGAACAACCAGTCCGTCGGGCCCTTCCATGGCGTCCACGCCCAGGACTCCTCCGCCCACCGCATGCGCCGCCCTGATTATTGTCTCCATTTCGCCGCCGCTCAGCTTCGCTGTTTCTGCTCTGCCTCCGCGGGCAACATTTGTTCTCCAGTCCCCGCCTGGCTGATACCTGTAGATTGACGCGACTATCTCATCCCCGGCCACGATTACCCTGAGGTCTCTTTCGGGTCTCTTTATGAACTCCTGGACGTAGTACACCTGGTTCATGGAATCACCCGCAGCCTCCCTTGCCTCAATCTGGGACATCGCCTCTTCCCTGTCTCTCACCCTTGTCACGAGCCGGCCCCAGGAGCCAACGACTGGCTTGATCACAGCAGGGTATCCAAGGGCATCGAGGGCATTCAGGGTCTGCTCGGGAGAGAAGGTGACGAGTGTGCGCGGTGTGGGCACCTTGGCCTTGGCAAGCGCTAAAGAAGTGAGCATCTTGTCCCCGCAGAGTGAGGATACTTTGTAGCTGTTGACAGTTTTCACACCCACGTTTTCGAATGCCGCCGCCACATGGAGTCCCCTTACGTGGCTGACGCACCTCTGCAGCACCACCGACGCCGTTTCCTTGAGTTTACGCTGCCCTTCGGTAAGGTCCACAGTGAGTTCGCCCAGGTACACCATCACTGGATTGTAACCTGACTTCTGGGCCGCGTTGAACAGCTCCTTCTCTTCATACCTCAGCCTGTCGTAGGCAATGCCGAGCCGCACGTGTTACTGCTCACTCTCCCCAGTCTTCGCCCACCTTTTCTGCGGATTTCAGCTCGATGGTGCCCTGACTGCCTATCACCGCTTCGTATTCGGAGCCGCAATCCTTGCAGGAGACTATTTCGCCAGATATCGCATCTGAGGGAACAGCCACCTCACCACCGCACTGTTGACACTCTACCAGCACTACTTTCTCACCTCCTTTATGATATTGTTAGATTCTTTGGCAAGAACAGAAGAGGCCCTGTCGATGGAAAGGGCCCTCTGCCTGGCCCACCCGGCAGCATCCTTCATTTCCTTACGCATATGATTCATCATCAGCTTCACATGCAACGGGTTTGGAGACCCCAGCGACTTCTTGCTTCTGACAGAAGTTGACGGGTCGTATGATGAAGGTAATTTGCTCAAATCCAATCTGACACCCTGGTTTTTCGCCTCCTTGACAAGCATCTTCTTGATATCTTCGAACGTGTATATCGAGGGGAGGTTCGAGGCTACGGCTCCGACTATATGATGGGCCTTTCGAAAAGGGATATTATGTTTAAGGGTAAGGTACTCTGCCAGCTCTGCGGCCACGGAAAAACCGGAAGCCGCTCCCCTTTCCAGTCTATCCTTTCGGTATTTTGTCTTCCGAACCACCTTGCTCATCAATTTTAGTGATTTTATCAGGTCGCTCGATGCCATCCATACGTAAGAATTCATCTCCTGGAGGTCCAGGTTGTAGGATTGTGGTAGACCCTTCACGATCGTGGCAGCATAAGTGAAAAGGCCCAGAATCGTCCCGGCCTTGGCCCTTATTATTTCAAGGACCACGGCATTTTTCTTCTGAGGCATTATACTGCTTGTAGAAGACAGGTCGTCGGGTTGGTCCACGTACGACGCTTCCTGCGAGCTGTAGAATATTAGGTCCTCCGCCATCCTGCTCAGGTCAAGCTGTGTGAGCAGGGCCCCCGACAGAAACTCAAGAATAAAGTCTCTTGAACTGACAGCATCCATGCTGTTCTCGATTATGCCATCAAACCCGAGGAGTCGCGCGACACCATCCCTGTCGACAGGAACGGTTGTGCCGGAGAAAGCAGCCGAGCCCATGGGAGATAGATTGACCCTTTTGTAACAGTCTGCGAGCCTCTGCACATCACGAAGTAGTGCGCCAGCGTAATTCAACAGATGATGTGCGACTGTGGTTGGCTGCGCCACCTGCAGGTGAGTGTAGCCGGGCATCCTTACCTCCGTATTTTCGGCAGCAACATCGATAAGGGATTCAACAAGTTCGAGTATCGCATCAACCACCTTCAGCAGTTCGCTCCTGGTCACGATTCTCAGGGCGGTGCAAACCTGATCGTTCCTGCTCTTTCCTAGGTTCAGAAACCCACCCGCCTCACCCGCTTTCTTGGAGACATACTGCTCAACATTCATGTGGACGTCTTCGAGAGAGGTATCGAATTCGAGGTCCGTTGGGGCCGACCTAAGAGAGGACAGGATGCTGGCCGCGTCCTTGGGGTCGACCACCCCGTTCTTGGCCAGGGAAACCAGGTGTGCGGCGTTGATGGCTATCACGGCCTCGAGCAGTGGCCTGTCCCGGTCCACCGACGCGGTGAAGGCTGCTGCCTCGCTGTCCATCCGCCCCAGTCTTTTGCCCCTGAGCAGACTCAACTTGCCGTCACTTTTTGCAGTTTGTTTCGCATTGCAGATACTCGGGATTGCAGACCCCATATCTCTATGAATCCCTCAGCCAGCTTCTGATTGTACGTGCTCTCCGACGAATATGTGGCAAGCTTCGTATCATAAATGCTGTACGGGGACGTACGTCCAACAACCCTCAAGCCTCCCTTGTACAGCTTTACGGTTACGGTTCCGGTTACCCTGTTTTGAGTGGACTGGACGAAGGCTTCAAGGTCATTCCTGAGCGGGTCAACCCACAGGCCTGTGTAAACAAGCTCCGACCAGGCTGAATCTACTGTACGCTTGAAATTCAGTTCGTGCCTTGTAAGAACGAGCTTTTCGAGCTCCCTGTGGGCCTCGAGGATCACGGTCGCGGCAGGACACTCGTACACCTCCCTTGACTTTATGCCAACAAGCCTGTCTTCGATATGATCTATGATGCCAACTCCGTTGGTCCCTGCAATGCTGTTCAGTTTTACAATGAGTGTCATGGGGTCGAGTTCGACGCCGTCCAGGGAGACCGGCAGTCCGTCCTCGAACGCCAGCTTCAGGTAGGTTGGCCTGTCAGGGGCATCCTCCGGTCTCACCACCCATTCAAATGCGTCCGCGGGGGGTTCGACCGTGGGGTCCTCAAGAACGCCGCTTTCGATGCTGCGTCCCCAGAGGTTTTGGTCCGTGCTGTAAATGCTCTTTTTCGGAGAAACAGGGACCCCCTTTTCCCTGGCGTAAACCATCTCCTGGTCCCTTGTGAGGCCCCATTCCCTCACGGGAGCTATTATCTTCAGTGCCGGGTTAAGGGCCCTTACCGTAACATCCAGCCTGACCTGGTCGTTCCCTTTTCCGGTGCAACCGTGTGCGACAGCCTGCGCTCCCTCCTTTTCAGCCACCTCGACCAGTTTTGAAGCTATCAGCGGCCTGCCCAGCGCCGTGCTCAGGGGGTACTTCCCTTCGTAAAGTCCATTTGCCCTTATGGAGGGGAAAACATACCCTCTGACGAACGCTTCACGCACGTCAAGCCCGTAGTGCTTTACCGACCCGAGCATGAGAGATTTTTCTTCGGCCGCCTTCAGGTCCTCCTCCTGCCCCAGGTCGAGTGTCAGAGTTACCACTTCGGCCTGGTATTTTTCCTGCAGCCATTTTATTGCAACCGATGTATCGAGCCCACCGGAATATGCGAGCACCACCTTCATGGATGTCAATATTTGTTCGGCCCGGATATGGAAGGTTTTTATATCTTTTGGCCTTTTGTAGCCCATAAATGAGCAACATGACCAAAACTGGTCAGGCACGCTCGGTGGCCAAACTTGTCAGGGAGATAGTGCAGGTGGATGTAACGCTTCAGGATGCCATATTCAGGGATGTGGTTAATCTCTCCGCTGCGGCGAGAGAGATAAGTCCGCTGGTCGAAGAGAGGCTCCATGGACCTGTTGACATTGACGGCGTTGTGTCGGCCCTGAAAAGGCTGAGGAGGTCCGGAGAGCCACTGAGCGACAGCATCAAGGCGATAATGGCTGAGAGCAGCGTCTCCGTTAGAACAGACGTGGCCAAGCTGGTGATCGACAGAAGCAGGCAGGCGCTAGACCTTGTGCTCAAGGTGATTTCTAATTTCCCTGATGCGTTCATACATCTCAGTGAAGGAACCTCCGCCATTACTCTCATAATCGATGAGAAGTATATCGATAAGATACTTTCGAAGCTCAGGGGGCTTCAGTTTCTCGAAAAGAAAACATCGCTTGCCCTCATAGTGATGCATAGCCCCCGGTCAATCATCGACACTCCGGGGTGTGTCTTCACGATCTACAGCAGGCTATCAAGGAGTGGTGTCAACATCGAAGATACTACAAGCAGTTTCACCGATACGATCATACTTGTCAAGCTTCAGGATTCGGGCAGGGCATTTGAATCCCTGGCAGACCTGATCCGGGTGTGCAGAGAAGTGACCAGACGGAAGAAGATTGCGGCAGGGTCCTCTGTTTAGGCTTTGTGCCCGTATGGAATCTCATGACATGAACTGGGTTCAAGATCTTTTGAGGATCAATGGACCATTTCGACGAAGATATCCTTGTGAAGGGTGAATATGTCCACCGGTAACGAGTGTATGAGATGCAGTATGATTCTCATGGAAAGAAGTGTTGCCAAAGTTGACGATGCCATTGCTTGCCGTAGGCTAGATTTCGTGCGCAAAATCTTATTGTATGCTGTTCTGCGGCCGTGTGGCGCTGGTGCCGGAAGGGAATGGTGTGACATCCGCGGAGCAGGGTGAGAGGAGCGGCGTGGGCAACAGAGCACTGGTAGCTGCGGTGCTGGCTCACTTTACAAATGATGGCAATTCGATAGTCTTTTCGGTATTGATTGCTTATTACATCAAACTGAATATCTCCCTTGCGTTTCTGGGCTCGGCACTGGCATTCTCCAACCTGGTATCCGGCTTCCTGTCCGAAAGAATAGGATTCTTCGCGGACAGATCGGGGCGCAGGGGGGCGATGATGGCATTTGGGATTGCATTGATGGGTGTCGCGCAGCTGGTTTTCTCGGCTTCCTTTTTCCTGAGTCATGATGCTATGGCTCTGCTCGTCCCGGGTGTCCTGATACTCGGCATCGGGCTCTCGTTTTACCACCCACTGGGAAGTTCGATAATTGCATTCGCCACCAAGGGAAGGTCATTTTCAAAGCAGATGGGAATCAACGGCAGCTTCGGCAGCATGGGGAGGGCTGTCTTTCCGAGCATAGTGGTCGGGCTGCTGACCTTTCTTGGTGAGACCATGGGGACTTTCACGTTTGGTCTGATACTCATACTGGTGGGAGTGGTGATCTATGTGTTATCCAGGTCGTTTGACAGCCTGATGGTGCAGGAAGGCAGGAAACCCACCTCCGAGAAGTTGTCACTCAAGCCGTACAGGAGGTTCATACTGGTGATGACGTCCCTCTTCATGATGAATGCTGTGTTTTCATCGAGCATCACCAACTACATACTTCCATTCTATGACAGCGTCTACAATTCAAAAAGCCTGGCAGCCCTGATAGCCGGCATCATATTCCTGACCCCTGTCATAGGACAGCCCGTACAGGGACTTGTGGTGGGTAGAATAGGGGGTCGCAGAGCACTTTACATTACCATAACCAGCTCGGTTGTTGTCTTTTCGGTCTTTCTGTTCTCTCATAATATAGTGGCCCAGGTGTCGAGTCTGGCAGCTTTGGCATTCTTCGTATTCACCGGGTTCCCGGTGGTGATAGGGTATTCTTCGGTGGTAACTCCCAAGGAGTATATCACAAGGGTGAATGCGATCATCTGGGGGCTTGGCAGCACCGTCGGTTCCTCGATCGGGGCCGCCCTTGGAGGTACTTTGATACAGTTCTACGGCTACCATACGGCCTTTTCCATTGGCTGGCTTTTCGGGATGGTCGCCATCGCAATGCTTCCTCTGCTGCCGAGAAAGATTGAAGGCTCCTCCGTGAAGCTCTAGACCAGAGCCTTTTAGAGAAGGTCTGGTTAAATCTCGCGAGGCTGACCGTCGAACATGAACACGGACAGAAGAATTTCATATGATGCCGCCCTTTCCAAATCGTACTGGGCATGGAGATCAAACCCTGCACTGTCTGTTCCCACGATGATGGCCAGCTCGCTCGGGATAATTGCAGAAGTAATACTAGGCATATTTGGCATAGCTTACTTATCTTCGAATGAAGGGAACAGCCTGCTTACAAGACTGATTCAGGACCTCATGTCGGGGAATCTCGGAAGACTGTCTGATGCAAGAAGCGTTGTGATGTCCAGTGGGTTTTACATCCCACTCCTTACTTTTATGATTCCTGCCATGATTATGACGCTGGTGGCGGAGGTTCTCGCCTCAGGATTCGTTTATTCAGCGGAGTTCGGCTCTTACCAGAGGGCGCTCGAAGGAAACCGTGTCGATATTCCAAGCGTCATGGTTGAATTCAGGAAAAGGTGGAGGCCCATGGCCTCGACATACTTCCTTTCCTACTTCATCACGTTTGCGCCGATTCTATGCTTTGGGTTGGCTGCGCTCGGCATGACACTGGCCGGCGTTTCTAGCGTACTGTTTTCATCGGTTCTTCTGCTTTTCGGGGTCCTGGGAACCGCAGCCGTAGCAGCGCTCCTGATTTACACGCCAGTGGTTGTGTGTGCAGAGGACCTCCGGGGATGGAGGGCGGTTTCAAAAAGTGCATCCGCAGTCATCAGCCACCCGGGCCCTTCTCTGGCGTATTCAGTAGTCTATTTGTTGCTTACGAGCGCCGTATCCGGAGTCGCCAGTCTGGTACCGGGGCTAAATCTTCCTCTGGCCTCGCTGGCCTCCGTGGGGATACTGATTATCGTCACGCCTGTTCTGCACCTTTCAAAGTCGTCGCTCTTCAGGCAGATAAGTGGTGGTGAACAGATAGACCAAGTCTGGCCAACCCCGCTCCAAAATGACCTTGGCTGGTCCCTCGCACGCATGCTCTTGAGTAAGCTCAGGACCGGCTTGGGGCAGCTGGTTTCATACACTACGGACAGACGTAATTTTTCCTATCACATCGTTGCTAGTGCAGCCCTTGTCACCGGTTTGATTGGGGGAATCACCTTGGGCAGGGGAGGAGTCGACCAGTTAATCTTCAGCCTTGGATACTCGCCAGGACAGATAAATCCTGTCGTGACCGGCAGCCTTCCTCTGACACTCGGAGTGTACATATTCCTGCACAACTGGCAGGTCAGCCTCGCCACTGCACTTTCAGGGGTGTGGATGTCTGTGATCCCTGTTGGAACGCTGTTTCTGAATGGGGTGATTATTGGTGTAGTCTACACCCTTGTTCCAAACACACTGATGCTGGCAGCCGCCCTTCTGCCTCATGGAGTAATCGAGGTGCCTTCATTCATTATAGCGGGCTCTGCCGGGTTGAAGCTGGGCATTACCTACTTCAGAGCCCTCAGGAGCCAGGAAGCAGGGCAGGGTCAGGATATGCTGGGCAGGGTTGCCACGCAGACCGTGTACGTAGTGGTTGGGCTCGCGCTACTGTTTCTGATAGCTGGTTTGATAGAAGGCAACGTAACACCCTGGCTGATGAGGTTGGCTGGCTGGAGTTGATGAGAACTTCAGTTCAATGCACCGCGTCAAAAAGAAGGGATTGGAGACACCCGATCCACAGGTGAGGATACACAACATGAAGAAATTCGCTGTTGTCTTGTCTAAATTTTGAATTGATGGTTAGAATTTCCATATCCATATGATCAAAATCTCTGGGCTTTTGGTTGTGGGTTTCTGATGCTGAACATCATGGGTAATCATTTATGAAGGATGCATAACCTCGCACACGGGGTATGAATGGCATACAGGACGAACTAGAAACAGAGCTGAAAAGTCATACGGTCTTCGCCGGCAACCTTAGACCGAATTACAGCGGGGTTGGCCTTTCCAACCTTCCAGCTACGATAGCAAGTCATTTGGGATGCAGAATCCCCGGAGCGTCGACTCTGAGCAGAAAGGTCGATGATTTTGATGCGGATTATTCCACCGTGATTCTGCTGCTTGTTGACGGTATGGGATGGAATCTGATCAAATCGTTGGCAAAGGGTAACAGGTATCTAGCCGACCTTTCCAATAAATTCCCACCTTCACCCATGACCACCGTGTTTCCATCAACCACATCCACAGCTATCACCACGCTGAGCACTGGAAGGTCGCCTTCTGAACACGGAATCGTTGGCTACACCATGTTTGTGAAGGAGCTTGGAACCATAGTCAATATGCTTGACTTCAAGGCAGTGAATTCGCCTAAAGATGAAACTATTTTTGAAAAGGGGATTCAGCCAGAAGAGTTTCTCGGTATTCCGACCTTTTATCAGCTTCTTTCAAGGGAGGGTATCCAGTCTTTTGTTCTGACCAAAAACTACATTCTGGGCTCGGGGCTTTCAAAAATCACCCATGCTGGCGCACATCAAAACGGCTATGTCGATGTGGGTGACATGTTCGTCTTACTGAGGAAGCTGCTTGAATCCAACCGAGGCCTGAGAAAATATGTGTTCGTGTACTGGCCATCCGTGGATACTGCATCACACGCCTTCGGTCCCTGGAGCGAGGAAACGGCGGCCGAGATGCGGAGTCTATTTTTCTCTCTTCAGGAAGAATTTCTGGGAAAGCTTCCAGGACAGTTGCGTAAGGATACAGTCCTTCTGATCACAGCCGACCACGGGCAATCTCAAATAGTTGATGGTGGAGCGTTCGATGCATCAACCGATAAAGAATTCATGGACATGCTCATCATGCCTCCAACAGGGGACTCCAGAACCGCCTTTCTGCACGTAAAGGAGGGTCGCAAGGGGAATGTTGAAGAGCACCTGAAGAAGAAGTTTGGCAGGTCGTACAGCTGTATGGATATTGATAATGCCATTGATCTGGACCTACTGGGTCCTGGGACGAGAAAAAAGGGACTGGTCGACAGGCTGGGCGACCTCATGATCCTAACGGAGCCAGGGAGGTCCATATTCTATCCTTTCAAGCCGAACAGTGTGTACAACCAGAGGGGAGCGCATTCTGGTCTTACTGAGGATGAATTGATCATTCCACTATTCAAGATTCCATTGTCAACATAAATAGCAGTGGCTTTGGAATTTCAGGCGTGCGACTTATCGTCGGCATATCAGGCGGAAGCGGCGTCATCTATGGAATAAGACTGCTTCAGGTACTGAAGAAGCTCAATGTGGAGAGCCATCTCATCATCACAACGGCGGGTCGTGAGACAATAAGGTTAGAGACATCATTCAAACTCTCTGAAGTCGAAGCGCTGGCGACCGAAAATTACAGAATTGGAGATATAGCATCCAAACTTTCAAGCGGTTCCTTCAGGACAGATGGAATGGTTATCATACCGGCCAGCATGAAGACTGTAGGCGGAATCGCCTCAGGTTACGCGGATAATCTGCTGCTTCGAGCCGCCGAGGTGACGCTCAAGGAGCGGAGGCCATTGGTCCTGGTACCTAGAGAAACACCCCTGAATCTGATCCACCTGGAAAATATGGTGAAGGTCACACAGGCAGGCGCAGTAGTCCTTCCTGCGATGCCGGCCTTCTATCAAAAGCCGAAGTCAGTAGACGATCTGGTCGACCATATCGTCGGTAAGGTTCTCGACATTCTTGGTGTGGAGCATGACCTCTACCGCAGGTGGACAGGTGTGAGGTCGGAGTGACCCGGGACTGATCGGAATTTCTCATGTCATTCTATAATTGCTTATTCGTAGGTCAATACGTATTGATATAATATGTTAAGACTGTGAGTGTTGTGATTCATGCCGTGTGTTTGAAAAATGAGCAGAGCTGAAGAAATAACCTCGGAAGTTAGGCGTCTTGTTATGACCTGCAGGGCCCTTGAGGCTCAGCTGAAGCAGTCCGTTCCAAGAAAGGAATACGAGGAGGCCTTGGCAAAGAAGCAGGCCGAGATCGATAACCTCACGGTTCAGCTGACCGAAACCAGAAAGGAGCTCGACAGGGTTGTATCAACAGGCACGTGGGCCCAGGACGTACGTTCATCTCTTGATTCTCAGAGGTCTGCAATAGATGATCAGACGGGGCGCATCCAGCGTCTCTCTGACAGGATCGAGCAGGGCACCGTGCCGAATGAGTACTATACAAGAAGCCTAGAACGAATCAAGGAGCTGGAAGCCTCTATACAGGAGCTCAGGTCCACAACCGTCCCGAGGCCCCAGTATGAGGAGCTGCAGGAAAGGCTCAATCACATGGTACCGGCAGAACAGCTCACAAGTGCCCAGCAAAGAATCCAGGAACTCGAAGCCTCACTTACAAATTATGTTCCGAGAAAGATTCTTGATGAGTTGAAGTCAGAAATTACTTCGCTAGTCAGGGAAGCGCTTGCAACCGTCGTTCTTGAAACGACCGCGAAGGTGCAGTCGAATGAAGAAGGTACGGATTCACCTGTGAAGGAAGAGGCGGTCAAAATCGTGGAACAGATCGAGCAGCCGGAGAAGCCGGCAGAGGCCGCCGTTACTCCCGCCGTGGTGGCTGTCGAAGCGGTGCCTGCAGCTCAGGTTCAGGAACAGGGAAACCCGTAGGATACTGCCCAGAAGACGCAGTTTCTTATTTGCGTCTCTTCTGGCCGCTGAAAGAAGCTGTGCGCGGATAATAACCTGCAGTGACAATGTGCTGAGGTATCTCCCGGCTCGGGCACGGCGTCAGGCAAACCAAATACTCGGAAGTGAGTATGATTTTTTTGTTCCAGTCAGAACATGGCTTTACCTCGCAAACTGAAAAATGACCAAAATGGGTGAATCCTTACTCACCATCTGGGATACCCTCTCCTTCCATTTTGTGCCCCTTGAGGCCAGCACGACTATCCCTTCAGGATCGCAACCCGCATTTCTGATCAGACTGATCAGCGCGGACATTGTGCGCCCTGTGGTTGCGACGTCGTCGACCACCAACACCCTGTCTCCTCTTTTTATCCAGGTCACGGGCAGGTAGAGGGTCAATACTTCGGCTGGGTTCGAGGATGGAAGTTCAGACTCATAATACGCTCCCTTACCAGACGCCTTCGACTGTGTTGCAAAGATCAGGTCCGCGCCAAGCCGAAGCGCTATGGCCGTCGCCAGGGGAATCCCAGAGGATGCAGCGGTTATGACCTTGTCGATCTTTCTACCTGCAAATTCCGAGTAGACCTCTCCTGCGATCCACCGGAGCGCACTCGGATTGCCGAGTACCTCATGCATGTCCAGATATCCTCCCTCCCTGAACACCATCTTCTGGGCGACAAGGTCCCTGAATTCCATTACGCCTGTCAGTCGTTCCTGAATCAACCTTGATTGTGCCCTTGAGGGTCTAACAGAACCCGTAACATATCTGCACAGAAGGGTGGAGTGAATTCCAGTCCTTTTTTCCATCTCCGAGTAGGTCATTACCCCCTTCAGCACCCGGAGTCTATCTACCACCGAATCCACAACTGAAATCTGAGTATCTTGCTTTGGGTTCAACGTGTCAACACACACCTGCTGGTGCATTTACACAAGTATGTAAATTTTACCTGCCGCTCTGGTAATGGATTTATAGCAGGTACGCAAGACTACCACTATGACAGAACAGAAGAGCGGGGTCTTCGTCCGGGAATCCACAGGATTGGTTAAGAATGTCTCTTTCCTTGATGCCGTCTCGCTAAACATCAGCAGTATGTCGGGTGGGGCGGCGCTGGCTACCATCGCATTCACGATGCTGCTGGTGCCTACGGCTCTCGGCTCGGTTTCCGGTGTGAACCTGGTTTACGGCTCGATAATCGCCTTCCTGATAACCATTCCACAGATGATCGTGTATACAATTCTTACAAGGCGAATGCCGAGGACCGGAGGGGATTATGTTTGGACCTCCCGGGCATTCGGTGGATTCATCGGAAGCACGGTATCGTTCATGGGCTATACCGTGGAGACGATGGCGTTTCTTGCACTGATCGTCATAGCCACCGTTCTGGCGGTGGGGTCGGTCGGAGTTTCTCTCGGTTATCAATCGTTCCTGCCCCTGGCGCTCCCGGGTAACGTGGCTGGATCAAATCCTCTGGAGCAGTTCATTCTCGGGTCGTCTGTCTTTGGTCTTCTGATCGCTCTGAATATTTTCAGGCCCAGACTGGGGTACAAGCTCGTTTCATTTACGGTAATACTGGGTATAGCGAGCCTGGTGGTGGCCAATCTTGTACTTCTTCTGGCCGGAAACACCGGGGTGGCTGGTTTCATAAATTCCCTCGGAATACAGGGTACGACATACCAGTCTGTGGCCCAGTCCTACACGGGACCGCTTTTCAGCCTCCCTGGAACTCTGTTCATGATGCCCTTCTTCGCGATGTTCTGCTACCCCTGGTTTGTTGCGGCTCCTGCAGTAGCGAGCGAAATCAAAGGAAGGGGTGCGATGAAGTGGAATGTTCCGATTTCAGCGTTTGTTTCCTTGACGATTGTAACAATTTCCTTCGCGGTGCTTTACTATGTGGCAGGCTACAGATTCATCACAGCGGCACTTTCGAATCCGACACTTGTAAATGACTATTCGTTCAACTTCTGGACACTGGCCATGGGTGTTTCTGGGAACCAGTTCATAGCCGCGTTCATAGGCATTGGGTGGATCCTTTGGAATATCGGAATACTTGCATATGGCATAATAGGCATCTCCAGGTACATCTTCGCGCAGTCGTTCGACAGATTCCTGCCGGAAAAGCTTTCGTACGTCAGTCATAGATTCGGTTCGCCTGTATTGGCACACCTTGTGGACCTGGTGGTGACGGTGATTCTTGTGGGTTTGGCATCCTTCTTCTACGGAACACTGACTTCGCTTTATGGTGCCATAATGGCTTCAATGGTATACTTCGTATTCGTCGGGGTTTCAGCAGCCATCTGGGCGAGGAGGAACGAGAAAGGTATCACGAAGCCCCTGCTCTCCGTTTCAGGCCTCCTGAGCGCAGGAGTCTTTGTGTACCTGACCTATGAATTCCTGGCCTACGGGAGTGTGTGGGGTGCGAACCCACTCGCGTATGGATACATAGCTGCTTCGATCATTCTCGGAGCTGTGCTTTACCAGTATTCCAGGATATCGCACGCCAGGAGGGGAATAGACATCAGCCTGGCATTCAAAGAAATACCACCGGAGTAGGCGGCGAACACCGTGTCTGCCAAACAGTTCGTAGAGCAGCCAAAGCATGACTCTGTAGCCTCAGGTTACTTCCAGGTTGCAGCTCTTTCTTCGTCCGTGATTGAGGGAATCCTGTATCCGGTTAGGATTCTGGGTGAAGACATGGTACTCTGGAGGTCGAATGGGAAGGTACATGCGTGGCGCGACCTCTGCATACATAGAGGCGCAAGGCTGTCTCTCGGTACAGTCGGGGAAGGCGTCGTTACTTGCGCCTACCATGGCTGGACGTATGGGGAAGACGGCTCATGCGTGTCCATACCAGCACACCCTGACCAGCGACCACCATCCAGGGCCAGAGTGCATTCTTATTCGGTCGTGGAGAAGTATGGGTTCGTCTGGGTCTGTCCTGGAAGGCCTGTTTATGGTGTTCCCTCGTTTCCGGAGTGGTCTTTGGAGGAGTACAGGAAGATCCATTGTGGGCCGTACCATGTAAAAGCGAGTGCTCCAAGACTGATCGAAAATTTCCTTGACGTAGCTCATCTGCCCTTCGTGCACGAAGGGCTCTTGGGTGACAGAAAGCATGCGAGCATAGGAGACTATCAAGTATTAACCAACGAAGATGGTATCACGGCTAAAAACATCATCATATGGCAGCCAGACCCCGACGGAACAGGTGTAGGTTCACACGTCACTTATACGTACAGGGTATTCACACCATTTACATCCTATTTCGTGAAGGATTCGACTAACAAAGGTTTCTCGATATACTGCAGCGTGACACCCGTGGATACAACGAGCAGCGTAATGTGGATGATCATAGCCATGAACTACTCCCCTGAGGTGCCCTCAAGCCAGATAAGGGCTTTCGAAGACAGGGTCGTGTCTCAGGATATTAGGGTTGTCGAGTCGCAAAGACCTGAGCTTCTTCCCTTGGACCTTCAGGCGGAACTGCACCTTCGTTCAGACAAGACCGCTATCGCATACAGACGCTGGCTCAAAGAAATCGGCTTGGCGTTCGGCACTGAATGAACGAACGCAGAGTGTCTGATCATAACTTGGGAGAACACGACCTTTTCGTTTTTCGCATTCTGTCGAGATAGTTCGAGTCTGTTTGAATGTTTATAATTCTTTGAATCCGTTATTGTGGCGTTGAGTTCTAGTTCGGACGCCGAGATTGTTGAACGTATTCTTAATTTTGATGCCAGAATAAGATACTGTGCGGTCGTGGATCCTGACGGACAGGTGCTGGAAGGTGGAATGAGGGAAGGTCTCTCCCCCCTTGAACCAGCCAACCAGACCAAGGTGATACTGACAAGGAGTACCCTTATCATGAAGATGTTCGAGGCTTCGGAGGAATTCTTTGGTGCCGTCAAAGCCGCCATGGTACTTCATGAATCCATTGTGCTGGCCGTTCTCGCACTTTCGCAGTCGAAGTTTTTGGTTATCTCCTGCGACCCCAGTTTCTTCGTAAACCTGACCCAGCTTTCAGAAGTTGCCAAATCAGGAAGTCCTTGATTTGGTTAAAGGCTCTTATCTTGCTTCTCGACAATCTGTTACTTAAGTCCCTCAAACAATTCGAGGAACTTCCTCTTTCCTGCTGTCAGATATCGTGCCTGTCCGGCGCTTCTGAGATGAGCCTGATACTTGGAGCCCAACCTTCTGCCTTGATCTCCTGCTAGACGGGACTCTTTCATGTTCCACCCTTCGTACTATACGGATTTGTCGAGCGGTCTACAAACGTGATCTATATTGAGTCTCGGACTCCTTTCTGCACTGCCGGGTTCCCCAACTTCTTTTGAACCTCTTGAATTTCGATTATATCTGGTTGCCGACAGGTAATCTAATGCGACGCCTGCCAACACATCGTATGCACATATCCTTCCATACAATGTCCGACTATTAACGAATGCCCCAGTAAAGTTCGGATGAAAGCATAACAGAGTCCTTAAGATTGTTTCTTTGAATCTCAAGAAGTACCGACGCGGCCCAGTAGTGATAAATAGAGGGGCCGAATTAAGGCTCAAGAGGTTAATCAGAAGGTGCGGGGCGCGGAAGATGTGCATTGCCAATATCGACTCAAGAATTTAGTCCTTCAAGATGCGCAGACTCTTCGGAGAGTTAAGCCAAGACCAGAATGTCGGATGGGAGGGGTCGGTGATGCATGGGGTCTCCTATTTTCGGATTCTGTCCTGTCAATCCTTAAGCAGAATACGTCGGGAATAGTGAGATGAAGAAGTGTCGAATTGTCGCAACCCGTTCGACGTGTTCGGTGTTGAACGAGCACTGTTTCTCAGGACGCGCATCGTGGACAGGGAGGAAGGGCGAACGAACTAATGTTGAATCTGCAAAATGCTTTCTTCCATTTCAATTCCATAAGGCGTACGAATCACTTGATGTGTGCCGGACTTCGTTCAATCCAAGGTTTAATCTCATTCTTCCATGCCTCCTTGCCGAACAATGAAAAGCTCAATCTTCTGAAGCATTTTGACCTGGGTTCGTTAGGTCCCTTACAGATTTCACCCGGACTTCAGAACGAGTCTGATTACGACCGAAGGCCCACCATGACTCATGATCCTTCTTCGATAGACGCAGAATCCAGAAGGGCAAATGAAAGAAGACTCGCAGCAATCATGTTCAGCGATATCGTAGGATATACGGCCATGACTCGGAGCAACGAGGAGCTGGCACTTGAGCTACTTGAGGAACACAGGGGATTGCTGGCACCGATCTTTCAAAAGCACCGCGGTCGTGTGGTAAAGACTATAGGTGATGCTTACTTGGTCGAGTTCACCAGTGCTCTAGATGCTTTGGATTGCGCTGTGGAGATTCAACAGTCGCTAACCCGTAGAAACTCCGATGTCACACCAGTCAGAAAGCTGGACGTCAGGGTGGGAATACATCTGGGGGAGGTGACGATAAAGGGGGGAGACGTTTATGGAGATACTGTAAACGTAGCTTCAAGAATCGAAAAACTCGCCGACCCGGCCGGTGTCGCAATATCTGCCGCAGTGTATGAACAGGTAAAGGGCAAGACCGGCCATCGGATCGAGGAAATGGGACGGTTCACCCTGAAGAATGTCGAAGGCATGTCTCTCATTTACAAGGTTGACCCCGTTAAGGCTGAGAACCGACCATCAAGGGATGAACATCGCAAAGGTAGGATTGCAGTGCTTCCACTTCTCAACATAAGCGGCTCAAAATCGGATGATTTCCTGGCAGACGGCTTGACTGAGGAGTTGATATCGTGCCTCTCCACCCTATCTGGTCTTAAGGTGATTGCGAGGACGACCACGATGAAGTACAAAGGAACAAAGAAGGGCGTCGTTGAACTTGGTTCGGAGCTTGGTGTCGGCGCTATACTAGAAGGGAGCATCCGTCGTGCCGGAAACAAGTTGAGAGTTACCGTGCAACTCGTCGATACCGAGAACGAGGAAAACCTCTGGGCAGAGAATTTTAACAGAGAGCTGGATGACGTCTTGGCCATTCAGCAGGAAATAGGGACAAAAGTAGTAGAATCACTTAAGCATGTTCTCGGCAAGGGTACAGAGCGCCTTGAGCGGTGGAAGGTGACCAAGAACGGTGAAGCATACATACTTTACCTGGAAGGCCGGTATCATCTGGCAAAACACACCCAGGCCGAAGTGATTAAGGCGCTGGAGCTGTTTCGCAAAGCAACCGAAATCGACCCGGATTTCGCTTCTGCATACGCAATGATGGCACAGTGCCATCTTTTTCTCGGATTCTTCGGTTTCATAACACCGCAGGAAGGATTCGACAGGGCAAAACCTCTTCTTTCAAAGGCTCTGGAACTGGACAAGGACCAGTACGTTGCCCATATGCTCATGGGCCGCTACCTGATAGATCGGGAGTGGAACTGGGTGGGGGCTGAAGCAGAGTTCAGACGTGCCATTGAGTTGAATCCCAACAGCGCAGAAGCCCATTACAGATACGCTCTGCTGCTGCACAATCTGGGCAAGCATGATGAGGCCATCGAGGAAGCCAAGGTCGCCGAGGAGCTGGATCCCCTATCTGTCTCTGTGACCCAGGTTTATGGGACGATCCTGTATTATGCTCTGCGCTACGGAGAAGCAATTCTGACCTTCCAGCGTGCGATTGAGATCGACCCTGGTGCCGCCCTGGCCCACAACAACATAGGATTGGCTTATTTTCAAACGGGTGATGCAGACAGAGGGCTGGCTGAAGTGAAGAAGGCGATTGAATTGGACCCTGACAACGAAATGTTCAAAGTTGATCTTTGCTATATTTACACAAAGCTTGGCAAGACCGCCGAGGCTGCATCACTAGTTGAAGAAGCGGAGAAGAGGTCACATCATGGCCATGTCTCTCCAGTGGCATTCGCCGGCATGTGCGCCTGCCTTGGGAAAGAAGACGAAGCGATGCAATGGCTTGAAAAAGCATTTGCTCTGCATTCGCCTTATCTCTCTTCGCTCAAAACAGAAAGGTGGTTCGACCCGCTGAGGAAAAGAGAGGAGTTCACCGGGCTTCTGAAGAGGATTCATTTGGCCTAAGAGTTTCATCTCGTGATCTTGAATTTCCAAAAGTCGTGAGCAAGCTTTGCATCGAGAAGGTATTCGTATGGAATCGTAAAGTATCCGTTGATTCCCCACTCTCTCCCCCATGAGTTCCTGACTATGAACCAGCCGTTCAAATCATCATAACCGGCACAAAGCACCGCATGCAGGCCGATCGGTCTTTCATTCTTCTTTGGCATCTTCAGATGTCCAGACCTTCTGACGGTTGCGCTTTGGAAGCTGGCAAATACCTTTATCCCAAACACAAACGGGAATCCCGTGGCCAAACATGACTTGAGTTCGGCCAAATTATGCTTCATCCTTTCATACTCCACGGCCCTATAATGTCTGGCTGACCGGTAACACCTTTCTGGGGGCTTCTTGGCGAACTTTGTTTCCCGGTAGGGCCAAAGAGCTTCGGGACAATCTCCCTGCCTGATTATGGATTTGATTCCGTCTCTGATTCCAGCACCTGCATCCTTCGATACCTTCCCCTCGATGGCCCGTTCGTTGTAATAAATGAAAAGCCGTGAAGGTGTGAATACAGGTTTCACTCCCTGTACGATTTCGTCATACTCCATCGCCCCCGCTATTGCGTTTGCGGTACAGCTGTTCAAATTGAGCTGATCGTATACCGGCGGCATGTTGGGTCGCAGGTCAACATTCTTGGGCAGCGATTTAATTATATGCGAAGAAGGCGTGTAAATATGGTCTCTGCGGTCTGGTTCGTCCGGTACCCAACCAAAACCAAAACCCATGCTAACACATCATTCAAGTCCGCTATAAGACTTGGGGTAACGGATGCAATGAACCATCGCTGCCATGAATTCTTTTAACTTATACCTATCCACTCACTTTTCCCTCACACCGCGGTTTCAAACGGGGAAGGAATTCGAACCAAAGACGGTGTGCGGCGAGCGAGATTTCGACCCTGAATCATGAGAGAAGCACCTTTGCAAGTGCTTCGGCACCGCTTGAGCAGCGTCAGCGAAGAGGTTTCTAAGCATGCGAGTTACACCCCAATATAGCGTAGGGATCAATAACGCGATCTTACTGGACTCGAAACAGGTCGGACTAAATTTCCAGTAATGAAACAGGTTGGTAATATTTTTGAAGTTGAGGTAAAGCAGTCTATCACAGATTAGATACAACATGCACATTCAACACAATTTCGATTCTAATTCCAGATACCCATTCTAGGCATGCTTTCATGCGCGTGTGCTTTTATAATAACAATCAACATGCACAGGTCAGCAAAGAAGTCAAGACGTTGGCTCTCCTGTCAATCATTTCGAGGCGAGGATACAACAGAGCAGATACCACGAAAAGGTTAGGACTCACGGAAAAGCAGATTTCAAGATATGTGCATGAGCTTCTCGCTGACGAGTATCTTGCGAGAGACGGTAATTCAGTGGTTATATCGGAGAAGGGAAAGAATCTCATCAAAGGTCTAACCGGCCCAAATAATGATCAATACGCTCTTCTCAGCAGGTCTGGGTGAATTCGACTCGTTGTTCGCTAATAACGAACATTAATAAAGTGGGACGAACATCAACCCGCAATATGAGGGTAACGAAGAATATATTCGAACCGAAGTCCTCAAGGGTTATCAGAATTCTCCTCTCTAACCCGGGCAAGTCATGGACCCTCAGGGAGCTGGCCGGCGAGGCGGGGATTAGCCTTGGGTATACGCATGCAGTCTGCTCAGCGCTCATCAACGGAGGGTACCTTGTCAGGAACGAAACGAACCAGTTGACGGTCGTTGACCCTCTGACCCTTCTCCGACGTTGGGCGGCCTATCACCAGTACAGCACTGCCAACACTTTCCTGGATTATTACTCATTCGAAAGGGAGGTCGACCGCCTGATAGAAGGATTCGGTAAAACCCGAGGTCGGTACGCGTTGACGGGCCTTTCCGGCGCTTGGTTGGTTGCACCTCACGTCAGACCGGTCATCGTCGAGGCTTACGTCAAAGGGAAGGAAGATGCTGGCGCGATCGCGGACCTACTGCGGCTAAAGCCCATCCCCAAGAACGGTAACGTCAGGTTCGTGCTTCCATATGATGAGGGGGTCTTTTATAGGGCTCAGAGCATAAAAGGTGTGAAAGTAGTTTCGAACACACAGCTGTACGTAGACCTCTTCAACAACCCAGCTAGAGGGGAGGAGGCATCTCAAGCGGTGTTGGACTTTATCAGAAATTCCTGGAGCAGGGTCCTGCTCGGTGGTTCCTCAAATGTATGACAAGAACCTGACGGAGGCTTCTAAAGGGGCGCTGGTCGAACTCTGCATGGCTCTGAACCGGTATCGCAACGAATTCATGCTTGCTGGTGGATGGGCCCCCTTCTTCTTGACCAAAGGATACTTCGACCACTGTGGCTCTGTGGATGTGGACCTCGTCCTGAGGCCTAGGATAATGATCAGGTATTCTAGCATAAGGGAGGTGGTGAGCGGTCTGGATTATTCGCAGACGAACAACCCGCTTCCGTCAAGAATCTGGATAGTGTATTCAGAGTGCATACATACTTCGCAACCCTTCCGAGGCTTGTCCTCTGCGCCCTTGGCGCGTCTTTGAACTCAGCTATCTTCTTCTTGTCGCCTTAGGGTATACCGGAATCTCGGAGATGCGAGAGGGCCCAAACGACCCTTTTGTCGTACCCGTAGATGTCCGCTATCTGATTCGTGCTTCCAATGGATTTTTTCCACTTAAAAGACATCGCAGTGGACTCGTGGTTATGGTGCGGCGAGCGGGATTTGGACCCGCGTTACCAGCGTGGCAGGCTGATGTCCTAGACCAGGTTGTCTGGGTTGACGCCCTCTAGACGATCGCCGCACACTGGGAAGTCGAATTATTTGCTTATTTATCGGTTATGGGATTCAGGCCAGGTCAGACTCGGATTTATGAACGGTATAAGCGCGAATACGATGGCATCTCTGTAGAGTTGTGTCCTGTCAATGGTGCCCTTGGTCAGTAATCCGACAGCTCCCGGCCCTCTTTTCGTGTCTTTCAATCCAGTGATTTCATCCATAGCGTCACCAAGCTCCTTTCCAGTATCTACAATTCTAAGTACTTCGAAGGGAATCGGAAACATGCCTGAAGCCGAGAAGGAGGTTCTTCCGTCCTTCGTCATCACGCATATGGCAGCGAATCCAAATTTCTTACCGTAAAAATCAATCAGGCCACCTTCTATCCCGACGGAGTAATCTGAATCATGAGCCAGCAGTGCCTGCCTTGCTCTGTTTTGTGCTCCGACGAAAGTTTCTTCGCCGAAGGGTTGGTCAGAAACTCCGGAAGAGGCAGCCACACCGACCACCGTGGGCTCGAAGAATTTTTCGAAGGCCCGCCTTGCTGCTTCGATTTTGACCTTATTTGTACTCCCTACCGTTATCCTTGCCTTCTCCATCCTGGATGCCTCCAATGTTGCGATTTATCAACTTGATTCAGCCGTCGTCGTTCTTAATCCAGTAAAATCAGATCCGGCTACGTAAAACGGCAGCGGGATTATCCGTAGCCTACACCACCACATGTGGAGCCTACGGCAGCATACGGTATTCCTCTTCCAAAGCCGTAAACGTTGGCTACCACGGTCATCACCACAAGTGCAGCAAGGATGCCCCACATGATGTAGTCTCCGCGGGAAAATATCACGGGCCTGATGTATGTCCTGTCCTTAAATGCGCGAAATGCGCGAGTGTCGGCAGAAATTGCCGTGTTTCGCGCCCCCCTGAAAAGGAAGGTCATCGCAGGCACAATTCCGCTCAGTGCCGCTCCAGCCAGATAGAACACCTTGAGGGGGGAGGGGGCGTTGGACCCGTATCCCCTCATGAACTGGACCTTGACCGCGGTGTCCAGAGAATCAAATATCCTTGGCACCGTGCGCATTGCCACCACAAGAGAAAATATGATCAGTATGGGTAGCTTGACCTTTCTCAGCGCCCTGAGAATCTGTGAAGGGGTGCTGGTCATTATCAGTATCAGCGCAACGATGAACACGGCCGCGGCCCTTGTAGCCACCTGCATCCCGTAAAATATGCCGCCAAGGGTGAGGAAAGGCTGGTACCCTATGAAAGTGAAGTATGCCGGCCAAGTCCAGATCGGACCCAGATTGCTGATATTCGTCACACTGGTTACACACTGATGGAAAAGTGCATATTCCAGCAGGGTGTACGGCGTGTTGGTGGCCCACCACCACATCAGCCCCACGGTGGACGAAAATGCAAGCGCGCCTCCGACCAGTATCTTCCTTCCTCCATTCTTCAGGGTCACGTATGTGAGAAGGGCTCCCAGGAGTATCGCCAGGTCTATCCACCACACGGTAAAGGCGACCACGAAGGTCACCACAATTGCAAGCGCAACCTTCGAGATGGGGTTCAGCCTGTAGTAGAACGTGGAGTGCTTCTGGTAGGACGAAATCTCCCTGAATCCTGTTAGCCCTATCGCGCCCAGAAGCAGGTAGAGAGGGAATGCAACATTGAAAAGAAACAGAAACCAGCTGACAAAATTTACCACAAGCGCAGATAGAAGGCTCATCCGGACTGCACCTCGGTAACAAGTTTCGGCATGGGAAGCTCAGGATGCCTCAAATAGAATTCCGTGGGAGGCACGATGGAGTAACGGTCCGATTCTCGGAACACCTCCTCCGGGGTGCCGTCCAGCACCTTTTTCCCCGAATTGATCACCACAACGTTGTCGGCGTATTTGTAGACGAATTTTGCGTCATGGGTGACGATTATGAATGAATAACCTCTGTCTTTCAGCATGAGCAGCTCCTTACCGATCAGCTCCTTGTGGTAATGGTCCTGGCCGGACGTGGGTTCATCGAGCATGGCAATTTTGACACCCGAAGAAAGGGCAGCCGCCATGGCAACACGCCTTCTCTGCCCAACGCTCAGCATGAGAGGGTCTCTCTTCCTGACCGGCTGGAGAGAGAAGAGGGTCAGAAATTCTTCAACCCGTGCCTGGTAGTTCTTTTCATGCCGCTTCTTCATAGAATAGGCCACCTCGTCTTCGACACTCTTGTTGATCAGCATAAGGTCGAAACTCTGAGGCACATATGCAATGTACTTCCCCCTTTCCTGTATGGTTGACTTGCTGAGGTCCTTTCCATCGATGTAAAGCTGACTTTCGGAGAGCACATCCTTGTCCAGGAAGTTCATAATTGCCTTCAGGAACGTGGACTTGCCGGCACCATTTCGACCCATTACGGCCGTTATCTGCTTCTCTTTCAGCGACATTTCCGCGTCCACGAGCACCTTTCCGGCCGCCTGCACCTTGGCCTTGGCCTCCATGATTACCCTTCCGCCGGTGTCTCTCTTTGGAATTTCGAGCTCTATTCCGTCTTCAACTATTCTCTTTCTTATCGATTCGACATCCTCAGGGTCGATTCCAAACTTCTTGGCATAGATGTAGTGTTCCGGGACATCCACCCCAGCCTCAAGTAATTGCTCGATATGATTTACAAGCTCGCTCTTCCTTATATCAAAAACCAGCCTTCCCTGGTCCACCAGTATGACCCGGTCGGCGAATGGAAGAACCCTTTCAAGCTTATGCTCTACGATTATGAGCGTATTCCTCCCCTTGAGATGGGTAAGGGTTTCAAAAATCTGGGCAGTCCCCTCGGGGTCGATGTTGGAGGTGGGTTCGTCCATGATCAGCAGCTTGGGCCTCATCGATAAAACCGCGGCCAATGCAACCCTCTGCAGTTCACCACCAGAAAGCGTGTAGGTTTCCCTTTCAGCAAGGTTCGATATGCCTGTCGTGGACATCGCCTCGCCGACCCTTCGAAGTATATCATCAGGAGGGTAGCATAAATTCTCAGGACCAAATGCCACCTCCTCCTCCACCGTATAGTTCAGGACCTGAGTTTCTGGATCCTGGAGAAGAGTTCCAACTAGTGTCGAGAGCTGTGGCAGGGGTGTGTCCTTCACCGCCTTGCCATACACAGTTACGCCTGAAGGGTTGTTTCCCTTAAAGACGTGTGGTATGATTCCATTGATGCAGTTCACCAGGGTGGATTTTCCTCCACCCGACTTTCCGACAACGAGTGCAACCTCTCCTTCCTGGACCGTGAACTGGTCCACTGCAAGGACATCCCTACCTGCCCCAGCATAATTGAAAGAAAGTTTGTTAATTTCTACGGGATTCATTGTCCAAGGGCTCTGGCTATCCGGTTGGCCACGACACCCGCAAATCCGCCCACTATAACTCCGCCAGGGATGAACGCTGAGAGCAAAAAGTAGATAGTTTGCCAGTTAACCGTACCTCCTGTCAGGAAGGGAGCAAAGAACCCATCGTAAAACAACGGGTCGGGGAATGAGAACAAAAATCCTATGATCGCGCCTTCGATCACCATTAGGGCGACGAGCTTAGATGAGGATGCACTTGTTTGTGTCACTGTTGCAGTAGCCTGACCCTCTGGTGAAGTGGTCGCGATCTGGGCTGAGGCCTTGAGAGAACTCTTTACCGCGAATATGTTTCCACCTGTGACGGCTATCATAAGGTCAAGGAACAATCCATAGGTTAAAGCTTCGTAAAAGAAGTAGATCGGTTCTCCGCCGAATCCATAGTGGAACAGATCGCCAAGGAATGAATACACGACAAAAGAAATCATGCCAACTCCGACTTTTCTTACGAGGGCGGCAACAACCATCATTGTCAGTAACTGTCCGCCCCAGAACCCGATCGAGATGTATGTTGAAAGGCCTCTGGGAATGAATCCTCCAAGGAATGCTCCTATGAAGAACTCCCAGACCACAGCAAAAGCCGCACCGATGCCTATGAATACGTAATCGAGCGTGGTGAATGAGCCGAGACCACCGGTCTTCTTACCGAGTACGAATGCTACGGCGAGAGCGATAAGGAAGTAGGCCACAATGATTTCCCAAGGTATCTGGCCAGGAACGCCAACCGCGCCGCTGATGCCATTGAAGGCCAACGTCGGTCGCACTGAAAACATATTAAATGCTAATAAACTTTTATTTTTGTCTGTGCTAAATAATAAATAACAAGCACGAAATTCGTACCGTCTTCAACAATAAACGTTCCCGGTACTGATTTCAGTGTCCGGATCATATTGAAAGGATTTGACTTGATCGTTGAGAAATACAGTTGTTTCACGCACACGGACTGAAATCCAAATCAATTATGTTCTCTCTTGTATATTCAAGTTTTCTATCAGTCTTCAATTCGCACGTGACTATTTCCATCCTTGCGGATAGTATTTTGAATTGTCAATTTTTTGCCTCGTTGGACGATTCCCAAGGCCCTTAATGAGTCAAAACGCCGATGATAATCATGTTGTCGAACAATAAATATCATCACTCTATCAAATAAATGGTTAAAAAAGAGTGTTCTGATAGATAAGGCAATGCAAACTTCTCTGGCGGTCTCCACAGGTGAGCCGACCGCTACGAGCGCAAATACCACCGCACAGAAACAGATACCACGAAAGTGGCTTGCGTATGCAGACATGTTTGTGGGGGTGCTGTTTATCGTCGGAGTTCCGGCAGCCTTCTATTCATATTCAGTGATCAACTACAACGATATAGCCGTGGGCGTCGTGTTCGGACTGATAATTCTGCTGGCATCGGTATGGGACTACATGGGCGCGAAGAACAATCGAAGGAGTGTCGCACCTTACGTAATCCTTCTGCTCGGAATAATCTCGATATTTCTCTTTTCATACACATTCGATACACCGTGGGTGAAAACGTATCATCTGTACATCGTACCGATAGACTTTGGTGGTTCGAGCAATCCATTCTACATACCCGCTTCACACGGGGAATATCATGTCCAGAATTATCTTTCATCCATAAGCACGATGGGCGGACTGATTCTTCTCATTTCATCGATATACGAGGTTACGCTGGTAAGAAAGCTCCCACGAAATTAGCTCGTCGGCTCGCAGCGGGCGAATTACGTCCTTTTTCTCATCTTCTTAGAAGCTACGTATGCCAAAGCAAGAAGAATTACTGCAACGATCAGAACAAAGGGAAGCGACTGGTAAATGGGGATATAGGTGGAGTTGCTCAGGACATATAACTGTGCACCAGCAGCCGAAAGGTGAAATGATGTGGATCCAGACCTGGCGTACGGTAGGTCGTTAAACGGTATCTGAAGCGGGGCAGGATAGATACTGTCGTTTTGCAGAATTTCTGGCTGCCTGACTAAGCCATTTACGGTTCCGTTGGAGGTGAAATCAAACATGTCCAGCGGTATGTTGGAATCTGCAACAAACCTGTTCAGTGCGGGCAGACCCCAGTTGTAATCTATGAACGCCAGGGTCGATGCATGGTTCATCACGGTATGAGAGACGTAATTCTCCTTGGAGTAGGGCGAGATCACAAAAAGTGGAACGCGGAATCCAAGCTGTATTCCGTCCAGTGCAGGTGGTGGTACATGGTCATAATAACCGCCGCCTTCATCGTAGGTGATAAAAATCGCAGTCGTGTTCCAGTAGCTGCTTTCCATGATGTGGTTCACAACACCGTTAAGCCAAACCTCACCTTCCGTAACGTTGTCGGTTGGGTGTTGACTGAAATCCTGAGTCCCACCGAGAGGCATCACCCATGAAACAGAGGGGAGTGAACCGGTCGCAAGGTCATGCTCAAATTCGCTCACTGTTCCTACGTTTGAAGAATATTCACTGATGCCGTTGAAATATCCGAGGGGAAACGGCGTGCCTTCCAAATCGGGGACAAAATAACCCCAACTGATTCCGAACCTGCTCAACTCGGAGAAAATCGTCTGATTGACGGGCACATACGGGGGAGGTCCCTGGTCGCCCGTGAGTCCGGCGTTGTATCCCGATAGGGATATCAGTCTGTTTGGATTCGTCTCACACAGGCAGCCGGCAAAGTAATTATCCGCAATCGAGTAAAGTTCTGCCCAGTCCCACTCGATCGCGAGTTGACTGGATGTAAAATATGTCATCGCCTGTCTTCCCGAGTTCGACTGGAAGCCGTCCATCTTTCCGTTATCCCAGTCAGAGTAGTAGACACTCTCCACTGGGTTTGGTGTGGAGTAGGTGCCGTTGGGTACCGCTGAGAGGGATACGGTGGAATTCATGCCAAGGAGGTCGTTCGGCCGCTCGATCGTCGATGTGAAAGAGCTTGCGTTTGGATTAGGGTAGTATCCGAATATGTTGTCAAAGGAGTGATTCTCCATCATTATTATGACGACATGCTTGATTGGCGTTGCCGTCGATGCCTCAACGCCAAGCTGGGACCCTGCAAGGATCTGTGAGAGCAAAACTATGAGCAGCAGAAACGTCAGAATTTTCATATTTATTGGTTAGCCCAAGTACATATTTAAAATATGGTATATCCGACTTATGGCGCCTTCCCTGTTGACTGTCTTGGAGTTCGGTCCCGAAGCAAGGAAGCCGTTATACGATTCATATTGCATATCAAACATTGCAAATACAATCCTTTCACTGCTCAACGTGAAGAACAGCGGGCTTGAACTTCCAAATGATGTATTAGAAGGAATTAACAGCGAAGTCGAGAATGTTGTGCTCTTTGTGTTTGATGGACTTGGTTACAACGAGTGGGAACGGCAGAATGGTAAGGGCTTCTTTGGAGCCATGCAATCCGGGGGAAGAGTCACGCCGATAACCACTGTCTTTCCATCCACCACATCTACCGCACTGACCACCATCGCGACGGGTCTGACCCCGCAGGAACACTCGCTGATAGAGTGGTATCTCTACGTGCAGGAAATAGACATGGTAATACAGACTCTGCCATTCTCACCAATGGGCGCGCACGAAAGTGATCTGTTGCTGTCAGCTGCAGACCCGTCCCTGCTCTTTGAAGGAGAGACTATATTCAGTCGACTCAGGAGGGAGGGGATAGCCGTTGACTCGGTGATTCCGAAGCATGTCGCATCAAGGTCGTACTCGAAACTCGCTTATGGCCAAAGCAAGATACACGGATATGAGTCGGTTTCAGACCTCTCTGTCATCCTGAGAAAGACACTCGAATCAAGAGCCGGGCCATCGCTTACATACGTGTACTATGACAAGGTCGATACCGTGGAGCATTCATATGGTCCAAACACAGAAGAAGCTTTTAGCGAAGCCAATCTTGCATCCCATGCACTTTACCAGTATTTGCTGAATAAGCTGAACAAGAACACGGCCAAGAACACACTCTTTCTGGCCACAGCGGATCATGGACACATAGCGAATATGATAAAAAACATGCACATGCTCAACGATATACCCCGTTTCAAGAGCTACCTGGCGAACAGCGTAAAGGGAAACAAAATTCCCCCATGGGGCGCCCCAAGGGATGTCTATCTGAGGGTAAACGATGATGTGCTGGAAGAAGCATTTTCCACCCTTTCAGAAGAATTGGGGCCGTTTGCTTCTGTAATTAGGACAAGAGATGCGGTGGATTCTGGTCTTTTTGGAAGGGGAAATCATGGAAAGAGGTTCCTCTCCAGAGTGGGTAATCTGATGATCCTGCCAAGGAACAACAATCTCGTCTGGTACAGGTTCGAAGGTGTAAACTACCCAGCCATGCTCGGCCATCATGGAGGAATGCACAGAGATGAAATGACTGTACCGTTTGGGGTGGCCAATGCGGGCGATTTGCTGCAGTAGGTCATCCTCTCTCGCCCTTCAAAGGGAGGCCTGCATGCAGGTCGATGATGCACAGACAGCGACATACGTATATTCGACCCTGATGAGCTGAAAAACGATGTGTGCCCTTGGCCTGGTGACGGCAGAATTTCTGGGATGGTCTCTATTCCTCATTGGAGCTGCCGTTCCAATTTATCTTGTATTCGGTGTCATAGGGCTGGCCGGATTCCGGGAAATTACAAGATTCCAGCGGCATTCAACATTTTACTATAATCTCAACGCCGGAAGCAAACTCTGCCTCCTTGTTTCAATGGCGCTTTCCGCTCCATTCGAAAACTGGTGGGTAGGGTTACTCGTGCCCACTTTCGTCATAGCTACATACCTTTCACTGAAAAATGGGATCAGAAAGTTCCTGATAGGATTATCGTTGACCGTTGCATTCATCTGGGCTACATCCTGGGGGGCTGTATCCGATTTCCTTCCTTCCCTTTTGGCTGGTAGGACATTTCGGGGCGAAAACGCCTGGAGTTTTCTATACCATTTTGCTTCGGTGAGTTTTTTGAATAACTTCAGGGTTGCGGGCGTCTTCCTGATGGCACTAATCCTGATAATGACAAGCACGCCAACAGAAGTTCTCCATGTATTGAGAAAGGTGAAGATGCCGAACGGTATCAGCTTTTCCCTCATTGTGGGCATGAGAACGGTCCCAATAATATTTGAGAGCATAAATTCCATCATAAAGGTGCAGTTCATGCGGGGGTTCGGCTCGCTGGGACGAAGGTCCCTCTATCCAGTTTATGTGGTGTTTACAGCAGTGCTCGCCATAATACCAACGATGATATTTCTGCTGAGAGGAGCAAGAAACACGGCTATTTCCACCGGAACAAGAGCGTTTGGTGCCTATAAGGGGAGGACATTCTTGAATCCAATACTCTTTGGCAGAAATGATGTTGTCGTGATTCTCCTGGCTGCATTCCTTCTTTCCATATCTGTCTCACTTTCTGTCTTTGGCCTATGATTTTCCGGCGACCGACCGGTTTGTCGCCAATGTAGTCCGAGCTGGCATCTTTCATGAACTGGATGAATGCCGGGAGCAGAAAAGAATTCTCGGCTAGCAGAGATTTGACTGTACCCGACACACATAAGTTGTCTCGGGCTCGCGGCGCAAGAAGAAAGACAACAAAAGTTCATCGGAGCACGGAAATGAACTTGTCCGCTATCGCGAGAAGGTATTCATCTTCAAACGGCTTGCCACTCAGCATCAAACCTACAGGTAGCCCCGAGGAGTTTGTTGCCGGTATGGTTATCGAAGGGGCTCCGACAAGGCTGAACAGTTCTGTGTTTCCTAGCAACTGGTCTCTGTATCTTGTTTCGTTTCCAATTACATCGTCTATTAGAGGGGCTGTGATCTTCGTCGTGGGAGAGACAAGAACGTCCACATCTTTCATGATCATGTTATACTCGTTCGACAGCTCCTTTCTGGTGTTGAGAGCCTGTATGTAATCCACGGCCTTTACGCCCGAACCCCATTGAAGCGTGCTTCGCACATCCGGGAAATAATCATCTGCTCTGGTAGTTATCCATTTATGGTGAAACTCCGCAGCCTCCGCATAGGTGATCGTGCGTCTCGCAGCGTTACCCCTCGTCTGCAGGCCAGGTATCTCGACCGTCTGTACATTGAATTCTGACGTGACTCTCCTTACAATCGGTTTCAGCGCCTCTGATGCTTCGTCGTCGTTAAACAGAAAGAGTCCAACATTCAGTTCCGATCTTTTATCGCGAGAATTTTTCAGGTCCCTGTACCTTTTGGAAACGATTGTTCTGAATGTCTTCCTCACAAGCTCTATGTCACGCGAAATTACTCCAACAGTATCAAGAGTCCTGCTAAGAGGGATCACCCCCGAGTTTGAAATTATTCCAGTCGTCGGTTTGAACCCTATTACGCCACAAAGCGCGGATGGTGTTCTAATCGACCCTGCGGTGTCGGTTCCGAGTGCAACTTCGACCGCCCCAACCGCAACCGCCACTGCGGAACCACCGCTGGAGCCGCCACTTATCCTGCGCGGGTCCACAGGATTTTTCGCTGGGCCAGCTATAGAGGATGTGTTAGTGATTCCACACGCGAATTCGTGCGTATTTGTTTTGCCAATTATTGTGCTTCCGGCTTCAAGAAGTGCATTTACAACCGATGCGTTAGCACTAGGAATGTTGTCTTCCAGTATTTTCGAGCCGGCGGTTGTTCTGACACCCGCCGTGTCAATTATGTCCTTGACAGCAGATCGGATACCAGCCAGCGTACCCGAAGACCTTCCCTGCAAGCTGTGGACCGTGATGAATGCATTCAGTTCCTTGGCCCCGAAGTCACGGCTTTTGGATTTCATCTTCTTGAACCTCCTGTCATATGACTCTGATTCGAGGCGATATTTGGGATAATCATGAAGCCTTCTTCGGGGTCTCCAATTGCCCTGTAAGCTCCTGAGAGATACATTTTGCCCACAACAGCCGACGTTATTGCGTCCAGTTCGTCGCCTGAGATCCTCTCATTCATGATTCCTCCCTTGATACCGTATTTGATCAGTGCCATTCTCAGGACATCCAATCCCCTCTGCTTCCTGGGCATGCCGAGCAGGTCCTGGATCGCACCTGGAAAACTTTCAATGACGGAGAGGCCGGTTCGCTCGAGTTCACTCCTGAGCTTCATTCCGCGAGATGTCAGCATTCTCATCGGGCCCAGGGTTATCGGAAAGAATTTTATCCCCATCTTGAGGAGTTCCCTATCACAGCCCCTAAGGTGTGGGGGGCCGGTCTGCTCCAGGCTCAACCTCCCCTTTGGCAAAAAAAGTGGTGCGTCTATGCTGACGATATCCGGCGACAGTTTCAAAGTGTTGCTCAGTATCTCTGAATCTGTATGCAGGATTGAAACAGAGCAGTTCAATTCATCATCCAGGACGCAGTAGCCGGTATTGCGAGATGGACTTCCGGCGAGGTCTATGCCGACACTTATCATCGCTCCACTGCCACCATCCTATGTGTGGTATGGAGCCGGTTATTTACCATGCTGATTAAGATCGAGGAGTCCCCTCACAGTACACCGGATGCTTAATAATCACCTGTAGAACGGAGATGATGTTTTGACGAATTCCACGTTCGCAATTTATGGCGTGAGCCTCGAGGTGCCAGAAGATTGGACCGTGGAGGTGAATCCAAAGAGCAACAGGCAGAAGTGCGATATCGCATTCCACATGGAGGAAGGAAACAAATTCTACCTTTCTTGGGGAGTGCTGAATGAAGCCCAGGAGCGCTTCAAAACACTGGATGAACATGTGGATTTCAGCCTCAAGCAGGTTCAAAAGGGCAGGGATGTTGATTCGCTCGAGACCGTCGAAAGAAAGGATGGAGAGGTCAATGGACACAGGTCGATCTTTGCAAGGGTTTCTGTGCTGGTAAGGTCTGGTTTCATGGGAAGAACGGCGACACGACGCGTATTCCTATCTACACATTTTTACTGTCCGGAGACGATGAGATTTTATGTCGTATACCTGCTTTCCGGTAGCGCTCAGGTGGACGAGGAATCGATGATTACGACCTACAGGGATGTGATGAGTTCATTCAGATGCCATCCTACTTCGAACCCCTCATGATCTAATGCAGAGGAGGAATTTCGCGTGGAATGAGAAACCGCTCGTAGGCTTCCTTCATGTGTCTCATGAGGCCTTTCTTCCACTCTTCCCATCCGGAAGGATTCTCAGGAAACTTCAGGTTGTGCTCAATGAGGCTCTGGCTCTTTTTGGCCGTGTATCTCAGGCCGCTTGCCAGCGAAGGTTCGTTCAGTATCCTGAACCACATCAAGGGATTCAGCATTCTCACCCTGTCGAATTCAGGATGCTGTCGCTTGGTGATATGGGCGATATCATCCTCGGAAAGAAAGTGTTTCATGCCATAGTTGATCTGGTCATTCGAGAGTGTCTGAAGATATGCCCTGAGCACTTCGAAGCTTGCCATCTGGTAGCCATACAGCCTCATGTAGTCAACGTTGTACTGCCACAATCCAGCTTCACTTGTATCGTTTGCCTCCAGCGCATGGGCCACCACCCTTCCCAAAATTACACTGGAATATATCGAGGGTCCGATCCCGCCTGCATCGATCGGTCTCGGCATCCAGGCGGCGTCGCCGACTAGTGCATACCCGTTGGCCACCATGCAGTCGTTATGCCTTCTTACGGGTACCTGCCAGTTGCCCTTTGCGTTTCCTTCATCCTCAGGCCCCGCAGCAAGGACGGGGTTCTTGATCGCCTTGTTCTCGGAAACATACTGGTCTATGAGTGACTGAAGGTTGTCCTTCCTGCCATATTTTGAATTGCGTGCGTCCATGGCGGATTTCTGGACGCCCAGGCCGATATTCACCTTGTTCTTCCCCTTGGGAAATGTCCATTTGTATCCTCCCGGAGCAAGGTACTGGTCCAGGTGGATTATGGCATAATCCGGGTCAAACCATGTGGTGTCGTCCACTCCAGTCTCGAAATTGAAGATGTACCGTCCCGTGCTTTCAAGGTCATCTTTGTCTATTTCCCTTTCGATCTTAGAAGAGATTGGCAGATGCTGTCTTAACTTTGTTGAAGAGCCGGCGGAGTCTATTACAACCCTGGCTGTCTTCGTGAAGGTCTCACCCGTTTTGATGTTTCTGCAGTTTACCCCTTTCACCCAACCATCCTCTGCGTACACGCCTTCCACGCTCACCCCAAAAATGAAATCCACACCCATCTTCTTTGCAATTTCCACCTGCTTTCGTGGAAGCAGCTTCCGGTTGAGAATGAATCCTTCACCCTCGAAAAGAACCTTAGTCTTTCTGTCTGGAGAAAATACCAGTACCCCCTTAACCGGATGTTCAAGCTCCGGACTGCCATACCTGATTCCAGTGTGTTTCGCCAGATATTCGAGGCTGCCCTTCGAAGTCGCATCGCCACACGTCCATCCATTGTTGGTCTTCTTGCCCGGCTGGTCCTCCGGGTTTCTGTCTATCACGACCACCCTTGCATTCTGTTTCGAAAACGAAGCCGTTGCTGCAGCAGTCAGAAGGCCCGACATTCCGCCTCCGGCTATTATAACATCATAATCGGTTGATTTCAAGCACGATACCTCTTTTAGTAGCGAACGCTACTAAATCCCTATATATAAGTTATTCCGAGGCAGAAACGTTTGACTGAAGAGGACACAGTCACGAAACTCGTACACCTGGGGCTGACAAGATATGAAGCAAGGTGCTACATAACGCTTGTCGGGCTGGGTACTTCGGACCCGCGAAGCGTAGCAAGGGAGGCAGGCATTCCCCATCCGAATGCGTACGATTCACTGGGCAGGCTTGTGAGAAGAGGATGGGTGGAACTCGTACGCAAGAGACCTGCCCTGTACAGGGCAAGGAGACCACGCGTGGTTGAGGAACAGGTTGTCGGGGAGCTGGACGACCTGTTTGAAGGCCTTGAGAGATTATACAAAACAACACCAGCATCAGATGCCGAACTCGTTTACACGATCAGGGAATCAAAAAATGTGATGTCGAAGATATTCGAGCTTGTCGCCGATGCCAAGGAATTCGTACTGATGGTGGGGCCATGGGATTCGATTTCTGCTTTGCACCTGAATAACGTTCTGGAAGATGCTATGAAAAGGGGGGTTGTCGTTCGCCTGGTTACGGACGCCGGGCATAACACGCTGCCCAGCGGAGTGAGGATGAGACTGGGGAATCCTGTTGCCTTCGACCTGGTGGTGGACGGGAGCGTGGCGCTCATATCACTTCCTGACTTTTCGGCGTGCGGATGGGTGGACAGCCCCGCGGTGGCTCAACACCTGATGCAGTTCCTGGAACTTCTATGGCAGACATCAAAGAGCGTGCCGGAGAAGGAGGCAAAAGCGTAAATAATACCCTTCCAACACTTGGTGAACAACATGCAGACTGTCAAACCCCTGATTGAAGTTACCCCGGTTGCCAAGGCCAAACTGGTCGAGGCGATGAAGGAGAAAAACAAGGAGGGTGCACTTCTGAGAATCGGAGTGGCGCGTGTGGGAGGATGCGCTTGCTCACCTGAGTATCAGTACTTTTTGAGTCTGAGAGACGCCCCCGAAGTGGAGGATGTCGTCGAAGAGGTTGATGGCATAAAGCTCGCAGCCGATAGAGCCGATGCAGAATTCCTTCGAGGCGCAAAACTGGACTATGTCGAGTCTCCTGAAGTTTCAGGGTTCAGCATAGATAACCCCAATGTCGTCGAAGGAAGCTGCGGATGCGGCGGTCACTGACTCGCAACATTCAAGTTCAAGAATAAGTGGCATAGAACAGGATTCTGTATTTTTATCTTGTACCAGCGTGTGCTTTGCTACAAAGTCCTGCATGTCAAATTCGTTTTTTGACTAATTCCTCCGGGTTCAGGACGTTTGCAGCACGTGAAAGAGTCGCTCAGCGTGGCATGCTTTGGTCTTTTTAAACTCGGTGCGTTCTACCATTAAATAGTTCCACCGGCATGCCCCAGCGATTTGATACCGCCTGTTTCGGTAACACTTGCGGATATTCAGGATGCCGAGAATAGAATCAGGGGTATCGCCTGGAGGACCCCCACCGTACCTTCATCAAGATACGATACGGGTGATTTGTACCTTAAACTCGAATGCCTCCAGAGGACAGGGAGCTTCAAGATAAGGGGAGCCTGGAATAAGATGAGCAGGGCTACAGAGGAAGAGAAGAGGTCAGGATTCGTGACGGTTTCCGCAGGAAATCATGGGCAGGCCGTCGCGTGGTGTGCGATGAAGCTGAATTCGCCCTGCACCGTCTACGTGCCGGAAACAGCGGTGGAACGCAAGCTCGAATCCATGAGGTCGATGGGTGCAAAAATAATGAAGAAGCCCGTAACCGAAATCATGGCTTCTATGGCGGATGACAGGATGTACAGGACAGGCATGACGTACGTTCCACCGTTTGGAGATAACCTGATTGTTGCCGGACAGGGAACTGTGGGACTTGAAATTGCCAGAGAGGTTCAGGATATCGGCACGGTAATCGTCCCGGTCGGGGGAGGGGGTCTGGCCGCCGGTATTGCAACCGCTGTAAAAGCGCTCAAACCATCTGCTAAGGTGTATGGAGTTCAGGCCGAGGGAGCCGCACCCCTTCCACAATCGCTCAAGAGTGGTGCGCCCGTGGTGCTTGATTCAATCAACACCGTTGCCGATGGAATAGGTGCCAACAGAGTGTTCGATTTCATGTTTCCGATACTACGGGAGAAACTTGACGGCGTATTCACTGTCTCCGATTCTGAGATCCTGCAGGCGATGAAACATGTCTTCTCCGAAGTCCACGCGGTGGCGGAACCTGCTGGAGCCGCGTCACTGGCAGCGGCGAGGAAGCATGAAAAGGAGATTGAACGGCCTGTGGTGTGCATAATCAGTGGCGGAAATGTGGACTCGAAACTGCTTTGCAATACCGTCTCGACGCCACAGCAAAACACTTAATTCGACAGGGTGAGGGCTGTAGCTGCAAATGCAGAAAAAGGTCATCATGACGAACAGGGCCCCGAAGCCGGCCGGCCCTTACTCGCAGGCTATAATCGTGAATGATACGGTGTACGTCGCCGGGCAGCTGGGCATAGACCCTTCGACGGGGCAGGCGGTTGAGGGAGTTGAGGCGCAGGTGGCGCAGGCACTTGACAACATTCAGGCCATACTTGAAGAGGCAGGCAGCTCCCTTGAAAAGGTTGCAAAGCTAGGCGTATTTCTAAGGGATCTTTCAGACTTTCAGGCACTCAACAAGGTGTTTCAGATGAGGTTTCCTGCTTCCCCCCCTGCCCGCACCACGGTTCAGGCCAGCCTTCCCGGCAAATTCCTGGTTGAAATAGATGCGGTTGCTACGCTGTAGACCCGATCAGTTTCAGCGCTTCGTCAATCAGCTCCGTGGACTGTGTTAGGGACCATCTGACGTATCCTTCGCCCCCCTGACCGAACGCCGTGCCTGGCGTAACAAGCACACCCCTGTTCGCAAGCCTCTGTGCGAACTCCTCGGAGGTGCCATCCACCTTCTGCCACAAGTAAAAGGTTCCTGAAGGGGGTTTCACCTTGAAACCTAGCATATCTAGTCCACGGGCAAGTCTTTCCAGCCGGTCCCTGTACACGTTGACGAAAGACTGAACCACGGATGGTCTTGCTGAGCCGGTGTAACTTTCCAGGGCTGCCTTCGCGGCATGCTGGATGAATTTCGGAGGACCTGAATCGACCTGACTCTTGACCTTCTTCAACCCATCGATCACCCTTCTGTCGCCAACTGCAAACCCTATTCTGAGTCCGGTCATGGAAAATGTCTTTGAGCAGGAATGAAATTCCACCAACCCTTCCCGGTCGCTTCTTGTCTGGAGAACACTGGGGGCGACATAGTCCCCAAAGGTGATTTCTGAATATGCATTGTCGTAGCAGAAAATGGCCCCCTCGCCCGTGACATCCTCGGCGAGCCTGCTGAGATCATTAATGGATATGACCGCCCCTGTTGGGTTGTTTGGATAGTTCGCAAAAACCACCTTCGCCCCCCTGAACAGGCTGCGATCCGCGTTTGGTCTGAATCCATTCTCCTCGTTCAACCTGAGGCTCTTTGCTAAACCACCGATCAGAATGGCACTTCCATTCGCATACACCGGATATCCCGGATCAGGGCACACTACAATATCCCCTTCATTAACGAACCCCCTTGATATGTTCGCAAGCCCCTCCTTGGAGCCTATCAGGGCACACACTTCTGAGCCAGGGTCCAGGTCCACGCCGAACCTCTTTTTGTACCAGGAGGCAACCGCTTCTTTGAACCAGGGTTCCCCGTCCGAAGAAGAGTATCCGGAATAGGCTGGGTCGCGGGCCGCCTCGGACATGGCATCTAGTATGAAGTCCGGAGTGCGCAGGTCAGGGTCCCCTATGCTGAATGAAAGAACCTTGAGGCCCTTTCTTCTCCTCTCCCGGGCAAGCTGTTCCATCTTCACGAAAGGGTAGGGTGGGATCCTCTGAAGGTTTCTTGAGTACTCCTGTGTCATCTGTTCATCAACCTCGGAGGAACCTGCTCCCCTGCCACCAGGTCTGATATAATTTCTCTGCGTCGAATTAGGTCTGCCCCCTTACCGGATACCAGGACCTCGGCCGGTCTTGGTCTGTTGTTGTACTGGCTGGACATCGAAAATCCGTACGCCCCGGCGTTGAATATGGCGAGCAGGTCCCCGTCCTTAACCTTGGGCAGAGGTCTGTCCTTGGCCAGAATGTCTGTGTTTTCGCATATCTGCCCGCATATGTTCACCGGGTACTCCTGCTGCTCCTCCAGTTTGTTTGCTACCAGGATAGGATGATACGCACCATAGAGTGCCGGTCTGAGCAACACACTCATGCCGGCATCCAGTCCGACGAACGTCTTTTCCCTCTGCTTGACATGACAGACGCGAGACAGAAGGACGGTGCTGTCACCCACCAGATATCTACCCGGTTCGGCCGCCAGAAGCGGTTTCCCCATCCTGTATTCATCCAGCTTCCTCCTGAAAACTTCGACCACAGAAGAGGCGACCTCTTCTATGGGGAGTGGCACCTCGTCGGGTCTGTACGGTATGCCGAAGCCGCCGCCTATGTTCACGAATTCATATTCTATGCCGAGTTCCTGAGAGATCCTCCCGGCTATATCCATCAGAAGCTCCGTAATCTGAGCAAAATACCTTGGATCGAGCACGTTGGAACCTGTCATCATATGTATTCCGAATCTCTTCACCCCGATCTCCTTTGCCCTTCGGTAACCGGCCAGGGCCACCTTCTCGGGAGAGCCAAACTTCGAGTCAGGGCCGGCGAAGACAAGCCCCTCCTTCCCGCCCTTCCCCATACCTGGGTTTATCCTGAAGCAAACCATCTCCGGCTTCGAGCCGGACGGCAATTTATCTATCAGTGTGCCATCGTCAAAATTTATCGTTACGCCGGATTTGATGGCGAATTCGAGCTCCTCTCTCGAATTGTAGTTGCCGGTGTATAACATTCTTTCCGCAGGGAAGCCGGCCACTGAAGCTTCATAAATTTCCGCGGGACATGAACAGTCGACCCATCCCCCCTCCGACCTCAGGATGTTCAGTATGGCAAGGTTTGAGTTTGATTTCACGGCATAGTACAGCCTGAAGGGTGTTCGTTTCGAAAATTCGGAATAAAGTCTCCTGAAGTTGTTTCTGATTCTTGCCTCGCTGGTCACGTACAGAGGAGTTCCATATTCTGACGACAGTCGGGTTGCGGGAAGGTCCTCCACATAGAGCTCCCCCCCTTTGTTGCCGAATGTGTCCTTGAGAAGGTTGAGAATCCACCTATCCAACCTTTACGCTCTCCTCCAGCAGCCTCAGGGCCGTGTCCACCACACCGTCTTCGATGAAGAGTGACATGCTTCCCTTGCTCGACGTTACCTCATATATGTTGATTCCGTTGAGTGAAAGTATCGTGGCCGCCTTTGCAACTATGCCAGGCTGATCCACCAGCCTGGGGTGGATCAGGGAAATGCAGCCGACACCGCCCCTGCCTGAGACTGCCTTCACCCCGGCCATGCCATGCACCTTTATGCAAACGTCTTTCCAGTCAGGTCCCCTGAAGAAGAATGTCGTGCTGGTCGAAGCCGTTCCTATACCCACAAGATTTTTCTCCAGAATCTTGGTCACTTCGGGTAGTACATTTCCACCCCCTTCCGTTACGATGGTCAGCTCCTGGAGCGACCTTTCCGTGGCAAATGCTGGCCTGTCAGGGTCCATGTATCCTGTCACCTCGGTACCCCCCTCGTCCAGCCTGGTACCGAACTGAACGACCCTGAGCCTCTGGCTGGGCGACTTGTAGAACAGGGCTTCGGGCCTGACCACCTTCGCACCTCCATGTGCCAGTGCATACATTTCGCCTATCGATATGGTATCGACGCTGTGCGCATTGTTCACCACCTTGGGGTCTGCACTCATGACTCCAGCCGTTTCCTTGACTAGGATCACCTGCCCGGCGTCCAGACAGCTTCCAAGTACGGTCGCAGTTATGTCCGAACCCCCTCGTCCGAGCACGGTTACGCCCTGTGAGCACCTGCCCACGAAGCCAGGCACAACCACGACCGATTTGCCCAGAAGGGGCAGAATCTTCTTCTGCACCGCCTTTCTTGTGGATTCCATGTCCACCACCGCATTCAGATGGTTTTCATCCGTGACAATGGGGAAGTCGGGATCCGCCGGGTCAAGGGTGGCGACAGGTATGCCGAGGGCTCTCAAGGCTGAGGAAAAGACTTTGACGGACGTCCTTTCCCCCATTGAAAGTATCTCTGCATATTCACGCTCGTCGATTTTTTCTTCAAAGCTCGAAACAAGGTCCAGAAGCTGGTCTGTTGTCCTTCCAGGCGCCGATACGACGACCACCTTCTCCTCAAATTCTGCGTCACGGACAGCCTGCGCTGCCACGCGGACCTTTTCGCCTGTTCCCAGCGAGACTCCACCGAACTTGATGACAACCCTCATTTCAGACCAAGCACGTCCTTCATTGTGTAGAACCCGGGACCCCTTCCAACCACCCATCTGGTGGCCGATAGGACTCCCCCGGCAAACGCGGCTCTTGTAAATGCGTCGTGCCCAATCGTAATCATCTCGTGCTGACCCGCAGCGATCACCGAATGCCTGCCGGCTATTCCACCTGCCCTCACAGAGAAGACTTCCAGCTCATCCGGCCTTCTGCGGGAATCTCCTGAACGCCCGCTCACTATCTTCGTGTACCCTCTCTCTTCCATCAAGATTTCGGAGAGCCTCTTTGCGGTGCCGCTCGGGGAATCCGACTTCCCAGAATGATGCTCTTCGATTATGGAGAACTCGAATTCTTCGGGCAGGAGGGCCAGCTCGTGGGTCAGATGAAACAGAAGATTTGCACCGATGGAAAAATTTGATGAGTATACTACAGGAGAATTCTTTACACTCTCCTTCAGTGTGCGCATCTGTTCTTCTGTGAATCCCGTGGTTCCAATCACGAGCGGGATGTTCTGTTCTGAGATAGCTGTGAGATTTGCCAACTCGGCCTGAGGTTTGGTGAATGATATTATGGCGTCCGAGTTTCTGGCGGCTTCCGGGAGTGCTAGGGGGCTCTGTACTTCGAGATCAAGGTCGCACACACCGGCTTCCCGGAGTTTTTTGCCTAGAGCAGGGCTGGAGGGGGAAGCGATTGCCGATACCAATTTAATGTCCGGCTTCGCACCCAACAACCTCGCTACTTCTCTTCCCATCCTTCCTGTTGCGCCAACCAGTGTTACACGAACTGTTCCTGAATCAGTCATAGGAAAGCCCTTCCAGGTTTTCGGCATTGGAGAGTCTTTCATCGATGGAAACCCCGAATGAAGATTCTATGGGTGCCAGTATCGACGGGTTTTTCTCCCAGACCGTCCGTAAGGCGTCAAGAATCAGATGAAGACCCTGTCTGTTGAGTCTGCCCAGTGGTCTTCTGCAGGCTCCCGACGGCATGCCAAGAATACGGGCGATTGTTTTCACTGGAACCGGATTTCTGAACTTGAGTTGAGGTGAAGTGGAACTGCCATCCCCCGTCTTCACGGTTACGACCTGAAAAAGGGGCTTGAGTGCTTCTGCAATCTGGCCGGCCTTCCCGGTTTCGCCATGATTCGCAGCCAGAACCATTTCGCTTACCGCCCGGGGGGCAATGTTCGACATAACAGAAATCACCCCATCCGCCCGAATCTTACCGTCAGTCATCATCAAGAAGGTCCTGTCGTCATCCCCCGACAAAATTGAATAGGAATCGCCACACAGTCCCCTCAGCTCACGCGCGAAGGTGTCACTTCCTGTTGCATCCTTGACCACAGACACGTTGGGATGACCTGAGTATAGAATCGAAAGGTCATGCGGGGAAATCTGGGTTCCGGTCCTCCCCGGTATGACGTAGGGGACGATCCTGACCTCCGGAAACGCTTCAGCGACAGGTTCGTAATACTCCTTCCTTATTTCCAGGCTACTCGGACAGTTGTAGTACGGGTCCACCATCAGGACATTCCGGCAGCCGATGTCAGATGATTCTCTCGTCATTTTAAGCGTCTTTTCCGTGCTGTTCGAGCCCGTGTTAGCTACAACGCCGTCCCCGCCTGCAGACATTTCGAGCGTAGTAGAAACGAGATGCCTCCATTCATCATGCTGCACAGTCGGTCCTTCGCCTGTCGTACCGGCCACAACTATCCCTGAAACTCCCTCGTGAAGCTGAAAATCAAGCAGACGCCTGTATCCCTCCATGTCTACAGAGCCATCCGGTCCAAAGGGTGTGATTATTGCCGTTATACAACCTTTCATTGCGAAATCCGTGAACGCCTGAGTATGTCTGTTTATAACTCTTATCATTTAAGTACGTTTTTCGAACATCACGTCTATGCTCATTTGGTTTAGCTATTGCTCATACCTCTGTCAGGTCATCTGGATTATAATGTACAGAACACCGTCGTACGTACCAGGCGGCGTCCTGATCGTGAGCATAAGTGATGTCGAAGAGCCGGGGGATATCAGGACCCCCGATGATGGGGCGTAAGATACGAGTGTGAATCCCGTAGTCGCTACAATGATCGAACTCACCTGCAGTGGCTGAGGTGTCGGGTTGGGAGGAATCGAAACGGGCAGGATGAACTGTGAATTCGAATATTCATAGTATGGTCCGAACTTCGAGTCGGCAATCGAGCCAGCATATGATGTTGCGGCACCGATGAACGAATAATGAATATCGACCTGGCTTATTGTGATCGGATAAACCGTCCCCGGGGGGGCGGACCTCAGGAATCCGGTCGCAGCGAATGCGGCAATCACCACCAGAATCATTACGATTATCGCAGCCGGTGGTGGTGCCTGTCCAGCGTTCTTCCTCTTCTTGGGCAGTTCCTGAAGCGGGTTTTCCTGCGCCAGCAGGAATCCACATCGCGAACAGTAGCTGAAATTGGTCCCAACAGTCTCCCCGCACCTTGGGCACTCGATTCCCTTTTCCACAGTGAGCAAAGTCTGAAGGTTTCCCCTGCAACCAGAGCACACGGTCTGGTCTGCACGTATTCTCTGACCGCACTCTGGACAGAAGGGCATTCGACTGGGTTTGAAGGCGATGCAATAAAAATCTTAACGAGTATTCCGATGGGCAAAGGTCATAAACGTGAAATGGGAAGTATGCTACTGCATGTCAGGTGACCCGGCCGGGGAAGATGATGCCGATGATCAAACTTTCAAACATGCAATCGTGCATATGATACTGACACGTGATACCGAAGCGGCGCTGGAGAGACTCGCGCAAAGGTATCATATCGCCCCTCCGGGGATACGGGTCGGACACTGGAGGGGGCATAAGAAGGTTCTAGCGGTTTACATAAGCAACCGACGAACGATATTTGTGGCAAAAAATGAAGATATGTGGAACCCATTCGTCATACTTCACGAGTTCTATCATCATCTCAGAAGCAGGTCCGGGCAGCACAGGGGAACAGAAAAGTTGGCAGATGCGTTTGCCCTTGAGTACATCAGGGCTTACGGCGAACTCGAGCGCCGGAGGATGTCGTCCTCCACCTTTCATTCCTGACCCGTGTTTCGATATGCTCTATTATCGTCTTGAGCGGTGTGCCGGGCCCGTAGTTCCCGGTTATCCCCATCGACTCCAGCTTCTTTCTATCCTCGTCGGGGATTATCCCGCCACCGACCACAAGTATGTTCGAACCTCCCCTGGCCTCCAGTTCATGCTTGACGGCCGGGAAGGCCGTCATGTGCGCCGCATTCAGCAGGCTCAGCGCAACTACATCTACATCTTCGTCAATAGCCATCTGGGCTACCTGCTGAGGAGTCGGAAGAAGCCCGGCATAAATCACTTCCATACCGGCGTCACGAAATGCACGACAGAGAACCAGGGCCCCCCTGTCGTGGCCGTCGAGGCCCGGCTTTGCAACAAGGATCCTGATCTTTCTGTTCGCCCCTCCACGGGGTCCAGTATCATTCTTCACAGCAATGGTGGTTCCGCCCAATTTCCGTACACCTCCCTTCCAACATTCATTATCTCACCAAGGGTGGCCCGCGCACGAACAGACTCTATTATCGCAGGCATCGTGTCCCCATTGGGGTCCAGAAAGGCATTCCTGAGCTCCTCCAGAGCTCTCCTGACCTTCTGCTCGTCCCTGGTTCTCTTCAATCGTTTGAGTTTTTCTACCTGAACCCTCTGCGCCTTCTCATCTATCCTGAGAATGTTGATCGGTCTCTTTTCCTTTACAACATAGGAATTGACTCCCACGACCTTTCTTTCGCCAGTTTCCAATTCCTTCTGTGACTCGTACGCGGTGTTGGCTATCTCCCTCTGAAGGAAGCCGGTCTTTATGGCATCAAGGACGCCGCCGAGCCTCTCTATCTTGTCGAAGTATTCGTACGCACCGATCTCCAGCTCCCTCGTGAGCCACTCCAAGTAGTAAGAACCCCCCAGGGGGTCCACAACGTCAGGTACACCCGTTTCCTCCGCTATGATCTGCTGTGTGCGAAGTGCTACCCTGGCCGCCTTTTCGGTCGGAAGCGCCCACGCTTCGTCGTACGAATTGGTGTGCAGGGACTGGGTCCCACCTATCACGGCGGCAAGTGCCTCTATGGTGGTCCTGATTATGTTGTTCAGGGGCTGCTGCCAGGTCAGTGATACGCCTGAAGTCTGTGTATGAAAACGCATGAGCAGGGACCTGGGGTCCTTTGCATGGTACTTCTCCTTCATCACCGTGGCCCAGATCTTTCTGGCTGCTCTGAATTTGGCTATCTCTTCGAAGAAGTTCATTCCACAGTCGAAGAAAAAGGAAAGCCTTGGGGCGAAGGAGTCTACAGGCAGCCCGGCCGATATACCAAGATCAACGTATGCGAAACCGTCTGCAAGTGTGAAAGCGAGCTCCTGCAGGGCGTTCGCGCCAGCCTCCCTTATGTGATACCCGCTTATGCTTATGTAATTCCAGAGAGGCATCTCACGCGTTGAAAACGACATCATGTCCCTGATTATTCTCATGTGAGCCTCCGGGGGGAATGCCCACTCCTTCTGGGCTATGTACTCCTTCAGTATGTCCGTCTGTGTGGTTCCCCTCAGATATCGCAGCGGAACCCCCTGCCCTTCGGCAACGACGACATACATTGCCATCAGAACCGCGGCGGGTGCGTTGATCGTCATCGATGTGCTGATGTCCCTCAAAGGTATGTCTGAAAATATCGTCTTCATATCGTCCAGCGTGCTTACGTTGACGCCACATTTCCCGACCTCCCCCATCGCCCTGGCATCGTCTGCGTCGTAGCCGTAAAGTGTGGGCATGTCAAACGCTATGCTCAAACCTGTTTCCCCATGTTTCAGAAGATACTTCAGACGGGCGTTTGTGTCTTCGGGCGTGCCATAGCCAGAAAACATTCGCATCGTCCAGAGTCTTCCCCTGTGCATTGTGGGGTATATCCCCCTCGTAAAGGGGTAAGAACCTGGGAAACCAAGGTCCTTTTCGTACTGTATGTCCTGTATGTCTTCAGGGGTGTAAACAGGCTTGAGAACAAAACCTGAAGTGTTCCTGAATTCTTTCTTGCGCTCCGGTGACATGCTGGCAAATTTCGAATAAACCTGTTTTTTCCAGGCTTCATAGCTCTTCGACGGACGTGGCGACTCGCTCTTCTTGCGTCTGATTTCCTTTAGCTTCAGAGCGTAATAGTTGGACGTGTTCTTCGAGTTCATCTTCATACTGACATGATATCGTTATGGTTGTATTTCTCCTTTGTTGCTTTATATAAATGGGAATCAAAGTGAACTAATACCCCCATGGTCAGGATGGAGTTGCAGAAGGATAAATACGGGGGCCAGACTGGAAGAGGCGTATTGACCGGCGAAGACCTGGCAGAAGGGGTGCTGAAGGGGGACAGACTCGCCATTTCAAGGACGATCACGGTCCTTGAAGACAACCTGCAGGGTTCGGGCTCCATCTACAGACGTCTTTCTCGCAAAGGTGGCAATGCCTTCGTGGTGGGCATAGCCGGCCCCCCCGGGGCAGGGAAAAGCACCCTGATCAACTGTCTGATCAAGGAGTTCAGAGCCAGGAACTCGAAGGTGGGGGTGGTGGCTGTGGACCCTTCATCGATTATCACGGGGGGAGCCCTGATGGGTGACAGGGTCAGGATGCTCGAACACTCTCTGGATGCTGGTGTTTTCATAAGGAGTATGGCTTCCAGGGGTAACCTGGGTGGTGTGTCAACCGCAACAAGAAAGACGATACTTGTGCTTGACGCTGCAGGCTACGATGTCATACTCGTGGAGACGGTGGGCGTGGGACAGACTGAGCTCGATGTCGCCAGCCTGGCAGACATGACCATCGTAGTTCTGATGCCCCAGACTGGTGATGATGTTCAGGCTATGAAAGCCGGCCTTCTTGAAATCGGTGACGTGTTCGTGATGAACAAAGCTGAGCTCGAAGGGGCGGACCGGGCAGTGCTTCAACTTGTCCTCTCGGTCAAGGAGAGGAACGGTTGGAAACCACCCGTCCTGAGAATGTCCGCACAGAGATGCGCAGGGGTGAAGGAGTTGATGGAGGCGATAGGAAAATTCAGAGAAAGAATAACACCGGAACAGATGCTCAAAGTCAGAAGGGGAAGGGCCAGAGATGAATTGGTCCAGTCGCTCAGGAGCAAGATGGAAGAATTGATGGAAGAAAGGCTTACAGGAGACGGAACACTCGAACGATTTGCAGACCTGATCCTTGCGGGCAGGTCGGACCCCGAAGAGGCCTCTTCGAAGCTCTTATCCCGAATCTTCAAAGTGAAAAGCGAGAATTAATCGTGCTTGGATGATTCCTTTTCCGCCTTTATCTGTTTGACGACTTCTGACACGGTGTCAAACGTGACTGCATGCCCGGTGCCCAGCCTTTTCACAACTTCGTCCAGCATATCGGGTGTCGCGCCGGCCAGGACAGCGAGGTTTCTTGAATGCAGCTTCATGTGTCCACGGTTGATGCCTTCCACAGACAGTGCTCTTAACGCCGCGAGGTTCTGGGCAAGACCAACCGATGCCATTACCGAAGCCAGTTCCTGTGCAGTTTTCACACCCATGATCTTGATGGCGGCCTTGGCCGCAGGATGAGTTGACGTGGCGCCACCCAGTATACCAGCAGCTATCGGAAGTTCGATGCTGCCCACAAGATTCCCGTCCTTGTCCTTGGCATATTTCGTGAGTGACTCGTATCCACCATTCCTTGCTGCGTACGAGTGAGCCCCCGATTCTATCGCTCTGGTGTCATTTCCGGTTGCAAGGGCCACAGCGGTTATTCCGTTCATGATCCCCTTGTTGTGAGTGGTGCACCTGTACTGGTCTGCCTCCGCAAAGGCGTAGGCATCCAGTATTCCCTCCACAACTTCATCCCCCCCTAGGCTTTCCTTGTCGAATGTGGCCCAGGCCCTCGCGAGCCGTTTGACAGCCAGGTTGGAGATTATTCTCAGCCTCACCCTGCCCTTTGTGAGTTCCTCGATGTATGGTGCGAGAGTCTCTGCCATGGTGTTCACTGTGTTTGCTCCCATGGCATCCCTGCAGTCAACATCGATCTCTACTATAAGCATCTGCCCCCGAATGGTGTTTATGACCCTTGTGCGTACCTCTTTCGCACCACCGCCCACCTTCACGAGTGTTGGATTTGTGCCATTGCAGATGTCCAGAAGCCTCTCGGATTCCGCCAGAACCCTCTGCGCCGCGGCATGCGGGTCAGGAACACCGAGTACCTGTATCTGACCTATCATCACGGGTGTCGAAGCCGTAGCATGGAACCCGCCCATGACCCTCGTCATTCTGGCTGCGTTGCTTGCAGCTGCTACAACGCTGGGCTCTTCTATTGCCATGGGTACCAGTATTTCCTTTCCGTTAACAATGAAGTTGGTTGCGATTCCGACCGGTATCTGAATGGCTCCCACGACGTTCTCTATCATTCTGTCTGCTAGGTCCCGTGGCAGTCCAGACATGGAGTAAACTGCTTCCGCTTCCGCGTCAGTGATGCCTGTAAACGCCTTGACCTTCTCGATCCTTTTGTCCATGGTCATTTTGTACAAATGACCGACTGAAGCTTCCTGCATTCTTATTCGAACATGCGGTGATTCAGGGGATAAATAAAGTGATTGAGTGGCCGTTGAATTTTTCGTCAATAAGCTAAGAATGTCTGTTTTCCTACCATGGTCTTGTGCAGATGTGCCCAAAGTGAATTGATATCAGACGCTTGTGGTCACTTATTCCCAGAGGTGGAACCTGAAGGCTGGTTCGACTCCCAAAAATCCTTAAAAGAAGAACTTTCTCGCGGTTGTCATACAGTGGGCCGGTCGTCTAGTCTGGTCTTGGACGTCGCTCTGACACAAATAGCGGAAAACGGCGGAGATCACAGGTTCAAATCCTGTCCGGCCCATCCTAATATCCGTGTGGGCTATATGTCGCCTTAAATATGGTTCAGACTCTGAGGGGGTGTCAAACAGGGTCACCCCCCACTACCACCTGCCACTAAGTGTCACCTGACACTAAGAGACATCCAGTACTTGAGCCGTTTTGTCGAGTCGCGCAAGTACATAAATCAAACTTCTGGTGCTGTGTGTACTCGGGTTGAAGGCACTCGATCAAAGGTCAAACATCTAAAACTCATCTAACAAATGAATAACAAAAGGAGTGCAAGCGGAAACGGTAACCCTTTGGTCGTACAACGGGTTGCCAGTCCAGGCCCGTCCTTCGGAAGGGGTGGGTCCCTTCCGGCCCACCACCATTTGCTGGTGGGTCGCATTTCTCACCGACCGATGGTTTACTCGTAGCTGTCATCCCTTCTAATGCTATCTTGAATCTCTTCATATGCATCAATGCCGATGTAAAAGGTTGGGTCCTTCCCGACATTCCTGCAGTATCTGTAGAGCCAGCTAAGGCAGCAATCCCTACTCCCCTCGCTCCTTATCCTTCTGGCGAGATGATTCATGAGCCTCTGGACACTCTTGTACTCACTCTTCCAGCCCGCCACCTTCAGGAATATCCCACACATCCTCTCCCCGTTGGTGAACGAGCCGTAGGCGGCCCGCTTCCGTGGCATTCCCGTCTGGCCTCCTTATGATGAGTGTTTGGGGCCACTTAACGGGGGTTCTGTTCGACACAATCCACGAATAAATAGGACTACGACCGGCAAGAGTCGAATCCCGGTGGGAGGAGGGAGTTCCTCCCACGAGGGCTTTTGCTCACTACCCAGGTTAGTGTGGAGGTCCTTGTCGAGCGGTTCGGATGTTCGTCTGCAGGAACGACCTGGAGTGCCCGGAGAACAAGAACTTCGACGAGCACTATCACTCATTCGAGAAGTGCGCCGTCTGCGGGAAGATGATCACCCGCGCTGAGTGTCTCTGTGGGGTCGGCCGCACTTGAACCTGCAATCTTGGTGGTGTTGGATGAAGGAGCTCGGGCTCGGAGCCACTGGATTACCGCCAGGACGACCGTGAAGAAAGGGATGAAGATTAGGAATTGCTGGATGCTGTATTTGCGGATGAGCTTCTTGGTCTCCGGATCTCTCATGTTTACGACATCGCCGTAGTTGTCCCTGAGACGCAGTGCATAGACGAGGAATGGCACGTAGTTGATTCCTAGCGTGAAGATATAGGCTCCGAACAACAGGAAGCCTCGAGGGACGAGCAGGCCAAGGACCATTGGGACTGGGACTCCGAGGCCGAACTCGACTAGGATGAATGTAGATCCGTGGAGGCCCATGTCAAGCGCAACAAGGCGTCTAACGTTGAAGAACCTCCCTTCCTGTATTGGCGACCCCAAATGCACTCTGCCAACTCAAGCAAGTATTAATAGATTCCTCGGCTGGAACCTATTTCAAAACCAAGTTGAGTTCATGGTCTAGACCTTCTCTCCCACCTGCTCTTTCCCCCGGTGCGATCTACGCGCCTGCATGAAATTCACCTGCATGGATGACGAGCTGTGGGAGGTTATCGAGCCCCACCTCCCTCCGTTTTCTAGTGACAGCGGGTCTTTGGCGGTGCATTCGAGAGGAAGACTGCTAGTTCTGAACCGGTCAAGGCCCTCTTGTCCCTCAGGGTGGGCGTGTCCCTTGACCTTCGGATCTTGATTCTGCCCTTGACCTCTGTGTCGTTGTGCGTCAGCCATGACTTCACAGCCTTGAGATTCGACTCGATGTAGCTCCCGGCTTTCTGTTCACCCTCAAGCTCGGTAACCACATCCATGAAAAAGCTGCACGCCCATCTTTCTCCGTTCGCGGTTGCTACTGTAGCAGCCTTTGTGGTTAGAAGCCCCTCGATTCACAGAGGTACCCCAAACGCCGGAGGTATACGTCGGGGGTGATCTTCAGCCATCTGCATACGTTGTCATATCATCGCTTGGTTTCGATATCATTCAAGAGATGCTTGTACTTGGGGACGGGCCCGACCCATCGAGGCCGTTTGATAGCCTCCGACGGCTCTTCCGGCGAGGTGGGCGATGCCCAAGGTAGATTTGACTCACTCCCTTAAGGCCGTGGCCCCCTATCTGTCTTGTTCACGCTTCTCTTGTTTTCTTCCGCATTTAAGCCGCGGCTCCCCATCAAATGATGGTAGGTCCCTTCCGGCCCGCTTGGCACTCTGAGTTCGATCCTGCCCTCGAGCACGTATGCATATCGATTCTTCTCGGGCCAGCTACCTCCCACAAGTTTGAGAGAGTTCGGACCGCTATTAGATTGACACGGTCCGGCCAAGGTGTCGCTTGTCACTAGGACTCGCTCAAAACATTAGACGACTCCGACGGGACTCAAACCCTGTAAGAGTATATGATGAAATTCCGGCACGGCGTTTGGCTCGAATCCATTCTTTGATGAGTGTTGATTGGCGATGTTCATATATTCTGAAATTAATTATACAATTTTATTGAAATGGTGTGGAACAGGTCAAGGCTTCACATGGCTACCTGGATGGTTACTGTCCGGCCCATTAATTTTAGAAGATGAGCCTGACCTCTGACTTTGAGTGTCTTTCTTTATGTCCGATAAGTTAGCTGATATCCAGGGGAGCACTTCGGTGATAAAACTGGGTCCATGGTGCGCAAGGAAATCCAATGGACCGGGCGTTTTCATATAGTTTCCTGACCTGATCGCGCGCATCCCCCTCCAGCCCCTTTTGTCTATCATACGTTCGAAGTCATTTCTACTGAATTTCGAGTACATCTTAGCCTCGTAAACAAATACGTCGGGGTCCATTTCTTGAACCTTTGCCAAGTCGGGTGTGAGCCATTCAGACATCACACCATCGAAAAGGGTCGAAGCACCAAGATAGCCGAAGGCGTCGACTATGTAGCTATAAGCACCGAAGCTCACTGGACCGCCAAGGTCTATCTCCACGTAAACCCTTGGCCTTGTTTGGACAGGTCTCAATTTAGCAAGACTTCGCAGTAAGGATGAAGCCAGATTCCTGGCTTCGTCGACCCTTCCAACGACGAGCCCAACCTTGATTATGGTGTCAACTATACCGGACACTGAGACCGGTAGTGCAATCGGATAAACAGAAAATTCATCCGTTAGTTTTAGTCCTAGCGGTCTCTGGTAGCCGGTAATCGTAAAAATCAGGTCGGGTTTCAGGCTTCTGAGCACATCGATATTCGTTGTGCTGTAGCTACCCACCTTTCTTTTGTTTCTAGCTTCCGGCGGTCTGGCACAGAAGGCGCTGACCCCGACGATCTCTTTGCCAAGCCCCAGAAGAAAGAGGGACTCCGTTATTGCAGGACTCAGACTCACTATCCTGTGAGGCTCTTCTGGTATTGGAACGTCCTTACCGAGCACCTCGTTGAAAACTGATCGCATCTTCATATCATCAAATCCAGGCCAGATATAGATATTTACTGCAAGTGAATATCTGTGAAAGGGCTCGAAGATGAATTGGATCCATCAGCAATGGAAGAGTTTATTTCAAGATTGATTGAGGAGCGCATTGTGGGCCGGTAGTTTAGGCTGGTAAAATGCTCGCTTCGCATGGGTTCGCCAGAAACAGCGAGAGTCCGCGGGTTCAAGTCCCGCCCGGTCCACTAACTTCCTGTTCATGGTTCGGGTAAAAATGGCTGGACACGCATACACGCAACAGCTCCGTAAATCCTTTCGAAAATATTATTCAATTATATACCGACGAAAATAATTGCGGGGGTTTCATGGCAGACTCCTGAAATAGCCTGGCCAGTAAGGTGCCTTTCCTCTTTCAAGTGATTTGGCAGATCATATGGAGGATTAGTCAACCAGGTTTCTGCTGAATGAACCACACCACATGAGCGGTCAATATTAGGAGTTAGAAACCATGAGATCTCACCAGAACGGTTGACGAACCAATTTTATATTGCAAGGTCGAAGGGCCCATTAAGGAAAATGTCGTCCGAAAAGACCGAAACTCGATTTCCTGTTACCTCAGAAGAGGTTTCACGACTTCCCCTCAGAGAAAGAATCGGTGTCAGTATAAACGCAAAGGATGCTGTGGAGGGATTGAAGAGGGTGACTGAGGCTGAAGATGCTGGAGTTAAACAGGTTTGGATGACCTCGATGGCGGTGGGCGCCACCGACACCCTCTCCTTCTGCGCTCTGGCTGCAAGGCAGACAAAAGAGATAAGGCTGGGTACTTCCATCATGCAGATTTATTCACGCCATCCTGTCACCGCGGCGCAGCAGGCTCTGCTCGCTCAGGATGCTGCACCAGGACGCCTCAGACTCGGAATAGGAACCAGTCACCAGCATATCAATGAGGGGCAGTATGGTGTCTCTATGAAGAGGCCTCTTGCGTATCTGACGGAATACGTTGCGGTTCTTCGCAGCATACTTTGGCAAGGACACGTTGAATTTGAAGGCCGCTTCTTCAAAACAAAGTATTCAGCTCCTAGGGTGGCTCATGTTCCGATACTCGTGGCGGCGCTGGGAACCAGGTCATACGGGATTGCGGGACAAATATCCGATGGGGTGATTTCCTGGATGTGCCCACCATCGTATCTCTTCAGAAAGGCGATTCCAGCGCTAAAGGAGGGCGCGCGCGTCAGAAATAGGCCCGTACCGCCGGTGGTCGCACAGATTTCAGTCGCGTTCAGTGAAGATAAGGAAGCTGTATACAAAGCAGCAAATGCTGCCATAGGAAGATATCCAAAGCTTCCTTTCTACTCGCACATGATGGATGAAGCTGGTCTACCGGCTGGTGACGAAGTGACAAGGTTCAGGGCTGTGGTCGATTCCATGGTCATCTCAGGGAACGAGAATACTGTGAAGGAAGGGCTTCTGAATTTAATTCGGCAAGGCCTTGATGAACTGCTCGTGATGCTTGTGCCGGTTTCAGACGAAGAGAATGAAAGAAAAAGACTTTACGAACTGGTGGGCTCGTTATAACAATCTGCCATATGGAGTCAGCTATTATCTTCCTCTCGTAATATCTTCAACTGAAGAGTCTGTCCTGCCTTTTGGATTATGCCTGGCCAGAAAAGGTCGTAAGTAGAACGCGCCCAGGATTACAATTGCGAGTGCTAGAAACGCATAACCTAGGTACGTCAGATCACGTCCCATCTGAGCGAAGGGGTGGTAAGCTATTTCCTCGTCGATCGTAGCTAAAGAGAGAGTCACTGGAGATTGAGACGGGTTTATCCAGACGAAGCCGATTGCAAAGTCGTTCGGCGGGATGGAAAACGTCAGGTCGGCGAAACCTCCCGGATTGTCCGAAGAAGCAAGGAATAGGGCACTGCTATGGTTTTGCATGACAGTTGTCCAATTCATGCCCTTCGGAACCCCGATGACAGCAAAAACAAGCTGATAGGGTGGATTTGGGGTGGACCATTGAGCTATGATTCTGTAAACGGGTGGCGAACTCTCCGTGACGCCACCGGCAATAAAGACGCCTCCAGCAGGTATGATTCTACTGCTATTGGCGAGATTAGAGCCGGCAAATGAACTTGTGACCCCCTGTTGCCACGCCGTCTGACTGGCTAAGTACATCCCAGCTACGACGATGATAGAACCCACAAGGAGCAGCGCGATGACGATTGCAGCACCAGCCACATTTTTGACCCTTGAAACATTCGGGGTGATGGGATTGGACCCGAATTCAGGCATTCTGGAAATGCGAAGGAACCTAATGGCTTCTCTGCCATCATCAGTAAGTGAATAATTACCATCTTCTGTGATCGATACCAATCCCTGAAGTTTGCTCAGGTGGAACTGCAAATGGCCATTGCTTTGGATGCCTGTTGCCTTCTTCAGGTCGGAGAACCTCTTGCTGCCACTCTCTAGAGATTCGAGTATCCGTACCCTGATCGGGTGGCTAAGAGCATCGAACAGTTCTGACTTCGAAGAGTCGCTGTCGTCAAATGGAGGTGCACTCATAAATTATGCTTCTTGACCCTGGTAATTAATGCTATACTACTGGACTTTGGAATAATCGGAAATCTCTCTTCAGTGCTACTTTGATAGACCTCACCTGTGCTTCGTATTCTCAATTCATTAGGAATGGAGTATAATAAATGGTGGCGACATCAAGATTCGGGTACGGACAGACAACGACAAAAATCGCCCAGAAGCAACAAGATAAGAATATCTTGATCAGAAGCCGTCCCGCCTGATATCAGCGGGAAGCCAGCAACTCACCTACAACCTTGATTAACGTGGCAGGAACCATTTGTTCTTTAACCCGGCTCCAGGTCGTAGTCTTCATCCCCGCCCCGTGGAGTCCAGGGTGAGTCCGTTCGCCCGTCGTGGCGACCAAGAGCCTCTGGGCAGCGAAATCTAGCCCTTTACTCTCATTATCTTTACTTTGTCCAGAACGTTCCAGTACTCGACTTCTGTTCCCGGCTGAAGCTTGGGCTTCAACTCTTCTTCGACAGAGGATGTTTCGAATGTTTGAAAAGTTTCCATATCCATTATCTGGTAGGTCCCCTGACCCACCGATATCACCTGACCGGACCTTTTGTCTATGGTGGGGATCTCGATCTTCGATTCGGCCGGTCCAACCATGCTTCTCTTCGAGCCGGTGAACACACCGATCGCGAAGAGCCTGATCTTTGCGCTACCATGTTTCCCGGGTTTACTTCTGTCCACCTGGACTACACGGCATGGCTCCCCTTCGAGCAGGATATACGAACCTTCCTTTACGCTACCTAGGTCAGCTGGGTGACTCATTTCTAGACGACCACTACGTTCCATGAATCGTTGATATAAGGTTTCGACCTTTGGTGTGTATTCATTTCTTTATCTGGTCTATCATCATGTAGGTGCCCAGCGCGACTGCAATTTCCCGGCCATCCTGGTCCACCACGGTGCAGGTTGCGAAAAGAAGATGTTCACCCTTCTTCAGAACCCTTGCTCTTGCTTCGATCCTTCCCCTGAAGGCAGGCCTCATGAAACTCACCTTTAGTTCCACAGTAACAAGCGGATGCTTCGCGTTTGCGAAGGAAGCGTTTCCCATCGCGGTGTCCGAGAGTGTTGTGATCACGCCTCCGTGCACCACGCCAAGCATGTTCAGATGATGGTCCTTGACCTCCAGACTGATGGTGGTGGTATCACCTTCGAATACAGGCTGGCCCAAACCCAGGTAGGACCCGAAATGTATTTGCGACAATCCGACCGCATCCGGTTGAGCCAAGTAATAGATAACGTATTTCTCGCAAGAGATTAAAGCGGCTTCGACGGATGGTCAAGCTATGGTATTCCCATTTAAGGGGTTATCAGACTATGAAATCAAATTCAAGCCAGAACATGAAATGTTCAGACAGATGGTCAAAGAATTTGCGGAGAAGGAAATAGCTCCAAGGGTCACCGAGATAGAGGAACACAACGAGGTTCCTCAGGACCTGGTGAACAAGATGCTGGCACAGGGGTTCCAGGGTGTGTCGATACCTCAGGAATATGGAGGCCAGGGCGGGGACCAGGTGATGCTTGCGATATTCTCAGAGGAGGTCGCCAAGGTTTCCCCGGCGATCGTCACTTTGATGGGGGCCAATGGATTGTTCGTTTTCCCCGTGCTGCTCTTTGGTTCAGAGGAACAGAAGAAGAAATATCTGCCGCCAATAGCCAGGGGGGAGAAGAGAAGCGCTCATGCAACGAGCGAGGCTGTAGCCGGAAGCGATGTTGCCGGAATACAGACCAGAGCCGAAAAGGTGGGGGATGGCTGGAAGATAAATGGTAGGAAGGCATTCATCAGCGGTGGTGACGTCGCAGATTATTTCGTTGTGCTGGCGAGGACCAGCCCTATAACGAACAGAAAGGAAAGGTGGAAGGGGCTCACATTCTTCATCGTAGAAAAGGAAACAGAGGGTTTTCATGTAGCACGGCATATGGAGAAGATGGGACTCAAGGGTAGCCATATCGTTGAGCTCCAGCTGGATAATGTCGTCGTGCCGGATTCCAACAGGCTGGGGCCCGAGGGAGAAGGCTTCAAGATTGCAATGGAGACTTTTGACCATGGAAGAATAGGTGTTGCGGCTCAGGCGCTCGGCATGGCGCAGATTCTCTTCGAAAAATCACTGAACTATTCGATGCAGAGAACCACGTTTGACAGACCTTTGATTTCGCATCAGATGATAGATACCTATCTGGCCGATATGGTCATGAAGCTGGTCAGCGCCAGGCAGCTGGTGTACTGGTCGGCAACTTTGGCGGACCAGGGAAGGGAGGAGTACAAGTTCGCAGCCTCTCTGGCCAAAGCGTATGCAACCGAGGCCGCGGAATGGGCTGCCGAGAAGGCAATAAGCATATACGGAGGAGCCGGGGTGATCATAGAAACCCAGATCGAAAGATTCCTCAGGGATGTCGAGATCACGAAGGTGTACGAAGGAGCCAACGAAATCCAGCGTCTTGTCATTATAAGGCAGCTGCTGAAGCTGTCGCTTGGCGTAGACGTGATGTCCATGTGACTCTGAAAGGTATCGGTGCATGCAAATGCCCCTCAGCATAGTGGTGCTCGTAAAACACGTCTACGATGAAGGACAGCTTAAGGTCGATGCAGCCACCGGCTTGGTCTCGCTGCAGGGAGTTCCTGGCAAGGTCAGCACCTTCGACAGGAATGCACTTGAGGCCGCCCTCAGGCTGAAACAGAAATTCGGGGGGACTGTGACCACACTTACTCTTGGATCAGAAGAGGCGAACAAGAGCATACGCGAAGCGCTGGCCATGGGTGTGGACAATGCGTTTCTGGTCAGGACGGATGATCTTCTGAAACTGGATTCAAGGCAGGTGGTGGAGGGACTTGCAGGAGGACTATCGAAGATGCCAAAGTGGGACATCGTGATGTGCGCCGAAGGCTCCACCGATGTGTACAGCTCGGTGATCCCGGCCATGCTGGCAGAGAAACTCGACGTGCCCTACCTTTCCTACCTCAGGAGCATAGAACTTGAAGGTCAGACGCTGAAAGGAGACAGATCCCTCGAAAAGCGCGTGGTCACGGTAGAATGCGAACTTCCTGCGGTTGTTTCTGTGGTGAGTGAAATATACGAGCCTCGCATACCGACACTTCTTCAGATAATGGCCGCCATGAAGAAGCAGATAACAACCTTCGACTTCAGAGACATGAATGTTGAGGGCGAAGCAAGGTACAGCCTGGAGGGTATGTTTGCGAAGGCAGTGGACAGGAAGAAGGTGATGTTCGAAGGGAGTCCGTCTGAAGTCGCATCCAAACTTGTTGATTCGATGGCAAAGGAGGGACTGATATGAGTACAGACGTCCTCGTTTACTCCGAGGACCCTGAAATAGCTTCAGAAATACTCACCCCTGCACTCGAGTTCGCCCACTCCGGAGGCGGAAGGGTGGTGCTAATGAGCCTGGGTGGACACACAGACGGAGCTCCGAGTTTCGCGCCTGGAGCTGATGCTGTCCTGAAGGTTTCGCTACCCGGGGTTACAGGTGAGCCTACGCCGGAAGTGACGGCCAGGATCCTCGCCGACGTCTGCAGGCAGCGGGGGATCAGATTCGTGTTCACCGGGTCAACGAGAGATGGAAAGGAAGTTGCCGGGAGACTGGCCTTTTTGCTGGAAGCAGCCGTAGCCACCGATTGTATAAGTGTAAAGGCTGTAGACGGCAAAGTATCGATCGAAAGGATGGTCTTCGGAGGAAGGGCCGTGTCAAAAGGAGTTCTCAAGGCCACGTCCTGTGTGGTGGCGATCAAGCCCCGGTCTTACGCTCCACCACCGTCATCCGGACCATCCCCCACCGTGGAAGAAGTGGTGGTTCAGCCACTCACACAGAAGGTAAGGGTCGTCAGGGAAGGGGAGGTTGCTCGAGGTTCGGTGGACCTTACAAAGGCTGAGAAGATTGTCGCCGTGGGCAGGGGTTTGAAGAAGAAGGAGGACCTTGACCTGGTAAGGCAGCTGGCCGATGTCCTGGGAGCTTCGATAGGATGCTCAAGACCATTATCTTCAGACCTTGGCTGGCTTCCGGAGGATGCGCACATCGGTCTGACCGGCGTACAGGTGAAACCGAAGCTGTACCTCGCGGTAGGCATTTCGGGCCAGCTCCAGCACGTAGCCGGTATAAAGGAGTCGAAGTGCATCGTCGCAATAAACTCCGATAAGAGCGCCCCAATCTTTCAGAACTGCGACTACGGCGCGGTGGGCGACCTCTACCAGGTGGTACCTGAACTCATCAAACAGGTCAAATCGAGGAAGTGAAACGAGTCCAGACCTTTTGCCTAAAACAATGAAAAACTATAAGGGCATCTCAAAGTATAACTCCAGTGTTTGACCACAACTTCTACGCTTGTTGCGGAGGGAAGACCTTGGTTCAAGCACTGGCCCAAGGATGTACCGATGCATATGGATTACCCGGAGAAAACGCTCTCCGACCTTCTGAAGGAAAGGGCGGCTCAGAATCCTGAAGGTGTTCAGTTCATATTTTACGACAGGGAGATAACGTTTGGAGAAACCCAATCAGTGGTGACGAAGCTGGCCTCGTCCCTGCAGAAGGAGGGGATCAAAAAAGGCAGCAGGGTTGCTCTTATACTTCCAAACTGTCCTCAGTTCGCATTTGCCTATTATGCGGTTCAGGCGGTGGGCGGGGTAGTTGTTCCAGTCAATCCGCTTTACACGGAGCATGAACTGAAACATATCCTCGAAGATTCAGGGGCCGAACTCGCATTCGTCATGGATATGTTTTATTCTACCCTGAAAAAGGCGATGCCAGTTGGTAACCTGAGGAAGGTTGTCTCCACGAACATTGCCGACTACATGCCTGGCGCGAAGGCTTTCTTGGGAAGATTGCTGAGAAAGGTTCCTTCTTCGAATGAACCGGACAGGGATGGCATAGTGAAATTCAAGGACTTCGTCAGGAATGGAACGGAGCCAGAACCGGTAACTGTAGATGTACACAACGACCCGGCGGTGCTCATGTACACAGGAGGCACGACAGGCACGCCAAAGGCTGCCATACTCACACCATTGAATCTGGTTTCCAACTGCATGATGAACCAGAAGTGGGGCTACCTAACCGAGCAGGACACCATGGTGGGTGTTCTCCCCTGGTTCCATGTTTATGGAATGAGTGTCGTGCTGAATTCGACACTCACCGCTGGTCTGAAGGTGATAGTGCTCCCAAGGTTTTTAACAAAGGACACGTTTGAAGCCGTGAAGAAACACAGGCCCACATCGTTCCCGGGAGTGTTTTCCATGTACATAGCACTGATGGGTTCGCCACTCTTCCCAAGTTACAAGCAGTATTTCAGCGGAATAAAGAGGTGCATATCGGGAGCCGCACCACTTCCCGCCGAGGTGGCAAAGAATTGGAACAGCAGCACAGGCGCTCTAGTGGTGGAGGGGTATGGCCTGAGCGAGGCTTCACCCGTGACCCATGCGAATCCAATGGATGACCAGGCGAAGGTGAAACCGGGTTCGATAGGGATACCGTTCCCAGATACCGACGCAAAGATAGTTGATTTGGAGACCGGTGAGAAACAGCTTGGTGTGAAGGAGGTGGGCGAGCTGGCCGTGTCCGGGCCGCAGGTGGCCAAGGGCTACTGGAACAATGAACAGGATACAAAGACCACATTCAGGAACGGATGGCTCTACACGGGTGACATAGCATACATGGATGAAGATGGATACTTCTACATCGTCGACAGGAAGAAGGATATGATAAACGTCGGTGGACTCAAGGTTTACCCGAGAGAAGTGGAAGAAGTGGCGTACACACATGAAGCTGTGAAGATGGCCGCGGTGGTGGGAGTGCCGGACCAGTTTCACGGAGAGGAGCCGAAGATGTTCGTGGTGTTGAAGGATGGATACAAGGGAAAGGTTACACCTGACCAGATAAGGGAGTTCATGAAGGGCAAGCTGGCACCCTACAAGATACCAAGGATCATAGAATTCAGGGATGAACTCCCCACCACCCTTGTTGGTAAGGTGCTCCGCCGTAAACTGAAGGAGAGCTAGGCGGTACATTTGCGCTCGGTTGCTGTAGTCGGCGCCGGCCAGTCAAAGTTTGGAAGGAGAAACGATGCCAGGCTGGATGAACTGGCATGGGAGTCAGTGAAGCAGGCCATGGATGATGCGGGAATCGTACAGAATGATATTGACTCGTTCGTTGTTTCGACCGTGGGTGGATGGAGTGCAGAATTACTGCCCGCCGTCTTTGTAGGCGAATACTGCGGACTGGAACCCAAGCCGACGATGAGGGTGGAGGCGGCGTGTGCTTCAGGAAGCGCAGCGATATACCAGGCATACTCAAGCATAGCGAGCGGACTCGCGGACGTGGTGGCGGTGGTGGGGGTCGAAAAGATGACAGAATCCCCAACGTCCGTTGCGGTCGAGCTCATAGGCAGGGCCGGAAACTACTTCTGGGAGTTCGAGAACTTCGGGATGACGTTTCCTGGTTATTATGCGCTTTATGCAACCGCCTACCTTTCAAAGTATGGTGCCACGGAGAAGGACCTGGCGGAGATCGCGATCAAAAATCATTATTATGGCAGCATGAATCCGAAGGCACAGTTCCAGAAGAAGGTAAACCTGGATGAGGTGATGTCTTCGAAGTACGTGGCATGGCCACTCAAGCTGCTTGATTGCTCCCCAATCACGGACGGGTCAGCGGCGGTGATTCTTGCGAGTGAAAAGATGGCCAGAAAACTCACGAAGGACCCGATCTGGATAAGGGGAATCGGCGCAGCATCCGGCACGGCAAACATGAGTCTGAGGGAAGATTTTGTCGGGCTCAAGGCCGCAAGGCTTGCCGCCAAAAGCGCGTATCAGAGGGCAGGTTTCGATGGAGACCCCAAGAAGTTGGACCTGGCGGAGGTGCATGACTGCTTCACCATCGCGGAACTTCTCGCATACGAGGACCTGGGTTTTTCCAGAAAGGGCGGTGGGTTCAAGATGGCCAGAGAAGGCCAGACGTACAAGGGGGGAGTGCTCCCGGTGAACCTCAGCGGGGGGCTAAAGGCAAAGGGACATCCCATCGGCGCCACCGGGGTGAGCATGGTTGGAGAGGTTACCCGGCAGCTGAAATCCCAGATAAAAGGGGACAGGCAGGCAGACATAAGAAATGGCTGGGGGCTTGTTCACAATATCGGCGGTACGGGACATTATGCATATGTTACCCTGCTGTCACAGGATAAGGGCGGCCAATGACATCAAAGTTGGTTTCCCCGAAGCAAAGGCAGAGGAAGAAACCTCTCACAGACTCACAGATTGTGGTCGATGAGAAAACACAGCTTCCACAGCTGGTTTCCAGAAGAGTGCTTGAGCAGAGGTACGTGATACCCGTAGTCAGGATAATGCCTTTCTACAGGAATCTGATGAAAGGCAGGCTCGTTGGAACCAGGTGCAAGGTGTGCGGCGCAACCTACTTCCCGCCAAGGGGGGATTGCTGCAAATGTGGAAGTTCCGACATGTCGGTTAAGAAGCTCTCCGAAAAGGGGGAGCTTGTTTCGTTTACAAAGATATTTGTCAAACCCTCCAGCTTCTCCCAATTCCCAGACTACATGGTGGGTGTGGCCAGAATGGAAGGTGACCTCAAGGTGCTGTCCTGGCTGAGAGGCGTGCAGCCAGACAGGGTGAAGGTTGGTATGAAGGTAGCGGTAAAGATTCAGAAACGGGTGGAGGACGGGGCGCTTGAGTATTATTTAGAACCTGCTCCATCATGACTCGTTAATCGTAGAATCCTTTTCCCCTTGATGCGCCCACATCTCCTTCCTTTACCATCTTCGACAGCAGCGGTTCAGGTGTGAACCAGGGCTGGCCCATCTTTTTCTTCAGCTGTTCCAAATTCGATAAAACCGTATCCAGCCCCCACTCATCCGCCATGCGAAGAAGTCCCTTGGGGAACCCGAGACCGAGTTTGACGGAGAGGTCGATATCATCCCTGGTGGCCACGCCGTTTGACATGATCCATACCGCTTCATTCACCGCAGGGGAGAGAAGAAGCGAAGCCGATACCTTATTCGAAAGCTCCCTTGGGATCTCCGCCCTCGGCCGTTCCTTTGTATAGGTGTAGAAGCCGGCGCCGGTCTTCATGCCAAGCCTTCCAGATTCTACCCTCTCTTTGAGCATCTTCTGAGCGGTCACCTGAAAGCCCCTTTCCGCGAGGGCATTCTCCACGAAGTACACCACGTCCAGCCCCACATAGTCCGCGAGTTCGAATGCGCCCATCGGCAGGCCTGCATTATACTTCAGGGAGGAGTCCACCTCTTCGACTGTGGCCAGGCCATTCTCCACTGCAAGCCTTGTGGTCACCATCATTCTGACGAGGATCCTGTTGACAATGAAGCCTGGAACGTCCTTATTCACCAGGACAGATTTCTTTCCGAGCCTGTCCGCGAATTTAATCGCAAAATCAACCACTTCCTGCGAGGTGTCGTGCCCCCTTATGATTTCGATCAGCTGCATCACGGGGGGCGGGTTGAAGAAATGAAGACCCACGACCCTTGAGGGGTCTGATACGGAGGATGCAATTTCACTTATCGGAAGACTGCTTGTGTTGGTCGCAAGAATGGTGCCGCGTGGAACAAGGCTGTCCAGCTTTCTGAAGGTTTCTTTCTTGATATCGAGCTTTTCGGGTACCGCCTCGACGACGAGTTCGGTATCCTTTACAGCCTTCGCGAAATCAAGCTCGAAGCTTATTCGGGACAGAATGGAAGCGGGGTCTTCCCCGAGCTGCGATTTGGCAGCCATCCTCGAAAGACTCCATGATATCTTTTCCTTCGCATTATCAAGAAATCTCTGCTCTATGTCGGTGAGGGCAACACGGGCACCGGATATCGCTATCACTTCTGCGATTCCATGCCCCATCGTACCCGCGCCAACCACGCTCACCTTGGTCGGGGTATCAGGCATCACTGGGCACCCTTAAGCAGATTGTTGAGCGCCATCGTCCTGAACACATCTCCCTGAACTTTGATTCTGCCAGAAAGAAATGCCTGGACTCCATCAAGCTGACCGTTCATGAGTTGCTCCAAGTCGGCCGGGGACATCGTCATGGTGGAAACGGGGTTCGGGTGGTCCCCGGACTCCACCACGATGGCCTGACTGCTGAGCTTTATGACTGCAGAAAAGCCAGCGGTAGTTTTCAGCACGAAAACCTGCTCATTCGATGGCAGTTTGTCCTTGATCTTCGGGAAGTTTCTATCTGCCAACTCCTTGATTCTGCCCAGTAGGTCGTCTGGTCCAGAGGAGGACATGGGTATCACTATTTCACCGGCCGGATTTATTGTTTGTGCAAGAAAGGAACGTTCAGATGATTATTCGACGACGTTCGATACCTCACTGGATTCAAAAGCAATAAGAGTGCGAGCTTCCAACCCGTTCATGTGATGCCTCCTCACAACCGGAATTCCGGGCCAGTTGTGCCAAGGACTTCTTCCTGGGTCGGGGTTGAGTAACTTGTATCAGCCCTTTGGTTCGCTGGAATATGTTCTTCTTTATGTCACGGCCGTTGCAACTGTTATCGCCCTTCTGGCCTCTCTCTTTTTGCAGGTCAGAAAGAAGAATGTCAAGCTGAAGTTCGATTCTCTGCTTCAGCTGGGAAGGGAGGAGGTTGCCCGTCTGTTCAGGAAGGATGCCGTGTTCATAATGCATGGATCAATAATAGCCGGAATCATCGTGACGATTGGATTAACGCTCTTTGACCCGTTTGAAGCATCGCTGTACATCATAAGATACATTCTCCTGGCTCTGACTGTCCCGGTTTTCGCAGGTCTTCTGGCTGCTTTGGTTTGGCGTGTCTTCAGGCTCACAGCCAGTACCAGAGTCCACAAAATGCTTGGTTCTGGCGGACGGTTTCGGCGCAGTTCAATCGTGCTGCAGTCCATACTTATAGTGATAATCGCACTTACAATGCTTCAGGCATTTCTGGAGTGGTTTCCCGGTTTCAGGCTCGAGACCACATCGCTCGATGCGTTCAAGAATGTGCTGATCGCTGTTTTCTACGCTGGGCCGGCCGTAAACTTGCTGAAGAACTTTCAGAGACCAAGGTCTGATATCACCACACCCTTTCTCCTGAAGGATGTGCTGGAGGGAAGAATGGACCCCTCCCAGGTCAGAATGGGTGTGACCTCAATCTCACAATTCCAGGATTATGAAACGACGTCCATAGATTCATGCGTCGAAATCGGAGCATGCGAGGCTGCATGCCCCGCTACTGCGGTTGACAGACCCCTGTCCCCCAGGGTTCTGGTACGGAAGCTCAAACTGCTGAAGAGCGACCATGAGAATGAATCACAGGTTTTCGATACGATAAATGAACAGGAGTTGTGGTCCTGCACCACCTGTGGGGCGTGCGTCGAAAGCTGTCCTGTCGGTGTGAGGCATGTCGATATGATAATCGACATGCGCAGAAGCCTCGTGGCCGAAAACAGGCTGGACAAGAAGAAGTCAGACCTTCTTGCGAGTCTTAACCAGGTAAGGAATTCGCTCGGAATTCCAAACGCGGGCAGGAACAGCTGGCTCAGCGAAATGGGTTTGAAAACCGTGGATGAAAACAGGAGTTTCGAATACCTTGTCTGGGTCGGGTGCATGAGCAGCTTCGATGAAGGCTCGAAGGGCTCCATAAAGGCTCTCCTGGTTCTGCTCGGGCAGGCTGGAATTCTTGATAGATTCGCGATGCTTGGAGAGCAGGAAACCTGCTGCGGCGACCCGGCGCGAAGGCTGGGCGAAGAAAGCCTTTTCCAGGAAATGGCCCTCGGCAATATAGAACTCTTCAAGAAGTATGGCGTGAAGAAGATTGTTCTCACCTGTCCACACGGATGCAACACCTTTTCGAAGGAGTATCCGAATCTCGACCCTTGGATGAAGGAAGTCAAGGTGTATCATCAGGTACAGCTGCTGGAGGAGCTCGCTGCTGGTGGCAAGCTGGCTCTGGAGGATTCGGGCGAGAAGCTGACGATTCACGACCCCTGCTACCTGTCCCGCTACGGTGGTGTCGTGGACACACAGAGAAAGCTGCTCGGTAGAATTTCAGATGTGGTGGAGTCTCATCCGCATGGCGAAAAGACGTTCTGCTGCGGAGCCGGTGGAGCGAACTACTGGTATGAGGTACCTGAACGCAAGAGAATAAGTCATGTTAGAATGGAGCAGCTGAACGATTCCGGCGCAGAGACGGTTGTAACGATGTGTCCCTTCTGTAATGCGATGCTAAAGGATGCTTCGAGGTCGAAGAATCTCGACGAGAACAGGATCAAGGATGTTTCCGAAGTTATGATTGAATCCACAAAGACTTCTCATGAAACGAAAGATGTTAATTAGAGTTGGGGGATACCGCTGACATGGTCGGTGTATCCTCAAAGAGGCTTGAACGACTGGCCGCTGATGCATCGAAGCTAGCTTATTCACCATATTCAAAGGTGAAGGTTGGTGCCGCTCTTTTGACATCCGATGGCAGGGTGTTCACGGGATGTAATATCGAAAATTCATCGTACGGCCTGACGATCTGTGCCGAGAGGGTGGCAGCTGTGAAGGCGGTTTCTGAGGGCTCGAGAAAGTTCAAAAAAATTGTTTTGACCTCGAACCTACCCGGCTTTACCTATCCCTGTGGGGCGTGCAGGCAGTTCCTTTCTGAGTTTTCTGACGGATTAAAGGTGGAGATCATTTCCCGTGATAGGAAGAGGCGAGAATTCGCGCTGGAGAAGCTGTTTCCCAATGCGTTTCTCCTGAGACAGAAAGAAAGAGCCGGTTCTGAAACAGACTGAATCCGGGCGTCGCTCGATGAACAACATAGACCCGATACTTTTCCTCCAACCATTAGCCTCGCTTCTGATAGGAGTGATACCACTCGTCTACATGAAGTTGAAGAACAAGACGTCGTTGTGGGCCTCATTGCTGATAGCGTCCGCTGCAGCCTATTTCTCCGCAATAGCAGCGAAGGTTGTGCTGCAGTATCTAACAGTAAGACCGCTGACGGCAATTATCGGACAGGGTGTCCCACTGGCTATCTATTTTGGAGTGCAGACATCCATCTTTGAGGTCGGATTCGCTTATCTGGTGATACGGTATGCTTCAAGAAAAGCCAAGCTTGATCCCCGGGACGGCGAGTTCTACGGACTCGGTCTTGCATTCTGGGAAAATGGGGTTTATCTGGGTGCCCTTTCGCTGATCAACCTGCTTTCAATCTACCTCATTCTGCAATCAAATTCAGCGCTGGCCGAGCAGACATACAAGATTCTGGTATCCACCAACCCTGCACTTTTCGAATTACCCGGCAAGCTTTTGGTTCCCGTAGCTGTATCTGCAGTCGAGAGGATTTCTTCCCTTCTTGCGCACTTCTCATGGGGTACCCTGGCGACGCTGGCGGTTCTGACAAAGCGCATCAGGTACCTTCTCTATGCGCTTCCGATGGGACTCGTTGACACATTTGCCGCCCTCTATCAGTTTCACATCGTCAGGCTGCTTCCCACCGAGGTTGTGGTGTTTGTGTGGAGCCTTGCGTGCTTCATCATAACCCTCATGGCACTCCGAAGTTCATACGTAACCCCTCTGAAGAATCGAGCGGCCGCTGCTCCCGCATGATGTCAGGATTCACAGCGGAAACTCGGGTCCAAGTTTCCGCCTGCCCGCAATGCCTATCATTGCGGCAAGTATCATCATCAGTGCCGGAAGTGCAAGGGTGAGCGAGAGACCGCCAACCGCAACGTAACCAGCGACCGCCGGACCCAGGAAGGTGCCCAGACCGATCGATGACTCGAACATGCCGGCAGCCCTGCCTCTGTATTCTACCGGACCCACCACCATCTTGCTGATCGTCGCCGAATAGATGTAGCCTATGCAGGCACCGGTAAGGAAGGATGTAAGCGAATCGAGAGCGAAGAATGTGCCTACAAAAATTGCAGAAATCGGGAAGATTACGGCGATCGCGGAGAAGGACCAGAACATGTTTTGAAGACCGATTCTCTTCCTGACGTTTTCGGAGAAGATGAAGGCGACCAGCCTGCCAAGAAGAAAGAGGGAAACGACTGTGCCCCACTCCAGAACGGAGAAGTTCAGAGTGGTTGCATACCTGGGGTAGAAGGTGGTTACTATCTGGGCTGTCACCCCGTACATAGCGGAGAAGTAGAGCGGAAGCAGGGGTATCCTTCTCCTGCTCGACTGTGAGAATTTGATCGTCTGTGACTCGATATGTGCTCTGTGCGGGGCGGGTGTCAGTCCAATGAATAGGGCCCCGAGAAGGGCGACAAGGGAAGACATCGCCAGGGTGAACCGTATCGATGTGGCGAGAACTATTACTCCGCCAAATATGGGGGCGAAGGCGGCACCCACCCCCCAGGCGATGTTGAATCTTGCCAGGCCCCTGTAAGGGTCCTCACTGCTCGTGCTCACCAGCGACTCGAGTGGAGGCCAAACCATCGACCAGCCGAACCCTTCGACCACCCTCAGCGGTATGAATAGCACGGGGTTTGTTATGAGGAAGTATCCTGCGCTAAGTATGCTCACGGTCAGTGTTCCGGCTATGAGCATTCTCTTTTGTCCAACTCGGTCCGAAAGTCTGCCCATGATGAATGGCATCACCACATAAACGATAGAACTCGCCCCGCCGATGATTCCTACGGTTTCGTTGTTTGCTCCCAGATTGTACGCCCTGTATGGTATGTAGATGGAGAGGGTGGTTAGCGAGACCTCGGCGAAAAAGGCTATTAAGGCAAGATTCCACGATTGCTTCATTTTGGCATCCCTGAAACCAGAAAATGATCAACTACGTTTCTGCTTAAGAACCACCTGGTTGTAGTAGTCGCACACGGGTCGAAGTGAACAGATGCTGCATCTGGGTCCGACGGGTCTGCATATGGTCTGTCCGAACCTCACAAAGAGCTCGTTGAGTTCCAGCCAGTATCTTTTGGGAACAACCTTCATCAGTTCCGTCTCGGTCTGCTCGGGGGTCGCGGTCCTGACCAGTCCTATCCTGTTTGATATTCTGTGCACGTGTGTATCGACCGGTATAGCAGGATGGCCGAAGCCGTAAACGAGAACACAGTTGGCAGTTTTTCTTCCAACGGAGGGCAGGCTCAGCAGTTGTTCCAGGTCATCTGGAACCCTGCCCGCGTATTTGGATACGATTGCCCTGGATACTTCGATGATGTTCCTGGCCTTGACGTTGTAGAACCCCGCGGGCCGAATGAGAGTCCTGACTTTTTCTTCGTCGGCGTGGGCAAGTTCCTGAGCGGAACCGTATACGCCGAACAGGTTGTCCACGGCCCTGGTCGTGTTCTCGTCTCTGGTCCTCTGCGAAAGGATGGTTCCGATCAGAATTCTGAAGGGGTCGTCCTCCTCCCTTTCCTTGAGTTCGGCCAGGGCTGTGGCTCTCCTGTCGGAGGAGGAGTCCACCATGCGCCTTATCCGACCCAGGATCTGGGGGACACTCTTCTTCAATTCTCTTGGCACTTGCACCCTGTTGAGATTCATCAAGCACCTTTGTCCAGCAGTCTCAGCGTGCTCCTGTACAGGATTTCTACACCATACTTCAGTGCATCTTCATCCAGGTTGAATGTCGGGCTGTGGTGAGGGCTGGCTATCCCCTTCGATTCATTCCTGACTCCGAGAAAGAAGTATGCTCCCCTTCTTTCTTTGGTGAAGTAGCTGAAATCCTCTCCCCCCATTCTAGGCGGAGGGTGAAGGACGTTTTCCTTTCCCAGGAGTTCTGATGCGACATCATCGAACACCTTTGCAACACCAGGGTCATTCTCCAGTACCGGATAGCCATCCTCCCAGTAGAAGTCGTACGAAGCTCCAACCGGAAGGCATACCCCCTTCGCAACCTTCTCTATCTCATCCTTCAGTAGTGCTTTCATGTCATCGCTCAGCGTGCGCACGGTACCCGTGAGTTCTGCCCTAGGTGCTATCACGTTGTCCCGGTACCCCGCATTGAAAGTCCCCACGGATATGACCGCAGGGACTACAGGGTTCTTGCGTCTTGAAATGACCGACTGCAGGTTGACGACGAACTGAGAGGCCAGTACGATCGCGTCTATCGTGTCGTGCGGCTCCGAACCATGACCCCCCTTTCCATGAATGGTGATCTTGAACATGTCAGCGTTGGCCATGCTTGGTCCATACCAGACCTCCACCTTCCCAGTTGGTATCGTCGAGTCAGTATGCTGGCCGATTACAAAGTCCACATCCTTCAGAACGCCTGCCTTGATCATTTCTATCGCTCCGCCAGGAGGACGTTCCTCCGCAGGTTGGAACAGAAGCCTTACGGTCCCTTTGAATCTGGTCCTGTCCTTGACCAGGAGTCGCGCGAGTCCGAGCAGCATTGAGATATGGCCGTCATGACCGCACGCATGCATGACACCCTTGTTTTCCGATACATAGTCGAAATGATTCTCTTCCACGATTGGCAGCCCATCCATGTCCGCCCTCACGGCCACCGTTCGCCCGGGTTCGGAACCCTTGATGTCCGCCACTATTGCCGTCTGGGTGACCCGACTTGGGACAAGACCGAGGGATCTCAATTCAGACTCTATTTTGTTGGCTGTCTCAAATTCATTGAAACCCAGCTCTGGATGCCGGTGAAAGTGCCGCCTCAGCGACACAACATAATCCGAGACTTCGGCTGCGGCAAGTTGAGATGACATATTCTTTTACCCTGGAATACCATGGGCAGAATGAGTCGAGCCTATAAGCGCATCGAAACACCTGAGCTGCAAGGCGGCTGCATAGGCGAGAAGCATAAGGCTGCCGGCAAAATCGCCCATCAACGTATTCACACGGATGTGAAGGGGCTCTACGCTAACCTTTTGTGATCTCAAAAAATATTGGTTGCGACCTACTTTGCTGGGAAAGACCAGTGATCGTGCACGATCTGCCATCTTGGCCCATGCTTTTCCCATACGGCTGTATGCCTGCCTGTTTCCTTCATCTTGGTGCCGTTTTTCAGCCTAGCGCTGAAGTCAATCGTGGAATGAGTAACTGCCACATTTCCCCACCTCATCACCTTGAAGTCGTCCTTCATGGCAAGCCTGCTTGCATTGGGAGGCATATTATCGAAGAACGTCTTCTTTACACCTGCAGCATACTCCTTCCAGCCAGTGTACTTGATTGGTGCGAAGTCGAAAAAGACATGGTCCGGGTCCTTCGAGTAGAAACGCGATGGCTTTGAAACGTCCTGTGATTCCCACGCTTTGTAAAGTTCCGTCACAAGTTTCTTGAATGCTTTTTGATCGGCCAGGTTCGACTTTTTATTTGAACCTTGCAACTCGGTGTGAATTGATATTTTCAGTATATAAGAGAATGCTTGCCACTCTGATGAATACGTCAACAGACGAAGTGATTTTCTTCAAAGCAAGCACGCCCGGCTGTCTCATCACGTGAGCATTTTCATTATTCCGGCTTCCGATTATGTTGCGCCGGGGATGGGATTTGAACCCACGAGGGCTTTCGCCCACAGACTTAGCAGGCCTGCCCCATACCAGGCTTGGGTACCCCGGCCCATCTGCCCGTGTGAATCGGGAGTATTAATTACCTTTTCAGTTCTTGATTTTGACTCAGAGTTTTCAATTTTGAAAGGACCTGCTCCGCAGGCGAGCGTTCAGATAGATTATGGCCTGAATTCAGATAGACGACGGGCGACGGACCCTCCGGATTCCCATGACATACCCCCCGCTGTACCAAGACAGCGAATCGCCCACGTAGACCCAACAGCGTAACCGCACCGCCTTAGTGCTGCTCCCTCCCGGGCCTGACACGTTTCGACGGTTCGGGGAATAGTCGCACTCCCTTCGAAGTGCCTTTTCCCTTTGCGACCACCCGTTGGGGCGCAGGTTCAGCTCCACCGGCTTGGCCTGGGCGAGAGGCATGCCATGTTAACCTGAAGGTTGCTGGTCCTCGCTTGTAGCCGGTTTCGAGTATGGAAGACGGCTGGCCTCCCGACCCTACCCATCGCCCAGTCCGACGCCGCTAGACCGGATATATAATGCTCTCTGACCTTGACTAACGAAACATTGGGATTCAGGATACGGGGGTCTCCACCGGAATCGATGAAGCTGGAAAGGTGGAAAGAAGTTCGCACGTGCTGCAAAGCTCCCCTGTCGAAGGACGGCCGCAGGAGACGCACCTGGTGGACTCCGTCCTGGACTGCCTGAACCTGTCGGCGACGCCAAGCGCTGATTTCAGCATCATGTTCTTTATCCCTGGGTGTGCTTCTTCCAGTGAATTCAGGTATATTCGAATGCTGCTTCGTATTCCCTCATCCATGTAGGGGCAGTGGGTTGACTGCATTGGCAACCCCGAGGCAAATGCATAAAGCGCTGCTTCCTTCTCGTATATCTCCATAAATGGATGTATTCTTCTGACCTTGAATCTTTCTGACTGGGACGTACCACCGAACCATCCGAGTCTCTTCAAGTCGCAGTTCATCAGGTTGATCATGAATGTCTGCACCATGTCATCCAGGTTGTGGGCCGTGGCAAGAACCTCTACACCAAGCTGGTCTGATGCGACGTCTATTGCACGCCTCCTGAAGGTTCCGCACATCGCGCACGAAGTTACCTTTCCCGTACGGGTATTGATTGCCTGGTCCTGTGTGAACCCGAAAAGCTGCTTGTAACTGATCACATGGAGCGGCACGCCCAATCTTTCTGTCACAAGCCTCGCGTTTGATATTGATTCGTCCCTGTACCCATCTATCCCTTCATCCACCGTTATAGCAACGAGCTCGGAGCCATGCTTGGGGACGATCTTTGCCATGATGGTGAGAAGGCTTAGGCTATCCTTTCCGCCCGATACAGCGACTGCTACCCTTTCGCCATGCTTCAGCATTCGATACTTCGATATCGTCCTCCTGACCTTGGATTCTATACTCTGCCTAAAGCAGGCCGAGCAAAGAGATTCGCCGGAGTACCGTCTGGTGTAGAATACCGGTCCGGCACAATTCATACATTTCAGAGTCTGCATCGCCTGCGAGAATCTATGCCTCATTCTTAAGTGGTTTCCTTGGGTGGTGGTGTCGATAAATACCCGCCCGGTCTCCAAGTTGGATGAGCGTCAGCACATCCAATCTTACAGTGGTGGCTCAGCTGGGCGTCACCGCAAGAAGTATCGTGGCAGCTGCTTCAGGTTTCATCAAGTTCGTGCTGGAACAGGTGGTACAGCTGCTTCTGAGCATAGCTCTGCCCCTTTCCATTGCCATGCTGTTGCTCGGAATCACGCTATACTTTACGCACCTGAACCGCAGGATGGGGAGGGATTTCATTGTTCTTTCGATAGTTCTGGCGCTCATCAGCCAGTTTTTCAACATAGAGCAGCTCATTGCGTGAAGAGTTCATAGCGAAGCAGTGCTACGGCTCCCCCCATGTTGGTGATCTGCAGTCCAAGAACGGTGGTGGAGTCGAGAAGGATCACGCTTGCACCTGAAGCTTCGGCGGTGTTCGCCAGCTGTATGATCTTCTCTTCATCCACAGACCTGAAAAGGCCGTCGGATATGAGCAGGACGTCTATCGCTCCGGCGGCAGCGGCCCTTTCGCAGGAGGTGTAACCCATGGCGAGACGGCCATCATTTTTAGCAAGTCTGACATGAGCCTCATCTATCCAGTTCTTCACCTGGCTGTACTGGGTCCCCTCTCTCAGCTTCCTGAAGGACGGGTCGTTCAACGCCAGTCTCACCCCATCCTCACCCGCAAGGTCGTACCCTTCGATGACATTCGCCTTCAGGCTTTCCCCCATCAGGTTGGACAGCTGAAGCTTTGTCTTCCCCGGTCCTAACAGCACGATCGTAGCGTCGACATGTCTGCCGGCCACGTCCCTTACCAGGTCCCTGACATGAGTCAGATATTGCTGTGTCAGTTTGGCGGTATCCTGTCGGTACATCTTGCCGGAAGCTTCCGAAGTAACCGTTCCGAAGTACTGCAGTGAAAGGCCGCGGAGAAGACCGACGCCTGCCTCCCTCGAATCCAAAGCCACGATGATGACCGGGGGCACTTCTCTCCTTTTGGCCAGGAGTGACCTCAGCCAGCCGGGATAATCCTCCTTCCAGAGCGAGAACTCCGTAGAGGGGGTTATTTCCAGCGAATGATAGGAACCTCGCTTCACCATTTCGCTGTTGCTGTCGACTATCTTTCCCTTTACCCTGAGCCTTCCCAGCTCGTTGTCAAATTTTATGTCTTCGACAGAAACCCTTACTCTGACCTTCACCCTCCTGCCTTTGTCAGGCCTGATGTAGTCCCCTTCGAGCTTCACCTCCCTCGTCGTCCAGGCTTCAACCAGGTCACCGGTTGAAATGATCCTCCTCACCGTCCAGAGGTCGTTTACATCGTCTGGAGTGATCTGAAGTGCCTTATGGCCATCCAGCCATCGGAAGTTCAAGAATGAACACTAGGAAAGACCGAGTGACGAAAATGTGTGAGCGTTCATCCCCGGCGGCACGCTGACGCTGTCGGGAACCTTGTACCCTATCAGTGTGGTCACACCACATTTCTTCGCTATATCGACGAGTCTTTGTGTTACGATTCCATCAAATATTACAGTCTTCGCACCGGAGAATCCTTCAAGCGAGGAAGCAAGGTCGCTTACGGGCACCTTGCCCAGCACCTTCAGGTTATCGTCCAGCACGTAGGCCTCCAGTGAATCCTTCAGTCCTGGGAATATTTCCTTGACTTTTGCGTCCAGCTTGCCTTCAAGCTTGACCTCCAGCTTGACGGATGGCTTCTGAGGGGCGGGTCTGGATGGGGTCGGTTGAGCGCGCTGCCTGTGCTCCTTTTCGGCGCCGCCCTTTAGTATCTCCAGCATTTCTACGGGAGTCAGCTCCTCGACCTCTCTTCCAGGGGGAGCCCTCAGTATCTTCTCCACATTCGCTACCTGCTGAAGTTCCTTCGAGATGAGATCGCCACCCCTGTCACCATCCAGGAAGGCGATGGCGCGTTTCTGCTTTGTGAGCTTCACCACCGATTCGGGTACCTTTGCCCCTCCTATCGCAAGGGTGTTGTTTATGCCTGCCCTCATCAGGTTTATCACGTCCGCCCTCCCTTCGACGAGAATGACCTCTGAAGCGTCGAATATGCCAGGGCCGGCGGGCAACTTCTCGGGTCCGTATGAAACAACGCGTCCGGGCTTTATGGATTCCGAGACGCTTTTGACCGCCTCCTCGCCCTCGGATGCCGCCTTGGAGGACCAGACCTTCAAAATCCCCTTCGCCCTTTCTTCGATAAGCTTCCTCTTTGATGCCCTTACATCCTCGATCTCCATGAGCTGGAATTTTGCGGCGCAGGGACCCACCTTGTCGACACTCTCAAGTGCAGCGGCTATCAGCGCGGCTGTCGAGATGTCCGTGGAAGCAGGAATGAATACCTCACCACTTGTTTGCGCATTCTTGGATTGGAGATTTATCTCGATCCTGCCGATCTTCCAGTTCTTCTGCAGCTCATTCAGGTCCAGTTCTGGCCCGAACAATCCTTCAGTCTGACCAAAGATGGCGCCTATAACGTCGGCCTTTTCAACAACGCCGTCGATGGTAAACTTCAGCTTCACCATATACTTTACGACACTTGAATCGTTCAATTTTTTTCAACTCTTTTGACACACGTAAGATTTTAAGCGTGATATCATATGGCTGGAATTCATATTAGATAACTCTTTTCCTTGATTTGGATTTTACTCGGTTGAGTATTTGTCCAGGTCTTCCACATGCTTTAGCTCACCATCCGTGACCGCCCTCAAAGCGTCCCTGAACCTTGAATCTGAAGCGATACCCTTGCCATGCATCAGCTTCAGTGCGCGAGCAAACATGTATCTTCCCTTCCTGTCGTAATCAAGAAGCAGAATCACCTTCCTCCGGGATTCTGCGAGTTGAAGGAACTGTGGAAAGCCACCCTGGGAAATTTCAAAGCAATCTCCGGTGAATCCAAAACCTCTGAGGGCCATGGTATCCTTTTTGCCTTCGACGACCAGCAGGGCACCATTTTCCACCTCCTGATTCAGGTCGTGCACGATATTCTTCAGTCTGGTGACCATTTCGGCCAGCTCTTCCGGCCGGAGTCCTTTCTTTCGAGTCAACCGAGTCAGGTGGTTACCAGAGGATGATTTTTTATTTGTTTATTTATTGTATGAACTACAAAACGAAGAATAAAATTGTTGTAGATTGAATTTATGCCCCGCCTCTGACGGCTTCGACATCATCGTTTGGCGTGAGCCAGCTCTGGGAAGCTCTTTTACGGGGCATCGTGGATGCCTCATACTCGGCTAAATTGTTTTCTCGACAGGAAATTGTGCTCCGATCAGAGGTAACCACGGCTGTTGACTGCCAGCTCCTGACCTCCGTCTATCGTAAAGACCTGTCCTGTGATGCTTGCACCAAAGTCACTACATAGAAAGACGACAAGCTCGGCAACCTCATCGGGCGTGACCAGCCTTCCCGTCTTGGTGTTCTTGGTTGCCCACTCTTGTTCGTTAAGGTTGAGAAATGAAATCAGGCTTTCACCCATCCTGGTCCTGACGAGTCCAGGCGCCACCGCATTTACAGTCACGCCTGAAGGAGCCTCTGAAGCAAGGCTCTTTGTCATCCCGATCAGGCCAGCCTTGGCCGTGCTGTAAACGGAAAGAAAGGGGATGCCGTGAATCCCGGCGACGCTCGACAGATTAACTATCCTTCCCCAGTTGGAACCTCCAAATCGGGCGAGGTATTCTCTGCAGCACATGTAGGTACCCTTGAGGTTGACATCTATCTGCTTGCCAAGGTGCTCATCTGTGACACCGGTTACGGGTTCGGCTATGCCAAGACCGGCGCAGTTGACGAGTATGTCCACCTTTCCCTTTTCAGATGCGGCGTCGAATAGACCGGTTACGGTCTTCGGGTCTGATATGTCCCCCTTCACCATTTCGCATTTGCCTCCCGATGACCTGATCGTCTCAGCTGTCTGTTTGGCCTCTTCGTCCCTCTTCCTATAGCCTATTATTGTGAAGCAGCCATTCTGCGCCAGCTTCACAGCTACGGCTGCACCTATCCCTCGGCCGCCCCCAGTTATTATCGCAACGCGCCCCTGCAGTCCAGGATACATCCGTTTCTGGAGGTTGCGCGCTGATTAATAACTTTCAGGCTTCTTCCTGTTCCGCCTGCTTGATGTCTGTAGGAGTCTCCGGGAAACTGTTCTTTACATCCGCCTCTGCTGCAAGCTGTGCTTCGTAGATTATCTTCTCCGCCTCTTCGTTTGAAAGCTGAATGTCTGGCGTGATTCCTGTCAGATGGCCTGTTTCTGACATCATGCTGGACATATCCTGGAAGGATTCGCTCAGCGACCTGGTTGCTTCTGGAATGGTTGAGGCAAGAGCCTTCGAAACAGACGCGGCTACCTGAACCGCGGGTCCAAGGGTCATGGCCAGGTCACCCAGGTCCTTCGTGGTTTCGAGTCTCTGGACTATGCTTTCGATCGCTATCTTTGAACCCGCCAGCGACTTTTTGGTTCTTCTTATCTGGGAAAGTTCATTCGCAAGCATTGTGGCCCGCGCGACATTCCCCTGCTGCTTTGACCTGACGATTTCGTTGAAGATTTTGGTATCCTTTTCTGCCAAGTTGGTTTGCTTCACATCGATCTGTCTGGTTACCGTTACGAGGGTGTTTATCGTGCTCTGTATCTTTTCCTTTATACCCATTTCTTTTGGCACATTAGTTCGGCGGAGCCTTCGCTTCCTGCGGTTAAGAAATAGTCGAGCAAATCATGGTGACAATCAGGTCGAAGAATTTGTCACAAAGAAGCTCAGGCTCGTAAATGTCTCCTGATGATTTCCGGATGGGGGGAATGCGATGTATATCGTGTACACGCCCGGACCATCTGTGGCGATCACATTCTTCATGTTGAAGGCAATGATGAAGCTGCTGCTCGAGATCTGCCATATTGAGGGGTTTACGGTAGTGCCCCCCTGGACCTGAAAGCCAGGCTGCACCACACCCCCGACAAACGTCCCCTGGTTATAGCTTCCATCGTATGGTGGGTTGGCCAGGTCCTGCCTGGTAAGAGGCGTAGGAGTCGGGTCGTAAAATATCTGAACCATCTGGATGCTCCTTGACAGGGGGAATGAGCCAGACAGAATGACTTGGCCGGACGAACTTAGTGAAGGAGTCTGTGTCCAGTTGATCAGCTTGTTCTCAAAATCCTGCACCAGGTACACATAATTCAGGTTGTATGCTACTCCAATCGTAACCATGTTGTGGTAAGGGTCGAGAATGTTGTCACGGTGTCCATAGTTGTGTCCGGCGTCGTCGTACACCATGTCATACTCCATCTGCTTCAGAGCCTGCTCCACGGCTGCGGTGTTGGTGAATTTACCGTTGTACTGTTCGTAGGCCACATTTTCGTCCACAGAGCCCGTTCCACCGGCGATCGTGTACCTCATGTATGGTTTGTATCCCTGGGTATCCCAGTGGCTGAAGTAGTTGTTCACAAGCATGCTGTAAGCATGCTGTTGCGCGGCCGGGTTGTAATCGAGCGTGACATTCGAGGTTACATTGTTTGCCATCCTGTCGTTGTTGATCAGGTTGAGCATGTACTGGGCTAGTGTTACATAGTCGGCAGGCTTTGGAGCGTTGTAGTAAAGAAGCGGCGGCTCGCCGGGTGTTGCATTCGTCTGCCCGTTCGGGCCGTACTGGATAGCGGCGCTGACCCCGCTGAACACGGAGGTAAATGTTGCACCGAACATGGGTCCCAGCATGAAGGCGAATACGATCATCAGTACGATGACTGAGAGAAAGAGGGCGTAGACAAACTTCTGTACTCCCCGTCGCCGGTTCAATTTGAAGCAACTCTATGATTTGGTAATTTATAGGTTACCACACATCCGCAACTGCTCCGAGCCGTCCAGAACCTTTTCTACCATTCTGCTTGTTTGAATGTGGCGGCTGGATAAGCTCAGTTGATACCCAGAAGATTAAAAATTGTTGCATCAGCTGCGGTCGTACACTTACTCTCGTAGGCATGTATATTGTGGCGCCCTGGGCGAGAATCCCAGCAGCGAGAGCTGCATTTGGACTCGCGTCGCCCGCGTGACAGGCGGACATACTAGACCGGATTGCACGGGCCTTTTTACGACCCCCTATACTACCAGGGCGCGATTTCGAACTGAAGAAAAAAGCGTTTTAAACCTTTTGGGGAAGAGCGGGTTCACCGGTCAAAATCATTTCTGACTGGTGGATGGAGTTTTGATGAGGATCGAATACTTTCTCTTTCGATTCATCGTGCAACCTGATGCCGGCAAGTGCTCGAACTGTGAAGCAAAACGTTCAACTTTATTACCGAGCGTCGGGCTGGTCCACCAAATGACTGGAAAATCCACCAGGGCAATTCACGGGCACGGATATTACGATAAAACTCTGGGAGTGTTCAAGCTCCCCATCTACCAGACCGTCGTATTCGAGCATCCAGAAGAAGGTGGGGTTCCCCGAAAAGGGGACAGAGGATTCGATTTGAAATATTCGAGGGAGGAGAACCCGACGGTAAGGGGCCTCGAAAGGACCATAGCGGAGCTGGAGGAAGCTCCATACTCCCTGGCTTTTTCAAACGGAATGTCCGGTATTTCAACGCTTTATCTTTCGTCGCTGCAGTCGGGGGACACCGTGCTCATAGGGAAGGAGTCGTACGGGGTAACGCAGGAACTCGCCCTGGACCTTTCCAGATTCGGGATCAAAACAATTTTTGGCGGACCAGAAACGGACGCTCTCATCGAAAGGATAGACCGGAATGTACGCATGGTGGTCGTCGAGACGATGACCAACCCCCTGCTCCGTGTTCTGGACATAAACAGGATAGCACGGAGATGTAAGGAAACAGGTTCGCGGCTGGTTGTGGATGGAACGTTCACCACGCCGCTTCTGTACAGACCACTCAAGAACGGCGCCTGGGTTTCTCTGCACAGCACAACAAAGTATCTGTCAGGGCACAACGACTCTTTGGGTGGTGTTGTATCCATCAATTCCGAAGACGACCTCCAGGAACTATGGAGTATGAGAAGGAAGGTAGGCTCAATCATCACACCCTTTGAAGCCTTTCTGTGCATTCGTGGTCTGGCCACACTCGAAGCAAGGTTCGAAGCGCAGAGCAGAACGGCTCTGAAGCTGGCAAACTTCCTTTCATCTCACCCAAGAATAAAGGAAGTCTTCTACCCAGGCCTGAAAGGGAGTCCTTACAGGAAGGTGGCCGATAGGTTATTTGAAAGACGGATTTATGGAGGCGTGCTCAGCTTCAAGGTGAAGGGAGGACAGAAGAAGGTTATGGATGTGATGAAGAAGACCAAGGTCATCAAACCGGCACCGAGCCTTGGAGGGGTGGAGTCTCTTTTGACCTATCCCCTCCTGGGTCCGGCGATGACCATGAGTGAAAAACTCAGGCAGGAGCTGGGCATCGATGAGAGCCTGATGAGACTTTCTGTGGGGCTGGAGGATGAAAAAGATCTTGAAGCAGACCTGGATGCGGCGCTTCGTTCCTCCTAAAGGTGAGGTGGTACTTTATCAGGTTCCTCTCCGGCTTAATTCATGATATCGTGCAGCATTCCGAAGAAGGATATCCTGAGGAGGTATGTGGCGTCATGCTTTCACCCAGCGATACATCCGACCTGGTCATTTCTCTCCGTAGGATGAAAAACTCGCATGATGGACCCAGGCAGAGCAGATACTCCATCGACCCGATGGAACTGTATGCAGCGGATAACGAAGCAACCAAAGAGGGAATGCTGATTGTTGGAATATATCATTCTCATCCTGATTCTCCGGCCAAACCCTCGAAGTTTGATTTGGATCATTCTTTTCCATGGTACAAGTACGTTATAACGTCGGTTGTGGAGGGCAAGGTAAAGGATACGAGGTGCTGGGCCATGAATAACGACCGAACTGCTTTTATGGAGGAGGCAATTGTGGAGGTGGAAATTCGGAAATGAAGGTCAGGATATCGATACCCGGCACGATCAGGCAGCGTGTTGGAGGGAAAGGTGAATTTGTTACGGATGCCGGGACCGTGAAGGAGGCCATGTCTGCCCTCGTCTCTCAGTATCCTGACCTGCGGGACTACCTGTTTTCCGGAGAAGAACGATTGAGGAACTTCATAAACATGTACGTCAATGGAGACGATATCAGGACCATGGGTGGGCTGGACACAAAGCTGAAGGATGGTGACACGATAATCATCGTACCCTCTGTTGCGGGAGGCGGTCCCGAATCTGAGCTGACACTGAATGAAATAATGAGGTACGACAGGCATCTCATCATGCCAGAAGTTGGCGTAAACGGGCAGAAGAAACTCAAAGCGGCAAGTGTTTTGGTGGTGGGTGTGGGTGGGCTGGGAACTCCTGCAGCCACATATCTGGCGGCCGCTGGAGTTGGCAGAATAGGACTGGTCGATTTTGACCGTATAGAATTCAGCAACCTTCACAGACAGGTCCTTTATTCAGAAGAAGATGTTGGGAAGTCAAAGGTAGAAGTTGCCAGAACCAGATTGATGGCTGTCAACCCAAACGTCGTTATAGAGACCTATCCGGTTCGGCTGGATAGCTCAAACGCACTGGACATAATAAGGAACTACGATGTTATTCTTGATGGCACGGATAACTTTCCCACAAGGTATCTTGTAAACGATGCGAGCGTCCTGGTCGGGAAGCCTGTGGTTCACTCGAGCATATACAGGTTTGAAGGACAGGCCTCCGTTTTCATGCCCGGAAGGGGGCCATGCTACAGGTGCCTCTACCCCGAGCCACCACCACCTGGACTTGTTCCATCATGCGCAGAAGGGGGCGTCTTCGGAGTCCTACCGAGCGTGATGGGAAGTATTCAGGCGGTCGAATCATTGAAGTTGATCCTTGGTGTTGGGGAACCCCTCATCGGCCGCTTGTTGATTTTTGATGCTCTGGAAATGCAGTTCAGGGAGCTGAAGGTCAAGAAGGACCCATCATGCCCCATATGTGGGTCGAATCCATCCATAAAGGCACTGATCGATTATGAAGAATTCTGCGGACTGAACCGCAACATCAACTCGGATGAGGAAATCGAGTCCGATTTGCTTCAAAGCTGGTTGAAGGAAGGAAAGCGTGTTGAAATTCTGGACGTCAGGGAACCCTATGAGAATCAGATCTGGCAGATTCCCGGTGCGAAGCATATCCCCCTCAGTCAGCTGCGGAATCGTTTGAACGAACTTGATCCAAATGTTCCGGTCGTCGCATACTGCCAAGTCGGTAGCAGAAGTTTGGCCGCCGTCAGGCTACTGAAGGAGAAGGGGTTCGGCACCGCAAAGAGCCTCCGTGGTGGCATTGATGCATGGGCTGTGAAGGCTGACCAGTCGGTGCGGGGCCATTGATCAAGCGGTGGTGCATGTCCTTGCTTTATTGTGTCTGATACCTGCATGCGCCGGTAAAGTGTGGAAAGATGCATTTGATGTTTCGAATGCCGCAGCCGATGAAAGTTTAGTGCGAGTCGTGTTACCTGGGAGATCGTCGAAATGGATGTAAAAGGAACAGGCGTTGTTTCCGAGCGCTGGAATTTCATTGTTTATCTTGTCCCTTTCATCGCGATCAATTCGTTGATGTATGCCGTCGCAAAAGATTCGCTCAATTATTCCCAGCCTTTCATTTTCATGAGCATAAGGTTCGCCATTGCTTCTGCTGCGTTTTATGCCATCTTCAGGAAGTCACTGACGTTGCCCACCAGGGACATGGTTGTTGTGGGCTTGGTCTCGGCCACCTCGGGTGCTGCATGGCTGCTTGGCCTGAACTACGTCTCTTCGGCAGATTCCGCAGTGCTGAGCTACACCATGCCCTTTTTCGCAATGCCTCTGTCATACATCATACTTAAGGAAAGGGTTCAACCGATGAATGGGGTTGGAGCGCTGCTCGGGATAGCCGGGGTTCTGATTTACGCCCAGACCCTACCCCCAGGCGGAAGCACCCTGGTTGGAGTCCTTCTTACGTTAGCCAACGCATTTTTCTTTGCGCTTTTCACAGTATACTACAGAAAACTGAGGGGAGCCGGCGTGGGAAATGTACTGTTCTGGCAGAGTTTTTTGTCGCTTCTGGTGTTTCTACCACTTACCACAATAGAGCCCAGGCTTGAAATGACGACCGGGCTTGCCTTTGATATAATATTCGCAAGCGTGCTGGGCGGCGTAATCATGTTCTATGCATGGAACATGATGGCGAGAAAGGAGAACATTGGCAGGCTGGCGGCGCTGGTTTACCTTGTACCGGTGATGGCCATCCTTTACGAGTATGTGCTGTTTAACAATCCTCCAGGCACATTCGCCATATTCGGCGCCGCGGTCATGCTGTTCGGGGTTTACATTTCACGATTCTACGGGTTTGGTAAAAAGAAAAAGCTTGACAATCGCCAGTAATTTGGTTCGTTCATTGCATTTAAGGCAGTAAGCGGAGTTTGGTTTTCCAGCACTTGAGATGGAATGTGAGTCCAAGACATCCAGATGCGAATACCTATTATTCGTTTGTGGTTGTTTTCCCATCGTTCCTTGTACCAGTCATAGGAGTAAACAATATCATCGTGAAACCGATAAATCGATAGGTTATCTCATTCTATTCTTTCCTTTCCTTTCATTATGATTCCGGTGCCCGAGTAACTTTTGTGGTTGTGTACTTTTGTACACGATAGATTTTTAGTATGGTATGGCGTCGAAGCCAGCTCAGCTTGTTCGGGTTCGTCAGGACACTCATAAGAACCATCTTTCAAACCGACAAGAGCTGGGAAAGCAGGGTACTTGCGTTCACCCTGGCATGGGGCGTTGCATGGGCCATAGTGGGTGGAAGTGACGCCCTTCTTGTGAGGGTGCAGGAGACCGGGTATTCTCTCGGCGGGTCCCTACTGGAGACGCCATGGGTGTATTATGCGGGCCTCACACTGCATGCGATCAGGTTTCTCTTTGGTTTTGCACAGCAGATAGAAATGGGTGTTTTTGTGTTTCTGACGGTCAAGCTTACGGGCGCCCTGCCCACGAGAAGATGGATGATATGGTCCTCTTTGATTTTGATAAACGCGTCCATATTCCTCCTCGAGGGACCTGTTCTTCCGAACTCGAGCTTTCTCGATGTGTACTTCAGCGCCACAGGATGGGATTCGCTCGCCCCTCTGGGCGTGAATGGATACAGTCAGTATGTGGTATCCGTCACGTGGTGGGCCGGTTGGCTGTTCCTTGAACTTTCCACCTTCCTCTGGGGGGCCTGGGTTATGATGACACTTTATCGTAACTTGAAAGGGAAATTCAACTACGTGTCGATATTCGTGTTTTTGACAACCCTGCTGTTTTTCGTCGGATACCTTGCACCATTCGTCTCGACAAACTGGGAATGGCTCAGCACCGCGCTCGGAGTGGGGCTTGATACGCTTTGGAATCAGACGATATTCTGGTTCTTTGGTCATTCTGTTGTTTACATGCTCTTCCTTCCCGCGGTCGTGGTGCTTTACTACATCATACCGACACTTGTGAACAGACCAATCTACAGTGAAAGGATGGCCGTCTGGTCGGCTGTACTGTACTTCGTATTCTCCGATATCGTGCCAATTCATCACCTTTACCTCACTGTGTTTCCAGCATGGGTGAACCTGATGCAGGAGATAATGACATACGGTGTTGTCGTGCCTTCCGTAATGACCTTCTTCAATCTCTGGGCCACGGTCAAGGGAGTCAAGCAGGTTACATGGACGGTGCCGATGGCGTTTGCCGCCTTTTCGTTTGGAGGGGCGGTTGCGGCCGGTGTGACAGGTGTAGCGAACGCGACTGTTTCGGTTGATGCTATAATTCACAACACGATGTGGGTCGTAGGACATTTTCATGCCATGATCGACCTGATGATCATTCCAGGCCTCTTCGCACTTCTCTACATGCTCCAGCCCGTTATCATGGGGAAGAGCTGGTTCTCAAGGCGGCTTGCATGGTGGCACTTTTGGCTGACCCTCGTTGGCGGCGCCGGCATATCCATATTCATGGATGGTCTCGGCCTCGATGGAATCCTCAGAAGAAGCATGACCTTTCCCCTGCTCGGGACTGTTACATCTGATGAAGTCCTGTTAACGGTCTTTTCGCTTGTATTTGGGCTGGGGCAGATACTCTTCATACTGAATGTGGTGGGCAGCATGTACGGTGGGAGGCCGATGAATTTCGAGGGTCTCCCTCTTGGCAAATCTCTGACCCTCGCCGCCTCCACGACGAGCTGGAGCCCGACGGGTGGTTATGAAGAGCCGCCCCCGGCCAGGGGAACTGTAAGCCATTCGTCGAAGAGAAGGGCGGAACTCACCTGGACGGCGATGGCGGTCGGACTGCTTGTGCTGAATGCTGCCTTGACGGCACCGGTGGGAGCGGCATCTGGAGGGGCGCTTTCAACCGTCCCGGCCTCCTACCTGGACCCCGGAGGTACCACGATGATAAATGTGGTTGCGCATCAGTACTACTGGAGCTTCAACGAAGGAGGAAGTGTGACGACCGGATTTTTTGTCACCAGCCCCGACACAAAGGTGCTTCTGAACGGGACGGCCGCCGGCGGTAATGCGCTGGCGAATTTCTACATGCCACTTTTCAACGATAAGATGCTTGACAACGAATTGTATCAGAATTACAACTCCTACCTCTGGTTCACTACCCCCACGGTCCCGGGGGTGTACGGTTTCATGAATGGTGAGTACAACGGGCCTTACTATACCTACATGGGTGGAGACATGCTTGTGATGCCTCCGGGAGGAGTTTTGAACGAAAGTTCGGTGCAGGAGTACAACGCGACCATGCGGCAGGACCCATACACCCCACCGCTCGTTGAGGGCTCTTCCTTTCTCCTTCAGATGTCTGCATGGGGGACCTGGAATAATTCCGACCCAGCACCGACACTCCTTGTCAAAAATGGTTCAACGGCTCGTCTAGCCTTCAACGTGACGTTTGATTCTGTTGCGAGCCTGGACAACTACCTGTTCAATGTAACATCCTCTTCATACAGGCAGCAGCTCGAGAATTATTTAACGCAGAACGATAATGGGCTTCCCTACATGCTGCAGATAATTCACATAGACCCCTCGGGTCAACTTGAAGTTGTCTCACAGCAGCAGCTTATTGTGGGTAGAAGTGTGAGCTTCTCGTTCACTGCGCAGCCGGGTGCATACGTCTACGGATTGGTCCAGCCCGTCTATCACTATATCAGCCCGGGCGGGGTTGCCAGTTACACGATGGGGGCGGATTCTGGCATGATGGAAGCCCTCTGGGGAGTCGTGATGGTGACAGAATGAAGTTCACATTGTTCTCAGCAATGGCGCTGGGTGTTCTTCTCGCGGCCATGCTTCTTGTCTGGGAAGAAGTGGGAATCACGCTGAGGGGGTCCTCCTCCTTTTCGAATGCGCTGTGGTTCACTGTTTTCAGTCTGCTTGCGATACTGGTGTTTGTTGTATTCATGGCCAGGGCTCCGGACAATGACTGATCTTTATTTTGTGGATGCTCCGTTCAGGCAGGTGTCGAGACACCACGTTGATTGATGATTCCGCCTTCAGCCTTTGCTTGAATCAGGGTTTGCTTCTCTGGACCTGGCGACCATCAGAGCCGCCCCTCCCACCAGGAGGAATATTCCGAAGTCGAAAAGGTTGTAAAAGGCATCGACGGATGGAAATATGAAAAAGGCTATCAGAAGCAAAAGAATCCCGGCTGCCATTATTCCGACGGAAAGGGCGGTCTGTGAGCGCGGCGTCAAATCCTACCTTATTCACACGGGATTTCTTCTGCCTTATAGAGTTTGATGCTTCGGTAATAATTCAGGTCAAACCAGCCTTTGCTACGGTCAGAATGTCAAAAATGCGTATATCCCTGAACCTGGCCGGTCGACTGGATGTCTCTGACGCCGCTTGACGAGGCCATCCTCTGGGCGATAGCGGTAAGCACAGCCTACATAACCGCGGTCCTGGCAAAGAAGCTTACCGAAGCCGAAGGGATGATGCAGTTCGGCTACTCGTTTTTCCTGCTCACCGTACTGGCCGGGATGCCCGCGGCCGCACTCGGGTACCTGTATGTGCCCAACTTCATTGGAGCCTTCTGGGCGGTATGGATCAATATGGGATTCATGGCAGTCGGGCTGATTCCGATGATCTATGGCTTCATGCTCGGATTGAGCGATTACAGTGGGGCAAACAGATACGCGAAGATCAGACTTGGTTCCTGGCCATGGGTGAGATGGAGCGTGATCTTCCTGATAATTTTGAACGAATTCATGATGGGCTGGGCATTCCTTCTCGTCAACGGAGCCCCGCTTGTAACCGGACAGTTCACCCTGGTGCGGGCCCTTGAAGGGTTTGGCTCCATCGTAAGCTCCTCCTGGTTCGTTTTCTCTATGGCCATAGAAATGGGTGTTTCCCTCTTTCTTTTCAGGAAGAGCTTCCCCAGAACCCCCTTCTTCATACTGGTGCTGCAGGCACTGATAATGATGCTGACACCAACGGCAATAGAAAATTCCGCATGGCAGGAAGCCGCGATATATGGAAGCAGCATCGCAATGACGGTTCTGTTCATAATCCTGTTTGACTACCTTTACAAGAACAACAGGCTGAACGCCGGCTTTTCGAATTACATCGTTGCGCTCGTGGGGATTTACGGTCTAATGATGGGGGGACTGTTCGCATGGGAGATCACCGGAGACACGGTTGTGTTTTCCGTTGCAATTCTTTCTGAAATGTTCCTTTACTTTGGAATGATAATCCGGGATAAGAGGTTCTCCCTGGGTGGTTCCAGGCACTGGCTTCTCCAGCCCTGGTGGGCGTTCGGCATAATACTGACCACGTTCGTGAGTGAGTTCTTCATGGGGGGAGTCCTGGACCTTCAGATCGAAGGGGTCAATGCCTTCTGGGGCTCCATCAACTTTGCGTCGGTATCCGGCGGCCTGCTCAGCAGGCTGTCCGCACTGGCGTACAACTTTCTGATAGGTTTCTCTGCCGTCACCGGCTCTGAGTGGTTCCTGATAATGATGGGGCTGGAGATGGGTACACTGGTCGCACTGAAGATCAGGGTGGCCAGGGAGTTTGAGACGAAGGTAAGACTTGCCCTTCTGATGGTTGCTTATGCAGGGTATTCTGTGATTTTGCCATTCTTCATAATCCCGAGTTCCGAACTGCCACGGATTCCTTGGGTGGGCTGGAGTATGGGGATCGGCAGTTCGGCCGCACTGGCGCCTGCGTTCTTCGTTGGAATAGCCGGTACGTATCTCGTGAGCGGGTCGCTCTCCTTTCTTTTCGGTGCAAGGCAGCTCTGCTCTGTGGTGTGCACCGCCCCTCTGATGTACCAGGGGACGTTTTATGATTCCATGAAGACATTCAACAGGACTTCCAGGCTGGGCAGAAAGCTCCTGACAAGCCGAATGTCAGGCATCTACAAGGTGACACTGACCGCGGTGTGGGTTTCCATGATAGCTGCATCCGTCCTCTCCTACCTTAACAGCGTCGGCATGGTTCATGTTTCGGTGTTTGGAGTAGATACGACCCAATTCATGTATGCGTTCTACTTCAACTTTCTCTGGTACATCATATTCATTTCGATACCCTTCGTCGGAACCTACGGATGCGTTACGACGGGTATGTGCCACTGGGGAACGTTCAACCAGTTCGTAAGCAGGTTCGGCTTCTTCAGGCTGAAGGTAAAGGACAGGGAAGTTTGCAGACAGTGCCCCACGAAGGACTGTGCTAAGGCGTGTCCTGTCGGGCTCACGGATATGCCGGGTCACTTCATAGCCAAGGGAGAATTCAGGAGCTCAAAATGTTGTGGAGTGGGAGACTGTGTGACGGCATGCCCGTACGGGAACATGTATATGTATGATGTCAGGCACTGGATTCGAGAAAGGCTGGGCAGGCCGTTGAATGAAGGAATGCTTCAGGTGCAGAAGGTGGGCGTGAGCACCAGGCCTTCGGTTCGAAGTCCTGAGGGTAGGTCGATTAATGCCAGGCTCGATGACGAGAAGGTGGCATGAGATGAAGCCGGCAGACGACGTGGCTGTGTTGCCTCAAGGCGCTTTGGGGAAGAGCAGAAGCAGTCTGATCTACCTGCTGTTCACGGTGATCATCCTTGTCTCATTTTCCGAGTTCTACCTGACGACGGGGGTGACGGCACAAAGTGGTATGGATTGGTTGGTTGCTTCGATATCATCCGTCCTTTTCTGGGCGTACATCGGAGGGATGCTGCTCATGCTCCCGCTTCGAAACGCGGCGAAGTCGGCCTTGGAACTCATAAAGGGCAGAACTTGGGCGGCGGCTCTGTTCGTCGGATACCTGATTCTCCACCTTGTCATTTATGGTGTGCTTCTTGAATTGATGCTAGCCTCGATATACAATGTGAGTCTGCCTGCGGGAGCGCCCCCGATACTTGTTTACCTTTCAGGGAACTATGCCTACACACCTCACACCCTCTTTACGGCCCTCGAGACGATCTCCTTGAATCCTAGCGTTTCACTTCTTTTCCCGCTCGAGCTGGGTGTGGTTCTGGGCCCATTTTCTATTGTATCTGCCGTTGTGATAGGAATCCTTGTTATCAGCAACATTGGACAGCTGGTCAAGCTCAGGGGGACTGTTAAGAAGCTGGGACTATCGATCGCTTTACCTGCAATAGGGGTGGCGGGTGGGGCCTCCTGCTGTATTTCCATTCCTGCTTTACTCGCAATAGCTTCTCCTGTAGTCTACTCCTTCCTGCTTCTTCCCGTCGGGATATTCGTACAGAACGTCCTGTATTTCGGGCTGCCCATTCTCGTGATCCTGATTCTCGCACTTAATTACAGGTCACTGAGACTCGCCTGCTCTGTATAGGGATGGGGAGGCGAGGCAGCTGGAGCTTCTTGGCATAAGGCGACCAGAAGGGCAGGGAATCAAGCGAACAATCCCGATTCTGGTTTCCGTTATCATGGCGGCAGCCTTCATCAATCCATTTGTTGAGGGGCTTGAGTATTCTCAGCCCATACCGTTCATGTTTGCGCATTACGTACTTTTCATCGCAGGTCTGATAGTGGGCGCGGTTTACCTGAATATGAATAGGTGGTTTGTAATTCCTGGGGTGATCCTAGCGTTTTACTGGCACCTTCCTGTGCCATTCGCCTTATCGGCATCCGAACTGGGGTTCAGGATTCTCGAAGAATCATCATTCGTTTTGGCCGGTCTGATGGTAGGCGGATCACTTGCTAGAGTCGGCTGGAAGATAAAGGGCACGATGCTTGGACTCTGGGTCATCGCCGACAACGCGCTTTCTGTCATCTTCATAGTGGCACCCCAGCTGTATTCAAGCAGCGGACTGCCATTGTCCCCGTACACGGATTCACAGTTTCCGCTTCTCGGGGTTACCATGATTCTTCTGATGAATTCCCTCGTAGCCGTGTTGATATTCGTGTACACAAGCAGGCTTACAAATGAGCTGAAAAGAAAGAGAGAAGAGACGCAGGCTAATTAAGTATTGAAATAGCGGGCCCGACGGGATTTTCGCGCTACCCGTGTCGAACCCGCATAGGTGGTGTGAACCAGACCCTCGGGTCTCTTCCAGTCAGGTTAAAAGCTTCATCAGCCGAAGCTTCCGATGCTCTACCTGGCTGAGCTACGGGCCCGCAAACCACGTTCAATTTCAGACGTTTATAAGACTTGAATCTGACGTGCGTTCAAATCAAAAATAAAACCGTTGACAATTGGATGAAGAGCTTAACCGCTTTTCACTATGACTATCCCGCCCATCCATGGGTGTATTGTGCAGTAATATTGGTACGTGCCAGGCACGGTGAATGTGTATGTGTAACCGCTTCCTGAAGCTATCTGACCAGAACTGAATGCAGGCGCGCCGGCCGGTGTAGTTTCTGAAAACACGGTATGAGCCACACTGTCTTCGTTCTTCCAGAGTACGGTGTTGTTCACGCCGACGACCACCGTTATGACGGAGGGGTTGTAGTACTGGTCAGAGACTATGTGCGAATTGTTCCAGTTGGTGGGAGGCTTGAATGCGCCCGGTTCGATTACAACCTGTACGGTTGTAGGACTCTGGGTCGTGGTTTGATGCTTGTTTGAAAGTGAAATGAACGCGACAACACCGATGGCGATTATTACAACGATGATTATGACAACCACTGCTGTGGAAATACTTCTCATACTAGATCCGGGGGAGGAAACCATTGCCTGTGAGAAAAACAGGGTTTTTATTTAGACCTTCCGTTTTAAAATTGCGTGCAGAAGCTAGTACTTTTGCTGAGCTTCAGTTGGTGCGAAAGGAAAGGCTTTTTTGCGTTGGAAATTGACCATACGATTCGGTGGGGAGCGTCGTCTAGCAAGGGCGAGACTCGACCCCTGGAAAGGTAGGACGGCAGGCTCCAGATTAACCACACAGGTTCTCTGATCCTGAACATTCAGGGATGAAGAAAATCTGGAGCAGGGGGAACCTGTAGGCCGTGGGTTCAAGTCCCACCGCTCCCACCAACCCTGGTGTGTGATAGTAATCCCTAGAAACCTCTATGCGCAACGACATAGCATGGATTGGAATATCGACGCCTTCCTAGAATGTGTCTACAGGAAAAGCCACTCCGAGTTCTCCAAGCGATTTTACTCCTTTGGAGTTAAAGCGTTCAAGACCTTCTGCGAAGAGCAGAGGTCGGAGGTCTCCCAAGATAACATCTACGAGATAGTGGACAAATTCGTCGAAAATCTGGACGCAAGACACGTCAAGGCAAAAACAATCAGCGATTATGCAGCTGCCATTAGGAAGTTCTTGGCATTCAAACGGCTTAAGATTGACGAATTGGTTTTCAAGACAAAAGTGTCTATGCCAAAAGTTACCAAGATAAATGACGAGCCGCTTGCTCTGGATACAGTCAGAACGCTACTCACGAAAGGCATGCCGCGCTGAAGCGGATCTCAGTCTGCTCATTTGGATATCTCGGCTTCAAGAACGCCAAGTTCGGAGGATAGATTCACACATTGCCGCGTGTCCTTTGCAAGGAAGATACTGTTCGACGCGACAAGGATAGCAGAACGTGACGGCTTCGAAATCCTTCACGGTATAGTAGATTCGCTCTGGCTCCACAAAGATGAAGCAGACGAGCGTGATTACGGACAACTTTGCACCGACATCGAGCAAGAGGTTGGCTTGGGTTTCCTTCGAAGGGATATACGAATGGATAGCGTTTCTTCCGTCAAAAGTCGATCCCTCTTCTCTGGTGTTGAACAGGTACCTCGGCGTTTTCAGGGATGGAAAAATCAAGATTAGCGGGATAGAAGCACGCAGAGGTGACACGCCAATGCTACTCGCAGAGTGCCAAAAGGAAATGTTGGAGGCATCGGCTGGAGCAGCCACGGTCAAGGGAGTCAGAAAGTCGATTCCCCAAGCATTGCAGATCGTCTCAAAGTACGTGGCAGCCGTAAGAGTGGGATATGTCGATGGAAAAGACTGGATGATCACAAAGAGGCTTTCGAAGAGTCCTGTCAATATGTTAACAAATCATTTCAAGCTAATGCTTCAAAGATGCTTGACTCAGAAAGGATTCAAGTGAAACAAGGGCAGAGTATCAGATTTCTTATAACAAACGCGGACACGAATGATGCCATCCCGGAACAGCTAGTAGGCGAGGGCCAGCCATACGACACACGTACGTCGAATCGCTCGTTTTGGCTAAGAAGACGGTCTTGAATCCGTTTGAGATTTACGTTTCCACTTCTTCCATCTGCGCTGCTCAAAAAGAGTGTTAGATTTTTAGTCTGCCGGGCCGACCCAGATTCTTACCCTGTCAGAATTATTGTCTTGTGCTAGCTTCAAGGCGTCTTCCAATTGTTTCGCGGTGACTTCCACCCACCTGCCGCCATCGCCTTCCTTGGGGACGCGTTTTGGGTTCCCATCCTTATCCGGGAAATTAGCATACCGCCTAGCCATCACAAGGGTCGAACCCACTCTCATAGGATAGTACATAAGAAGTGCTAGAGCCAAGAGCCACGCTATGCTGAACGAAGATATCACTGGAAAACCTGCTGAATAAACTAGCGTCAGCAATTTCAGAAGGCCGGCTTTAATCACTGCGAAATAGAGAAGACCTATCGCAAATAGGGCCAGTAAGCTCATGCCAACCGCAAAGCCCTCCCTTCGCAATAGGGCCCTTATACGAGACTCGATGCTTCCTGTCATAACAGACTTGGAAAATAACTGGAAGTCTTCTTCTTGTTCAGCGAGCTCCTCCCTCGTCATTTGCTGAAGATGGTGAAGCTGACTGTAGTTGCTTATTGCTGCAACGACGTGAGCACAACCTAGGAAGAATGCAATCGCAGGGATTCCAAGCAGGATATACGTGTTGAGTAGCGCATCACCTAAAGCTATTGGAATGCCGACCAAGAGGAGCAGGACACTGAACGAGCGACCCAATGGCCAACCTTTCCTAAGCAAGAATGTCAGAAACGGGTTGACTTCGTGCTTCTGCATATCGACGTATGGCGCGAATGCCTTTGTAGATGCCACATCAAATTGCTGCATAGGGACATAGATTACTAGCGACACGACGAACGTTATGCCAAACAGCAACTCGTTCATGATTTCGGGTGTTTATTCGGTTGTATTTAAAGCTGTAGTCATAATGCTACCAGGATTATCTACAATTGTGCTTAGCGATTTGAGCGTAAAGAGATAAATACCCGCCTTGTGTTTACCCTGATTGATTCATATGTTTCCCTTTCTTCTGATTGGACAGGCGAAGGTATTCAAACACGGAAAGGCTAAGACTCTCTATGTGTCGATACCCTCGAAGGTTGCGCAGGATTCCGCCTTTACCATAAAAGAAGGAGATATCGTAGAGGTCAAGTTCGATAAGGACTTGGGTGCCGTTGTCATTCGCCCAAAGTCACACGAGCATCTTAAGAAAACCTGAAACATGAAAAGGTAACCAACTCCCTTTCTTTGAAGCTTTGCGTGAGAGGATTTTCTCTAATCCATGATTTAACATATCTGGGGTGGTACCCGAATTCAAACAGTATGACAAGCGGTTCATTTCTGTGGGGCTTATAGGACTCCCTTTACTCTTGTACGGCACAGGTAATCACCATCGATTAACTCGTTGATCATATCATTGGTCCAGTTACCTTTTGAGTATACGAGCGACCTACCGAGTTGCGTGATGTTGTCAGGAACACTTTCTCGTCTGTATACATATAACAGGATTCGAAGTCTTGGCTGTAGCAACCGCATGGACCGACTTCTCTGCTCATCATCCTTTTTTCCCAAATTGAGAATTGAAGAGGTTCAGACAATCAAGATAAATCTTATCATCTGCTACGAATGCTATCACCCCTTGAAACTAGGCGAATGTTTGTGTCAATGAGGATGTTTGTGATTATTTTCATTGATCTCTTCTCTATTAGGCATGTATGTTCTTTCATACTTTTCAACGAAGCCATAACCTTTTGGTTATGGAGACAGTCCTCCACCATGGTTGGTGGAATCTTGGAAATGTCCCTTCAACGAAGCCATAACCTTTTGGTTATGGAGACGCCTCCCTGAAGAACGGCATGATTGACCGGTAGTAGTCCTTCAACGAAGCCATAACCTTTTGGTTATGGAGACCTCCGGGCTGAAGTCTTACTGTTGCAGGTGAGGCAGACCTTCAACGAAGCCATAACCTTTTGGTTATGGAGACCTGGACTACCCCGTTGGTTTCGTCATACCATCCCCATCCTTCAACGAAGCCATAACCTTTTGGTTATGGAGACAAGCCATGGACCCGTGGAATGACCCCCGCTATGTCATCCTTCAACGAAGCCATAACCTTTTGGTTATGGAGACGGCACGGTATCCTTTCATTTTTGCATTTTTCGAGCGGTTCTCCCAACAACACCCTATCCGAAGATATTGTTGCTCTTGCCCCTTAAAAATACTGCTACCTCATTGCTCATGCGAGAGCCCCTGATTGTCCATGCCAGATCAAGACCGGTCGAATCACCTTTATCGGTTCGTTTAGAGACATTTTCAGTCACGCTAGTAATCCAAAATGGCGCACTATGTACAAACAGAACAGAAGTTTTTATTAGACACAGGTAGTTATTGCAAGAATCGATAATGCTCATATCGATGGATGATTTTGAGGAAAAGTTCGAAATAATCACAGGTCATAAGCCCTACCGCTGGCAGGAGAAAGTTTACGGAGAGATGCTTCGTGACAGTTTTGATAATCTAAAGCTACCCACGGGGACCGGGAAGACGTCAGTCATGGTCATCTGGCTGCTGGCGCTGGCAAAGCGTGCAGAAAGGTCCCAAGTCTACGGTTTCCCACGAAGACTGGTATGGGTGGTAGACAGGCGTACTGTGGTAGACCAGGCAACAGCGCTGGCAGAAACTATCAAAATCAAGCTTGAGGATTCTAGATTGACATCACTTAAGTCCACACTAAGTTCTATATCAGCAACCGAGGGAGCACTGGCGGTGAGCACGCTCAGGGGTGAGCTTGCAGATAACGGTGAATGGAAGAAGGACCCATCGAAACCAGCCATTGTGGTTGCGACCGTTGATATGGCAGGCAGCAAGCTTCTCTTCTCTGGCTATGGAGATGGACGCTGGCACAGGTCTCTGCATGCCGGCTTGCTCGGCACAGATGTGCTTTTTGTCCTTGACGAGGCGCACCTTTCGATTCCGTTTGCTCAGCTGCTGAAGAGGATAGCAGAATTAGGCAAAAATGAAGAAGTAGCTTTGCCACCATTCAGATTTATGTTTCTTTCTGCCACTTTGGATGAGGATTCAAAGGTTTCGAGCATGCTTAAGGAAGAAGATAACGGCTACTTACTAAAAGTACTTGGTGCACACAAGAAACTGATCCTGCATGAACAGGACGAAAGGAAGGGCAGTCTTCCAACCGTCCTAGCCGAGCTCGCCTGGGAAACTGGCAGGGAAAAGGATGGCAGTAGAATAGTAATATACGCAACCAGTCCGAAGGATGTTCTGATAATCAGGAATATCCTGGAAAAGAAAGGTGCCGCGGTTGTAGCATTGACAGGTACCATCAGAGGATACGAACGTGACCAACTTGTAGAACACCCTGTCTTTAAGACTTTCCTGAGCAAACAAAACTCTGGCAAGAAGACGGTCTATCTTGTGGCAAATTCAGCGGGGGAGGTTGGTATAGACATGTATGCTGACCATATGATATGCAACCTTGTTTCCGCCGATAGAATGGTACAAAGGTTGGGCAGAGTAAACAGGTCTGGAGATGGAGATGCTGTCGTGCACGTGGTTAAGGGTTATACGAAGACTACTCACATGGCTCTTGAAAGGACTTGGGAATACCTAGAGAAAGTATCACAGGATGCGTCACCCATGGGACTCCTCAGAAGTCCTCCCCCAAAAGACGCTTTGGAACCTCGCCCTCACTACCCCCCGCTTCAGAACTGGATTGTTGACAGCTGGTCGCTCACGACCATCGACGACTGGTCGAGCAGACCCGAAGTCGAAGCTTGGCTGAAGGGACTCGAAGATTCTCAGCCTGATGTCTATTTCGCTTGGAGAGATGATGTAGATGATATGGTCAGGCTTGAAAGAGAAGAGATAACCGACGTTATACGCAAATATCCAATTCTGTCCAGGGAAAGACTCAGGGAAAGTGAAACCGATGCCAAAGAAAAGATTGCTAAACTTGCGGAAAGGGTTCCGAAGGGTAAGGCGATACTTCTTTCCTATTTGGGTAATATTATCTGGAAGGGCGAGCTGCAGGACCTTATGAGACAGATAGATCAAAAAAGATTGGGGTATACTACACTTCTAGTCTCGACCAGCTGTGGAGGCCTTAGGGAGGGATTCTTTGATCCCGAATGCGCCAATGCGGCGGAAGACGTCGGTCACAAACAAGGTGAAAGATTCAAGGCCAAGCTTGAACTTATTGGCGACAGGTTTTCGTGGAGTTTCTACTCCCAAACGATTCATCAGCTGACAGGCGGAGATTTCGATAATAAGAGTGAAGCTGTGCGCCATGCAAAAAGGCAGACTGGTTTGGAACCTTACCTGATCAAGCTACCTGACGAGGAAAAGGACTTGTGGCTGGCCTACTTTGTAAAGAATGTCTACGAAGGTCATACCATCCCCGCTACCAGCATGAAGCTTCTAGACCATCAAGAAAAGGCAGAGAAATGGGCAAGATCGATTGGAGAAAAGTTGGGATTGCAGAGCGACTACATCAATGATTTGGCCGAGGCTGCAAGGAACCATGACGCAGGGAAAGATTCTACTGTCTGGCAGGCATATGCTAAGAACAATGACCCGGAACCCCTTGCGAAGAGCGGGGAATACGATGACCCTGGATCACTCAGGGGCTATCGGCACGAGCTTGGCTCCGTGCTCCGCTACAAAAGAACCAACGACCTTGTACTGCATCTTATCGCATCGCACCACGGCCATGCAAGACCCACCTACCCCGAAAGGGCAGCCGATCCTGAAAGACCAGTGGAAAGCACAAAGGAGATGCAGAGAGCTCCGTTGAGGTTCGCTCTTCTGCAGAAGAAGCTGGGCTGGTGGGGCCTGGCTTACCTTGAATCCATCATAAAAGCTGCGGATGTCCTGGCCTCGGAGGTGAATGGTGCTGCTTGAGAAGATAACTGTCGATCCTGCGAACCCTGGTCAAGTGTTTGCCTGTTTAGGACTGCTCGAGATTGCCAGCCTTATCGGAGACCAAGCAGTGGGTAGCTTTGACTGGAACCGGTCGAAGACCTATTCTTCGTTTTGGATAGAATCGGGTACGCCCGTCAGAGACATCGTTAACGAAGTGAAGAAGGCTGGGGTGGTAAAACAGAACGAAAGTGATGCATTGCTGGTCGCTGAAGATAGCGGTGATAAAGGAATTAAGAAAGAAGGTAAGGGTGCCCAGTCGGACAACGGCAAAATCACACCGGTCATCCTAAGGGGACATAAGTGGGAGCTTGTACTCGATGCGTGGTTGCTTCCTGACACAAGAGCATCAAACAAGCTCTTTAAAACCTGGGCAGGTCAGGTGAGCAGCCTTCAGATAATCAAAAAGCTGAAGGAGGAACTGAATGCACCTGCTGATGTGCTCTTTCTGTTCGATGAGGGTATACCCATGAGGCCGATTGGATATGATTGCCGGTCGGCGGTTTCGGCCGAAGGGCTAGGTTATTACTACAACAAAGTAAGTGATTTGAAGGTCTATCCGGCCGTTGATCTTTTTGCGCTCATAGGTCTCAACCACGCAAGGCCTCAAGCGCTCGCCAACAGTAATTTCGAATACTGCCTATGGAGAATGCCTTTACCTGCTACAGTTGCGAGGGCTGCAATAACCGGCGCACTGCCCTGGCTTATATCGTCAAGATGGGAGGTTACAGTTGAGAGAAGGGGCAGGTTTAAGAGCTGGAGAAAGGCAAATTTGCTCGAATAATTCTTAAATAGTCAAAAGCAAGTATACAATCGCATGCCAGAATCCAAAGATTTAGGCCAGAGTGTTGATGATTTGATCGAAGAAGGTCGGGAAAGATTCTGTGCGGCCGTTGTGAGAAAGGAGAAACTTATGCCCATTGCAGGAAAGGGGAGCGTGATCTTCCCACCGACGTTTGCGGGTGAGCAGGGTGAAGAAGTAAAGCCAGACTATGTGATAGATTCAACACCGGATGGAGATATAGTGCTACTCGATAGTGTAGAGTCTCAGGCCAACAGAATAGAAAAGCTGTTTATGCCGCCTGATGGTCCTTACAGAAATCTCGTCCCTCAGATCGAGATAAGTGTAAGGAACAAAGACAAAGATACAACGATAAATCTTATCGAGGCACCTCATCGCATAGCCGATGCTCTTGTGAGATTTTCAGATCTGAAGGAAAGGGCAGGTAAGGCACTGATGCAGGTCGAACAGAAGAACGACTACACAGAAATTGCGAGGATCTCACCCTTCTCTTTGCTCTTTGGAACCTGGGATTCGAGAGGAATATCGGGAGGGAGGGTAAAAATACCAAGAGCGTTTGCTTCTACTGTGCGTGGCTATAATACGTACAGATTGCACAGAGGCTATGCATACACCCCTGCAGTTCGTCTGTACATGGGGCAGGATGAAGTTGAGGAAGCGCTTGAGCAGACCGGCAATAGAGGCCTTTCGAAAGTAGGCATGGCACAGGTGCCAGGGACTGTAGCTCAGGGTGGCGTTATCGTTAAAGGCGATATTGTCAGGGAGTCCATTCTCAGCTTCGTTTCTCTGAGAAATATACGTGCAACCAACGAAGAAGATACTAAGAGGTTGAGGAGATATATAGCATCTCTCGGGCTTCTTTGCTTGGTATCCCCCTTGCCGGCCGAGTACAGAAGTGGATGTGCCCTCGTACCTGAGCCAGGTGGAGAAACATTCGAAGTTGTATTCAGCGACGGAAGCAGGCAGCCAGCTTCGTTGTCTCTGGATAAGGCAAGACAGCTTGCGGAGGAAGCTTCTAGGACTTTTCTTGATCAGGGTTTGCAGAAGCAGACGTACCGGTTCAGTTGGGAAGAGGCAAAAAAAGAGGTAAGAAAAAAGGGGAAGAATGAAGGAACCGAATAGGTGCTCCTGTTGATACTGGAGTTCACGGTTCGTTTTCTCAATGGGGAGTATCATGGAGAAGAGTGGCCGCCTTCTCCGGCTCGCCTGTTTCAGGCACTGGTAGCCGGGGCGCGCTACCGTTATAGACGGGGAGACTCCTGGTCGACCAGCTTTGATGAAGCCCTCAGGTGGCTCGAGAGGCAGAAACCTCCTATCATAGTTATCCAGTCCGTTATGACGCGCGGCAAAGGGTACACTGCCTTCAGGCCAGCGAATAACCTTGAGGAAGAGCTGGAGAACGAGAATCAGAAGCAGAGCCAAAAAATGCACCCATGGTATGGATCAGGGATTGTAAAATACCTGTATGAGTCAACCGACCCACCATACGAAACTCTGCGCATGCTTGCGAGAAGCGTGATAAGCATGGGGCATGGCACGGACATCGTAGCTGTTGATGTCACCTTGGGAACCAACGCACCAGCACATGACAGGGTGGCACAGTATCCCTTGACACCGGCTTCGGGCGGCGTATATAATGCGGCAGGTAATGTAAGGTCGCGTCAAGTACCCGTACAAGGATGGTATGACAGGCTCGAATCCAATTTCAAGGTTTGGTACAAATACGATGAGGCCGAACCTAATGTTGCAACAGCAACCATCCCTCCATCATATGCTGGGCATGATTATGCCCCCGTCAGAGGCAGGTCCCTTTACTGGGTCTATGCACTTGGAACGCAGGATGGCAGGAGGTTCTCCTACCCTCCCGAGGCGCTTGTCAACATCTCAGCCTGGCTGAGACATGCTGCGGCGGAGGCAGTTAGGGGAAAGGTTTCAGAAGAAGTGCTGAAAGGATGGATACTGGGGCATTCCTCGAATAATAGTGGAGATGAAAGGCTGAGCTACATCCCCCTTCCTTCCGTAGGAAGCGAACACTCCGATGGAAGGATTAGGAGGATCATGGTTGCATCGCTGACCGGTAGTATGCCTGAGGCTCTTGAAGGACTGCCAGACCTGCTTGACAGGGCTTATCTTTATGACTTGAATCGTATCGCCAGGGCGAGGCTACTCAGGATTAGCAACCTGACCGAAGAGGACCAAGTAATCTCGGCTTTCGTCTCAAAATCGCACATCTGGGACAGTGTCACCCCTCTTATCCTGCATGGTCACGACTTTCGCAACGGCAAGGAAAAACCCAAGAGAACACACAGGCTTCTGATCGAAGCGATGCATCAGTCGGGGTTTGAGGAGTTTGTTGACTCTTTTGAATACAGCAAACTTCCCTTCAATGGCTGGAGCAGGAATGTCAACGAATATTCATTGCCTGAACACCTAAGCAAATGGCCCCGATATCATATCAGGTTGAGGTTCAAAGGGGAGCTCGCTGGTCCGCTGCTTATAGGTATAGGAAGGCATTATGGTTTAGGGCTTTTTGCTAGGTCTCCATCTTCTTCCTAACGTCCTCCGTGGTGAACGACTTGAGCGAAAGCGGAAAAGACTCGGATGATACATTCATATCTGCAAGAATGCTGAACGAGTTTGTGTACTGTCCAAGGCTCTTTTATCTTGAATATGTTGAAGGACAGTTCACCGAGAATGTGGACACTCTGACTGGTCGCTTCGTTCATCGCAACGTAGAAGGTCAGACGCCAGAGTTCGTTCTTACCGAGGGCAAGGAAAAGCTAAGATCTGTGTATTTGTCAGCCCCTCACCTGAAGATAATAGCAAGGCTGGATATCCTTGAGGTCAGCGAGGGCGAAGCTGTACCCATTGAATACAAAAAAGGTCAGGCTCCTGACTCGGGAGGTGCCTGGGAAACCGACAGAATTCAGATATGTGCACAAGCATTGATACTTAGAGAAAACGGTTACAAGAGTTCACACGGGGAAGTTTATTACGCATCCTCAAGAGAACGAGTTCGTGTAGAAATAACAGACGAGTTGATCAACAAAACCCTTGCGGCGCTCGGGGAAGCTTTGCTAACTGCCCGATCCACGACCTCTCCTCCTTTGGTAGACAGCCCGAAGTGCCCCAGATGCTCCCTTGTGGGCATATGTCTGCCGGATGAGACAAATCTCCTTGCGTACAATCCCCCTGCTGAAATGCGCCGAATGTTTCCTATGATTCCTGATTCCAAGCCCGTTTACATTTTGGAGCAGGGCTCGACTGTTGGTAGGTCAGGGGATAATCTTACAGTAACCTTGACAAGCGGTAAGGTGGAAAACGTCAGACTAATCGACGCCTCACAGTTATGTCTGTTTGGGAACGTGCATCTTACGCCTGGGGCACTGAGGTTGATGGCTGAAAACAGCATACCAGTCCTTCATTTTACATACGGTGGCTGGTTTTATGCAATAACGCTGGGTCATCTACACAAAAACGTTGAACTTCGCATAGCACAATACGGAGTTGCAGCAGATTCCGCACGGTCGCTTGAACTTTCTAAGAGATTTATAGATGGCAAAGTTCGCAACATGAGAACTCTGCTCAGAAGGAATCACCCCAATCCTAGCCCTACAGTTCTTAGGCGACTTTCCGGGATTGCAAAGCTTGTTTCCACTGCATCCACCATGATGACCCTGCTAGGATACGAAGGCACCGCGACAGAACTTTATTTCTCCAACTTCCAGGGCATGATCAAAAACGATATGATGGTACAATTTCAGTTTTCGGAAAGAAACAGAAGACCGCCCTTGGATCCTGTCAATGCTCTTTTGTCATTTGTATACGCTTTGCTTGTTAAAGATTGCCTTACAATGATTTATTCGGTGGGGATGGACCCATACCTCGGTTTCCTTCATAAGCCCAGATACGGACGTCCAGCATTGGCTCTGGACCTGATGGAGGAGTTCAGGCCGATAGTGGGCGATTCCGTAGTCCTATCCGTTATAAATAACAAGGAGCTCGACGAGGACTGTTTTGTCCACCAAGGCAAAGCAGTGGCACTAAGTCAGAAGGGAAGGAAAAAGGTCATAGTAGCATACCATAGAAGGCTGGATTCACAAGTTACGCACCATCTATTTGGTTACAGGCTATCGTATGGCAGATTGTTCGAGGTTCAGGCAAGGTTGCTTGCAAGAACCTTGCAAGGTGAAATAGATCAATACATACCATTCGTGACTAGGTGAGTCCATGCGTAACAAGTATCTTGTAGCTTATGACATAGCTGATGACGAGCGTCTTCGAATTATACATAGAAGATTACTGGGTTTTGGCGAGCCTATTCAATATTCAATCTTCATGTGCGATCTGTCTCCAAGTGAGTTGATAACCCTGAAGTGCAGGATTGTTGATATTATAAATACGAAGGAAGATAGCCTTCTTATCGCCAACCTTGGCTCATCGAAGAAAAGTGGAAACATGAGGATTGAATATATTGGGAAACCAATAGAGTTAGCATCTTCTGGGCTTTACGTATTTTGATTCGAGATAGGCTGTAGCATAATTTAAGCCGGCCGACTTCCTGGCCCCCCACGCCTTCCCTGTTTCTCTCCCTGCCTGCCCCACCTTAGAACGACATGAACTTGTTGTAAAGCATCACCTTTAAGGCGACTTCTGCCTTTTGGCTGAGGAATCTTCTCGCCATCGGTGTATCACCGAAGATGCCTTTGAACGCCGAGAAGACTATCTCTGCCATCCACCTTTTACCGTATTCCTTCAGTTTCTTCCATCCTTCATACCCTACCCTGTTCAGAAGGAGCATCTCCTGCCTCCTCAAGCGAGAGCCATGAGAGAGGGTGCTGGCCCCCTTCTTCAGCCTGATGGCAGGCTCCTCTATCCCATACTCGTCAAGGAGGTTGAAGTTCCTCCTTGAGTCGTAAGCGCCATCTGCGTATGCCTTCACAACCTTTCTCTTCTTCTTTATCACCACATCTCTGACCATAGGCATAAACTTCTTCGTATCCCCTGTCTTCTCTGAAGTTACTCTGAAGCCTACTATCTTCTTTCCCAGTCTTCCTATCGACTACTATGTGCAGCTTTACGAACCTTCTTTTCTGCTTCCTCCATATAGCCTCGATGTATGAACCCTTTCTGGTGGTGGACAGACCAGTCGAGTCTACTACTATTGTCAGAGGGGTATCTTCTGTGCTCTTGTTATTATTATCATTATTATCATCATCAGATTCCAACTTCCTTCTCCTTCTCTTCACCATCTCCAGCACCCTCCTCCTGATCTGTGTAAAATGTATCTCTTCAACCATCCTGAGATATTCAGAGAGGGCCTCTGTCATCCCCCTCTATCACCCTGTACGGTACGTTCAGACCAACCCTGAAGAAGGAAAGGAATTCTATCTATGTATGAGTCAGGGAATACATACGGCCTCCCCCTCTTCTCTTTGTTCATATCCTTCAGCTCTTCGTTCCATCCCTTGGCAAAACCCAGGTCGAACAGAACCCTTCCCCTCTCGACCAAAGACTCGTTATAGTCATGCCATGACATTCCTCTTGGCATGGCTCGAATATGTGATGTCGAAGGAATAATGTGCTACAGGACAAAGACCCTAGACCTTACACTCAAACATTTATGCTACAACCTAGATTCGAGAGGTTTTGATCAAGTGCGTATATGCAGGGGCTCTCGCAGGAACAATGAAGTAGCAGTATTTTTAAGGAGCAAAAGCAATAATATCTTCGGATAAGGTGTTGTTCGGAGAACCGCTCGAAAAATGCAAAAATGAAAGGATACCGTGCCGTCTCCATAACCAAAAGGTTATGGCTTCGTTGAAGGTGTTTCTTTTGGGCTTCATCGCCTTTGCTTTGATTCGTCTCCATAACCAAAAGGTTATGGCTTCGTTGAAG
>JAJPJS010000011.1 GCA_021324115.1 Nitrososphaerota archaeon
GTCTGGCCAGACTGAATTGGTGTGTCATAATATTTCCAGGAAATTCCGTAGGCGGTCAATTCATCAGCCATAGTTTCGATATCCTGCGCCTCATTGATATACGAACAGGTCGCGAGGGTCAAACTCTTCGTGACGGGGTTATAGCAAGATTTCTTTTCTTGTGCTGCACCTTGAAATATAGAAACCATCGGAGCGGCCCCCGCAATCATGTACCAATGGTTCGGCTGGCTGTAACTTTTGACCGACGAGAAGAACTCATCAGCCAGAACGTAATGTTCGGCGTATGACCATAGGTTGGGTATTGTTTGATTGTTGTAGTAGTACATGACTGCCGGATTGTCATTAGCAGCTTTCAGAAAACCCTCTAATGTGCCGTTGCTATATGAAGTCCAGGTTGACTGCCAATCATGCGGCAGGTCACCCGAAAGAGCTGGATCCAAGGAAAGTTGCGGCTTCTCGCACCCTTCTGCTGTATCGGACGGATTAATGTAAATACACAGGCTGCTGTTGTATCCCACTTGTCCAGGGTAAGTCCAGAAGTAATTATCAAACGTTCTGTTCTCCTGCATTATTATGATTATGTGTTGTAACGGATCCTTGCTTATCGAGGGAGTCAGGGCAGTCTCCACTGCATAGGTGATCAATAATGCGGACACAACCACTGAGGCAACAATAAAAGCAAGTTTTGGCTTACTGATTCCAGCCCTTATAGCAGAATGGCCTCTCAATCAATCATACTTGAACATTCTCGAATATAATCTTTGTATCGAATAACGAAGCAGAATCAATCGCTAGTTGTCCATGATAACTCACCAGTCGGATAGTTATTGCAGAAAGGGCCGGAAACAAATCACTCAATGTGTAATCCGCTCCTTTGCTGAATACTTTGGGATGAATTTTGGCTTGATATTTTGTAAAGCTGTCTAACTTATACCCAAACTTCTTTTTATCTTGTCTATTAGATTATTTCCGTGGTCAGGCGATCTTGGTCTCGCAGATGTCCTGCGCGGCCTTGTCCTTCTTCTTTGAGCTAGATACTTCTTTCTGGACGAAGCCGGATTTCCACGTTTATGAACTGAATTATGAGCAGCAAGCCTTGCATTGTACTTCGTCTCCTCATTAATCGCGGCCTCCCTCTGCCCCGCCGTCGGCTTCCTATCAGCTATAATCCCCAAGTCGAAGACGGTGAGTTTGCCATCCCCATCGAGGTCAGTACTTTCTAGCGTCCCTCTCGTTTTGTGAATATTATAGATCAACTTGAGGTATTTTCCTTCCGCAATACGAGGAATATCATCATCATCTCTTTGTTTGATTCTGATCCACCAGTAATACAGGTCTCGGTCTCCTTTAGAAAGATTACACTCCTTGCACACAGCTATCATGTTATCAGCGGTTTCCGGTCCGCCCTTAGATATAGGAATGATATGATCCATCTGTATTTCCGAAGGTGAGTTACAGTACACACAGGACTGTCCCCGCAGGATAGCATATCTGTGTTCTCTTGTTAAATTACTCCAGTTTATCCTGCCTTCCTTTAGCGATTTGAATCTCTCCATGATAAAACCGTAATTGTCCCGCCGGTTTGCCCGTTTAGCAATAATCTTCGCATATCGATAAAAGATCAGGTCCCTGATGGTTTTCACGGCGGGTGGTGGCAAATCCCCGTTACCTTATCGTAAGTTCGTTGTTGCGCTATCTCAAAAGCATTTTGCATATCTGGGGGTAACTTTCTTTCTTGGTCATTAACCTCGACAAACAACGACCTGACGACCTATTTGGCACTAAACGTTAGACTCCTGCAGATAGTACTCTGCTAAAGACATTCGATTGTCTGCAGTGGCAGACCAAATTGGAGGCTCAAGAGGCTAAGAATCCAACATTGATCTAACGAATACTAATGGAGATCAAAAACCAAGCCCAATATTATGTTATTCTTTTCGAAATAAATGCTAAACCGATAAATGAGACGAAGCCCAGGGCACTAAAAGAATTGATTGTGCACCATTTCAGGTTGAATCTTGATCAGTATCAATGAGTGTCTCTTTGATAATGCATCATACGTACTTTTCCCTCCCATCTCCAGTTGAACAAATCTGCACCAGAAAATTTATTCTATTTCTACCTGATGGGGGTGTCTCAAATGATAAATGTTGCGATCTTTGATTACGGTGGTACTCTCGTACGGAGCAGAGAGCCCTGGGATAAGGTAAAACCACGGGCGGTGCAAGCGACCTACAAAGTTTTTCTAGAAAGGGGTCTTAAAATACCGCCGGATGATTTCATTTCACGAGAAGCTTCCCTTTTCAATGAATTAGGAAAAGTTGAAACCGAAGAGAGCAGGGACATCCCCGACTCCGAAAAGTACGACAGATTTGTCGCGGATTTATTTCCAGATCAACAAGACAGCTGGAAGAAGGAGACATCCAGGAGAGCCACGGAAGCATTTTGGAGAGTTGTTGTCGAAAATTACGCAGTTAGAGACGACGCATACTATACTCTAGAACGCCTGAAAACAATGGGATTTCGAATGGCCGTAATTTCTAATCACCATAATCATGAGGCATTGCTTTCACATTTGAATCTAATAGGTTTGGATAGGTTCTTTTTCCCCATACTTTCATCATGTCAATTCAGTTTTAGAAAGCCCGATCCAAGAATCTTTAAGGTGTGCTTGGACAAGCTAGAAGTCAGACCGGAGAATGCAGCATATATCGGCGACACTCCAAACATCGACGTTAAGGGTGCGAAGTTGACAGGAATGAAATCGATTCTGATAAGAGATTCACACATAGATGCTGAAAAAACCGACGAGCCTGACAGAATGATATCGAATCTGAACGAACTACCCGATCTTCTCTTGGAGCTTTAGGCTCAGTTTTATACACTCTATCAAACCGCCGCATATTTTTCGTCGATCTCGGACGTGCGGTAGATTAGACCCTCCTTCACCAATGTTGCTAAGGATTGCTCAAATATGGAATCCGATATCTTAGGAAAGTTCTCTCTTATTTCTGCCCTTATTGAGTTTGGACGGTCTAAAATAAATCTCAGGATTCTTTTGGCTGATGGACTAAGATACCTTGCCTTTTGTTCCCTGGATTTGTTCGGAAATCTTATATTCCGATCATTCCATAACTCAAATACGGATCGTCTAGATTCAAGAAAGTATCTAAGAGCTTCTCCTATCATTGTATCATCAACCACAGTTCTGCCATCAGCCCTTGCCAGAGCCTTGGCCAAATGTACAATGGCTCTAGGCGTTCCGTACTCTGTATCAAGGTCGATCAGTCCAGCATATCCATCGGAGTCATATTCCCTTCTTAGCTTCACCAACGTATTCACGATTTTTTTGTACCCATTTTCAGATGCATCGGTATCGAGCACCGGTCTATTAAGATGGGATACGATAAGGTATTTTGCTAGCTCGAGTCTGCATCTTCTTCTTCCCTGCGGGACACCAACATCCTCAGCAATAAATGAAGGCAGATCGGAGTATTTGATCCATACTTCGTCTATGTTCTTTGGAGCCAGCGTCTCTGCAGAGATTCCAATAGAAAGCTCCAGAAGACCTTTGCTACCATTTTGTCTTGCTAACACAACTTCTCTTCCCTTTTGAAGTTTCGAGCTGATGCCACTCATAACATCCCATGGAAAAGGCGAAATCTTGAATTTCCCCGAGTTCCTCGTGGGAATCTCAATTGTTGTCTTTGATGTCAGATCGCCAGGTAGCATTTCTACGATATAGTCAAGTAAATTAATTTGAGATTTTACGAACTCGTCTTCAAGTGGCAGAAGGGTAGCGGTAAGTCCCCCCATTCTGAATGGGTCGGATGGAGAGCTGGTCAGAGATATTATGAGGTCCTTGCGGAGTTGAGCAGGTGCGTCCGAGCTACTACCCAGAAGGCTGTCCGCCGCTTCATTCATGCCAATCTCCTGTTTGAGGATTTCCACATCAAGTCTGGACTGTCTCACATTTTCGACCATTATTTCATCTGATGCAAGTACATCACCTTTCTTTGGCAGCATTCTGTAGCCGGATAGCTCGACAAATTCATGGTCTGCCGGCAGATACCGACAATTTTCAGCATTACAGAGGATACCGTAGCTAAAGGCCAGGCCTGGCCTCAGTATGAATTTCCTACCGCCCACTCTACTGACGTAACCTTGAAGATGTACAAGGGGGGCCTTTCTCAGCGACTCGTTGAACTCTTCAAGTAGCCGGATTTCCGTCTCCGCATAATGATGTCTCCAGCGTCTTTTATCTATTCCAGGCCACTCGTAAGCATACTCGTTTTGCAGCCTTCTTTCCTGCACAAGATAATCCCAGATATCGGGCAAATTTGTGTCAGGTCGAGAGGTGGAGGGATATATATATTGACCGGGCTGAGCGTCGTTCAAGAGACAAGCTCAGGTGTAAATGATGGTCGAAAATCCTTGTATTATATATATAGTATAGTGAATATGTTGAAAGCCTCTATAAATTACATTGTATTGATGATTGATGATGCCTAAAATCCTGTTCAAATGCTCCCTGTGCGTCCAGGTGTTCGAAAGGGCCAAAGACGCTGAAATGCATGAGAAACTCGAACACAACATGATAGGGACTTTGGATACATTCGTCCAAACACATTAACATGCCCTTATTCACAACCGATGCTAAAGTAGCATATCCAAGATTGGCCAATGTCCGTACCGTGAACGACTGCCTTTCCCACATTATTCATCGCTCCGATATTACTGATGTGGCAGATACTCCATCCTTTCACAGACTTCCATGGCAAACTTCTTACCCAGTTCGCTTCTTACAAGCTCCAGCCCGAGGTCGATGGACGAGGATATCCCTCCAGCTGTGGTGATCCTTCCGCTTCTCACGATACGCCTTGCCAAGACATTAGCCCCATAAGACTCCAACTTGGTAAGGTAGCCATGGTGAGTCGTAGCCGATTTCTTCTTGAGCAAACCGGCCTTCCCGAGGACCAACGCCCCCGTGCAAACAGACCAGACCAGCTTGCCTTCATCATAGAATCCCTTTATTTTCCTGAGAATGTGTTCATCCTGTAATAATTTTGTAACACCACCATTTGTTGAAGCACCACCACCTGGCACAAACAGCAAATCGCAGTCAGACGACTTCAGTTCGTCCAAAACGGCATCAGGTTCAACCTTCATTCCGCCACTACAGATCACAGGATCATTCTCGATACCGGCTAAAGAGTATTCAAAATATTTGGATTTGAGAATTCTGTTCGTGATCGCTAAAGGCTCTAAGAAACCAACGAAATCAAGTTCTTCAACTCCTTGGAACACACAAATTACGACTTTCAACAAGAGGGTTTGACCATATGGTGATGTTAAAGTTATCCTTTTGATGACTTCAGTGAATAACGGGATATGTTGCAGAGACACTCATGTATGTAGTCTGGCGGGAGGACCCCTCACTAACCTGTTTTGGTAACAAATATATTTGCATCCTACACACGTTCCAGGGATAAAAATGAATGGGGAATTCGTGAACAATTCGAACTGCTCAACCGTCTTTGAATACATTGACAAACACAAAGCTGAACATCTGGAAAAGTTGAAAGAGATCATCAGGATTCCAAGCATAGCCGCGGAAAACCCGGATGGTGTACGCAGGTGTGCGGAATATTTGGAGAACCAGTTCAGGCTGCTCGGCTGCAGAGAAGCCAGTATTTACAAAACCAAGGGGCAACCCGTTGTATACGCTCACTATGATGCAGGTGCCAAAAATACACTGGCCGTATACCTGATGTATGATGTAAAGCAGGTTTCTGGTGAAAGATGGACTCTGATAAAAGATCCATTCAGTCCTGAGGTTGTACAAATGTCACCGTTTGGAGGAGTCCTCGTGGGTAGAGGCACAACAAACAGCAAGGGACCACTAATGGCCTTTCTTAATGCACTTTTTTCAATCAAAGCCTCTGGGCTCGAGATTCCAGTTAATCTGAAATTCATTGCCGAGGGGGAGGAGGAGCTCGGAAGCACCCATCTGATAGATTTTATTCGAGAAAATCTGGACAAATTAAAGGATGTGGATGCAGTCTTTTCTCCAAGCGGATCACAGAGCATCAAGGGGGATGTTACACTGACCCTGGGTTGTAAGGGTGTGACAGAATTTGAATTGGTATGCTCCGGGAAGAATTGGAGGCGCGGTCCAGTCGAAAGAGCAATCCACAGCAGCATGAACGCAATCGTCGAAAGCCCTGTTTGGAGGCTCGTACAGGCTCTAGCCTCCATGACGGACCCAGATGACCCATCGAGGGTTTTGATCAAAGGATTCTACGACAATGTAGCACCACCGACAAAGGAGGATCTCCTTTTGATTGAAGAACTTGCAAAGGTATATGACGAAGAAGCGGTCAAGAAGGCGAACGGTCTGGAACATTTTTACAATGACCTTCACGGCAAGGAGCTTCTGATGAAGGCCTTTTACACGACCACTTTAAACATACAGGGATTGTACGCAGGTTACACGGGTCCACTTTTCAAGACTGTACTGCCCGAGATGGCTGTTGCAAAGCTCGAATCCAGATTGATACCGAACCAGACCATGACAGAAACAATGGAGAAAGTACGAAAACACCTGGACGAGCATGGATACCCAGACATCGAGATCAGGGAATACCCAGAGGAAAACGGAGTCGACGACTGGTCACGCACTGATCCAAAGTCCGGAATCGTTAAGATAACCATCGATACTTACAGGGAAGCTGGGTTTGAACCACAGGTCTGGCCCTACATGCTGGGCAGCGCACCGAGATACATGTTCACGAAACCCCCACTATCACTTCCCTTCATAGGTGCTGGGTTGGGACATGGCGCAAGAGCCCACGCACCGGATGAATATTATGTGATAGATGGTAACGACAAGGTCAAGGGACTGGTAGACAGCGAGAAGTTTTATGTGAAATTGATGTTGAATTATTCAGACGGGGCGCTGAACTGAGGAAGAGCCATCGCTGTTACCTGATGTTGATTCTATAACGAATCCAATTTATGAAGAGTGTGCGGGTTCGCACAGTGATCCGATTAAGCTTATAATCAACCCTACCCCACCAATTCATGATGAGTTCCAAGGAAGTGAAGGAGAAGCTCAAGACGACAGTGAAGAGCGTGAAGGAACTTATGGAAGTGGTCGTTAAAGCAACTCATGCCGAAATCACCTCCAAGTCACCAAAACTTGTGCACACACTGGATAGTTCCATCGATAAAGCATCAGGCGCCTTCACAGACGCACTCCGCACAATCGATAAGAGGACGTTGAAGGAACAACGCACGCTTCTTGAAGCATACAAGACTTTTCTGAATAAGCAGATAGAACTTCTAGACAGGAAATTGGAAGATATCTCTGGCAGCGAATCGAGTAGCAAGGCCTCTCAGAGCGAATCCTAAAGCTGATTTGAATTACCTCAGCCATTTTTTGTTTCCTCTTTATACAGTTTCGGCCGAGCTTCTCGACCTAAGCGGATTCAAGGCAAACTGTAAGATATGAAAAATTGGTATGTTTTGATGGTATACAAATATCATTTTATCCGAACGGTATAATTTGAACGCTGCACAATAAGCGGCGGTCGGTCTATTTGATCAGGGGAGAGACCGTCTTTCCCAGCTCTGATTCAATGTCGAACCTCGTCAATCGTGGATTAACGATAAGTATCCTTTCATCAGACAATCTTTTAGACTGATCTTGTGGCACATTTGATGCGAGAATCGCAAATACCGCATCCAACTTTGCGGCCTTCTTGCTTCTTATCAGACTCTCGACAGTCTCAAAATCTAACTTTTCGATGGGGGCCAGCGCCAATATCCCGAACCTTTCTTTGGAGTTCTGTGCATATAGAAGCGCATTCCAGTAAGTAATAATTTCGCCCTCGTCAAGGATTGCATTCTTTCGCAGTTGCAGGTCTTTCTTCTCAAGATAACCACACAGCGCTTCATACAATTTGAATGTGGATATGATGTCCGGCTTGAGGGCTATCAACAGGGGTGCAGGCTCGTACTTTTTTATTCGAACATAAGGCTCTTCTCCAGCCTTGTAAATTCGACCGCAGTCCTTGCACACATAGGCTGGTGTAGCCACTTCAAAATATGATTTACAGGTACGGCACATGAATGTTGGTTCCCCCACTTGGCATTCAGAGAATATCGAGTAGATGCCTTCCTTGCAACCGGGACAGATCATATTTTCCGGACTTCCAAAATTTCCCTCGATGTCCTTGTATCCGCATTTGTGGGTGAGGGTCTTACCAAACAGAACGTCCAGCGAGCCACATGAAGGACACTTCTGGGATAATTCAACATCAAGGCTAAAACAGTCTATGCAGTATCTCGTTATTGTCTCTTCAGATAGCAACACGCCTTGATTGTCCAGATAATCCAGCGCATTGATGATGTCAGATTGAGGAACAGGAATTTCGTTTTCCAGCGCAGGATGGAAAAAATAGTGGTTCGTATATTTCTCATACGAAGATACAACATCAGAAAAGCTTCCCTGGGAGAATCCTCTGAGGATTTGTGTAAGGGCGAACGCGGTTCCTGGGGAGAAGGATGGCAATGTCGTTCATCATATATTATAGAAGGTATTAATTGTTTTTGGGAGAAGTTTGACCATCTGTGCTACATCAAAAAGAGATCCAAAACAAATGAATAATTGCAGTCATACATGAGATCGCCGGGGATCCACGTTACACGACTTAGCCTGGAAAGAGGCTTACCATTTCATACCCCTATCTAATAGAATTCAAACCTTCAACCTTATACAAAAAGGTATCAATAGTATCACTTTGCTTAATGCTGCAGAATGAAATCCTTCACCGTGTCAAGATATTCTTTTGGTTTTTCCCACATCGTCAGGTGTGAGGCGGCTGGAAACACCTTGATCTGAGAACCTCTGATCTGTTTGTGAATAACTTCCGCCACATTCGGGGTAACTTCATCATATTCCCCAACAGTGATCAGAGTTGGCACCCTTATCACGCTCAACTTGTCGGTAATATCGAAATCCTTTATCGTGCCAGTAATCGTAAACTCGTTTGGCCCATTCATTACAGGATAAACTCTTCTTTTTCCGGCATACTCCAGAGACTTCATCACATCTTCAGGCCAATCATCGAGTCTGAGAAGATGTCTCTTGTAGAACACTTCCACGGCCTTCTGATATTCTGGGTTGTTATAATCACCCGTAGCCTCATACCTGTCCAGTGTCGCCTGAACATCCTTGGGGAGCTCTGACCTCAGCCTAGCCATTTCCTTTGCGGCGAACGGGACGCTGGCTAATCCTCCTGCCACGATGAGCGCTTTTAGTCTGTCCTGATACTTTACCGCATAGGCTAGTGCAAGCATTCCTCCATACGAGCTTCCGTAGAGGTAAACTTTCTCGTCACCAAAGGCAGCCTTTCTAACACCTTCAACCTCTTCGACCGCGTACTCCACTGTGAATTTGGAAAGTTCAGCAGGCTCGTCTGACCTGCCACATCCAAACTGATCATAAAATAGAACGGTCATATCATAGCTTGACAGGTTTGCGAGGGGCAAAAGATAATCATGAGACATTCCGGGGCCACCATGCAGAGTCAGAACCTTCCTCCTTCCCGAACCCACCTTTTTGTAGTACAGTTTGAGCCCATTTATGTTAAAGTACCCTTCCGTGGAAACCATGTCCTTCATCTCGGTTCATTCAGTGGAATATAAAAATCAGGTCGTAGGAGTCTCCATGACTTCTATCGCCCTTGAACGTCTAATCAGTATGTAGAGCACGCCGACTATGCTCCAAGCCGTGAATAGGTAAGCCGCTACAACCACTGGTGTGCTTATTGAAATGAACGTCCCATAGAAAACATAGATGAGCGCCCCTATGGTGACGACGGCCAGAAGGATGTTGAGCGCTCCGATTGCAAGGTTGCGTTTTCTTCGAATCACCGGAAGTGCGGCATTTACGATCATGTGCACAAGCAAGGTGCCAAGAGTAGCAACTACACCTGTGAAGATGAACGCATTGAAACCTCCTCCACCGAGGAGTGGAACGGATATTGAGGCAACCGCGGTGGCTGCAATCACAGTAGCTATGGCAGATACGTGCGGTGTCTTGTGTACATCATGTACTGCAGAAAGCCTGGTCGGCAGCACCTTGTCTCTGCCCATGGAAAAGATCACCCTTGACGCGCTGTTGGTGAACACTACGGCATCTGTCAATATGCTGTTTATGTAAAATACGGTTATGATTACAGCGGCTATCGGGCCTACATCCTGAAGCGTAAGAGAGATCCCTGGAACCAGAGCACTGGCGTATGAGCTCATATTCGATGGTCCCCAGCCTACGGTGAAGGCATACGCAGCAAAGATGAAGAAGAGGCCCAGTATCACCGATGTGAAGATTACGGCCCTTCCTACAGTTCTCTTTGCTTCTTTGGTCTCTTCACCCAGAGGGGTCGCACCCCCATACCCCGCAAATGCTGTGTATGCAAACAGCACACCGAGCGCGACCCCGCTGATTCCCCCCTGGGCGTACTGAGGCGTGAACACGGTGACTGTGTTTATGGACGGGTGAGACAGAATGATCACCAAGCCAATAACGACGACAACCAGTATCTCAAGAGAGCCCATCACGGTTGCCCACCTGAGTGATCCTTTGACCCCAAGGTATGAAACCAGGAAGCCGAAGCCTTCCGTCAGAAGAAGTAGCGGGAACCATAGCCAGCTGGGCACATTCAAATTGAACACAGAGGAGAGCAGGGCCGGTACGAACACGGCTATGCTCAACCCTATGAATGCGAGCGCGAATACCTGATATATTATGTATATCCAGCCGACAAACGAGCCGACCGCGATCCCGAAACCCTGCTTGGCGTATTCATAGTAGCCGCCCGCTCCAGCGACATGTTCCGAAATTCGGTTTATCACTACCGCATTCATGAGTACAAGAAGGAAGGCCGCCACCGTGGCGAGCGGAAGCGAGCCAAGCGCAAATGCCGCAGAACCAGTGAGGGTCGCAACGGCTGCTCCCGCAGGAGCAGAAGCCGCTATACCTTGGAAAAGTACCTCTCGAAACACGAGCGTATCTTTTTTGAGCTGCCCAGCCATATAGAGCCGACATAGTTTAAAGATACCTATTTAAGCTTTACTCGCATGAAACCGACCCAAGTTGTCAAATAATTGCATTTAACGGATTATGATGAGCAAATTTCGTTTATTTGAAAATGATTATCGCCCCAACCTGGACGATTCTGGAAATAGTATGTAGCTATCCCCATAACGTCATCTTACTTTTGCCTAGATATTTTGAGCCTTTTGGGACCGGCCCAGTACAGACTTATGGTGTATCCATCGGGGTCTGAGAGATATGCATGTTTCCAGCCCCATGGCATTACTTTCGGCATTTGTGTGAAGTTTGCTCCCTTTCTTGAAAGACTGTTACAAAATTTGTCCAAGTTCCTAGTTTCAAAATACAGGGTGATGCCTTTTCCAGCCTGAACATCGTCTGCCCTGTGAAGGGCAATTGTGGATCTGCCGGATGGACTTTTCAGCCTCGCATAGTTTTCAGATTTCTCTAACAAATCAAATCCAAGCAAGCCCTGATAGAAATTCAGGGACTTCGACACGTCTGAAACATATACCATGACATGATTGAACTCCACTCCGTCTGATGGCACAACCAGAAATCCACCAATCAAGAATATAACTGCTTCCTTTAGACGGTTCCAAAGACGCACTACGGGAAGTCAAGATATTTATTGCCAAACCAACTTCCTATGATCATTCAATACCCGAGTCTATTCCCCTACGATTTGAATTACGATACTTCTTCGCCTCGGTCTTATATCGAATTCAACCAGCACAATCCTTTGCCACGTCCCGAGCTCCAATTTGCCGTTACTGAGAGGAACGACCAGATCCGGTCCTATCAAAGAAGCCTTGACATGTGACCTGCCATTTCCGTCCTGCCATCGTTTATCATGCTCATACGTTATATCGGCAGGTGCGATTCTGCTCAATGTGGTAACAAAATCCTTGATCAAACCGGCTTCGAACTCTATCGCGGTGATTGTCGCTGTAGAACCGGATACAAAGACGCAAACCAATCCTGAATTAATACTTGAACTGGAGACGGCATTTCTAACCTCCTCTGTGATATCCACCACATCATTTTCACACCTCGTAGAGATATCCAAGCGAACTGTCTGTACGACCACAGTCGAATCCACCTTCATCTGCTTACACGTATCATATGAAAAACTCTTCTGATATCACTCAAAAACACACCTGACAGTCTAATTTGAGGTGATTGCCAGCTGAATCAGGTTCCATACGATTATGCCAAAGTTTGGAATTTCTGTTCCGCCAGATTTTGTAGGTTACTCTTTCGTCACCGTTAAAAATATGACATCCTGACGGTCTATATGACAATGCAGATCCCTTTGCCGAGGCTGGCTACGTCTTTGGGACGTGCACAATGAGGTGAGATTAGACTCGAAAACTTTGGGTTTGTGTCCTCTGGGTGACTATTACGATCCCAATGAAATTGTAAAGATGTCATTAGATGCGGAAAAGAACGGTTTCTCGGAGGTGTGGGTGCCAGAGCATTTCTGCTCGGGCGACGCCATAAGCGTGCTGGGAACACTAGCATACATGACAAAAAAGATTCATCTGGCCACGGGTATAGTCGGAGCAACAGTAAGGCATCCTGTTTTGACGGCGATGTCGATGGCCAACTTGCAATCAATCAGCAAGGGCAGAATGACTCTTGGGCTTGGTCTGACTGTCTTGAATTGGCTGGACAGGCTTGGGTACGATCATACCAGGCCCCTCACACTCATCAATGAATCATTTACAATAATTAAGAGAATGCTGGAGGGGCAGACTGTAAATTTTGAAGGTAAATACTTCACAGCCAAGGGAATGAAGCTGACATATGTGCCAAAAAGAAGAATTCCTATATTCATAGCTGCGGTCGGCCCTCTAATGCTAGACTTTGCAGCACGCAACGCGGACGGCATCCTCCTCACAGCAGTTTGCTCCCCTTCATATGTCGAGAAGGCTAGAAAAATTGTGATAGATTCGGCAAAGGCGTCTGGGAGGAATTCATTTCCCCTGATTTATTCCTTGATCTTGAGTTCAATCGGTCAGGAAACCAATTCTGCACTTGTGAACAGCTTGCTGGACATGTTGGGTAGACCTGGAAGAGCGAAGCAGGTTCTTGCCGAGGGCACGTATAACGAAAAGAAGATGGATGAAATGGTCGAAGCTATGAAAGCGGGCAGGAGAGATATTGCCAGGTCATATCTGACAGAGGAGATCATCGATCAGGTCGTGGTACGCGGGGCATCTTCAAAATGCGAAGAGACATTATCAAGATTTGAAAAGGCAGGCATCGATTTGCCCGTGCTAATGCCTGTTCCTGGTACCTACAAAGCGACAGCCAGGCTTGCGGCCAGAATTAGAGGGGTGTGAACCTGAAGACGTCAAAAGACGAACTAAAGGGAAAGGTTGGTGTTGTGACCGCGGCTGGCAGGGGACTTGGCAAGGCCATAGCACTTGAGCTTGCATCAAAAGGTTGTGCCGTGTTAGTGAACTCTGCAACCGAAAAAAATTCATCTCGAACCGAGTCAGAAATCAGGAAAGCTGGTGGAACAGCCATACACAAAGCAGGAGATGTCAGCGATCCATCATTCTGTAAATCACTTATCAACCTCGCGGTGTCAGAATTTGGTTCGCTTGACATCCTTGTCAACAATGCAGGAATTACGGTGATTCATCCGGCAGAGGATTTCCCTGAAAAGGAATGGGAGAAGACGATGAATACAAATCTGAGTTCTGCCTTTTACTGTTCAAAAGCGGCGGCGCAGGTGATGATCAGAAAAGGATACGGCAGAATCATCAACATTTCCTCTGCAGCCGGCATAACTCCATTCCCATTGCGTCTGGCTTATTGCACATCAAAGGCGGCACTGATCATGATGACCAAGGCCATGGCTATAGAATGGGCTAAGCATGGTATTACTGTTAATGCCGTAGCTCCCGGCTGGGTTGAGACAGAAGGCGTGAAGGAGAGGATCGCAAAGGGGTATTATTCAAAAAACCCTATAGTGAAGAGGTCACCAATGGGAAGAATGGGCTCACCTTCTGAAATCGCCAAGCTGGTCGCATTTATAGCATCAGGGGATTCATCGTACATGACCGGGGAGACAATCGTGATAGATGGTGGCTGGACGGCGTACGGGTACCTTTAGCCAAGATGTGAAACACCATGGTAAACCGAAGACGCGCAAAATCGATCATGGAGCAGGCGGGGGTGGACTGTCTTGTCGGGACATCCTTGCAAAACGTCCTGTATTTGACAGGATTCAACTCCTTTCTCAAGCAAGTGACACCATCCACGCTTGTCTTTGGGATATTTTTTGATTCAAAATCATCCGAAGCAAAACTAGTCACTTCATATAGCGAAGGAGACATAGTTGCTGCATCGGAAACCAAAGCCGAAGATGTGGAACTGTACGGTACTTTCCCTCTCGAGCTTTCAAAAAAACACGTTGGATACAGAGAAAAGAGACTCTACGAACTCTGTTCACGCCCGACCGCCGCTGAGGGGACCGTTGCTCTCGCTTCCTTGTTGGAGAAATTTGGTCTGGATTCCTCCACTATTGCTCTGGATGAAACTGGTCTACCTTTTGGAGTATTCGACAGGATCAAAGCGCTTTTGCCCAAAGCAAAAATCATCCCTGGCTCGAGAATCCTAAGTTCGATAAGGATGGTCAAGACAGAGGAAGAAATACAAAAGATCAGAGAGGTGGTGTCACTCACGGAAAATGCGATAAAGAAGTCTGTCTCATTCGTAAAGCCCGGTGAAAACACACTTGAAATCTCGAAGCAGATAGAAAGGATTGAATATCAAGCTTCAGCCAAGCCGATCTTTACAGTTGTAGCGTCGGGTGGCTATCGTGCATTTCCCAATGCTCCACCTTCCACCGAGAGACTGTCAAACTCTGATGTTGTTCGTTTTGACGTGGGGTGTAACCTGTCGGGATATTGCTCCGATCTTGGGCGAACTCTTGCAGTCGGCAGTGTCGATAGGAAAACTCGGAATTATTATGAGGCCACATTACGCGGTCTTGAGGTCGCAATTGACAACGCAGTGCCGGGGGCGAAGGCGTCGGAGTTGTTTCGGCTTGCGACAGAAACTGTAAGCAAAAATGGCATCAAACATTACAGGAGACATCACACCGGACATGGAATAGGTTTAGAAGTTTATGACCCTCCTTCCATCTCTCCAACAGACTCTACTGTACTGGAAGAAGGTATGGTGTTGAACCTGGAAACTCCCTATTACGAGCTCGGTTTTACGGGTCTCATAGTTGAAGATTGTATGGTAATACGCAAGAGGCATCCAGAGCTGCTGTCGAAGTTACCGAGGGAGCTCGACGCCTTCTGATATCACTAGCTCAAATTCTAAATATGTATATACACAGGTGAAATGGCATGAGCAAAATCAGATTCGGTGTTGGTATTCCTACATCGCGAGACGGTCTGATGTATCCCCCCGGATTTTGTAGCAAAGAATCTCTTGTAAAGATAACACTGCTGGCCGAAGAACTCGGTTTTGACAGTGTCTGGGGCAACGACCACATAACCACACAATCCTATCTGAAAGGGATCGTCCCAAAACCTAACTACTTCGAAGTCATGACCTCGTTAGCATACCTTGCAGCTAAAACAGAAAGGGTAAGGCTCGGAACCGGGGTGGTTCCTTTTCCTCTGCGAAGCTGCATCAATCTTGCTAAGGAAGCCGCCACACTCGATAATCTATCAGATGGACGGTTTATTCTGGGATTGGGTATCGGAGCATACAGGGAAGAATTCGAATCCATCGGTGGGCGAGGTAACAGGGGGGAAATACTGGACGAGGGATTAAGGGCATTGAGCATACTTTTCACAAAAGATGACGCTTCATTTGAAGGGAAGTATTTCAAATTCAGTCATATAGACCTCAATCCCAAACCATTGCAAAAACCCTTTCCTATATACGTCGGAGGTAATGCCCATGAGCATCTCAAGAGAATAGCAAAATATGGAAGAGGATGGCTGCCGGCAATAATGCCAGCGGACAAACTCCATGATAGCCTGGAAGAGCTAGCAACTTTGCTTAGGCAGAATGGCAGAACCATAAGCGAAGTGGATGTTGCAATGGAAGCTGCCATGTCCGTATCGTCTACTTATGAGAACGCAAAGCATGCATTTATGAAATCACCAATGTATGAACACATCAGATCACTTTCTCGTTCTACACTGAAGGAGTTCGACCTCGGGTCCGAAGATTCGATTGTAAAGTCGAACTTCGTTGGCACACCTGATGTAATATCAGAAACAATCGACTCGTACATCAAGAGCGGAGTCACCACACTGTGGTTCGATTTTATAGGGAACACGATCAGCGAAGTCATCTCCATGATGCAATTCTTTGCAGGCGAAGTCATGCCATCCTTTTAATTTGAATTTGTCTTTTTGGCTAAACAACAGGAAACAAGATTGTGTATTCATTCAGAAGAGCTTAAATCTACTGTATCAAATGTGAATGTGTGGGTTCAGACAAAGAAAACAACCCCGAAGGACAGACAAAAGGTGGTTTGTCTGATAGTAGTGACGATTTTTCACTCAGAAAAGTTCCAGAATCTTCGCTTCAGGGGACCGCAGACATAGCGCTTGTCAGAATGGGCTTTACCGTATCTTCGTCAGACCTTCTGTTTGGATACACAATTGGGCTTTATTTTGCCTTCTGGCAGGCCATAGGAGTCGCCTTCGCATACTCGGCGATAATAGCAGTCGTTTCGATACTCATGGGCCTGATAGGGTTCAGGGAGAGGACTTCCTTCGCTCTTTCTTCACGTTTTGCCTTTGGAAGAGAAGGTAGCAGATTACCCTCATTCATCATAGCCGCGATTATAGCCGGATTTTATGGATACATCATAGGCATAACGGTGGACGTGTTTCCCAAAGGTGGGAACATAGCGTTGATCGGATACAGCGTCATCCTCGGTGCCGTGTTCCTGATCATATCTGGTCTGGGATTCAAACGGGGACTGAAGTGGGTAGCAAGAGTCGGCGTACCCTTAATGGTTCTTCTTGTAGTCGTTGCCGACGCAGCCACCATAAGCTACGTGCATGGCTTTGGGGCGATCCTTACCGCGGTTCCCAAAGATGCAGGAAAGCTGGGTCTTCCAGCCATAATCGGGCTCGGCGTGGCTAAATGGCTTGGTGGCGCTACGGTAACACCCGACCTGATGAGGTTCGGCAAGAACCAGCGCGCTGTCTATATATCGACCATAATGGAATTCCTTGTAGGAAACTTTGGATTCAATTTCCTTGGATTGGTGCTGGGTCTTGGGCTGGGGGTGTCCGACCTCGGAAAGGCGTTTGGGCTCCTCGGAATATCTGCACTGGCCATAGTTGCATTCGTCATCCAGTCAATCACAGTTGAAATGAATGAGCTGTACGCAGCAAGCCTCGCAGTCAGTAACACATTTGGTGTCAAGAGATTCACCACAAATCTCGCGGTTGGAATCATTGGAATATTCATCGGATGGTACGGTGTTAGTCAGGGGATCATAACCAGCTTCCTGACGTTCATAGGTTACATCGGCTATGCCCTCCCCATTATCCCTGGAATAATGATTGCAGATTACTTCATCGTAAGAAAGATGCATTATCCGGAGGGGTTTGAAGGGCTCAAGCCCATCAATTGGAGAGCCATAGCCGCATTTTTCGTCACGCTCGTGATTAACCTGTATCTTGGCCTATACCTGAAGGATACTTTGTGGCACTCTCTACCATTGATTTCATTCTTCATTTACATACTTCTTTCGATACCACAAACCATGCAGAGCTGGAGTAAAGCCTCAATCGCCACGCAAACCAAGGCCGGCTGAGGACGGGCTCGGGCAATACTGGCATCATATCGCAAAACAGATATTATGTAACATAACGGTTCTGTTGCGAACATGTCAAAAAACGTATTCAAGAGCTCTGTCGAACTGATCGGTAATACGCCTCTTCTCCGACTGAGAAAAGTAACGGAGGGTTTGGATGCGAAGGTGTTCGTCAAAACCGAATACCTGAATCCAAGTGGCAGCATAAAGGACAGGATAGCCTATAAAATAATTCGCGACGCCGAGAAGCAGGGAAGACTGAAACCGGGAGTCTCCACAATAGTGGAGGCCAGTACAGGAAACACAGGCATAGCATTATCATACGTCGGTAAAATGCTGGGGTACAGGGTCCGCATATATATTCCTCAGGGAGTGAGCCCGGAACGAACACGAATCATCCAGCGGTATGGGGCCGAGGTGGAAGTGATCGGTGAGGAAGAAGAAAGAAGGCTGAAGGAGAAGAGCATCAGTGGCGGAGTCGTCGAAATTCCCGGAAGGCTGAAATGCGCCGAGGTGGAGAAAACAGAGCCAAACACCTTCTGGGCGAGACAGTTCAGCAACCCATCTAACACATTGGCTCAGAGTCAGACTGGCTCGGAGATACTTGAGGCCTTGGATGAAAAGGTCTCAGGCTTCACGGCATCGATTGGGACCGGCGGCACCCTTCTTGGCATCGGCAGAAAGTTAAGACGGTCAAATCCACGAGTTCGGATAGTCGCAGTTGAGCCGGCTTCGACGAAGCTTCCCCTCCTCAAGGAGTATCAGAAGCTAGGTAGGATCGTAAGGACAGAAGTTTCTGGTGGAATAATTTCTGATATAATCGAAGCCGGTCTCGTTGATGAGATCCTTCAGGTTACAGACGAAGAAGCTATTACAATGGCTCACAGGCTTGTTAGCGAAGAAGGCCTCTTTTGTGGAATTTCAAGCGGAGCGAACGTCTTAGCCGCGCTGAGACTGGCCAAGAAACTTGGTAGGGGTAATGTGGTCACGGTTCTTCCGGACAGCATGGACAGATATCTATCTGAAGAACACTATACAACTTGAGGCAGAACTTGCTTGTCGTACGCAGAATCTCTAATTTGCTTGAACTGTGGAACAAAATATGACCTTGGTTGGTATTTTCAAGGATGCAGAAGCTGTGCAACAGACGAATTCATTTCCAACCTTACCGTTGATTATAACTATGAAAAGGTAAAGGAAACCTTGACACATGAACTTTTCAATCAGTCCAGAAAGCTATGGGGCTACGAAGACCTTCTGCCGGTCGGAAACAAAAACAATTTCGTCAGTTTAGGAGAGGGGGATACACCCCTGATCAAGGCGGAAAGATTGGGCGAGAAACTGAACTTCCCTAATCTTTACATCAAAAACGAGGCTATGAACCCGACAATGTCATACAAGGACAGGCTTGCTTCTGTTGCCGTGTCCAAAGGCTTGGATTTAGGTGCCTCGCGTACTGTGGTTTCAAGTTCTGGAAACCACGGCTCCGCAGCATCTGCATATAGTGCAAGGGCAGGGCTCGAGTGCTTGGTATTCACCCTCGCATCTGCACCAAAGGTCATGGTATCGCAGATGAAGGCATATGCCAGAAATGTGGTGGCAGTTAGCTCGAGTGAGGGGAGATGGACGCTGATGAAAAAATGTGTTGAGGAACTACACATGTACCCTCTCAGCACATTCACAACATGGCCGACGGGAAACCCATACGGAGTCGAGGGATACAAGACAATCGCATACGAGATATTTTCGCAGATGGGTGGTACCACTCCAGATTTTGTATTTGTTCCAGTCGGTTATGGAGACGGCCTTTATGGGATCTGGAAGGGATTCCACGAGCTCACCCAGCTTGGGATATCAAAGTCCGTCCCGAGAATGGTGTCGGTGGAAACTTCCGCAGGTGCTCCATTGCATGAAGCTTACAGATCCGGATCAAACAGGATCAGAAAGGTCGCGATGAAGCATTCTACAGCGGCTTTCTCGATAATGACAAGCGTATGCGGATTTCATGCACTGTACGCTTTGAAGCAATCATCGGGTTTGAGTTGTGCATTGGACGACAGAGAAATATTGAACGCACAGAGCGACCTTGGCAGACTCGAAGGATTGGCGCCCGAACTATCGTCTGCCGCTTCGGTGGCTGCTGTCAACCAATTAATCAGCGAAGGCGAAGTGGATAGGGACAGTCGAGTTGTGTGTATTCTGACTTCGACTGCCCTCAAGCAGATCGATGCCAATCCAGAATGGTCGCTTCCACCAATCGTAGTAGATCCGGATTGGGAAAAAGTAAGGAGCATGATAGAGTCACCACGTCAGAATATCACCGAGAAAGCATGATAGAATACATTCGGTGTTTTGTGGAAAGGAGCATCATGGAATCTGCTTCATAATTTTTAATGCCATGTCGGGACGGTCCAGTGTAACATCGTCGACACCCATCTGGAGCAGGTTCAACACCTCTTTCTCATTATTTACACCCCAGGCGCCAACCATTATCCCTTGTTCATGAGCTAGCGCGACATCACCCTGTTCCAGCAGACCATAGTTAGCCTGAATCCATTCTGCGCGAAGGCGTTTGGCGATTTCGATGAACCAGCTGATTTTACCATGGATAATCAAGCCGAGTTCAATCGTGTCATCCAACGCACGCATATTCTTCAAAGAGTCATAGTCAAAAGATGTGACCCTTACCGACTTCTTGACCCCTAGGTCTTTGATCAGGTTCAAAAGCCTTTGTTCGATACCAGGGTAAACGCTGCTGCCATGCTTGATTTCGATTTTGTACCTGACATGTTTGATTTTCGTTAGCACTTCCTCCAGCGTTGGAATCTTCGCTCCTTCCCATTTTGCGCTAAATTTCACTCCAGCATCAAGTTCCCTTAGCTGAGACAGAGTCATATCTCTTACCCGCCCGGATCCATTGGTGGTTCTGTCCACAGTATCATCGTGAATGACCACCAAGACGTCATCTTTGGACAGATGTACGTCAAACTCGATGCCATCCACACCCAGATTTTTCGCGAGTTCAAAGCCTTCCAGTGTGTTTTCAGGCGCATACCCTCTGGCTCCTCTATGTCCGTACACAAGCGTTCTGGACAAATCCGTGTATCGTAACCATTTCTGAACGTGTTATAAGAAGATTTGAATGAAGGTTGTCGGCATTTCTACATTTGATATCAGAAAGATTGGTTTATATCCACACTCTGTGTCCTCATCCGTATGGTCCTTCGTTATTTCGGCATTAGGGTTACAAATCTCGATAGGTCACTGAAGTTTTACAAGGAAAACTTCGGTCTGAAAAAGCTTCGTGAAGGCAAAATGTATCATGGCGGCAGATGGGTGTTACTTCAGGATTCACGGTCGCACCAAAGGCTGGAGTTGAACTGGTACCCACAGGATTCACCTTTCGCTTCAAAATACGTGCCCGGAGAGGGTCTGGACCACATTGGCTTCAAGGTCGCAAACCCGGAAATGGCATTCAGGAAACTTGTCGCAGCCGGTGCGAAGCCTGCTCTTACTCCGGAAGATAAAAATGGTATAAGAGGAATCTATTATGTGGAAGACCCAGACGGAAACTGGCTGGAAATCTTCTGATTTATAGACTAGATACGCAACAAGGCTATACGACATGAAAACTTTGGAGTTCAGATTGCTGAACTGGATACTCAGTGCATCAGGAGGCGTCAAGCATAATCTTTCGTTGAGCGGCATGAAGGAGCCGAACCTGAATCAAATGGGAATCAATACGAATTTTGAAGACTTCGTGAATGAGCCGGACGTGCATGAGAAATTGCTGACAGAAACCATAGCCAGAATGCATGGAGTGGATCCTGAGAACGTTGTCATAACTGCAGGAGGCTCAGAGGCTATATTCATCGCCTACTCGGTATTCGGTAACGGAGGGAAAGCGGTTGTTCCCCTCCCGAATTATGAACCCATATTCGCAGTACCCAAATCCCTGGGGATGAAGGTTTCCAATTCCCTTCGAAATGGTATGGTGGAAGAAGGCTCTATAGTTGGGATGACAAACCCGAACAATCCTACGGGTAAATACGTCGACGATGAGTCAATTCAGCGCCTGGTCCGGAATGTGAAAAAACGCAACGGGTATATCTTCGTAAACGAAACATATCGTGATTTCAAGTTCGAACCTCCAACCAGGTATTCTGTTGAGGAGACAAACAACCTTATAGTTTGCAGCTCTTTGACCAAATTCTATGGCCTGGGAAGGCTCCGCATTGGATGGCTGATTGCAGAGAGATCGAATGCGATGCGTCTACGCCGGGCCAAGCAACTGATAAGTGGTCACAGCTCAGAGTATTCTATGTGGATAGCGAGACAGGTACTGAAAAATAGGGAGACCTTCGTTATAAGAACCAAAAAATTGTACAAGGAGAACATCGACTTGGTTAGAGGTTTTTTGGAAGCCACCCACGGAATTCTTGCTATACTGCCGGATGCCGCCCCCTTTTGCCTGGTAAGATACAAAAACCAACAGGATTCCGAGTCACTTTCAAGAGAACTTTTGAAGGAGAAGGGTGTGCTTGTATCCCCTGGAGACTATTTTGGTGCACCAAGATCTTTCCGACTCTGCTTTACGGCAGACAAAGATGACCTGGCCAGCGGACTTGCGGAGCTCTCTGACTTTCTGAACCAGAAATATAGGGAATAAGGGCGGATAGTCTACAAAGACCATGTTTTTTCGCACGACATCCTCGGTATACTTGCAAACAATTCATTCGAAAAGAATCACGTAGGTTGCACCGTACTTTGAGTGGAAGTTCCTTGATCCAAGTAAAAGATACACATAATCATACAAAACGCATACCGGGGATGATGTTCCTGATTTTGGCCAAGAATTTAGTTGATGCTGCCGGCTCTCAATTCAGGCATAGCCCATCTAGTGCTTATCCATGTGAAACCCAAGCGCTAAGATTAAAGCCGTCAAAATGGTAGTACTCTGTTTGAACATGGTGTCCACTCCTTATGACGTGATAGGAAGAATAAACAAGGACGTTGATGATTCCTCCCAAAAGATCCTTAATTTCTTTGTTCAGATGCTGAAGATTCGAGCTGTAAACCCGAGAGGCGGGGGCGGAGGAGAGCATGAAAGGGCCGACTTCATTCAAGAATTCATGAAAAATCAGGGCTTCCAAGTAAAGAGGGTGGATGTAAATGATGATGAAAATGGAGGAGTAACGAGGTCCAATCTTTCCGCATCGATTGAAGGCGTAGACAGTTCCAGGACCCTGTGGCTTATCTCGCATATGGATACGGTGCCAGAAGGAAGCTTGGACCTGTGGGATAGCGACCCGTTTGAGCCTCAGGTGCGGGATGGGAGGATAATAGCAAGAGGTTCGGAAGACAACGGTCAGTCTCTTGTAGCTTCACTGTTTGCACTCCGAGAGCTCACACTTTTCGATGTTCGTCTGCCTTTTAACGTTGGGGTATGGTTCGTTGCAGATGAAGAAGCGGGCAGCAAATACGGAATCAAGCATCTTCTGGCTCACAATTACTTTGGTAAGAATGATATCGTCGTAGTTCCCGATTCCGGTTCACCGGATGGTAAAGATATTGAAATCGCAGAAAAGAGTCTTCTGTGGCTGAAGATCACCACCACTGGCAAGCAGGTTCATGCAAGCCTGCCCCGCAAAGGAATCAACTCAACCAGAATAGGAATGAGATATGCACTTGAAATAGACGAATTTCTTCATAAAAAATATGATGCAGCAGACCCCCTTTTTAATGAACCACTATCTACATTTGAACCAACAAAGAAGGAAACGAACGTGGCAAACGTGAACACCATACCAGGGCTCGATGTACAGTACTTTGACTGCAGGGTCTTACCCAGGTATAGTCTGGATGATGTCATAGAAAATGTCAAATCCACGGCTGAAGTTTACAAGAAGAAATACAACTGTAACATCTCTGTAGGTATAGAACAAAGGGACGATGCTGGTCCTGCAACATCCGAGGATTCTGAAGTTGCCAAACTGCTTGCAAAAGCAATCGAAACCATGTCCAACAAGAGGCCCAGATATGTCGGGATCGGAGGACAAACTGTCGGAAACCTATTCAGGAAAGCTGGAATTCCTACGGCTGTCTGGAGTACAATCGATGAAGTAGCCCACGAACCAAACGAATACTGCAAGATAAGCAATCTCCTGAATGATACGAAGGTGTTTGCAGCATTGCCGCTCATGGCGATGTCAGGAACACCATGAACGTTTTTGGTAGCCATAATAGCACACCCGCATTCATGGTTGGAATTTGAGAAGAGATATAATCAAAGGGTGATGACGGAACGGTCATGGAGTATCTCAGGCTGGGAACAAGCGGGATGAAGGTATCAAGGCTCTGCCTTGGTTGCATGAGCTTTGGTGGCGCAGAAGTGGGAAATTTCGGTTGGACCCTAGGTTACAAGGAATCTGAGAAGATAATCAACAGGGCCATTGACCTAGGGATAAATTTCTTCGACACTGCGGACTACTATTCAGAAGGAAGGTCCGAACAAATCCTTGGCAAAGCAATCAGCGGTCGCAGAGACCAACTGGTCATAGCCACCAAGGTGTTCTTCCCCATGGGGGAGGGGGTAAACAACAGCGGCCTCTCAAGAAAGCACGTCAGAATGGCTGTGAAGGCATCGCTAGAAAGACTTGGAACCTCGTACATAGACCTGTATCAGATACACAGGCTTGATACAAACACGCCAATGAAGGAAATAATTTCTACCCTTGATGATCTTATACATCAGGATGGTACCGTCAACTACATTGGCGCTTCCAGCATGTGGGCATGGCAGTTCGAAAAGTTACTTCGGCTTTCGGATGAATTTGGCTTTGAACGATTCATAAGCATGCAGAACCATTACAACCTGCTGTACAGGGAAGAGGAAAGGGAAATGGTGCCGCTTTGCCTTGAGGAAGGGATAGGAATCATCCCTTGGAGTCCTCTGGCAAGAGGTTTTCTCTCGGGCAAGTACAAGGAAGGAAAGAAGCCAACTGGATTACGGTACGAAAAAGACAGGTATCTGAGTCAGAGGTACTTCAAACCCCAAGATTTTCGCATAGTGGACCGGGTTGTTTCATTGGCACATGACAAATGCGTCAAGCCAGCACAGCTCGCTTTAGCTTGGCTGTTGAACAAACCGGGAGTCGTCTCACCCATAATAGGCGTTACAAAAATTCAGCAGTTAGATGAGCTCGTTGAGTCCCTTGAGGTAAAGATATCATCTTCAGAGATGGCCTACCTTGAAGAACTGTACGAACCAAAACGAGTAGAGGGACATACTTGAGTAAATCAGGATGGAACGAATTTAATCATCTTCCAACATACTTTTGGTAAGACTCTTTATCGTCGCCTCCTCGAGTCTGTAAGTGCGCCACTCATCAAGTCGTTTGGCGCCCATATTTTCGTAGAAATCCACTGCGTTTTTGTTCCATGTTAGCACGGCCCACTCCATTCTTCCGCATTTCATGTTTGCAGCCTCCTTGACGCACCTGGCAAACAAGCGCCTTCCTACGCCTAATTTCCGGTAGCCCTCCAAAACGAACAAATCTTCAAGATAGAGAGTGGGTTTGGCAAGAAATGAAGAGTATGAGAAATAATAAAGGGCATAGCCTACCAGGTTTTGGTCTACGCAAGCAACAAACAGATTAAGACGCTTTTTGATATAAATATCCCTTATCAGCCTTCTTCTTGCAGATTTGTCTGGTGGGTTCAGCTTTTCAAACTTGGCTAGCGCTTCGACAAGTCCGAGAAATTCTCGCGAGTCCTCCTTTTTACTTCTTCGAATAAAAATCTTCACCATGTGACCAAGGCTAAACATGTCTTCTAGTTAAATTGAACGAGGCTGCACAGCAATTGTATTCAGCACCACGATAAATGTAACGCGTGCCAGGTAATCTTATATCTGACAAATCGTCCGATTTTAACTCGTTTGCCGTGTATTTATGGCAAACGGGATCTACCCAACTAACCCTCATTTTGTAGACTATTTATCTACAGACCTGCCCGAAGGGCCGGGCAGCATCACGACATAAAGTAATCAAGCATTGAAGCATCACTCTCATGTATGTTTATATCAGCAGAGATGCCACAGTCGGGCTAATGCAGAATTCCTTTTCAGATGCAGCTCAGGAATCAAAATGGACGTCGGCTCACTCATGGACCTTCATAGCATTTTCATTCGGCATGTTCCTTGAAGCCTACATTTATGGCCTGTCCTTCATCGCTTCTGGCTGGTATCCGGTAAGCGGTTCCATACTGAGTACGCTGATTCTGATATGGTCCCCGCTCTTCCTGATCATAGGTATAGCTTTCGCGGGCCCTCTATCGGATGCCCTTGGCAGAAAGAGGACCTTTTACGTTACAATGCTTCTGTATGCGATTGGAGCTATAGGCATCTACTTCAGTACTTCCTACTTTACAACGCTTCCCTTCTTGGCTATACTCCTGTTCGCAGCAGGCGGAGAAATGAACACTATAATGACAGCTACTCACGAAGTCATGCCGAGGAGGCACAGAAGCAAGTCAATGTACTGGGAAGTTAATTTCATCAACTTGGGAGGAACCGTCCTCGCAGTTGTAGCAATCATCGCAGCAAATCTTTACAATTCGGTGTCATTCCAGCGCGAGATGATCGCCGTAACCTTTCTCCCCATACTTGTCATACTGGCTTACAGCAGATATAAAATGCCGGAGTCCATCAGATGGCTTGAAGCTAAGGGAAGATCTCAGGATGCATCAAACATAATGCAGAAGTACTATGCAACTCCATATGAAGCACAAACTCCGGTTGCCCAGCCAGCCTCCCTTCAAACGCCGACGGTGACCGGATTCAAGATCCCCGCGCTCTGGGTGAAGATTCTGGTAACGACCATCGTGGCAGCTTCGAACACTATCGGTTTCACTTTGATGGCATATACTATTGGACCATTCTTCAACCCCAGTCTCACAGCATACTACATTCTGGCGGCTAATGTTGTCGGTTTCATCGTAGGAGCCATCATAGCCACTGTAGCCGACAGGTTGAGCAGGCGCAGTCTCCTTCTCTACTCCTCGGTGGGTATAGTCGCTGTCACTTGGGTAATGTATTACTACGTAGGCCTTGGGGCGATCAGCATAACCCTGTTCTGGGCGATGCTGATACTGTTCTACGGATTCGTCGGCGTGAACTATCTCTCTGAAGACACATTGAAGGGCGAGCTGTGGCACACAAGCAGACGAGGAACTCTTACCGCCCTTACAAGATTCATTTCGATTGGTTCATCGATACCCGTGATCCTAGTCACTGCAACCTGGAGCATCCAGCAGTATACATTACTCAATGCAATAGTGTGGTCGTGCGGGCTTCTAGCTATCCTGCTATGGCGTGCAAAGGGAGTAGAAACGGGCAAGGGCGTTCCCATCGGAGTTGCATCAGGCGAAACAAAACCAGTTTAAAACATCTTTTTTATTATTTATTATCCATATTGTACTTTAAGATAAGTCATACATCTTTATGCCTGATATAATTCAGACGTACTATTCATTTAATAGACTTGGACTTCCCTTTGCCTTCGTCCATTACCTCGCTGTTAAATTCTCCAGTGAGAAATCAACCAATCAGAGTGTGGCATTCCGCTCGTCTGAATAGATTCTTCTACCTTTTTCGTGTCCACTGGCAAGGTTCGAAATTCCACAAAAATCTTCCCATCAGATTCGAGTGTCACGATGGCGTACTCCGCACGCGGAGCATATCTGAATATCATCTTTGATTGATCCAACAGAACATCGTCCCTGAATGGCATTCCGACGCTCCCGGGATTCAGAAAGACAACAGAACCATTCAGTCTGCGCAGCATCTGAGTATGTGTATGGCCACAGGCTACCATCAATGGTAGGTCGAATCCAGAAATCATCTGTTGCAACTCTCCATCGGATGGTGAGGTCGACAATATACGCTCTTTATTGGATCTGGGTGAACCATGGCAAAGCAGCAATTGAGTACCACTTTCGCGAAGGGAAATAACAAGTGAGCGCTCGAAACTCCTGATATAATCCAGGTCCCCGTTTGTCAGCCTGTCAAAGGTCCACCTGTCTATATCGTGAATCTTAGCATCTGTCTCATTAGCGTAAATCCTGGATGCATTGGCATCCAGCACAGCTTCATCCTCATTACCCATCACCATTAATCCTCCGAGCCGCTTTAGATACGAAATTGTTTCATGCGGCTGAGGCCCCAGTTCGACGATGTCACCCAGGCAGACCATCTTGTCTACAGACCTTTTTTCAATATCATCGAGGACGAGTTTCAGGGAAACAAGGTTCGCATGTATATCAGAAATTATAGCCAGCTTCATGATGGGCGCCGTGTGTAGACCCGTTCAATCACCTCCTATTTAGCCATCAATACTGATTTTAGAGCAACAACGAACCATATTTTGAATTAGGTCTTTCCTTCCAAAAATCCGAATCTGAATCCGGACAATCGGTTCTTGCCGCTTTAGCAACCTTTACAAGCCATTGATGTAGCCAAGTATAGAACCATCGTTGCGAGAACGTTTTGCAAAATCGTTGGCAGCTGGTGCCTTGGCTCTGGCCGTGTCGTATTTGGTTAGAATCTCGATAGGCGGAGTGTTTATCCCGGAGTTGGGTTCCCAGACGTTCTTTTCATATGTTCCAACATCTGTTGAATCAGTGGCCACAGAATCTCTTGGCATATTTGCCAAGTACATTACATTCGTGGTAGCAATTCTTGTAGTTCTGTTTATTTATGGAGCGATAGGTCTGTACCTACATCGTCTCTTTAGGAAGCTGCACTTGAATAACCCGCTCGTTCAAACAGCGCTGGGTTCGACGGTTTCATACGTAATATTCCTGCTCATTGGTGGAGCACTGCTCGAATTGACCGTGGTTACGGGTCAACCTGTTAGCTTGGACACGCTGATTACGAGTTCACTACCCCCTCAGCTCGCATTTGGTTTTGTTCTATCTTTTCTGTACTCAAGAGAGTTGGAAAGCAAGCCACATGAAGCTGCGAAAAGGCCGGCTCCTGTCATTGATACAGTACGGAGACGCTACATCAAAATGGGTATAGCTTCCGCTGTAGCTCTTGCAATTTTGCTCAGTGGTGTTGAGATATTTCTTCCCAAGCCAACTACGGAAGCTACCCTCTCCAAAGAAATTCAAGCATTCTTCATGAACGAGGTAACAGCCAATCCGGATTTCTATCGTGTTGACATCAATATAGAAGCACCTCAAGTGGATGTTGCGAGTTGGAAGCTGGCTGTTACAGGAATGGTAAACTCCCCCTTGGACCTGACCTACAATGACATTGTGTCAATGCCATATGTGGAACAGTATAACACACTGGAGTGTATCAGTAACGTTGTGGGCGGGGATCTGATAAGCAACGCAAAATGGAGGGGAGTAAAACTTGAAGACATTTTGAAGGCCGCCGGAGCATCGCAGGAAGCGGTCTATGTCGTGTTTCGATGTTATGATGGTTACGACGTTGGCATACCCATTCAGAAAGCTCGTGATTCAGGAACAATATTGGCGTATATGATGAACGATGCTCAGCTTCCCAAGGAGCACGGCTATCCACTGAGGGCAGTGGTCCCTGGCCTCTACGGACAGCACAATGCTAAATGGATCACCGAAATACAGGTCGTGAATGAAGTGTACCAGGGTTTCTGGCAACGAAGGGGTTGGGCGAATGACGCCACTTATAAAACGACATCAACCATAGTGATACCTGGCAACAGCCCTTTAAGAAGAAGATTCATGATTCCTGGAGGAGACAGTTCGGTCACAGAAGGGACCATTCCTGTGGCGGGTATAGCCTTTGCAGGTGATCGTGGAATCGAAAAGGTGGAGGTCAGCGTAGATGGTGGAAATACATGGCAGCAGGCCAGTCTTAAGGATCCCCTTTCGAACTATACATGGGTCCTTTGGAGCAAGGAATGGAATCCCCCCGCAGCTGGTGCATACAAGTTGATGGTTAGAGCGACAGATGGGGAAGGCAATCTCCAAATCTCTACCCTAGAAGCCCCATTCCCAAGTGGAGCCACAGGTTACCAAGTTATCGATGTATCAGTGGTTTCCTGATTCTGCCCAGCTGATGATCGACGCTTATCATTCTATACCGGAAACAAAAATTACGGATGTGTACTCTTCATATGCCCAGTAAAACATAAGCTAGAGTTAGGACATAAAATATGACACTGAAACAATTGAGCAACTTACTGAGCTGAAAACGATCTGACGGTTCGTCTTTTTATACCGAAACCCTTTTCACCTTTGAGACTTGTTCAACACATCAAATGAAAAAGTATGACCTTATAGTTGTAGGCAGCGGCTCTGCGATGAACATAGTCGAACCAATAATTCAAGCCAACCCATCAACCAAGATTGCAGCCATAGACAAAGATGAACCTGGTGGAATCTGTTTGACAAGAGGATGCATCCCTTCCAAGATAATGCTGTATCCGACAGAGCTCGCAGCATCTTTGGATGGTGCCGAGGAGCTCGGAATCGACGTGAAGGTGAAGTCACTGAGTTATCAAAAAATTATGAAGCGTATGAGGGAACTCATCGATAGAGACATCAATGCTATCAGAAACGGTTTATCGAATTCCGAGAACATAGACTATTATCATTCCGAGGCCGAGTTCATTGCCCCATATCAGATGAAGGTTGAAAATGAAACCATCACAGCTCAGATGATTTTTCTTGCTACCGGTTCAAGACCGTACATTCCAAAGATCGATGGATTGGACAAGGTGCACTATCATACGAGTGATTCTGTAATCAGGATGGAAATGAAGGAACTTCCCAGAAGTCTGGCTATAATTGGTGGAGGGTACATAGCAGCCGAGTTTGGGCATTTCTTCGCTACGCTTGGCTCCGAAGTTACAATCATAGGACGCAACCCCCAGTTTCTTCCCGAAGAAGAACCAGAAGTTTCGGCTCTGGTCAAACGACATCTGGGAAGGAGAATGAAAATACTCACCAACCATGTTGTCCAAAAGGTGACGCAGTCTCAGGATGGCACCAAGACGCTGTCTGCACTGGACAGGTCAACCTCAGAAATACGAACTTTTTCAGCCAATGAAATTCTCATTGCTGCGGGGAGGGAACCCGTTAACGACATCCTTAAGCCCGAGCTGGGAGGCGTGAAAACCACACCTGATGGCTGGATCAAGGTAAATGAATTCCTTGAAACGAGCCAGCCCAACGTCTGGGCTTTGGGTGATGCCGATGGGCAGCACCTTTTCAGACATGTAGCTAACTACGAATCTGAAGTGGTATACTATAATGCCATTCTGAAACGCAGGATCAGGGTGGATTACAGCGCGGTGCCTCATGCAGTATTCACATATCCTGAAGTTGCCAGTGTCGGAATGAGAGAAAAAGAAGCAATAGAAAGGGTGGGCACAGAAAGGGTCTTGATTGGCTACGCACGGTATGAGGACACGGCCAAGGGCGAAGCCATGAACGCCAAAGATTATTTTGTGAAGGTCATTGTTGATGGCTCCAATGATCATATACTGGGAGCGCACATTGTGGGTCCTTACGCCTCAATTTTGGTACATGAAATAATAGCTGTAATGTACACACGAGAAAAGAGCTGGCGCACAATATCCGACGCAATGCACATCCATCCTGCTCTCAGCGAGGTTGTGCAACGAGCGGTTGGGTACATGATGCCCGTCGAACATTATCATGAACACTTTTCGAGCGACGATAACTAGAATCACTGCACATTGAATAAAACCTGAAAACTCGGTGGGGTCGATGTCATATGTGATGCTGTTGCGAGCTAGACATTCGACTTGCCACTTTGGTTCGATCTTTAAAACGACGAAGATGAGGCAAACATAATTCTTAACGGATTTATCGACAACGCTTATTTGAAGACAGCTAATCTGATGTGAGGTTTTGACGCTTCACACCATGGAAGGAAAGGTTTGCCTTGTTACCGGTGCAAGCTCCGGCATAGGCAAAGCCACAGCCACGGGTTTAGCCGAAATGGGAGCCACCGTATATCTCCTTTGCAGAAACGAGGCCAGGTGTGAATCCACCATGACAGAAATAAGAAACAAAACCGGGAATCAGAATATCCATTCGCTCATTGCTGATTTCGAATCATTCAAATCTGTAAGGGATGCGGCCAGCGAGTTTCTATCAGCCAAAGTGAAGTTGCACGTCCTAGTAAATAACGCTGGCTTGTTCAAAGCTGCTCACTCGCTCACCGAAGATGGGTTTGAGACGACATTTCAGGTAAATTATCTTTCACATTTTCTACTGACGAATCTTCTTCTCGGAATTCTTGTGGAGAGCGCACCTTCCAGAATCATTAATGTCACTTCTATCGGTCATTTTCAGGGCCATATTGGGGATCCATACTCCTGCTCCAAGGCGGGCTCAGGAATGGGTGCATATTCTAACTCCAAACTCGCGCAGGTGCTCTTCACCTATGAGTTGGCCCGCAGAATGAGAGGTTCTGGTGTAACCTCCAACTGTGTACATCCGGGGACGGTGGCGACTAACATCTGGTCACGTCCACTCGGTGGATTAGGCTTCATTTCAAACGTTGCAAAGCCATTCATGAAGTCTCCAAATGAGGGTGCAAGGGGAGTGATATACCTCTCATCATCACCCGACCTTCAGCAGGTATCCGGAAACTACTTCGATGGCATTCAACAGGCTTCTTCTTCTCAAGAATCGTATGATGAGAGCCTGCAGGCAAGGCTCTGGGAGGCCAGCGAAATCATGTGCGGTCTGAAGAGCAACCGAAGTGGATAAGCCTCATAGATTACAGAAGACTCAAATCTGCTCGGTTCTTCGGTACACCAGCGCAATAATCGTTCGATATATATTTATATACCATGCCGGAGGCGTTCGGCATGGAACATGATTCTCTAGGGTCGACCCACAGCGGCCTGGTGGGTTTCTATGCTCTGTCCATGATGAACAAATCACCCATATACGGAAGTGACGTTGTTCACAGGATCTTCGAACAGACCAATGGTACCTGGCTACTTGGTGCCGGGGCGTTATATCCAACGCTAAATCGCCTGGTGAAAAGAGGCTGGGCAAAAGTGGATTTTGTTCAGGGAAGAAAGAAGTATTCCATCACTAGTAAGGGAAGAAGGTCTCTTCTGGCTTTCCGCTCAGATATGAATGCGAAGGCAAAGAAATACATGTTTGCGTGGAGATTGATTCTGGATCTGATTGATCATGAACAGCTCCCTGATTTCGTAGTTGAGAGATTAAAGGTCAGCCTGAAGGTTACGGAATCTGTCCTAACAGAGCCGAGATACGAGCTTACTTCACAGGAGAAGAGATATCTGAGCACGGCGGTCCGACATGAAATTGATAGGTTTCAAAGAAGGATGTACAATGTAGGATTGGGGGAGGCGATAAGACAATGAACACAAAAGCCATCATTCTTATTGTTTCACTTCTGACGCTCTATCTGCCGCTTTCGGCCGCTGCAGCATTTACTCCACCCCAAACGTTCCAGGCCGAGGCGGTATGGGGCTCACCTCAATCCCCTATCGTCGCTTCGCCAGGGTCCAGTAATTTGCCTTTATCCATCACGATCATAAACCTTGGCCCCAGCCCTGTAACAAACGTTACCGCTACATTCGACACGGCTTATCCACTGGTTCCGGTCCCTGGGCAACCATTCAACTTAACACAATACGTTCCCTCACTACCCCCGGGTTCGACCATATCCCTCTTTGGCTACTTCAGCGTGTATGAAAGTGCAAAACAGGGAGTATACAATGAGACAATAACGCTGAACTACCTAACTGGAAATTCGGCGACGACGGAGAAGATCGGGGTAAGCGTAGCGATACTGGGTCCATCCCAGGGGCCACAGACGTTTGAAGCCTCGGCAGTCTGGGGTTCCCCGGGGTCTCCCATTGTGGCTGCTCCTGACTCCACGAACCTACCGCTCGTCCTGACTGTATACAACGTGGGCCCCAAAACAGTTTTCAACTTCACCTTAACATTCAATCCTTCCTCTCCGATCACGTCGGTGCAGGGGCAGTCGACACATCCTTCCTCCCAGGCACCGGTGTTGCCGGTGGGGTCGTCCATAACACTCCTTGGATATTACAACATAGCGGCCGGCACGGGTAGTGGACTGTACAATCAGAGTATAACCTTGTATTACTCCAACGGAACACAAAACTTCGTCCAGTCCCTCACAGTCGGCGTCCCCGTTCTGGGTTCTGCGAACATACAGCTGTCGTCCTTCAACTATATCCCCACAGTATTATATCCTGGATACCCATCAGCAGAGCTCCAGGTTTATCTGATCAATACGGGTACAGCACCCGCTACGAATGTCAATGTATCTCTATCCACTGCAGAACCGGTTTATCCACTCTATGCCGGTTCGACAACAAGATTCATCGGGTTCCTTCCCGTTGGGCAGCCTGTGCCGGTGGTGTTTCCGCTCGGAATAACCAACACATCCACAACCAGTAACACGACGTTGAGTCTGAGGGTCAACTATAACGGGGTTGGTTCAGCTTCATTCGCCATTCCGTTCCAGGAGAATCCAAAGGCGGTGCTGGAAATTACATCCGTTTCCACTCCGACGGTGAACATAGGGGACACCGCAGACTACATCACACTGACGATAAGCAACGTAGGAGGTGCCGCAGCGGAAGGAACGAGCATAACTTTAGTCCCTTCCAACGTGTTTCAACCGAGCATACCCTCGAGTTCAAGCCCTCTACTGGCAACGACCTACCTTAATGCTTCTGCAGGCACGATTCTTCCAGGACAATCAGCTCAGGTAACCTATGTGGTCACAGTCAACCCCAACATAGCGGCCGGCACATATCAACTGACCTTTGTGGGGAGATGGATTCAGAGCGGCGCATCTTTACCTTTCGTTCAACAATTCACTGTTTCGGTTCCCGTGCATCAATCATTCATTCAATCGTTTGGTTCAGAGTTGACCAACCCCATCGTGATCATAATTATAGCTTTGCTACTAGTGTTAATCATAGTCTCCATCGTGCTCGCGGTAAGAAGTAGGAGAAGGAAGAGCTAGATGCAGGAAGAAACGACCCAGGAATTCGATACTGGCTACGCGAACCGAACCCTCTTGCTATTCGGCGGATTCGCCGTCTTCGTTATGTACGTGGAATCGATGCTCACCCCATCCCTACCATCGATCGCAAGCGAATTCAACGTGTCCGCATCACAGGTTAGTCTCGTTCTTTCGATGTACATGGTCAGCGGCGTAGCATTGAATCCGATCATAGGGAAGCTGGGGGACATATACGGTAAGAAGCGCATGTTCACCTACGTACTGATATTCTATGCATCTGCAGTGACCGTAACTGGCTTCTCACCAACCTTCTCGTTCCTTATTGTATCCAGAACCATCCAGGGAATCGGACTCACAATGTTTCCTCTAGCCATGAGTCTAGTCAGAGAGGAATTTCCGCGAAAGATGATACCGAGAGCACAGGGTATTCTCAGCGGCATGTTTGGCGCCGGCTTTGCCATAGGCTTGCCTCTTGGAGCATACCTTTCAAATGATTACGGCTGGAGGACGACCTATCATACCGCTCTTCCCTTTGCGATCCTCTTTGCGATACTTATTTCAACACGAGTCAGAGAATCAAGGTATCGAAGGCCTGACGCAAAGCTGGATTATCCCGGCTCCGTACTGCTTGCTTTGTCTCTGGCATCGATCGTGTTAGGATTATCGCTGGGACCGAATTGGGGGTGGACATCTTACCCGATACTTTCACTTCTAGGTTTTGGTGTAGTGCTGCTGATTCCGCTGGTGCTTTGGGAGAGAAAGGCACCGGAACCTGTGCTGAACATGAAACTTCTCAGACAAAGGAACGTTCTGAACGCCAATCTTGTTGTGTTGATCGCCGGGCTAGGAATGTTCCTGGCATTTCAGACAGTAGTTTACAGGCTGGAGTTGCCTCCGCCGGTGGGTAGCGGATTCGACATACTTTCGACCGGGCTGGCACTTGCACCAATCGCTCTGATAATGTTCGTGGTGGCTCCGATAGGCGGTGTGATCATTTCAAGGACGGGTGTCAAACCACTTAGCGTAGCAGGTTCGATCATAGGAAGTGTGGGATTCCTTCTTGCAGCCATGACCCCAAGCACGCAGTCGATAATCGTCCCAATGATAGTATTTGCCGCGGGCATAGCAACCCTGATGGTATCCACAGCCAATCTTCTTGTGCTTACGGTGGATCCAAGAGAAATGGGGCTAGCAACATCATTGAACACGGTTTTCAGAACGCTCGGAAGTAGTCTGGGAGCACCGATAGCCGGGTCGCTCATAAGCACATTTACGACGTGGATACTCGTAGGATACATTAATGGAGTACCCTCCTTCTATTCTGCTCCCTCCACACTTTCATTTCAGTATTCATTCTACATAGCAGCGATACTGTTTCTGGTCGCAGGATTCCTTTCCCTCACGGCATCTGAGGTTCTTGGGAACAGAAGACAGAAGGCGGCATTTCCTGAATGATATTTACTCGTCAAACATATTCTGAGCAGTCCCGATAATTCAACGTAGGTGGAAGATACCATTTAATTTACAGAATTATTCCGAGGGCAAGCAAAAGACCGAAGGTAAGATAGATCATCGAAGAAATTTCGACACCATGCAGCCATCCTACCTTGCGTAAATTTCTGAATCCCAGGATGGCTACGGGGATTGACAGCAACGGAGTTAAGAGTTTAACCGATTCTGTGAACGCTGAGATGAGGAGCATCCATATGTAGGATGCAACAAGCATAAGTGCGAAAACCACTTCAGAGTAGCGCTTCCCGACCAGCACAGGTATAGTCCGCCTGCCTGCAGATTTGTCCTTATTCAGGTCCCTGATATTGTTCGCCAGGAGTATCATGGCCACAAGCAATGATAGTGGCACGGAAACGTAGTATACCAGAGGAACAATTTTACCAGAGCTCACGAATTCTGAAGCAACAACCTCAACGAGTCCCATGGTGATCCCAACGATCATTTCTCCAAAGGGAGTTTTAGAAAGTGGTAAAGGACCTTCGGAATAAATCACGCCGATCAGGAGTGCGATCCCTCCCAACAGAAGTAATATGAGGCCTCTGATAAGTATCAAGGGAATTGAAAGGAAAAACGCCAGCAGGTCCATCGTTATCCCGATCCAGAGTATCTGCCTCGGAGTCGATGTGCCATCCACAATTAATCCCGCAAAGCCATAAGACTTCGTTTTATCGATCCCCTTGACGTAGTCTCCATGCTCATTGAACACATTCGTGGCCATCTGCATCAAAATTGCGACGCCGAAGAAATCAATCCATAAGTAAGGATGGAAAATACCCAGTCTGAAGGCGATGCTTCCCCCTACACAGACAGGTACGAGGGTAGCAGATAGAGAAGGAATTCTGATGAGCGTGATAAAGTGTCCGAGCTTCATTACACGGGTACATTGAAAGCCTAAATTTAAGAATAAGAATGTGAATAAAATATGAAGTTGATCCCAAGCGACTCACATGATGTAAAAAAGACTTTGATAGCACGCATACGTCAAAAATAATCATACTGGGAAGTAATAGAGGCCGAATTGAAAAAATGATTACAGTTTTTCTCCGTGAATTTACTTTGTTACAGATACAAGTGCGGATAGCCTTTCTTTCAACGTGTTGATGCGAGATGAATATGGCTCCAGCTTCTGCTTCTCTGCCTTCGAGATATCTTCCATGTATGATACGAAGCCCTCCATTTCGTTCAGCATGTCGTCTATCCTCGACACACTCTTTCCACCGAACCAGGGATACCAGTCCATTTCACTCTTGCTCTTATCGGTGAGAGCATATCTTCCGTCTTCCTGTTTCTTTATGTAACCATCTTTTTCGAGTTCACCTAGGAGAGGATATACCGACCCGGGCGAAGGTCTCCACCAACCCTGGCTCTGAAGTTCTATTTCATCCATTATCTCGGCACCAGTTTTAGGTGCTGAACTCAGAATAGACAGGACCCAGATGCGTAGCCCTCTATGCCTTCGGAACATATGGTGTTTCCACATATCTATCGGAATACCGATATCGAAATACCGATATAAACGTTGCTAAAATACTTGAAACGATACAACAAACACCAAAAACGTAGGTGCGTGCCGGCCGTAGCCCTCCTTCTGTTTTAGGCAGGATTCGGCTAAGAGGTCTACCCGGACCTCAGGCAGGAACTTCATTGGCCCCGTTTGACCTTGCTCCGCGTGGGTTGGCCGTTTCACCCCGTACATGGACGACCTCCGGCAAAGCCTTCATCGCATTTGCCCAGACGGGTATCGTTTCTGTTCCATTGCCGACGGTCTCCCGTCACGCTTCTCAACGTCACGCATCCTGCGCGGAGGGAGGAGCTTCCTCAGGCTGTACCCGGCGCCTGCCCACCGGCTCGCACCCAGATTATACGCGGACAAGGCGGATTTAAAGGTTGGAGGATAAAACCCTGCTTCCGGAATGGCTCATTGCTTGGCCACGATCCGTCCTTCCATTATCTGTTTTTGCGCCTTTATCACTTCAGTATGCGTCATACAATGCGCATATGATTCGAGATACGCTCCGTTGAGCTGAAAAAACGTTCCCCCCCACCTGAAAGGCTCCAAGATCAGGTGAGATTCGTCATAGTATCCCGTTATGTATAGTGCAGCACCAATAGCTTCTGCCGTCGAAAGCTTGCAGGGTGTACCAAAATTTGTTGGGTTTGCAGCGATAAGGTATGGGAGTGCCCGTCTCTTGTGTTCGGGCCATCTGACCTTTCTGAAGGTAGAGTCGACGAGCTTCCAGCTTCCATCAACTGCGACCAACCCCTCTCTGTCGATCGTCCTTCTATCTTCGGCCGAAAGAGCATAAGTAGCAAACGGGTCGAGCAGTAACCCTCTTCTGGTTTTGTATGAAAAACCAACCAGACCGAACTTTTTCAGTTTGACCGCAGTACATTTTGTGGGGTCGTCCTGGTGCAGATGCATTATGTTTACAGATACACCAATTCTTTTGACTTGCTCCACAGCACACACCAACCCCCCAAACACTTAAAACCTTGTTATAAGGACGTAAGTGTGAAGAAACATGGCCAAGGCATTCGTGCTTATCAATGCCGATCTGGGGGCCGAGGACGAGCTCGTAAGTGAGCTGAAGAAGATTCAGAATGTTACAGAGGTATATGTGGTGTATGGCGTGTATGATCTGATAGCCAAAGTCGAGTCTGATGATATGGAGAAGGTTAAGGAAACAATAACATGGCATATACGTAGACTGGAAAAGGTCAGGTCCACCCTGACGATGATAGTGGTAGAAGAGTGAAATCCAGGCCGGTCTAAAGTTTCAAACACCTAAATTCGAATATTTCCTTTTCTGCATGAAGTTATAAAAAGCTCGAGTATCCACATGGCGGAACATGCCACGGCTGCTCCATGTGGGTCTGGATGACACAGATTCCAAAAAAGCGATGTGCACAACCTACGTGACAGCAGTCATACTGGACGAACTCAAAAACATGGGTTTTCCTGCAGCAGAACCACCAAAACTCATCAGGCTGAATCCAAACTGCCCTTACAAAACGAGGGGGAATGCAGCTCTTTCATTCTCTTTAATGGTGGAAACCGATGAAGTACATATCATCAAGGATGTAGTGCTCGCCAAGGTCAGGGAGTTGGCAGACCTTGAAGAGCGTGGGACCGACCCGGGTGTCGTATTTCTTACTGGCAGAATTCCTGCATCCCTTGCAGAGTTTTCCACCAAGGCCGTAAAGGAAATGGTTACAATGAAGGAAGCCCTGGATTTGGCAAAGAGTATAGGTGCCGAAGTGCATCGATTCAAGTATGGAAGGGGCGTCATAGGGGCACTTGCAGCCATAGGCAACAAATTCGATAACGGTTTCACGTACGAACTCACAGCATACAGAACAAAGGTGCACTGGGGTACGCCCAGGAGCATAGACCGGACTTCCGTATTCGAGATGGATACGAAGACGAGGCCCTACACGTTCGACAATGTGGACTACACAACAGGGGAAGTAAGGATAATGCCACACACACCATGCCCCGTGTATCTGGGCATAAGGGGAACCGACCCGGCCGTGGTCGAGAGTGCTTTGAAGATGCTGAGGCTGGAGGAACCCGTTGAGAGGTTTGTACTGTATCGCACGAACCAGGGAACGGACGCGCATTTGGCCGATGTAAAAATTTCAGACGCCAAAGTGTACTCTTCGGTCAGGATTAGGGGTCTGGTTAGTAGCGCGCCGTCAACGATCAGGGGAGGACATGTACTGTTCAGGTTGAGGGATCAAACGGGTCAAATAGACTGTGCAGCCTACGAGCCCACCAAGCATTTCAGGAAACTTGTGCTGGAGTTAGTGCCAGGCGATAATGTTACAGTTTACGGCTCCGTAAAGAAGCATCGGGGCCTGTCCAAGACCATCAATTTGGAAAAATTCGAGCTTATGAAGGCTGCCACGGTTACAAGTACTGTATCTCCCAAATGCCCTAGGTGTGGAAAGACCATGAAGAGCGAGGGCAGAAATAAAGGGTATCAGTGCCCAAGATGTAAATTCAGAGACCCCCTCGCAAGACCAACGGTTGTCGAGTTGAGCCGCAGAATAAAGCCGGGCCTCTATACCGTGTCACCTCGTGCGAGACGACACCTAAGCAAACCCGGTGAATCTGTCTACGTTATCTGATGTCCTAGCAAACGTTTTATATGGACTAAAGTCGGGAATTTGACGCTGTTCTCTCTTGTAGCGCGGTGGGGAAGCCAGGCCTATCCCGGCGGGCTCATAAGTAACACTGAGAGACCCGCAGAGCGGTCGTTCAAATCGACCCCGCGCTACCAGTCAAGCTCTCAGAAATTGTTTTGCTTCAACAATCATTCACTGGAATAGACCAAATAGCGTGATGGAGAAAGAGCCGTGTTTGGGTCTTTTCCACCCTATACCGTCATCATTAACCAAACGTTGGCTTATCAGAGCTACTTATTGGAAGGCGAAAGCCCTTGAATACATCAGCCATATTACAGTCGGACGTATATCTTTCTGAAGGGAAGTTGAAGGCACGATTGAAAAGCCTCCGAGGAGGGAGTTACAAGCCTGAACCAGACTTCGGTTAGAAGCAAATAAGAGTAATCAAGAGTGCGTGCACCGGATACTTTTCTAGGCCTAAAATAAGGGTAAGCAAGCGAGCCTTTCACTGCATCATCTAATAAGGGGTTACGAGCGTAAAACTAATGCGACAGGGGAAACATACAAAGAGTATAAACTATGAACGCAAGAGAATATGCTCTTATTGCAGTGAAAGAATTTTGAGGTCACGGTCGTGGATCACTTCTATGAGAGATGACGCAGCCCGAAACATAAAATATAGCCGTGAAATCCTACAGAGATTGCTAGAAAGGTGGTTGCAACAGACGAAGAACTCGTTTCTGAATTATCACCCGGAACATATTCTGCAAACATCAAGTTCAGGATCATTTAATATCAGATAACAATAGGGGAAATCCAAACCCCTTCGGGACAAGAAATATACCAAACAGCCACAATTGCACCTGCGGTAGGTGTAGAAGTCCTAATGAGGATTGATTATTCTTTGACAAAAGGGATGAACTTCAGATGAGTACTACAACAAACACATCTGAAGGCACAGCGGAACTAAAAGACCTAATTACGAGGTTGACCAACGAACATCGGCAAATCCTTTCGCAGGCGAATGAGCTGGAATCTTGCTTATCGAATCCTTTGAATGTACAGATTCTGGAAAAGCCAACCACTGACATGTATGACAAGCTTGGAGAACATATGCTGATAGAAGAATCCGAACTGTATCCGAAAATAGTGGAGCTAGGCATGTTCGACGAGACAATAAGTGGCATAATGCAGCAACACCACGATCTAACTGCCGAACTGAATAGAATGAGGTCATCACTTCGACTCAATGACTTTAAAGAATTCAGATCGTCTCTCAAAAGATTGAAACAGATTTTGATGCCCCATCAATCAGCGGAAGAAGTCAAAGTGTTCCCCTTATTGAATTCCTACTGATGCGCATTTACACTATCACGAGATTGTCAGTTTCCTTTCCTTGCATTGGGCACCTGTTGTACGACCGGCATACTCTGGCGTTCTTCATTTCTTAGTGTTAGTTTGAATATACCATTTTCGACCGTCCAGTCTCCAGACTTCGGTAAGAGTCTATGGCAGCAACTGCAGCTGAACATATTTTCCGGGTGTTCACTCTGCAGATGACCGTCCAGGTCAGATCTATCCGTGAATTTGGCGCCGCAAAAGCATTCGAATCTTTCCTTATTCTGTACTTGAATCTCGCTATTTCCCATATTCAATCGTCTGTTATAAATTAAAAGAACCGAATTAATATTATCCCGAAGGTCTTCTGGTATATCTCAGTACGCAAGAACATCTTTTATTGCGGATTTTATTTTCGCTGCATTAGGTCTGTATTCTTCTTCGAGTTTGGCCGTCGGAACTATGACGTCATATCCTGTGACTCTCCTGATCGGTGCTTTTAGGTAGTCCAGGGACTTTTCGGCGATTCTTGCAGATATCTCTGCACCTATTCCGCACATTCTTTGAGCTTCGTGAACTATGACTAGTCTGCCTGTCTTTTCAAAGGATTTTCTTATTGTACTCATATCCAGCGGTGACAGTGTTCTGAGGTCGATCACTTCAGCAGAGAAATCCTTGGCAGCGTCCAATGCCGGGTAGACCATCGCACCGTAAGTTAAAATGGTGACATCATCCCCTTCTGTTAGAACTTTTGCTTTTCCTATCGGTATGGTGAATTTCGATTCGGATACGGGCATCTTGGGTGCGTCGTACAGTCTCTTTGGTTCCATGAAAATGACCGGGTCTTTTCCCTCGATCGCGGACATCAGCAATCCCTTCGCATCGCGTGGATTAGATGGAACCACCACCTTTAGACCGGGCGTGCTAGCAAGGTATACCTCAGGCGAATCGGAGTGATGCTCAAGGCCATTCACGCCTCCTCCAAACGGAAACCTGAGCACACCATTCAGTGTAAATCCTCCCCTTGTCCTGTTCCTATATCTGGCGATGTGGTTGATTATCTGGTCGTACGCTGGCGGTACAAAGCCATCAAACTGGAACTCGGCAACAGGCGTGTATCCACCTATGGACAATCCCACGAAGAGACCGGCTATGCCTGCTTCCGAAAGTGGTGTGTCAAACACTCGGTTTTCGCCGAACTGCTCCTGCAGCCCTCGCGTAACCTGAAACACGCCGCCGTTCTTCCCCACATCCTCTCCGAAAATGAGCACACGTTCGTCATCAGCGAGAGCCTGCTTTAACGCCAAGTTGATGGAATTCCTCATATTCATCTCTGGACCGTCTAGTGGGATATTTTCTGTGGTATCCTCGTTTTCAGTTGAAAGTTGCTCCCCTGACATCTCCTTGTACTGCTCTGCAAGATGAGATGGAATGTCCGAGCAGAGATATTCAAACATGGATTTGGGGTCAGGACGTGGAAGATTTCTGAACGCAGCCAAAGCCGAGTTCACAGTTTCCTTTGCTGCATCTTTGACTTTCTGCTTGTAATCATCGTCCAATTCCCCAATGGATCTGAGGTAACGTTCCACTCTTTCTATCGGGTCCCTTTCCTTCCACGCTTCCACTTCTTCTGGGGCTCTCTTCTTAGCGGAGACCAATTCAGCAGTTGTGTGCATTCTCAGCCTGTAGGTATTGAACTCTATGAGCATGGGTACGCTTTCTTTCTTTATCTTCTCCAGTGCAAACTTCACGGAGTTATATACAGCAAGTATGTCGTTGCCGTCTACTGTCAAACCATCGATACCATACGCCAGGGACTTCTGGGCCAAAGTGGTAGATTTAGTCTGCTTCGACCTCGGCACAGATATCGCATACTGATTGTTCTCAACAGCGACAAGCAAACGAACGTCATATACTGCCGCCATGTTCACACCTTCATGAAAATCACCCTTGGATGTCCCTCCGTCGCCAACTGTCACAATGACTGCAGATTCTGAATTCTTCTTCTTCAGTGAAAGCGCAAGCCCGGTCGCATGGGTTACTTGCGTTGCGACCGGAATAGTGAACGGCAAGACATGAAGTCTTGGGTCTAACTTCATTCCAAATTCATCGCCACTCCAATATTGCAAAACCTTCTCCATTGGAACACCTCTTGCTATCATGAATGCGTCATCTCTGAAGGTGGGCACAAGCCAGTCATTATCACCCATTGCATACGCTGCGCCGATCTGAACGGCTTCCTGACCCGAAAATGGGGCATATGCACCAATTTCTCTGAAAGTTGAAATGTTGATCGCCTTTTCATCAAAGGTTCTGGCGAGAACCATACTTTCGTACATCTTCTTCAGCAGGGCTGTATCGAATTTGAGATTTGAGGTTAGCCTACCATCCACACCGAGCAATCCACATTCCTGCAGATTCTCTAGCTGCGACTGGCTGATAGGTCGCAACGACATGTCCTTATCCTTAACCAATTCTTGCATATATTGTTTTATATTGTGGTACTATATACGTAATTCTCAATAATCTTGCCAACATTCTATTAATTTTAACATAATAAACAATAACCTTGGTCACCCGATTCGGGCAACGCTTTAGCCGTCATTCAATCAGTTCTGATGACTATCCGCCTGTGCAACAGTGACAACGTCCAGTCGAACATCACTCCCAGCCTGTTCCTCATTGTGGATATCCTGACGAGGTGAACTAACCTCCACATCAACCAACCAGCAAACCCGGAAAGTATGATTCCATTCGGTAACTGTGATAATCCGCTGAATCTGCCAAGAGAAAGCGTCACACCTTGATCATTGTAGGAAAAAGGAGTCTGGATAGGTTTATCGATGAGCTTCGAAGCAACATACTTGCCCAGGTATTCGCCCTCCTGCACGGCCGATGCGGCGGTTGGTGGAGCAGTTGTAGCATCAGATCCGGATGTTATCCAGGCGTTGTCACCGATTGCATATACATCAGGTACGTTTTGGACCTCTAGGTAGCCGTTGACCGCAATTCTACCTCTCTTTTTCATTACCATCGTCTCAGGGATCTGAGCAACTACAGGGTTGACCTTGGTCCCCGCCGTCCAGAAGACATTACTTGTTTCGATTCTCGAGCCATCGGACAGAACCACCCCGATTGGATCAACCCGCACGACCGATGCCCCTGTTCTTACCTCTATGCCCGCGGATTCCAGATCCTTCCTGCATTTTTCTGCGAATTGTGTGGTTGATCCAGGCAAAAGCCTGTTCGAAGCTTCAAGAAGAATTACACGCGTCTCGTCCGGGTCAATTCTATAATACTTACCACAAAGCTGTCGAACATAATCCCTGACCGACCCGGCAAGTTCGACCCCGGTCGCACCACCGCCTACAATGGCAAACGTAAGGTAGGTTCTTTTCAGGCCGTTTGAAGAGGCCAACATGGAAGATTTTTCAAAGGATTCTAGGATTCTGTTTCGAATTTTTTCACCATCTGAAAGGGTCTTGAGAGCGATAGCATTTTCCGCAACACCTTTGATTCCGAAGTCGTTGCTGACCGACCCTAACCCTATGATCAGGATATCATAACGGAGTCGTCCGATGGATGTCATGATTGTCTTGGATTTGAAATCAATGGACAGTACCTCTGCCTCGAAGATTGAGTAGTTAGACTTCTTACTTTTCTTGGATATTGGGTCTGCTACATGATGTTCGTCTGTCAAACCTGTTGCCACCTGATAGAGTAATGGCGTAAAGAGGTGGTAGTCTCGTCTGCTGATCACCATGACCTCCACATAATTGTGTATCGGGGTGGCATATCTGTTGAAGGCCTTTACGAAGGACATCCCCGCAAAACCACTTCCAAGAACAATAATCCTAAGCTTTTGTGTCGTCTCATTCCAAGAAGTTACACTTTCCGGTTCATCATTTGAATCCAAGAAACTGGGTCTTTCCAAATTTGTCTGCGACATGGTGGTCACTTTGTATCTGTGATGTGCTTACTAAAAAGAAACATCCCGCAAGTATTAGGGACTATCCTTTGCGTCGAAGCTAATTGTGTTGCAGCCGCATTGAATGGATTTATGCGAAAGGGGGATAGAATATATCGTCCGCAATCACAAAGGTGAACCTTTCAAGATTTGGGGTGCTTCGGGGTAGTTGAGCCATATCTGGACAATTCATAAACAAAGTGCAGGCAAAGCGGGTTTGTACAGACATTACTAGAGGCTGAGGATCAACCCGCGGTTGCCAATGCGGAAGAGAAGAGCTGAGATTCACCAGCTGACTAACGTAACGCAACCAGAAGACTTGGAGCTTTGAAGGTCTGCCAACAGCTTTCCAAATAATACTACTGGTTGAACATTGAGATCATCAATTTCAGAAAGAAGTTTTAATGTTAGGTCTTCATCAAGGGAACCTTGTTTCATGACTGAAATTTCGAAAGTAAGATGCAATATCTTCGAATCATTTTTGATTTCTTCCACCAAGTATCTCAACCCTCCTACGGCTATTGCCCATCCCTTTTTCCTGAAGAATTCTGTCAAAGCCATTTCATTTGTCTCATCGTCTTGGACTTCGATTCCTGGGAGATGGTACTCCCCCTCATCATGTTGCAGTAACATTAGATCGTTATTCACCCATATAGCTGATGCAAGTATCTTGTTTGCCATACGCATTCAGGTGATCTGTCCGAATTTTAAGAATTGTCTGTCATGCTGAATGGATGTTTGTTTCCAGTGTATAAAAAAGGCGTCAGTTGGTCAAATTGGATATCTTGATACAACTGAGCAGAGGTCAGCTTATAACACTCTCTTTTCAACACGGGCACAGTGGGGTCGTGGGCTAGCCTGGTCTACGCTACCAGCCTCGGGCGCTGGTGATCGGCGGTTCAAATCCGCCCGGCCCCATGCCAAAA
>JAJPJS010000015.1 GCA_021324115.1 Nitrososphaerota archaeon
ATAAGCTCCCATTTTGGATCAATGAGAGCGTGCTCTCTCGGCCGTTCAAACATCACAATAAAGATGATTAGACCTCATGCTAAAAAATCGTTATTTGAACAGCATCTCCACGTGGAAACGCTATTTTAATATATCCACATGAATAACACTACTGACATGCAGAGCCTCAATCTCCGCCAGGAAAGGGGAAGGGCTATAGCTCAGGTCGAGGGTCAGATCAAGCGGAACGATGAGCACTCCTACGAGGTCAGGTCGCAGTCAGGGAACGGATTCTACTCAATCATCGCCACCTAATATGGGTGGGCCTGCTCGTGCCCTGACAATCAGTTCAGGAGGGTGGACTGCAAGCGCATCTTCGCGGTCAGGGTTTCACTCCCTTAAGAAGAGGGTGGCGGAGTCAGTAGTAATCCAGCCAATCAGCGCAAAGAACTGCCCAAGTTGCAACTCTGAGAACATCATGAGGCATGGCCTGAGGCACAACAAGTGCAGCGACCTCCAAAGGCTCTCCTGCAAGGATTGCTCGAACAGGTTCACTATCAACCTCGGTTTCGAGCGGATGAAGGCGACTCTCGAGACGGTCACGATTGCGATGCAGATGTATTTCTCTGGAATGTCATTCAAGTTCACCGCCAAAGCGCTCAAATTGAAGGGCGTCAAGATTTCGGGGGTCAGGGTCTACAAGTGGACGAAGTATATCGCCCTGATGGAGAAATACGTCGAACAAATTATCCCACAAGTTGACGACACTTGGAGGACCGATGAGCTATACGCCAAGAGTCGCGGGAACATGAGATACCTGTTCGGGATGATGGACGATGAGACTCGATTCAGGATTGTCCAGCAAGTCGCGGAGCACAAGGGGACGAGCGATGTTAGGACAATGTTCAAGCACTCAATCGAGCGAGCGGAGAAGAAGCCCCTAACCCTAATCAGTGACGGCGCGAACAACTTCCACGACGCATACCGAAAGGAGATGTGGGACGAATGCGGAGAAGTGCCGAGTCCCCAACACGTCGGAGAGATTCGGGTGGATGGGTCGGTTCACAATTACAAGATGGAGCAACAGAACGGGGAGTGGAGGGACAGGGAGAAGGTCATGCGGTCACTCAAGAAAAAAGATTCTCCCCCGTGATAGTGGGGATGCAGTTATTCCACAATTTCATTCACCCGCACATGGGGCTTGACGGTAAGACGCCAGCCGAAGCGGCGGGAATCAAAGTCGAGGGCGAGAACCCTTGGCTGATCCTGATTCAGAACGCCTGAAAGCACCATGTCCTGACAGTTAATGCTCGGTCGGGTGTCCCGAAGAGTTAGGAGAATCTGCTAGCTTCCAAACGAAGGGAGTATTGGCGCGAATTACTCTGAACTACCTTACTTCCAGCTAGACCGAAGTATGTCGTTAAAACCTGGGATGTCCCTTCGGTATGAATGACACAGCATATCTATGAGCTACGTTCCATAAACCTGCACAACCTGCCTGAGGACGAGCAAGCCGTAGTCTTGGACAAGTTTGTGTCATTTCTCAATTCTCTCAATGAGCCGGTCACCATAGACATCATCGAAGACCAAAGAAAGGTCGAAGCGATAGGTGCGACCTACTGCATTCCCTACAAGAGGTACTTTCTCACCTCTCCGAGTCCCCTTGACAACCTGATCTCGGCGCTCGGCACGAGATGCGTTCCCGGCACCTCGAAGCCTGGAATCACGATAAGCGCGGTCGGCCCAAAGTACATCATAGACCAGGAGTCGCAGTATTTTCAGGTATACGTGGTCACCAAGCTCGGGGGAAGGAACCCGGCCGGCTTCCTCGGCACGCTCTATCCCCTCCTCCACTCAGCACGAATAGAGCTTCATCCCATCAACATATATGATGCAAAGAAGCTGGCGAGGAGCCACGCGCTCTCCGTGGGCTCGAAACTGATAATCAGAAAGAACGAAGGAAGGTCCATCGACCCCGAGGACCAGCTGGAGTTCGACCGGGCAAACGTCGCCTCGCAGCTGGTTTCCTCCGGCTCGGAGAGGCTGTTCAGAATGAGGCTGAAAATTATTCTCGGGGCCAAGTCTTACGGGGAGCTGCAGGAGAAGAGGAAGAGGCTCAGGCAGTCAGCGGGCGCTCTATTCGGGGAGATCGATTCGCCAAGGTGGCTGCAGAAGCCTCTTCTGACTGGGATCGGCCCCAAATCGGTCACCGGCAGATGGTTCTATGTCACAACGTCGTCTGCAGCTTCGTTCTTTCCCTTCGCCGGGCTGGACCTAGTCGACAGGAACGGCGTGTTCTTGGGGAGAAACCTCCAGACGGGGAACGCTGTGATGTACGACCTCTTCGACAAGGAGAACTACAACGTGGCGATAATCGGGAACACGGGATACGGGAAGTCCACGTTGATCAAGTCCTTCCTTTCCAGGCTCGCGCTGCAGAGGAAGGATATGATGCTCTTCGTCTTCGACAGCATCGTCAGGCCAGAGTACGCCGTGGGTCCAGACGGCGTGTACGAATCCTCCTTCGCCGGCATCACGGGGTGTAGGGTGCATCGGTTCGACAGGACGAGAGGGTCGGGCCTCGACCCCTTCGCCATCTTCGGAGACAGGAGGAGGGCCGCGAACTTCCTCGCCAGCGTCGTAAAGGTCGAAGACGACCCTGACCTGCTCGCCGACCTGTTCATAGCGGCGGAGAAGTCGTCCTGCATGGAGGAGCTCGTTAGCAACTCCGGTGCAGACCTGAGGAAGAGGCTGGACGCCAACCTGCCCCCGTACAGGTTCCTCTTCAAGGGGTCCATGGACATCTACTCCAGAATGGTCTTCGTGCTCTACGACCTTCCCCCGGGGGAGCTCAGGGACGCTGCCGCTTTTCTGACGCTCTCTGCCCTGTGGAGGGAGATTCAGTCGATCCCAGTGCACGTGCCCAAGGTTATAGTCGTGGATGAAGGATGGGCCTTGGTCGAGACGAACCCGAGGACTGGGAGGCCTTACTTCCCTCTGGCCGTGGAATACGTCCCCGAGATAGCGAGGACAGGCAGGCACTACAACACGGCATTCATCGTTGCGACCCAGCGGGTCGCGGACCTGATGGGAAGCGGAGAGGCTTTCGGGCCGGGAAGGACATTGATAGAAAGCTGCGCGACGAAGATAATACTGAAGCAAGACCAGGCAGCGTACGACATCCTGAGGGACCGCTTCAAGCTGAGTGAGAGGGAGATAAGGACGATAATCGACAGCAGGATAGGCGAAGAGATACTGATGTGCAAGGATGGGCATATGCCACTCTTCAACTACCTTAGCGATGTGGAAAGACGCATGTTTAGCACGAAGCCGGAAGAAGTCAAGGCATAATCCTTTACCTGTGAAGCAACGAATCAATCCAAGGAAGCGGGTCTCGCCGGGCCTGCTACTTCCCAAGTATCGAATACCTTTCCCTTTTTTGTGGCTAAATCAAAATTGTCAATTCTCCAGAAAGAACCCTCAAGGAATCTAGATGACCCATAAATCAAGTAGCATGGCTGGTTGTTAGTCTAGCTTCTGGATTTATGGGCCGAATTTAGAACAATGTTGTAATCAACACATATAAAATATACGCACCAACGACCAGCACAATTGCAGTAACAACGGCTCCTGTGACATCATTCGAGTCCAATCTTCTCATCTCCGATTTTAGACGCAGACAGACAGAACCAAGGCAATATGTGCGACATGTATCAAGAACTCGACTTGTTAAATTTAGGTTTTGGTCGTATTACAACTATACCACGGGTTTTATCAAATTCCACTTCCACCTTATCGCCCTCCCGAAGGGTGAACGCAGAATCCTGAGCCACTTTCGAAGGAATGGACACGTATAGAGTATTCGCCTTTCCATGTTTGAAGATCTTTGCTTCTCCAATCAACAGCATCGGTATCATACTTACCACTCCGTGAACGACCTTAATCAATTTTACTCATGATTTTGCACTCGGAATTACTCTCGATTATATTGCAGTTCAATGGTGAGTATTTTGCTAACGACTTAAATAGCCTAAATTGCTTCCCATGAGTAAATGAACATCCTGTTTCCGGTTACATTCATATTCTCGTTCACAATGTATTCTTTGCTCAGGAGTCTTGATGTTATCTCCACAAGGCAAATGAGCTCGATCTTGGACATTAGGAAACATGAAGTGAACCCCATTGTGGTCGCTCTAACCAAGAGAGGATGGAAATTGAACAACATATTTCGCCTCACTTGGATCCTGTTTGGGATTCCGATTGCATTATTGGATGCAACCTTAAACTCCTACCAGGAGCTTGGTTTTCCCCTCTTCGGCTGTCTATTCGGTTTCATGCATTTGGTTGCGGCTTGCAATAACTTTGGTTTGTACGGGCGATTGAGTCATTTGAAGGACTCTGAATTACAAGATAACGAAAGAGAACAACTCGACTATGCGAGGAATTTTGCCCGGTTGCAGTGGAGGCAGAAGTTCAAGGTATTCGTTTCAAAAAATGCTTTCGCATTCGGGATGTCAATTCTTTCATTGATCGCTTTGAGCTTGGTCTACTCAGCGATCATGTTGGTCGGGCCTGTTAACCTTGAACTGATTTTCTTCAAGTCTTCGATTTACTTGCTCGCGACATTCAATATGGGACTGGTCATCGGACTTGCTGTGGTCGTATACTTTCCAATTCGCCTGATTAGCTCCTTTTTGATCCTAAGAAGATACATGGAAATTGCCAAGGACGAACCCGGAAATGCCAAAGGAGAGCAAAATTTATCCACTGTATATATAGAAATACCTGTAGAAGTCATCCGCTCCGCACTAAAAGCAGCAGAATCGAAAGGCGCCTCTGTTGTAACAATATCTAACCTATCCGGGTCAGGTGACGATGTAGTTTGGAAATCGCAACCCGAAGGGTAGTGTCGGGACGGTGAATTGCGAGCGAACGACCGATGTAGGGTCGGCTGCCTTCGAAAGAGCCAATTCTCGATGCGCTGGGTTTAAATAGATGAATCTATCTTTGTCCTGAGAAAATTGCTATACGAAAGCTGTCGCCAGCCTGATTTCGGAGACTACGTTGTCTTCTATGGGGCAGATATTGGTCAAGTGTATATCAGAAACCAATTGAACAAGCTAGCGAATCAGGGACGGTTAGGCTCGGGTGAGTTTTGGTTAGGATTTTGGGCAAATATCCTCCTCGGTGCACTCAAAACATCCGTGAACCAAGAATTGTGTAGGCCACTGCCGAGTCTCTATTCCGAGACTCAAGCAAAGCCGAGGAGAATTAAAGCCAAGGGAACTCTGACACTAAAGTAAACGAGAACGCGAAAGCGCGAACCGAAAACGGTTTACCTAACGAAGTATTACTAGATTAGTCGCTACTCATTTCACACGGGAAGGAGCGCGCCCACGCAAGGGTAGAGGAAACTGCTACGCCGCCTCTTTGCTCAAGATTACAGATTAGCTCAGCTTCTTGATTAGCTTGTCAATCTGATTAATTGCGCCTCGGTCAAATAGTTCCTTCAGCTCATTCTTCATGTCCGGCGAAATAGATCGAATGTCTGGTAGTAAGATTTTCCTCAAGTTCTGAGCTTGATGACGCACAAATCCACCGTGCATCTTTACGCTGACTCGATTAATTTGTTGCGTGAAAAGGTCGGACATCATGATCGCACCAAGTACCTTCAAATCGTCAGAGTTGCTGTCCGTCACGTAGTAGAGATTATGGTGCGGGTAATAAGCACCCGGGTCAAAGGCAATTACTTGTCTTTTTTTGATGTCCGGAATCAGCAGTTTCGGCTTCATGAGCAGACTGGGTTCAATCCTATCGATGGTTCGATACCAATGCAGAGGGTTCTTTTTTGCAACATGCCTGCCGCGCAGTCTTCTTTCATTCTGTTTGAAGTATTTCTTCGCTCTTGGATAGGCCTCCAAGTCGATTAGATTTCCTAGCTTGCCTTGATCGAAGGGATTGATCACGTAGTGCCCCGACCATTTGATCTTCCCGGCGACAACATCCCGTGATAGTACAATCGGTAAGAGAAGCTCTTTTTCAACCAAACCCTGTAATCCTTTCCCGATAAACACCGAATCTGCCCCCGTTGCGACACCAATCCCGATTTTGAATCCCTGTTCTTCTATGGATTTCATTCCTTTGAGCTTGTAGTCTAGTTCCTCTTCGAAATGCCAGATGTCACCGAGCTCGTTCTTTGGAATGATTTTCGGCGTGAGCGGATTGCTTGTCGGCATGCCAGCGAATTCTAACGCTATATCGTGCAGGTTTGCCAGACTTCTGACTGCGTAGTACCTTGTGATTGGTTGACTCTCTCTGGTGATGAGAATTATCATCGGATATCCCAAGACATCCTCCTCGAACGGGTTTGTTCCATCAAGATTCAAGACTATTGGAATGCTGAATTTCCGAGAGATGTAATTCCGAAGACTTGCGCCGAACTGATTTCTAAGCCATCTGTCAGGACAAATGTAGCATAACCTTCCGGAAGTCGATAGTAAATCAAGTCCTCTCTCAAAGAACGTTATATACACGTCAGCCCGGTGATTGAAGAGACTGAATTTTCTCCGATAATACTTTCTGTCCACAAGTGGAATATTATCATATCTGATATACGGCGGATTACCAACGACTATGTCGAAACCGGAATCGGTTTCAGCCCTAAGGAAGTCATCATTCAGAACGATAGATGAAGCATCGTAGTTGAAGATGCCGAACTCCGAGATTTTCTCCTCAATTCGTAGCTTTAGTGACATGGCAATTTCTTTCTTTATCTCGTAAGTTCGGATGTTTGTCAAGGATTTGCGGAAGTCAAAACCAAATCGGACAGCAGAATCGTGAAGTCGCTCCAGCGCACTGATGATGTAGACCCCATCTCCTCCGGCAGGATCAAGAAGACGAACTTTCTCTAAGTTGGCAGTTGTTTTGTAGTCGCAAAGGTCGAGCATCAGGTCAGCTACCTCCTTCTTCGTCATTACAATGCCATGAGCACCGCCCGAGGTTCGTCTTTGTCGGAGCATCTATGATTTCGCCTCTAGTTTACCAGCCAAAAAGTGCATGTAGGAGCTTGCAAAGTTTCTAAAAGACAACCTCTTGTCTGGCATCCCATAACTAATATGACCACCAATATTATCCGTCCATATCAAACAAGTCGAGTCGTAGTGTCTCTCCATCATTAGTTTATGGCATAGAATTCTGTACCTGTCCATGTACGATGCTTTGGCGAATTCTTCGAGAACAGAGAAGTACGGTTCCTTTACTTCTACGGGTGATGTTGACTTCGGACTTTTCTCAAGAACCATCAGGTATCCTGCCCAAAATGGATCTTGCGTTCCAAATGCACCATACTGGTACGCAGAGTGTATGTCAACCGCGTCACCTAAAGCTTCTTCGACCCTGTTGTTGTAATTGTTGCCGAATGAAGGCCCAACATGGGATTTGAACTCGATACAAGCCAATAGACGTTTATCGTCGGAAATGATCAGCAAGTCCCATTTCTTTGTTGGCCTAAAGTAGCCAGGTAATTCGTTCGCTTTTGAATAGATCCAAGCAGGTGGCACGCCGACATCCGTTGCCATATGCCTCATCAACTGCGCGAGACTATTCATATGCTGGCCACCGGTGACAGTGCCTCTCCTACCAGCGTCAGTGGCACCACGTTGCTTCTGTTCTTCAGATTGGGACTCCCTGGTCTTCCAAAAGAACTCTATTGCTTTAGACAGTTCAGAGTCATATTCCTTTTTCCAAAGTGCTTTTGGCATCCTTGACCTCATCTAGGGATTTCTGGCATTAATAATGGTAGCCTTCGTTCCGCTCATCATTGCTTTAAGAATGCTCGCGCCTTTCCCGGTGTCGAACGGCACAAACTCAATGCTTGGCTCTCTTTCCTTCCAGCTCATCCGTCTGAACTCCTTAAGACGCTCGTTTATCGTACAGCCTTTGAATTCTGGCAGCTTGCGAGGTTGCGACACTGCTTTCTCTGTTCCTGGTGACACCTTTCTCATTCTATTTCTCTGTCCGAACACTCTCAATTCTTATTCATTTCCATTAGTTTCAGATCATCATCGTTCCAGCCTTTCATATAACCGATGAACTCCTGGGAATTGCATTTGCTCTGCCAAAGTTCGAAATCGCGATATCGCAGGGAACCAATGAGCTGCTTCGTTTAGGTCGTGTTCATGTAGACGTTGACGAATGCAACCCATATGTTGTCGTTGTCTGCCTTACCCTTCGTTCCCCCCGCCAGACTGGAGCCACATGCCGAGCGTATCACAGACGTTGTAGCGATAGATGTTCAAGTATTACCCGCTTCAGCGATGAAAAATGACGACCTCTCCTATTTTATTTTTCGTCTGCTGATCGGCTCGCCCATAAATGTGGGCAGACCCCACCGGGCCCGTTGTCATTTGATACTATGCCTTGCTTCTTAGAATCAGCGGAGTATATTGATGCCATCTTGTCGTTAAATGTAATTCCAAGATGGTGTAAATCCCCCCTCTGTCAGGCAGGCAACATAAGGCTACTTCTCAACGGATTGGCCAAATTTCTGTTAAGGATTGTATTGATTTTGTTCTCCATTACAGATGAATCTCCTGAATGCTCAAGGGTCGTGCTGCCCCGACTCGATGAATTATGGATTTAACTATTCGTTGGGAACGTGCGGCTTTCTTCCGCTTAGTGGTACACCAATAGAAGGGACGCCAACAACGAAGATGTTTTCAATTAACTAACAGGCAGGTTGCCGGACAACCCAAAGCTTGAAGCTCGCTGTGGCATTTGGAATTAGGATTGTGAAAATGTGCATTATGCTACCCATTTGAGAACACCAAAATCGCATCCAAGTTACTAAAGAAATTCGGGTTATGAATTAATCCAGCATCGTCTGGATTCATCCCTCCCGAGCAGCAAAAGATCGAATCCAACGAGTCTCTATCTGTAAGCGAGTTATCGTCGATATCCAACAAGACCACCTTGCAGAGATTCGTAGCCATTAACTGCTTTTTGGCCTCATCAATCCTGTTTAGTACGCGAGACCTGATCACTCCCCAACGGAAGTTTCTTGCATCTATTGATTGAATCACTACACCTGTTTTTCGCCTAAATTGGCATTTACTTGATTTGATGAAGTGCATTTCGACCCAATCTTCAATCTTCGTAGATTCTTTCAATTTGCCTGTCTTGATTTTTTTTAAACTCTTTTACAATCTTTTCAATTTGCGCTGGGGAGAGCTTTCAGTTTGTGTCAATCTCAACATTGTATTGTGATCGTATAACACTGATTTTACCGATCAACTCTGCCCATCCGGACGTGTCCTCAAGGCGCTTTACTTCAATTGCGAATTTGCCATCGACTTCCAGGTCGAAGTTTTTTGTCTTTAAAGTCGGAAGGAATTTTACAGTTAGACCTCTCTGGTTATAGTAATGACCAGCGGCCAAGTTCGCTGCATAGTCTATTACAGCCTTGGGATTGTTTCTAATGTCTGACAGAACATAATCTTTAGTTGAAACAGAACTCAATCCTTGAAGTATGTCTTCCAGCCAACCGGGATCTGGTCTTTTTTGCGAGAACAAATTTTCGAGCATAAGTTTCTTCTCAGGTCGCATCTTTTTCAACAACTCTTTTCTTATTACCTTGCATTCCGAGAGTTTTCGTTTCGGGGGCATGTCGAATGCTCTTTTGATTTCTTCTGCTAACCCCATGGTTCGCATTTTGATGAAGCTCTGTCCCTTAAAGTTTCTCTGGCTGGAGTGATTGTCAGGTAGGGAAGCCGAGTGACATGTTGTTTGGCACACATCTTGGACACCCCGTCGAGGGGTATGTTCTGATAGGAACGTCTCTTCTTCTAGCAAGTCCATTCTTCCTCCGTTCTCTCGCCCTCCTAGCGAGCCCATAGCAGCCGATATCCTCCAGGCTCGGACTCCTTGGAGCACTGAGCAGGGTTCCACCCTCCAGAAAGGCATGTGTCCCTTCCAACTCATCAGAATGCACCATGCGATTGTTGCAGTGTGCATCTTTCTACGTTTTAAGCTGATTTCACATCTCCCTTTTGTCAATTGAAGGGGCCCGTTGCTGGAACAATCTCTCTCGCTTTTCTTGCCGCTATATCTCTGTTCATTCCAACAGCAGCCTCCGGAATGTCGTGCGACAAATATGGAGATTGCCTCTCATCTTCCGTCAGCCCTGTCTCCCCCTTCCTCTATGGAGACAGCTTTACAATCAATGTCTCCATTTGGGCAGGTCAGAATACGACAGGCGTTTCTCCCACGAGCTGGCAGTACGATCAAAGTGTATTCTCGGCCCGAACAACGAACACTCAGGCCATTCTGACGATAATTGCAAACGCAACCGGAACGTACACCATTACAGCGAGCATAACATTCTCAGGTCCAGGATACAATTCCACCATTTCAACCAGTCAGACGGTGACGATAATACCACTTCACCTTACGCTCGCTACCGCGCTCGTCAACATCACGGATGTTTACGGCAACGTTATGAGGAATCCAGATGGTTCCTTCTACCGCAACGACTCTTTCTGCGTCGAGTGGAATGCAACGCTACAACCGGACAGAACGGACATCAGGGTAAACGTGACCTCTTTGATCCCTCCCTCGCTCCAGTTGATCAACTATTCAAATGGGTATCGTGGCCTTTCCGGACGGTTATGCTACATCGTCCTTCTGAATGCCACTTACGAGACCTACAATTTGACGCTGGTAGCCAGTGCGCTGAATTCAAACGCGCTCGTCCTCGCACAGGCTGCAAGCACCCAACCCTTCGCGGTCGTTCAGTACAGGCCTTTCTTCACGTATTACACCTACATGCTGTACAACAGCAATTCGCCCTCCACGTATCAGAGGCCATTCGTCACACTGGTCAGATACGAAGGTAACGACCCCGGTTACAACTTCACAGGAGACATCAACACGGATCAGATAGTGGCATCGAACGATACGAACGAAAGGGCTTGGATAAACAACTTTACCTTCTCGATTGACGGCTGGAGCGTTGAGATTTCGAATCCACAAGGAGCACAGAACTTCAATGATTACATATCATTCGTAAAACATTCCAATTTGAGCGTCCAGATGTACCCTCTGAACAAGACGTACGACAGCATCACCTTCTCAGACAGGGTCCAGAAGTACTACCTCCAGGCGAACCTCACCGACCTTACGGGCTACATCCAGCAGGGCATAGTCTACTTCAACGTCTCGGAATCGGCTTGGTCGAAGGACTTCGCCGGAGGGAATTACAGCCTGTTCAACAGTTCATACCTCTACGAGCCGGTCTTCTACAATGGATACATCACTTTTCGGGCATATGCGGCAGACGGCAGTCCCGACCCGGCAGCTAACGTGTCGGTTACGGTGGACAACCCCGACCCACTGAATCTGTACCTCTTCTCACAGGTCCGGAACGTCTTCGGCAACGATTCTACAGTAATCGACGCGTTCAAGGCAGACCTTTATCCAGCATCCAACATCACACAGCCGCTCACCCCCATGACGACTGGGGGTGGGTCGTACGGGTTCGACATCAACCAGACAAACATGGCATTCCCTGGAGATGCGATGCCGTACCTCACGATAACCGCATCCGAGGGAAGCACATCATATTCGTACACAGAACCGGACCCTTTCAGCCTCTTCCTGATCAACGATACTTACTTCACCACCTCTCCGTTCTCAAACCTGACCGATCTTTACATCGAACCAGCCATGATTGTTCAGCCCATGAACTTCAGCTTCGGCGGGCAGATGCCATACGTCGTCTGGGGATATAATTCGGCTCAGCCTTTCTTTCCTCCGGACCTCGAACCGGGTAATCTGAGCACTCAAATGCCATACATCTACGGGCAGCATCTCGTGGTGGACGTCAACCTTCAGGGCGGGGGTGCTAAAGTCGTTTCACTGGCCAACGGAAGCGATGTCTACCAAGCTACCGTGCTGGTCACGCCACAGAGCGGAGGTGCGACGGAACTTTGGGTCAGGGATTCGTCGGGCCGGATGCTGGCGCAGGTGGCGCTTCCATACAACACCACTCCTCCACAACCTCCTGGTTTCATGGGGCTCTACTCGATCTCGTTTACCCCCTCAACGAACGGGACGGTTTCAGTCGGCCTGACGAATTCCTGGGGGATCAGTTCGACTATCGGCAGCATCCAAGTCGGCACGGCTGTACCGGCACCATTTGTCATCCCTCAGCTGTTGGTCTGGCTCTTCGCCCTCTTGGTAATCCTTTTCTTCTTTTTGGGTCTTGCAGCCAAAAGACGGAGGACGGCATAACCGAAAGAGACGTCAATCAAACCCGTCACGCAGTTTTTTATTTTAAATCCAGAATGTTTCATTTTGCGTCATTCGGAAGTCCTTGCTGCGGGTTGCTCCTAGTTGGAAATTAATTCCGCCGAGCGACAGTCCCTCGCACGGTCTATCGCGTGACGCTTTTTGAAATGGACCACACCGGGGAGAGCGAATATGCATGACGAATAAGACATCAGACCCCGCGATCCAGGAAATCAAGGACTTCATGCCTGATGTGTGCAAGCCATCCTTTCCCTATTCAGTCTACAGAGTGCTTCCTCGAAAGTTACCCCGTCAGAATGAATGAGCCCGCTTATCTTCGCCGCTATTACGAGAATATCCTGCCTGTGGCTACTGAATACGCTCTCTATCGCTCGCCTCGCCTGAGATGAAAGCAGATAGCCGTCCAGAACTCCATCCTTTTGTAAATCAGTAACGGCTCTTTGTGCCGACCATTTCGTAAAACCGAACTCCCTCAGCACCGCGGGGACGACGAGCCCATCTTTCAGCAACGCCAGGAAAGCCACGAAACCCGCGGTGGTCCTCCCAGCGTCATTCCACAGCGCAGTGGGAGCATCCCTCACCGCCACCCCCACTGGGACTCCTTCCTTCACGAGACTGACAACTGCGCGGAGCTGTTTCAGGGTGGGGATTCGCCCTTGACCCAGGTACTGACAGACTTGTGCCTGCTCGCGTCTTCCTAGTCCTGCAAGGAGGCACGCGTTTCTGACGCTCAATTCTCCTGCTTCCAGTTTTGCCCTACCCCACCTTACCCGCCTTCGAACCTCCGGTTCCAGCCTCGACATGTTAGACATGAAATTCTTTGTCGTACCGTAGCTCATCCCGAAGCTCTCGCCAAGGTCCTTCAACAGCCTTCGGTCTTCCTTCTGTGACTGCAGCCTGTCGTAGACTTCGGAAGGAGTGACATCTTTTTTCTTGGTTTCGACGCGTGTCATTGCGATTCAACCGATGTCCGCGGGGATCCGCGTCCCAGCATCGTCTATTCTGACCCAGCGCTTTTCGGTTTGATCGAAGTCCAGCGCGCCTGTCCTGGCCCTCTTGCCAAGTTCCCCAGCGTCCTTTTGTTCTGACGTGTCGACAAAGGTCACCCCTTCCTTTCTGGAGAGTCTTACGAAGAATTCCTTTCCACAATTGAAGCACTCCGCTTCTACATGGTAGACGGGATGAGGCACGACGGTCCTCTTCTCCAGCCTTTCCGCTATGTTGTAGAATGTGATCTCCCCATCCTTGGCGTCGAGCCTAGCAGGTATCTCTTCGCCGCAGCCCGGACAGGGAATGAATATCAATCTTGAAACTTCGTAGGCGGTGCGGATGTCGACCACTTCCGTCGACGTCCCCCCAGGCGGTTTCTGCGATGGTATGTTCTGTGATTGTCTTTCATTTACGGCATCGCGGGCACCCCCCTCTTTCGAAGGTGGGCTACGAGTTTCCGTTTCCATGTCGTCCATGACCGATTCGAGGTATTTCCTTTCGTCGGCTGTCAGCTCGGCTGGTGGAAGCGGCTCCGAAGCGTACTGGGGAAAGAGGTCCTTGAACCACGGAATCGAAAACGCGCTCTCGACCTTCTTGAACGCGAAATCAAGGTTGGACGCGGTGGGGTGGAGCTTTCCCGCTGCCAGTATGGCAGCCATCTGAACCATTTGCTTTTCGTCGCTCGCCCTCTCTGTTATGCCCTCTAGATGACCTATCTTGAATTCGAATCCCTCGATCGCCTCCATCTGATGAAGCTTCCGAAGCAGGTCCTCCGGGAACTCTTGGGAGATGCGAACCCTCTTCAGAGCGGCAGTGGCGTCCAGCCCCACCTGCTTCCAGTCGGAGATCATCTGGTCAAGCCTGTGAAACATCCGCACCTCCTCGAGCGCAGACAGATTCTTCCTTTCGCCCTTCGCGGAAGCGTTCTCCTCCAACGCCCTGAGGAGCATGTCCACCGTCGAAAGGCCGCTATCCACGAAAGCTTTGTAGGTGGATGGTTCTCCGTATTTTTCCAGGAGGGACCTGCACGCCAGGAACCGCCTCACTCCCACGTAGACCAGGTAGCCGCCCCCGGGTTTCTCGACCGCCCTTCCCGGTTGAAGCTGCCCCACCCGTCTTATCGAATCTGCTATCCCTTCTAGGTCGTCATAACCGAAACGAAGGAAAAAGTCGGGATGAGGTTCCGCATCCCTGATTGGGATGAGCTTGAAGGATTCTGAAACGGTAGGCGTTTCACGCCCCATATCTCTTCAACTCACCCCTGAAGACGAAACCATCCTCTTCCTTCCAGTCCGCATCCCTGACTGCCGAGGATAGCCTTACGGCCCCTGCGTGCACGAGCAGCCTTTCGTAGTCATTCAGCGACCAGAACAGCTCCTTGCTGGCTTCGAGCAAGGCCTCTTTCGCGACGGAGATCGGCGACCTTCCAGAAGCGTCTTTCATGCGTTCCTGAAATTTCCTGTAGAAGGAAAGCTGGAGCTTGCTAATGTATCCCGACTCTCTGAGGAGCATTTCCGTGCACGGCATCGCAGAGAGCGGAGATACCCTGACGTGGCTCCGATGCACGGAGGCGAGGTTTCTTGGCTCTGCGGAGAAGTCCACGTGCAACTTCTTCAGTATCTTGAATGGAACGAAGCATTTTCTCGCGTCTATCTTCAGCCTGATCCCTCTCCCATCCAGACCGCCAGCCCTTGCGTCTACGTTCTTGTTTCCCTTCGTGACGCGGAGAACCTGGGCGTTATCGAAGGTGAGAATCCCGCCCTGGTCCATGACCGTCAGCGGCACCCTCGCGACCCAGACTGCTCCCCTTTCACCGTAGCAGACCAGTTCGCCGATCCTGGAGAGCTTCGCATTTCTGATGAACCCATTAATCCTTGCCCTGATGTCATCGTTGTTCGAAGAGAACAGTCTCACTTCTAGGGACCCGATGGCGACCAGTTCGGGTTCTGCGGCGCCCAGATTTCTGACGACTTCGACCAGGGAGAGGCCGTTGTCTGTCTTGTGCTTGACGACTGCCGCCGCGGAGGCGTTCCTGATGCTCTGTCCCTGCTTACGGTAGGACCTTGCCAGCTCCTCCACCAGCTGAAGGTCGTTTGGCCTAGAACCGAAGGGCCTCAGAAGGCGTTCCACTTCGTCGTGTATTTTTCTGTCGTCGTTATCGAATGTCAGAGAATTCAGGAAGTTGCGTTCTCTTTTCGAGACGCCCTCCCTTCCGAGCACCTTCGAATACTCGTTTGAAGTCAGGCCCGCTTCGCTGGTCGGGCTGGACGAATCAAAGTAGCTCCTCTGATAGCACACGGGGCACGTTTCCCCGACAAGGACAGAACCGCAGGTCTGGCAGATTTCTCCCTCGGTACCTCGCCTAACGGCGATGGCGTCGGGCGTTGCACTCAAACCAGAGACTCCCATTGGAACAAAGACCGTTAGTCCTTTTAAGAACATGATAGTAAAAGTATATAAGAGTTTAGTACTCTACCATCGACAGTGCAAACATGACAAAGCCAGAGTATGGGAATGTGACGGTCTCCAAGGTCACGTACGACTGGTACAAGAAGAACTTCGAGTCCAACAAAGAAAGGCTCAGGAAGAAGGGAATCAACAGCTTCGCAGGTTACATCACAAGCAGGCTGGAGGAGCTGATGGAAAGGGACGAGATATTTGGAAGGTATGCCCCTTTTCTGGAGGAGTTCGGATACGACGACGATGGATCGACGGTTTACATAAAGGACAACAAGAAGCAGAGAGTGGTTGGTGTGAGGTTCAACGGCGATCAGCTGGTCTGTGACGTGGATGAGAAGAACGATTGCGTCCACGTCGGCTTCGCATATTCCCTGCCGAAGGTGTACCGTGCGATGGAAAGTCTTGGAATCAAGCTGAACAGACGGCAGCTCGTGGAGCCTGCAGCCAAGGCCCACTCTCTATCACAAACGTGATGGTTGGAATCCGAGAAACTGTTCAAAGCGCCATGAAAGTATCCGGACCTTGAGTTGACGTTCAAAGACGCTCTGCTCAGATTGCGGCAGTGAAATGAAACGGATCAGAACATACATCATAACAGAATTCTTCGGAGTATTTCGTTTGCCCTAAATGCAAGTCAAGTAGAATCCGAAGGAGCGTCAATGGACAAACGTTTCTCGACTAACCGGACAAAAAGCGTTCCAAGATAGTATATTTGGATGAGGGTGAGGCTGTAACTAAAGCGTTACTCAAGGGATGGAAAAGCATAGAGACGGCCATTGCAGAGGGACAACGTATTCAATATCACTTCGTGAAGCCACACATGGCTCTCGAAGGTCAGACTCCCGCAGAGAGAGCAGGGATAAATATCCCCAAAGGAAAGGGTAGGCGGTTAGACCTATTAGAGTTGGCGTTAGCAGATGGTAAAGCAGAATCTGATTCTTAATTGGCGCAAATTCAAGACATGGAACGACGTGTGCAATGCTCACGGAGAATTTGAGTTCCCTTGCGTCTACGTTGTAGCCGATAAGAAAGGGAAGCCGCTTTACATAGGTAAGGCTTCTGCGAGACAGCAATCACGAGGTGGAAAACTGCGAGCAGGTGGATTAAGAAGACGCTACTGGGCGGACTGGAACACTCTTGATGCAGCAATGGACGGCTCGGGTAATCTTGTGTTTGTTGCAGAAGTTAAACCTGCCAAAGCTAAGGATATCGAAGCACAACTAATTTCTGAGAATCACCCAAAATATAATACAATAGGAACGACGACTCCACCAAAGCGGGAATTAAAAATTCTGCATCATGGCGAGTCTCCACAATTCGCCCACCCGTCTGAAACAACCAGATGAAACAACCGAAGATGAAAGAGAACCACCGATAAACTACGAAGAGGTCTGAACGAACCGAAAAATGTGCGCACGCCAATCTTCTGCGTCTCTTTTTGATAGTTCGAAGACAATTTGACGGTGAGGGTGCTGCGTGTTTTTAATTCGCAACCATCTTTTTCTTCCGTTGACATTCGCTGCCTTTTCGAGGATAAATCTCTTGACTCCCTGACTGAACTCATCCTCATTCCATTTTTCGTAAAACAGGCCCCGGTCGTGCCTGGCTACGACCGGCGGATTGGAAAGGACAAGCGTTCTCGCAGGGTCCGGCGAGAAGATCACATAGTTGTGAGCAAATTCAACTGGGAATCCGCCTATCAGCGTCCCTTGCTTGAAGCAGTTTGCTCCATGGATCTTATCGAATTGCTCCTTCTTGAGGCCAGTATGATTAATTGTTCGCCAAAGCCAGTCCTTGTGGCTACGCCGTCCTCTTAAGCATGGTTCGAAATGTTCCCAGATTCCATGGGAGCTCGATGGCCGTATTAGGAGGTTGCAATACTTTCTAAATATGCTCAAACTTTTTTCTTGCCAGATGTCAGCCTGGCTCACTTTGCGCTTCACTGTAGCGACGCAGCGCAACCGATATTCAGTTTCTCCTTTTTCGTTGCATTTGCGAAACGAAAAGAAGACCACCATGTCGCCCTCACGGATAGCGTTTCTGACATCCTGCCTACAGACCCCCCAACTCAATTGCCCTCCCAGCTTTTGCAAGGCGTGGAATGAAGGGTCGTCACCATTATCGTAGGGCCACGCATCCGCCGCTGCAGCGGTAGGGGCTACCTCTGGACTTAATGGTTCAGCATGGAATGGAGCTACGTAGATTCGTGTCAATAGCAACCTTCCTGTACGAGATTCCGATTAAAAAATAGTATTACTTTACCTGTCTGGCAGTTCTTTGCACAGCCGCAATAGTGTTTCTATGGATGAACAGCGGTAGAGGGAGGCCAAAGATAACCCCCGAGAGTCGCGCCTAGTCCGAAACCAGTCAACAGCCCCCCTCCAACACCGCTAACAGTTCTCTTGTTGAACATGGCAAACAATCCAATAACCAAAAGAGCCAACCCGATATATTGAATGAGATGGTTGCCAGTGGGACTCTGACTATGCGCGACAATAAGGCCAACAAGGAAACCGAGCATCATTGCCGCGTGAACTTTTCCTATCCCGAATACCAAAGCACTCTTACCTTTATACCCTCTTTTTCTTATACACTTTGGCACTTAAACAATCGAATTGTTAGGGGTGGGTTCCGTTGAACAATCGAGAGAGGGAGTTAAGGAACTGCCTTGTGACAACTTTTGACGTGTGCTATGTGTCATCAGGAGTCGATGAGCGATGTCAACAAACTGACATCGCAACGAACCCGTGGTACTGGCGTGCGCTCGCAGTATTAGAAGCTGTGCCTTCTTGCTGGTATCCGGAGTCAGAGCTTGAACCAACTTATCTGGGTTGACATCATGTCTACCTTGGCAGTTCAGGGTGTCAATATGAGGATGTAAACCCGTTTCGGTTCAAATCCGCCCGGCCCCATGCCAAAA
>JAJPJS010000001.1 GCA_021324115.1 Nitrososphaerota archaeon
AGGTATGCATGAGCGTACAGGATATGTAGCCCCTGACCCCCCGTCACCGTGGAATGAGCAGGCAACCTTGTTCCAAGCTCTTTGAAGAATCTGGATGGGTTCACGAAGCCAGGCCGTGACCTGGATTCTGCCGCAGAGAGCATTTCGTTCCACTGGTCTCTCTTGGCAGAAAGTGCATCCCCCCATCTTTCCTTCCTGGTACCCACAGGAATTCTTCCTTTGAGCCTCATGAGAAAGTTCGCCGCGTCGCCTCTTTCATGCATGAGGTATCTTATGGGCATGCTTTCCCGACCGTCAAAGTCGACCACCACCACATTGCCCTTCGGGCGCAGATTGTATCCGTAGGTCGTGACGTCCGAAATACCACAGCCGGCGGCGATCACCAGGTCTGCCTGTTCGAGAGCGTAGTCAGCGACGATGTTTCCTCCCCCGAATCCAACCCTTCCCACACAGAGTGGGTGGTCCTCTGGAATCACGCCTCGGCCGTTTCCGGTAGTAGCCACAAGGACATCCACCAAATTTAAGAGGTCCATCAAAGCAGAGGAACCTGAAGATGTATTCAGACCTCCCCCTGCTAGAATAAGAGGTCTATCCGATTTCACCAGAAGTCTTGACACTTCGTCGATGAAACCGTCGCTGACAGATGGTGTTGATGCGCGACCCTCGTGAGCGGACGGTGCGCCCGCTTCAAGTGCCCACACATCTTCAGGTACCTCAAGATAGCATGGACCCTGTGGATCCGATACAGCCGTCAAGAACGCCTTGGATATGGACAGAGAAGCCTCAGATGGTTTGTCCAGCCTGATCGCAAGTTTGGTGAAAGGCTTTGCAAGCTCTGCCTGTGGAACTTCCAGCCATCCGTCATAGCCACGCATGCGCCTCTTCACAGCACCCGAAATGAGGAGGAGGGGGGATGAGTCCTTGTAGGCGTTAGCGAGACCTATGATCGCGTTAAGAAAACCGGGCCCGCCATGCACGACCGCAACGCCAGGGAACCTGGTGAGCCTTCCCTCGGCATCGGCCATGCTCACCGCGACCTGCTCATGACGGGTGGAAATGTACCTCATCCCTGTATAGGAGAGTGCATCGACGAAATCGAGGACGGAAGTTCCAACCAGCCCGTAAACTCGTCTGACACCAAAATTCTGAAGGCAGGTTGATACCGTCTGGGCGACGTTCATGGATTCACTACGTTCTCCGGGGGCTGTCCTAGCAGAACCCTGCCCACGTTTTCAACCGTCGTCTGAATGATTCTGTTCCTGGCATCAAATGTTGCGCCTGCAATGTGTGGGGTGAGTATCACAGGGGCACCTTCCTTAGCAGCCAAGACCAGCGGATTCGAAGGGCCGGGAGGTTCTTCCGAGAATACATCCACCCCCGCTCCTCCTATCCATCCCTCGATTACGCTTCTTGCGAGGTCGTTTTCGTTGACGAGCTCCCCCCTTGAAGTATTGATAAGGATGGCATTCGGACGCATCGAGCGGAGACGTTTTTCATCAATCATGCCTCTAGTTTCGTCTGTGAGAGGGACGTGGAGGCTCACGATGTCGCTTTCCATGAGGAGATTTTCCAAAGGACGCATCGTAAGCTTTAGTTTCTTTTCTTCCTTTTCGGGGAGTCTGACCTTATCAAAATATATCAGGCTGGCACCGAGAGCTCCGGCTCTTTTTGCGACCTCCTTTCCAATTCTGCCAGCTCCGCCGACGATGCCCCAGGTCTTTCCCGAGATTTCTGTTGCTGCATTCATGAGTTCGCCCTGCGTCCACACTCCCTCGATCAGTTTCATGTGAGCGTAGAATATTCTCTTCATAAGCAGAAGAGCCAGAATAATGGTATGCTCGGCCACAGAAATCGAGTTCGCGCCCCCTATGTTCGCCACCGGTATCCCCTTCCTCCTGCAAGCATCGATATCAATGTGATTGAATCCGGTGCTTGGCTGTTGAATCAGCTTCACCTTGTTCATGTGTTCGACCATATCTGCGGTTATCGGCACCCTGAAGGTGTAATCACCCACCACGACCTCCGCGTCCTCCAGCTCCTTCTTGATCGAATCCATATCAGGCTGGACGAAGGTAACAAAGTCAACCTGTATCTTGGTGCTGGCCAGAAAGCGTGAAAAGAAACTTCTGATTACACCTTCGGGAAACGGAGAAAGCACGACCACCTTTGGCAATTTCGAACAACCCCCTGTTTTCCCAATCATCCACTCGTGAGCATGAATTCCTTGACCTGGCCGTCCTCCAGGTCCACCAGGGCGCCTCTGAGGGTACCGTCCCCGTAATCGCTACCCGGGTTTATGCAAAGTGTCCTGCCTATCCTGACAAACCCCCTGGACTCATGGATGTGGCCATGCAACCCCAGAAGGGGCTGGTGCTTTTCTATTGCCTGTCTTACTGCCGTGCTTCCTGCATAGATCTGCTTGATCATGCCCAGTCCCTCCCTCTGATACTTCAGCTCAGAGTCTACCGCGGGAGCCTTGTCTATCTCCGTCCCCTTTGGCGGGACATGAAGGTTGAAGATGCTTTTCTCGGGGGCCCGAAGTTGAGTGGCGAGATTCTCGATCATCTCGTAAAGCTTCTCCTCGCTAACCTCCCTGGGACTGTTCCACGGCGTGGGGTTGGCGTATCCTAGGGTTATCATTTCATACCCGCCCCGTATCTCCACCACCCTGTTTTCCGGATTCACCACGCACTCGCTGTCGAGAAGAAGTTCATCCATCTCGAATTTATCGTCATTGCCTGGAGATATATAACAGGTTACGCCTGTACCCTTTAGACGTTCGTTGGCAAGGTTGATCCATGACCGAAGAACAGATTTCATGCTTTCTGTGAACAGTGCATCAACCCTCGCCTTATCGTTCTGAAGTTCTAGCAGTTCGTTCTCTGTGGTGGTGAAGTAATAGGTCCCGCTGTTTCGTATAGCCTTTGTGTATTCTTCGAGCTCCCCCTTCTTGATCTTCACAGTTTCGCCGTGTAGCGTAAGCCGGTATCTGCCATCCTGCTGTTCGACGATCGGTACAAGCGCCTTGCCGGTGATGTCTCCACCTAGCACAAGGACTTTGGCACCATAGAATCTGGCTCCATTTATGAACTTCCTGAAGCAGGTTTCCGAACCGTGGACATCGCTTACAAAAAATATGCGCGTCTTCACGTCCCCTATACCTACTCTGGGGGTATTTCTTTGTATGCCAGTGTTATGTCTATTCCCTTGGCCCTATGTCGCGCCTTTGATACCTGGTAGATTATTACTCCAAGGACGAATGATGATGCCGCGTAGCCATAGGCCAGGAGATTGCCACCCCAGACCCCCTGATACGCTAGGAAGAGGTAGGTTATGTAGGCGAATACGATTGCCATGAGCACGCCTGCCACTGTTAGAATCGATTTTGAAGACCCGCTTTCCTTTCGGGTTGCGTACACGGTGGCTGCTATACCCACAACGATAAAGTAAATCATGGCGGCTATCACGGCTCCGAACAGGCTCGTGAAAGAACCATAGAGGAAGGCTGCTGCACCAATGAGCACAACCGTAACTATGAGGTCAATGATGTGGGCTACCACAGGGGAGCCATACCGGGGACTTATGTAGGCGAGCCTTGTGGGGAGGAAACGGTCAAAGGCCTGAGCGAAAAGGTAGCGCGAGAATACGATTACGCCATAAGCAAGGATGCCAATGTTCCACATGATCCATCCCAGTCCTATTATCCACTGCAGCAATGTGCTGGTGGTCGCTCCCATCGCAAAAGTCCAGAAGTTGAAAGAATAATCGAGGGCCAGGTTTGTGTTCAGAAGGGCACCATTCACGAATTTCAACCCCCCGGCCACGTACATTGCACCGAACCCGGCCGTGACCAATATCATCGCAAGGACAGCTGAAACAGGGACGTTCCACTTCAGAGCTCCCCTACCTTTCACCTCTGAGGCCACAGCTGGGGCCGCATTA
>JAJPJS010000004.1 GCA_021324115.1 Nitrososphaerota archaeon
ACCTGAGGGTTCTGAACAGGTTGAGATGTACAAAGGAGCTGGGCATGGAGGTGAAATCAATCATAAGAAATTAGGCGACAACCTCGGACTTGAGTTTAAGGCAAGGCATGTGGCACATGCATTAGACCCGATTGTGAAAAGAAGTCATGTAGCCGAATGAAAATGGATACAGTGCAAAGTCGACGTGACGGCCGGTCAGATGAGTCGCAAGGTCTCCTGATAAGAGACCAGAATTGCTTCCTGTTATGATTATCCTTTTTGTATCTCTCAGCCTGCTCACGAATATCTCCCATCCTTTCGCATTCTGCATTTCGTCGAAGAGTAAAAATCCTACATCTCCGCCTTCCAACTCATAAATACCTTGGAGTAGAATGTTCAGCTCTCCCGCCTTCACGCCATATAATCTCTCATCATCGAAATTCACATAACCGAATTTCTTTCCTATCATCAAAAGAGAGGCGAGATTCGATTTGCCACACCTCCCCGCCCCGAGTATGGCAAGAACATTAGAATACGATATGAACCTTGCAAGGTCTGGTGTTTTCCGCTGTATAATATCACTGGGCAGCCTTGTAAGCAAGGAATTTTTTTGTTCTGCAAGCACAGACTTTGCCTGTTCGACATTCATGTATACATCCAGGTGTTTGACTATATTGAAAGGTTGTTATTATGACCCCAAGCTTTTAATCAATGTTTGTGAATGAAAATACAATCACTGCCTCTTCCGTCAATGGTTATCTTGGAAAAGATTATGTCTGGGATTCCGAAGAAGGAGAGAAAGGTTGTGACCATAGACTAGACCAAGCTGAAGATTAACAGAAGACGTGTTTTTCTTCCTACGGACAACCATGGGCTTGGAACGAAAGAGCTTATCTCGCCCTGTTTGATAACAGCGCGATTATTTTTTCCACAAAGAAATTAAATAATAATTCGCCTTTTTTCTTGCTAGCCAACGTGGGATCGCCTATGACACTGATATCCGAAAATTCTTTCCAGCTGTGTGGATAGAACCCAAATGTCTCCGGTGGTTTAGGATAGTTCTTCTTTGCGTTCTCCATCCGGACCAAATCCGGTCTGAGATAAAGCATGATTGATGTCTCCAGTTCATCAGCATGAAATATCCCAGGTCTCCACAATTTACTTTTGCAGTATTTCGAATATGCTTCTTCATAGCCCGGAAATGTGAGATTCACTCCAGGAATATCATCCTTGGTCAGTGCCTTAAATAACGCGTGAGTAACGGCTGCCGAATTAGGTATGTGACAGTTTACGACTGCCAGCATCTTGAACTTATACCGCTTAAGTTCCTTTCCTATACCAAGAATAAGGGACTGCAACAAATCTTCCTGTATACTGACGCTTCCTGGAAAATCCCTCAGTCCGTAGATAAAACCGTACTGGATGGTCGGCAGGACCGGCCATCCAGTTCTAGTTGACACCGCATTAGCCAAGGCCTCGGCAATTATGGTGTCAGTTCCCAAAGGTAAGTGAGTGCCATGCGGTTCCACCGATCCCACAGGCAGCAGAATTACGTTCTTGTTGGACTTCTCGAATGATTCTTGACTTAACTCGGCAAGACTTACTACCATGGATAATTGAATAAAAGCTCTGTGTTATTAATATTCAGGATGCGCCTTTGCGCTGCCACTACAGGGAAAACGACCCGAGTTCTCACAAATCATATGGAAGATTATATTAGAACTGTCATTCGGTACAAGCGTATGGATAGACCATATCCGGGAATAGGCCGCACAAACTTGGTAAAGCTGGAAAAGCTGGGGCGACTATTTAATTGCAATCTGTACGCGAAACTGGAACTTCAGAATCCCACTCACTCACACAAAGACAGAGAGAGTAGGAAAATCATAGAGGAAATGATGGCTCGAAACAAAAGCGAGGCTGTCATTGCCAGCACAGGAAACGCAGCAATTTCCCTGTCAGCCCTGGGTAGAACAGCCGGGCTCAAAATACATGTGTTTTGCTCTGCCACGATCAGCCAAGAAAGAAAAGAACTCTTGGAGTTGTTAAAGGCTGAACTGCACCTAGTCAAAGGGGGATATCACGAAGCAGTAGAAGAAAGTGAGAAGTTTGCCACCAGTGAGGGAATATATCTCGCCAATCCTGGCAACCCAGCAAAGAGACTGGGAGATGCCGAGATCGGAGAAGAAATCGTGGAGGCATTGGGAGACGATTTAAGTGTTGTTGTTCCAACCAATAACGGAACTCTTCTGTCTGGCATCTGGGAAGGCGTTAAAAGGTCAAGAAATTCAAACATTGTGGCTTCGGTTGCTAAGGAGACAAAAATAGCAGAAAGTATAGCCGGTTTCCATCAGCTCGAAGGTGAACATCTAAAAAAAGTAATACAGGAGAGCCATTGCGAGATAATCGATGTGGACGATGGTGGAATACAGAGAGCTCTGAAGTCCTTGGCAACAGAGGGAATATTCTGTGAGCCAGCGTCAGCTGCAACATTGGCATCTCTGGAGGTATTACAAGCAAAAGGAAAGACGGTTGTGCTGGTAATCACTGGTAGCGCGTTCAAGTTTGCAAAAAAAGACCTTTCTAAAATATTCTGATGGTTTAAACCGGAGTAATTTTCGTTCCTTTTGTTTCTTTGAGGCCGAAGATTGCGACAAATTGCAGTACTGCGCCGATAATCATGCCTATCGAGATGGCTATTCCTAGGTTTCCAAAACCGATCCAGAACGGGACCAGTATGGGAGGCAGTCCCCCTCCAAGTCCCCTACCAACCATGAAGGCGAAATTTGATCCAGTAGCTCGCAGTCTTGTAGCAAAATGTTCTCCGAACCATACACCGAATTGTCCAATGAAACCCGCTGCGAAGTATACTCCCATGTATGCATAAAAGATAGGGAACGACCAGATATTCGTAAACGAGGGTTTCGCCTCTGCTTCTACCAGGAACCAGATGATCGCCAGAAAGCTGAGAATTCCATACACAATAGCCGTCTTTCTCCTTCCAATGGAATCGGACAGGAAACCGTTGACTACGTATCCAACAATTCCAACCAATTCTGCGATCACTATCATCTGGGTGTAGGTAGGCACCGGAATCTTGTAGAAGACACCAAAGTACGTTGGGATAAACGACAGATAAGAATAAGTGAAGAATAGGTAACCGACAGCCATCAACGTGCAGAACAGAGTGTACCTGATAAATTTCCTAGAAAATATGTCGACGATCGAACTCCTAGCTTCGTAACCTGGAGGCAGCTTTCCTTCTTTTTTGTACTGCATATACCTTAACCAGACCTTCGATTCTGGCGTAAACAACCTTAGGACAATGAGTACCAATGCACTCCCCCCAGCGATGAAGTAGGCGTAACGCCAACCCAGAGCTGGACCGAAAGCTGAAATTGTATAGCCAGCAGTTACGGCCCCCAGTAGAGAACCCCAGACGTACATGCTTGCCAGCCATCCACTGGCTTTGCCCCTCGTCTTTTCAGAGTAAGCTTCATTCAGCAACGAATAGCCTATGCCCCATTCTCCACCGACACCAAGGCCGGTCAGGAATCTGTAAAGGTAAAACTCAGGGATGCTGCTCGAAAAGCCTGCCGCAATCGTGGTAAGAGCGTAGACCACGATAGTTATGAAAAGAACAGGTCTTCTCCCTATCTTGTCGGCGAGCCAGCCGAAGAAGATACCTCCTATGACGGAGGAAACCAGAACCAGGGTCAGGGCGAATGCGACGGTGGCTATCGTGACGTGGAAATACGTTGCCATGGGACCGAGAACGAACGAGGTAAGCAGCAAGTCATAACCATCGAACATGAAGCCAAGAAGTGCTGCTATGTAGATTGTAAGTTTCTCAACGTTAGTGTAAACAATAGGCGACTCTTGAGCCAAGTGCTATGTCACCTTTATTGAATCGGCATGCATGAGAGCGTTCGTGATTTCCAAGAAAGTGTGTGCATAAAATCGATCCTCAAACTGTATTTCATCATTCACCTCGTGAATCGATACATATTGTATATAAGTATTATCAGATGAGAAGTGAAACCAGGGGAGATATCTTACCGAAATCAATATCTATTGCAATGAATGACAGCTTTAACATGATAACGGGAATCATACCTGCTGTTGTTCTTCCGATGAACAAATCGGCGGAACCGGATCTGGACGAATACAAAAGATACTTGAAATGGGTCACGTCCGCCGGTGTCACAGGTGCCGCAGTAAATGTGGACACCGGAGAGGGTCCAAATCTTACTCCGGAAGAACGTAGAGAAGTCGTGAAAGTGGCAAGAGCAAGTGTGGGGGGTAAGCTTGTGGTAGCTGGTATAATAGGAAGCTCGACGAAGTCCGCTGTTGCCGCGGCAACTGAAGCCAAGCGGGCTGGCGCAGACGCAGGTTTAATGTTCCCAAACTCTTCATTTGCAGGTCTGCCGCTGGATCCGACTGGACCCCTTGAGTATCACAGGTCCATCGCAGACGAAGCCGGACTTGATATCATACTATTTCAGCTGCAGCCAAGCTTGGGAGGAATAGAATATCCGCTGGAAGTATTGTTGAAGCTGGCACAGTTAAAGAATGTTGTTGCAATCAAAGAAGCAACCTTCGATGCCAGGAAGTTCTATGAAACTCTGAATGCATTTAAGAAGCATGCAAAGAGAGTTTCTTTCCTGACAGGAAATGACAATTTTGTACTTGAGTCCTTTGTGCTGGGTTGCGACGGCGCACTGATAGGGTTCGGAACTCTCCCGGTAAAGGACCTCGTGAAGATGTTCGAACTGGTCAAGAAGCAAAATGTGAAAGAAGCTTCTGAGATCTGGGCAAGACTGAAGCCACTCATGGAAGTCATTTACGGCTCTCCGGTAAGGAGCTACAGGGCAAGGACCAAGTATGCATTATCCGTCCTAAATGTAATAAGCGAGAAGGTCACATATATGCGTCCGCCTCTTATGAATGTAACCGAGGCGGAAAAGTCAGCGATCAGATCGGCACTCAAAGAGGCGGAGCTCTAGCAGGAGCTGATGGATTTGGACCAGCGGATGTACTTCGGGGTTACGCCTAGAGAATGGGGCGATTTCTTTCCAGATGCCTATGCGCAGACCAAAGCAGCGGAAGAAAATGGTTTCGATTCGGTGTGGTTTGAGGAGCATCATGGGCATAACGAGTATCTACCCAGCCCCCTTTCTGCCCTAGCAATACTCTCCCAGCATACAAAAATGAAGCTCGGAACAAATATTGCGATACTCCCACTCTATCACCCGCTGAGGCTTGCCGAAGAAGTTGCCCAGTTAGATTGCATTACGCACGGAAGGGTGATACTCGGGGTAGCAGCTGGTTATAGAGAGAAAGATTTCAACAATTTTGGGGTGAGTCTGAAGGACAGGGCAAAAATAATGGATGAAGGCCTGATTCTTCTGGATAAACTGCTCAGGGATGAAAGGGTAGACTATGACGGCAAATTCTTCAGGCTGAGCGAAGCTACGGTTCAACCTAGACCTTACAGCAAGCCCAGGCCCCCCATCTGGGTGGGTGGCTGGCAGCCTGCTGCACTCAGAAGGGCTGCCAGGCTTGCTGATGCATGGTTTCCTGGGCCCACAGTTACATTCGGTGAAATCATTAAACTCAGGAAGATATATGATGACGAACTCAGAAAGATGGGCAAGCCGGTCTCTCCCCTGCCGATAATGAGGGATGTCTATGTGGCTGAAACCACGGAGCAGGCTCTCAGAGAATCAGAAGAGTCTTTCAATGATATGTATCAGGTTGACTACAGCTCTTCTGGTCATCCGCTGATCAGTGGACAAAAAAAGACGTTTGAAGAATGGGCGGAAGACAGATTCGTGATTGGAAACCCTGATGTGGCGATCGAGGCTGTTGATAGGTATCGGAAAGAAGGATTCAACTATGTGGTTCTGAGGGCTGCTTTAAGAAAGCTAACAAGCCAGCAGGTCATCTCCAGTGTAAGGCTTTTCGGTCAGAAGGTAATTCCATACTTCAATCAAAAGTAAAAGAAAAAGGATAAATGCAGAGAGGTTGCCGTTTGACCCGATAGATTTTGGTGACGATTGACCATATAGGGATTGTCGTTGATGACATGTCAAGAGCTCTAGAAGTTTTTGAGAATGGGCTGGGTTTAAAGCTGAAGGAGCAAACGAATTATCCGAAACTCGGCATGAAGGTCGTGATACTGGAGGCTCAAAATATCAGTTTGGAGTTGATCGAGCCTGTCGGCCCAGGTCCATACTGGAATGGCGGAAAGCCACATCCTCATTACAACCACCTGGCTGTAGATATGAGAACCTTGGTTTCGGCCAACAGAAGATTTGCCAAGTCTGGCTTGTCCATCCTGCCGGGCAAGAGGAAAACCCGCAACGGAGGATACCTGCAGATACTTGATTCAAAAACTACAATGGGTCTGGCTGTTCAACTGATTAGAAAGGGAAAATAATAAAAATAAAAAATAGAATCATCAGGAAAAGGTTATGACGGCCCTGCCGACTATCTTTCCTTCTTTCAAATCCGAGTAGGCGTCGGCTGCTTGTTCAAGTCTGTAACTTTTTGATACGATACGTCCGGGATCAATGATTCCCCGCTCTGCGAGCCTTATAACCTCAGGCATATCTCTTCTTGTCCTTGCGCCATAGGAGCCCAGAATTCTTATGCTTCGTCTTACAAGTCTGGTTATATCGATCTCAACGGTCTTTTTCTGCCCGGCAATACCAACTACAACAGCCCTGCCTCCATCTCTTACCGAGTTGAAAGCAGTCTGAATGGTTTCAGGTCTTCCAAGAGCTTCGAATGCGACGTCCACTCCTTCACCATTTGTTATTCTGAAAATCTCGTCAGCAGCCTTGCTTACCGCTGAGTTAATTGTATGAGTGGCTGCTAGTTCTTTTGCCTTGGTCAGTTTTTCCTCGCTCACATCCACGGCTATTATCTTTGAAGCCCCGACATGCTTGCAGATCTGCAGTATGTTCATCCCGACACCCCCCACTGCTACGACCGCAACATTTTCGCCCTGTTTGAGTTCTGCTTGATTCACCACGGCGCCGTATGCAGTGAATACTGCACAGCCAAGAATGCAGGAGGTCTGCAGGTCAAGCGATTCGGGCAGCCTGAATACAGATGTAGATGGTACCACGGCATATTCTGCCAAGCCGCCCATGCTGTACATCCATACCGGGGTTCCATCTCTCCTGAACAGTCTTGTGTTGCCGTCATACAGTTTGCCCTGAAGGCGATTAAGTTTGAAGAAATTCTCACACATATCATCCAGTCCCTGCCGGCAGAATCTGCAGTAGCCACAGGGGATTATGAAAGGTGAGACTACCCTGTCTCCCTTCTTGACCGATTTAACGTTCACACCAACTTCTTCGACGAGCCCCGATATTTCATGACCAAGGACTGCGGGGGAGGGGAACGCAACATCGCCTTCCATAACATGCAGGTCCGTATGGCAGACGCCACAGGCAGCCACCTTTACCAGGACTTCGTCTTCTTTTGGTACTGGTTTCATCAGCTCTTCTACGGACAGTCTACCGCCATCGAGCACCACTGCCTTCATGCCAGTCAGAAGCTTGTAAAAGCAGCAATAAAAATACAGCAGCTAATTCGTGCCTGAAAAAACAAATTCAAAAAAGGTCTTTGCATCTTCATCGAGATCGATTGTCGAAGCAAGCGAGTCGATTGTTTCAAGGACCTTTGTGGAGATGGGTAATTTGGTGCTGTCTTTTAGCATCTTGATAGCGTAGCTCATATCCTTGAGCATTATCCTGGCAGTAGAACCAGTTTTGTTCCCATTCATCATCCCGCCTATCCAGTTGCTCCACATCCAACTTTGCCCTGTGCTTGCGTTAATTATTTCGTACATCTTCTTTATGTCGACGCCTTGACTCTTTGCTATCGTCAGCGCCTCCCTGGCTATCATGAGGTTGCCTATAGCGATCAGACTATTCAGAAGTTTAACCGCTTCAGCGCTACCCGAACCTCCCACATAGTACACCCTCTTGCCTATCGATTCAAAGATGGGCTTGCATTTCAGGAATGTTTCATGACTTCCGCCCACCATTACTGTCAATTCACCTCTTTCGGCTCCGGCCCTGCCCCCCGATACAGGAGCGTCAAGGATATCAACACCAGCTCGTACCGCCTTCTCCGCTATCTGGACTATGGTGTATGGGGACACAGTGCTGAGTTCTATTATTACCCCGCCTTTCCGTATCCACCTTAGAATGCCATCTTCTCCCAAAGTGACCTCCTTTGATATCTCCTCTTTCGGAAGCGATAGCAGGACGACTTCCGAGTTTTTGGCAACTGCTTTGATCGAATCTTCTTTTACCGCATTCGCCCTTACTGCAATCTCAACCCTGTCCTTTGCGACATCGTATACATGAACTTCGTAACCCTTTCTAAGAAGGTTTGTCACCATCGGCAATCCCATCGTACCGAGACCTATGAAACCAAGTTTCATACTTTAACTGATTCTAGGTCGTTAGATAAGTCTTATTTTTCAGTCCGAAATGCTCCCCAGGACCGCACCCTTTGAGATGGGTTGTACTACCTCTGAATAAATGGACAGCCAGGATCTCTTCATTTTCTGCCTCTTTGGTCTCCAGGCTGCCATACGTGTCTTTAACTCTTCATCGCTGATCAATATATCCACCCTCTTCTTTTCCAGGTCGACAGATACCATATCTCCATCAGCGACCACCGCCAGAGGGCCGCCTTCTGCCGCCTCGGGCATCACCTGTCCTATCGTAAGCCCTCTTAATTCGCCAGAAAGTTCGCCATCTGTAATCACTGCGACCTTTTCGGCCAGGCCGGCCCCGTTAAGTGATGCAACGAAGCTTGCCGCGAATACGGTTCCTGGTCCTCCCTTGGGACCGAGACCCCTCAGGACTGCCACATCACCAGGCTTGAAGTCGTTTATGTGATTGAAGGCGTCTTCTTCACTTTCGAACACCCTGGCTGGGCCTTTTAAGAACTTCATGTGAGAAGGTATTCCAGCATTCTTTACTATGGCGCCATCAGGTGCAAGGTTTCCTCTGACTATTGTCAAACCCGCCTCCTTCTTGAATGGATTGTGCAATGGTCTGATGATTTCTTCATCCACTCCACCTACCTTCGACAAGACCTCGCCAATCGAAATCCCAGCGACCGTCATTGCATCCAGGTGCAACTGTGGTGATAACTGTTTCATTACACCAAGCACGCCTCCCGCTCTTTCCAGGTCTTCGATTCTGTATTTGCCGTTGGGTCTTATTGATGTGAGCTGACTTGCACCATCTGCACACTTCTCGAAGCAAGCGACAACGTCAAAATCAAGCTCTGCTTCCGTAGCTATTGCCGCCAAATGCCTGACCACGTTGACAGAGCCACCTATAGCCTGAACCAGCCTGACTGAATTCTCGATCGACCTTTCGGTAATTATGTCGCGTGGAAGTATATTGCGCTCTACAAGACTGACTATCTGTTCGCCTGACCTAGAAGCCATCTGGAAGAGTTTCTCGCCGCCCGCTCTTACCGGAGAGCTGCCAGGCAAAGACATACCCAGAGCTTCGCTCACCATGTGCATTGTATTGGCCGTTCCCAACCCAGGACAGACACCAGGACCGCAAACTGCAACGTCCGCCATTCTTTGCAAGTGTGCGAGGCTCATAAGGTTCTTCTTATATGCACCCACTCCCTCATAGACATCCTGCCAGTCAACACTTTCCCCATCCAGGTATCCTCCGAGCTGATAGCCGCACGGCACGATTATAGTCGGTATGTTGAGTCTGGCAGCTGCCATTAGATGAGCGGGTGTTGTCTTGTCACACGATGAAAGACACACCATGCCATCGAGCAACGCACCTTCAACCATCACTTCGATGTCATTCACGATCAAATCCCTGGAAGGAAGTATGTACCTGGCATTTTTACCAACGCTGGTTATTGCATCGCTTGGTGCGGTGGTTCTTATTTCAAAGGGTAGGCCTCCGGCACTTCTTATCGCTTCCTGCACCTTCTTGGAGACTTCATCAAGATGAATGTAGCATACGGAAAGATTCGAAGAAGAATTGACGACGGCTATCTTTGGCTTGTTGAAGTCCTCATCTTTTATTCCAATAGCCTTCCACTGCATCCTCTGTATTGCCCATAGCGTTGTTCCCGGTTCAAGAACACTTCTCAAATTCATTGAAGGGTACGCCGCCAAAAGCACTTTTATGTCTTTCCGCAGTGGATGGAAAATGAATAAAAACATGATGTAAAAGCAAGAACACGAAATGACTGGTTATCAGGATGTAAGATTCGGGTTCAAGGTTCCATTTTATCCGATTGATCTTGTCTTGAGTTCAGCTGTAGAAGTGGAGAGGGTCGGTTTCAGCTCGGTTTGGACCGCAGATCATATGGTGGGAATATCTTTGGATAGGAGGGATTGTTACTCCGCGTGGTCCATACTGAGCGCGCTGTCGATGAATACAAGCAAGGTCCTGCTGGGGACCTCTGTTTCCGATCCATGCAGGTTTCATCCGGCTACGATGGCCCAGTTTGCAATGACGATTGAGGAGTTGTCTTCAGGTCGTTTCATCTTTGGCATAGGGGCTGGTGAAGCGCAGAACACAATGCCTTACGGAATTGAGTGTTCGAAGCCTTTATCGAAACTCGGAGAAGCGATCGAAGTTATAAGGTTGCTTCTAACGGGAAACGAAATCAGCTTCTCGGGTCGGTATTATACGCTAAATAAAGCTTCATTGAAGCCGGGTCTGAGTGGAAGGGGTGTACCGATCTGGCTGGCGGCTAACTCTGGAAGAACCATAAAGCTCACAGCAAAGTCCGGGGATGGATGGATACCTTTAGGCGTTGTCTTTGACCCTGAATCTTATGGTAGTACCTTGAAGAAGATGTTATCAATCAAGCGACAATTTAGGGGAGAAGAAGAGAAAATTGAACCTTCACTCTTCCTTCATGTGGCAATTGCCGATGAAGAAAAACAGGCGCAAAAGATGGCCGAGGTTGCTGGGAAATTACAGGTTCTTGGTTGGCTGCCAGAAGCCTTCCCTGAGCTTTCAGAAGGAGAACGAGAAAGGTTAAACTTCAGCAAGCTTGTATTTGACGATTCAACAAGCAAGGTGTTGAGGGAAATTATACCGAAGCTTTCTATGGAAGCTGTGCTGAAAAGAACTGTTGTCGGTAGTCCGAGTCAATGTTTGGAGAAGATAGACAGATATGTAAAAGCAGGCGCTAAACATATCATCGTATCTTTCATGGGTGGAAATGATAGGTTACGGGAATCGATTCGATTTTTTAGCTCGGAAATAATTCAATACTACAGATGACTGACAAGACTTATTGTAATCAAGATTGTGTTTATGATTTTAAAAGGTTGTTAAAAATGATTATAGGGAGAACTCTGGTTCTGGAATCTTTTTCATATCTGAAGCTGAAGTGAATTCGAAGCAAGTTGGATGGCATTGACCCGTACTCGCCTTATTAGAATCCAACATCGATGTTACTGAGCTAAAGTTGCACCAAGACCTTAGTACCTTTATTCACTTCATATTACACTTGGCGTAGTTGCAGACTTGTGATTGAAGCTCTGTTGCAGATTAGCTGAGCTGTTCCAAACCTTGGAAATATGACATTAGATCTAGATGCAACTCTCCTCTCTGGAAGCTCTCTCTGAATGTCGTTTAAACCCAGTTCTGCATTTACCAGATACTTCTTGGTTCGATTCAGGATATGCCATGTCAATTCAATCATCCGCCAGCTTCCAAAACCGCATCAAAATGTGAACATGTTTTAAAACTTGGAGAAATAGTGATTAGGCGCCCTGCAGTTGAATTTATAAAATATAATTATATTGTAATGTCTTTAATGCACTCTTGAATATTACAGAGGGTCTGGTTATTCAACCCACCTAAAAAGAGGGAAGTTCCAGTCAGCATACTCGAAGTTGTAAGCCCGCCTACTTAAGGTCGTCTGATGGTATCTTCAGACTGTTCTCTATATTTTACCTGACCCTTGACAGGGTCATACCAATTCTTAAATTCTGATGGGTTGCTTACGGTGCGCACAGCAGCAAAGGCGACGATCTTAACGTTAGGATAAATATCAGCCAACCTCCAAGCGGCTCCCATAATAGTATGTCCTCGTGTTATAACATCATCTATTAAGATTATGTCAGAGAACTCGTAGAAGCTTTTTAGGACACAAAGCGAATCATGATGCGCTTGCGGAAGAGGTCTGTCACTGGGTCTACTTGTTGATGACCGATTGACTGGATAAGCTCTTTTCAAGATTTTTATCCTCTTTCCAAGTCCCTTAGCCTCTAAAGCCAAGGCTATTCTGTCAGGCGCCCATAGAGCATCCTTGACCTGAAGTGAGCTACTCGGAATAGGTACGAGAGCCGAATCCACCTTGAAAAAATAGTTGAATGGCAATTGATCCATTCTCTTTGTGATGTAGTTGGCAATCCATTGCGACATAAGCATTCCCTTAGGATCATTTCCCGTCTTGACCACACTATCGCTTTTAACGAACTGCATTATTTTTCTGGCTTCATTAAACTTCTCTTCATTGACTTTACGAGAACAGTAAGATAGGAGTGAGCCAAATTCTATTTCCCGTAGACTCAAAATTCTACCGTGTACTCCAGATTTGGTAGGGGTAAAGCTTCGAGCAGCTCGTCCACGCTTTCAAGCTTTCTTGCACCATACTTGATCATCTCCTTAGGCCAGCTCAGCGATTTTGCAAATATCTCCTTCGATATGAAAAGCGGCCTCCCCAATCTCAAAGTCTCCCATCCTTGTGACAACGCACCGCTACTTTCTCCTGCTTCGACTATTATCGATGCATCTGAGACCAATGCCATGGTTCTGTTTCTTAAGACAAAATCTCTAGGCTTGGTTATATGTCCCGAAGGATACTGACTTATCACCATCTGCTCTCTCATCATGATCTTCTGTAGTTCGCAGTTCTCTGGGGGATAGCATCTGTCAAGAGGAGTACCCAGTACGGCTATCGTTTTTCCTCTGCTCTCAATAGCAGCTGTATGAGCAGCGGTGTCAATGCCTCTAGCTAATCCACTGACGATGACTATTCCTTGTCTGCCAAGTTCGCTCGCTAACCTCCTTGCAGTTTCCAAGCCTTGCGACGACGCCTGACGTGTACCCACGATGGATACACGAGGCCCTGGGAGGGGTATATCGATGCTGCCGGAAACGAATAGAATTTTTGGAGCATATTTAGCCTCGATATCATTCAAAGCGTGACCTAGCAGTCCTTCTGGAGTGATCTGTCTGATTCCTGTAACCATCATCAATATCTACAGTAGTAGAGCCTATTTATATGTGATATGTTTGGATGAGATGGGTTAAGCAAGTCCTGCATCCATTGTTCGTCTATGGTTTGTGAATGGCCGGATCGCCTGATTTACTGATTTGCGCTCAATGTTTGCGTATGACCTCCAACTTGAAATTATCAATGTTATTGTCCATTCCTTTGCTAGTAGGTTGATAAATGCTACATTCATCCATGGCGTCAATATAGCAAGAAGTCGAGGTAACAAAGTTTCGCGCGTGTAATCTTTACCAGAGTAGGCTTGCTCCAGCTGCTTCGCACATTCGTCGAGAGTTGTATGTGCCACTGTACTTTTTCTAGGCTCATTTTCCTGTCGTGTTTTGTAAAACCTGACAATGTTGTCGAGGTCTGTGGCTTTCACAAAAAGTGGGGAATGCGTCACATAGATAACCTGGAAATTAACAGAATCGGTTGATTTTGACAATCTCTCCAAGACAGATGAAAGATGCCTCTGCCTGCTCGGATGCTGATATAATTCAGGTTCTTCGATGGCAAGTGCAAGTGTCCTTGTATCTTCACCTGTTTGCTGCTTGGTGCTAAATTGTTCAGCGTTATGCTCAAGGAGAGCCATTATGAAGGCTCTTTGTGTGCCATGCCCCACACTCGCAACATCAGTTTTATGCTCATCTTCATTTAATTTCGCACTCACGCGAAAGCTTGAAAGGATGTCTATTTCTTCAGTACCAACCTCCAATTCAGCTCTTACTCCAAGTGCAAAGTTGGTCAATTTCTTATTCAGCCCTTGTTCAACACTTTTCATTTCCTCTCCCTGCATGATTTTCCGGTATTTTGTCTTGGTCTCCTGCTCGATTTCAGCGGCCTCTGGGTTCTTCCTTAACGCACTTCTGACCGTATGTTCAATCAATTTACCTAGCTCAGACCCACGCGCCTCTTCAGACTCCTCTTCGGCCTCCTTTACCGCAGGAATCAGCAGAAAATCTATGAATTGCTTGAGATATCCGGACCCAACATTTGTATAGCCAAAGAACTGGTACTCCTTTCGTGTTTTTTTACATCTATTTGGATTATGCTTCTCCCAAGATTCCAAAGCACCCAAAATGCCTTTTTTGGTTGTTTCTTCAGGCAGGTCTGGATAGATGTTGCGTAGCTCCGCATACTGCCTTTGCACCTCCTTAGCATCTCCAGCATTCCTTACCCGGTCAAAAACTGGGTTGGATAATGTAAAGCCAAAGTATTTTTGAAAGAACTTGTTGTCTTCCGAAGACACTTCCTTTATGATAATCAACTTATCATCATGAACGTATTCGTTGAATTTGCCCTTCTCCTCTTCTGTCAATTGGGAGAATTTAACTTCAATTTCGATCGGTTTGTTTGTGTTTCTGTTCCAGAAGTCCTCGATGCTGAATTTTACATTGGCTCGATTAAGAAATCCAGAGCCTTGAGGAGATTTGATTCGCTACTGCTATCATCGCCAACAATGATAGTCCCTTCATGAACAGAAACGGCAATATCCTTTAGAGAGCGGAAACTGCGGCTTCGAACTTCGCTGATGATTAGACAAAATCACCAAAGTTTCGATTGGTGTCATAATGAAATAATTATGCAGGGCCTGACAACGCCTATTCTACGCCACCGAACCGAGCTTGGGTTACATAAGATATCGGGTCGTGTGACTAGCGTTTCATAATCCTGTCTTAGTTGAGTCGAGCCGCTCTTTGTATCAACCACGATTCCGAGGTTCGGGTTCTGACTCGGATTGATGCTAAAGTCCCCCTTCTTGCCGCCACGAATTGTTGGGGCATACCTACCAAGGTCGTCCTTTTTGATGTTCGGGCTGACATTGTTCACGCGCGATAGGAGGGCCCTGGCCGTGTGAAGGAGGCTGTATCAAAAAATTCTTACTGCGACGTCAAGTAAATCATATCACTGAGGGATAGCATCAAAGTTCAATGCACACTTTCAAATCCGAACCTCTCTGGCGCTACCCGTTGGTCAAATCCCCCTAGACTTGGGTGTGCTCTCAAATGGAGTAAGCTGTGAACTCCCTCTCGTCGCCCACGAAGGGAGACATTGAAGATGGCAACCCAGGTATTGCCAGCCAGCCGTTGCTGATTGTCCCTCCAACGTAAACCAGCTGGGTGACCGATGGTATGCCTATCCTCAGCTTTCCCTGTAATCTCTGACGAACCCTCTCGAGATAAATGTTGGCCATCTTCTCTGCCTCAAGTTTGGTGGAGAATGGCGGTAAGACCGGTGAAGAAGGCGGGATGCGAGTCTTGGACGAAACCAGCGAAGCATAGCCAATCCCTGTGGTGAGGGTCTTCTCCCTCCCCATGATTCTGTCAGAGAAGGTCGATTCTGACCGGACGGAGAATATGTCGGTGACTAGAGCCTGCGGCTGGCTCAAGATGTACTGAGGCTGCATGGTGAATGTCGCAGGAATCAGTATGCGCTCCTGCACCGCCTGGCCCTTCTTCATGAACAGGGCACCTGTCTCGAAAGAGTAGCTTAGGTCGGCAAGCCAACACGCGACCCAGATCCCTCCGGTGCCTAGTCCGTTGATGGTGGGGTTGCCTCCTTTGGCCAAGCTTACGTCGTGGAAGAATGTCGCTAACTCTCTGAAAGTCTCAGAGTCAAGGTATTCGCCAGAGGAGAGACTTACCCCGCCGTTCGCTCTCGCCTTCTCGAAGCCCTTGACGTAAGTCTCGAACTTCGCCAGCGATTCCATATGGTTCGGGGTGTACGACCTTGATGCCCTGACCGACTCCAGGACGAGCTTCATGGACATCACTATTCCTCTTTCCGCCTTGATCGCTGGATACCATGAAGCGATCGAAGGCTGGCGCATTACTTCTCCTTGTGCTCCGGCCAGGAACTTTTCGGCCTCCTCCAGCTTTCGTTCGGCTCCAGCCATGTCTCCGTCGATCAATAGCGCAGTCCCCTCGCTGAGGGAGGCAAGACCCCGCATTCTGTTCGCCGCCCCAGTCCTAGACTTGTCCACTTCCAATGTCGTCGCAGCACCTTCGAAGTTCTTCGCAATCGTGTGGTAGCTGCGTGGGCCGGGTTCGAGGTAGATCCTCATCACGTTCGATAGGTACCCGTATGTTTCTGTGGTCGCCACTGCCTCGTTAATGAAAGCACTCTGGTCCTCGGACTGCGCAAAGGTCGCCAATTCATGGAACCTCGCCGCTTGCCCAAGCGTTTCCCTCGGGTCGCCCGTCATTCCGTCAATCATTCCACGAAATGGTTTGGCAAATGGCGGAAGGAAGAGCGGACTGGCGCCGAGTTTCGCCAGTTGCATCGTGATTGAGTTGACCTTGCTGTTCACCTGTCCTCTGACGATCTGTTCGAAAATCTGGGCCCTTGCCACCGGGTCCACGTTGGCAACAGTCATTGACGCAGCGGGGACTATGGATTTGACCCATCCGTAGATGTCGGCCCTCAGTTGTGTTATGTACCTCTCGATCTCGACTCTTTGTTGGGCTGTCCCGCAGTAGGAGCAATTGATTATCTCGGTGTCTCCCAAGGCAGGAAGCGGGGCCCCGCAGTGCGGACACCTCAACGATTGGTAGTTCTGCATCCCGCTCATCTCATCTCATCTCATCGAATTCGCCCTGTAACTTACCGAACGTATTTCGGATCTCAAGAGATTCAGCTCGGATTCGATTGCTACTATCCTGGCGTTAAGCCGTTGCTCCAAGACACGCATTTCTGCCATTGCCTTCTCGTAGTATTCACGGGCAACTTCATCTGCCACGTTCCTTATCGAAGAGGAGCAGCTCTCGCACGCCACCACCGCGTTCTCTTCCAGAGTATGAGGAGTCTCCGAACCATACCTAGAACGGGTATAGAGGCTGACCGTGGCCGGAAGGAGCACGTAATGGAAGTCCTGACCCTGCATCTCACGGCCGCAGAACCAGCATCTACCGAACTTGCTAATGTTCTCCAGCTTGGAATGGACCCCGGAGACGATTCCCATTGGGTCGGCTCCGGCAAGCTCCAAGTTTGTTGCTGCCTCGGCGAGGAGCGATACGCTCTTCTTTGGGTCGGCATCGGCGATACTGTTTGCCTCGATTAGACTTGCCAGACCCAGCAAATAGTACGCGCGCCTCTGAGGGTCTATCTCCTTCTTTTGGAGCCTCCAGATTGCTAAGTCGCTTCCAATCAGGTCCATGTATTTCTGGGCCAGACTTCTGACCGCTTCGACCCGAGAGATATCCCTCGATTCGCCGTTGAGCATGCTTGTGGTGGCAATATCGAAGGACAGCACAGAAGCCTGCTGCGCGAGGCTCGTGGAATCAGCAGCGAAGCCCACGTTGAGCTGGGTGTTGGGTATCTGGTTCAACGCCTCGCTGCAGCTCTGCCATGCCTGACCTGTCTGAGTTGTCAGAGCATGGAACAGGCTCGCCAGTGCATACGCCTGTGAGGCTTTCTGCGAATCTCCTATGCTGGCGTAGTGCTTGGACGCCTCGACAAAGTGATGGACGGCGTCTGGCCATTTCTGTGGACCAAGGTTGACACCCTTCTCGTAGGCCTCTCTAAATTCGATTTCAGCCTTCTCAGCGGGTTGCTTGAACAGCTTCAAGGGCAGCTACGCGAGAACCACGTCATGACGTGCCTCGTGCCTCCTTACTACAATAGATAGCCGGGTGTCTTTTAGACGTTATGCAGTTGATTTTTGACATCTTTAAGCAGGTTTGATCCATACAGGTAATGCTCTCTGACCATTCATACGTGCTCTGTGAGCCCACCAAAGGTAAGCGACACAGACTACATCAATTTCCACCTTGTCTCACTAAATTTCAGTTCCATGGAGGCAACAGGACCTGGCCAGACGGGACTAAGGCGCCGTCTTACTTGTCAAAACGTTCTTATATTATTTATCAGATAGAGAATATCTTATGAAATCAGTAAAACTAAAATGCGGTCGTGAAATTGAATGAAAGTAGAACATCTATCGTTGATCTCCCAGCCGGATAGTGATCAAGTTGGAAAAGTTCTTGAAAGGATGCTTACAAGTAAACGAGGAAAGAATCCCATTAACTTCTACATAATGAGCTCATATGTCAAGGCGAGCGGTATCAAAAGGTTGGAGGCAGGAATTAGAAAATTTAGAGATAACGGAGGAAAAGTATTCGCCATAGCAGGAATAGGACAACATAACACTAGCTCGGAGGGTTTGCGCGAACTTCTGAAAAATTCTGATGAAGTATGGGTATACCATAATAGGTCTGATAGCACATTCCACTCAAAAGTGTACGCGATAGAAGATAGTGGAAAATCGGCATCATTGATCGTCGGTTCGAGCAATTTGACTGCTGGAGGACTTTATACCAATTATGAGACTTCTGTTCTTTGCGATTTTGACTTAACAGATAAAGAACAAGCAGCTGCGTTTATGAGATTTAAAAAGATCTTTTACATGTACAAGGACCAGGCCGAATTTTGTAAACGGTTGACTCCATCCTTGATAAATCAGCTAGAAAATAAGGGATACCTCTGCCACGATAATGATCAAAAGACAGAGGCTATCAAAGAAACAGATACAAAAGAGAACGAACCAATTTTTGGCTATCTGAAAATAAGCCCACCTCCTTTGCCAATTAGTTCCGGTCGAAAACCAGCTAATTCAGGTGGAGAAAAATTAGGGTGGATACTTGTGCATACCAAATTTAATAACTCGGACGAATTACGTGATCAATTGAAAAGAAGATACGCAAGTTCTAAGGAATGGTATTGGAACAAAGTCGGCAAAGGCCCTTCAAAGGATGGTAAGCCATTCATAGCTTTGTTCGAGTGTGGCATCGATAAAAAAATCGTGGGTGATGCGCGCGTTCATATTGTGCGGAAAAATAAGAAAATCAATGGGGAGGAATATGCTTTCTATTTTTCCCTTGAGGCATTGAGTTTTCCTAAATACAAAGTACCTCTTTCGGATGTGTTAAAAGACCTTAGGATTAAACACCACCGTAGCGTCATAAACCTTGATAGCGAGATTTTGGCTAATTACAGAAGACTTGCATATAGAGATTCTCAACCGCCATCATATCTTTTGATTAAATAATAAAGCTCAAGCCTATCCCAGCGGTATCTTGCGACGGACACCTTCACAATAGCCTAATGCTTCGTATGCCTAGCTTCAAACTAGCACAATGATGTTGCGACCGAGGTTACGAACCAGATGCAGTGGCAGATTGCCTTTCGTTTATTGATGGTATTCTCCTTTGGCAAAGGCCCGTGCTGACTCTGGTATTATGTCCAGCATATTAGACCACGTTCATTGTCCTTTTAATGCCATCGATCTTACCGTACACTCTAATGGTCATCTCGATTCTCACCCCTGTTTGCAATTTTCTATGTCTCCAGAAATTATCTTTGAGCAGATGGCAGATCTTTGTCAAGTAATCGCCAGGCGTAAACCTAGGATTCCATAAGGGCGCCAAGTTTTGCACCTCGAATGAATCATGTGGGGTGGTACTAGGGGATTATGATGTCTGTTCCAGGAGTTGAACCTATTTGAATAGCATCACGGTACCAGTGTCTATGTTCGGCTTGATTCTGCCGATGCCTGTATTGCTACATGATAGTTATCATCAGCGATAACTTCTTGAGTTACTCTGTGCCTGACATTATGTTCACGCGGTCCTGTTTCAACATCATCCACAAGGGGCGCTCTCTGGGCTAATCAATACCTATTGGGCTCCTGCTTTCTGTTGGGCACTTCTCTCACTGGGGATCCACCTTCGTCAGCCATTATTGAAACCTGATGCGCAATAGCGCTCATACAGTCTCTGAATGGCAAAGTAAGATCACCAGTTCCTCCTCTGTTTCGTCAACTCTGACCAATACCCTCTTTATCTGACCTCCCACCTTTCTGCGAAATTCGACTGTGAATCGTCGTGGTTTGCATTTGTAGTAGTTCCTCCAGGATTCGGGGGTCCATCTTACAACTGAAAGTATCTGATTCGGAGATGTAGTGTCTGCGTGCGCGTTCAGCCATTTGTATACGTCTGGGTTGAATCTGATTTGCTTGTGCAAATATTGATTTTATGGAGTACGCGAGTAGGTAATATATATATGCGTTGTTTGTGGTCTATTTTCATTTTAGGACGTCCTATATCCTTAAATAACCGCCTGGAGCCATAAGACTTATGAGCAAAAAAGAGCCAACAGAGGGTCTTCCTAGAACTACTCGGAATAATGAAGCAGCTGTGGCTGCACGTTTGTCCCTGGGTTCTACCACGGATTCGGCTGTCATTGGAGTAATTCGACAACACCCCGGAATCTCAGCGTATGAAATTTCGAAGTTGCTTCGGTTCAATCCAGGGAGAGTGGATGGTAGCGTTTCCCGTCTTCAAGCAAGTGGAGAAATTGTTACCCGATACGTATTGCATGAAGGAAGGCTTACGAAAGAGATCTTTCCGAAGGGCTTTCTCCCAGAAAAACCAAAAGAGATAAGCATAGACATGGATCTTCTTAATTCTCCAGCAAAATGGAGTTCTGAAGTCAATGTATACGCATTGGACCGAGCCACCATTGGGATTTCCCCTGACGAAATAGACGAATGGAATTCCAAAGCTCTTGTGAAGGAAAGAATGCAAGTTTCAAGGAATGATGGTAAGCTGGTCGTAGCGCTTTCGGAGAAGCTCCTTGATTTTTACATATGGGAAAACAGCTCTGCTGAAGTTTCGGTCGTAGGTGACAAAGCACTTGTGACGCTAAAGACTATAATTCCTCTGCAGAGCCGTGGCGAACTGAATATCCGCTCCAGTGAATCCCCAGACAATTTCAGCAACTTTTTCATTTCATTCGGCAGAGAGACAAAGTTCGCTGGAACGTCCCCAAGAAAACCGATATTACTCCAAAAGAAGGAAGAAACAGAGGGAACCGAAGTCTTACTTATTCCAATGGTGAAAGAATGATGATCCAACAACAATTTGACTGGAAAAAGATGGAAGCTATCGGCTTCACGGTAAGAGAAGAGCCGTGGATAAGGTACAAGCTTGAAGACGGGACCGTTCTGCTAGCCAGATTTGTTATGACCAAAGCGTATAGGTCGGAAGATTACGACCCAAGCGGGCAACCAATCTATGCTTGGTCATCTCAAACTATCCTCACGACTTTAGTCGACAAAGAGAAGAAGGGTACACCTTCCCAGCCACCACCCACCTCAAGTAACCCAAGTGATTACAGCGGAGGGCCGGTGGACTTTGATAGAGTGGGGCCGGAGCAATGGAATATCTACGAACTTGAAGATGGAACTCTCCTTAGGATGAAACTCGAGATAACTAACATTATGAAAACAGACAAGTTCGCTGCAGACGGTGACCCCTTCTACATAATCTCAAGTCAGGTGATCCCTAGAGTGAAGGTTCCACCCAAGCTAATTCGAAAACCCACAGTGAAGGTTTCACGTGGCGCAGACATATATAAGTGACCCGAACGTCCGAGTCTGTATCCCTGAAAATAGTATACGCTGGGTGAAACGGATTAGGGCCGCGTTGGTATGGATCGAGAGGAAATGGGTGGTTTCGTCATAGAACCAGAGCCATCCGACATGTTCGATTAAGTTGTCCAATCAAAGGGAAGTGCTAAATTCCAATTTTGGTGCAAAAGAATCCCAATATCGCAGACCGAGTACGACGTACAGTAAAGAGGATAATGGCGAAAGATGTAAACAATAAATAGTTGCAACTTGCTTGACCTCTAATATTCCGAAAGAGCTGTGGTGTACACGAAAACATAGCACAAGCATGAAACCAATCGTAAGAAATTAGCTGATAACCTACCTCCGTTGACAATATTTATATAATTATGCGAGAAAAGAAGCGTGTTGAAGACGATATATGATGATTTGGTTTGGGGCAAAAGTTCTAGCAAAAAGAAAAGAAAGCGTCTGAATAAAACTGAGAAAATGTTGATTTTGAAATCACAGGGGAATAAGTGCGCCAGATGTCATAAAAGAATAACCCTTGATATTGCTGATTTTGACCATAAAAGGTCTTTGGCAAGTGGAGGCTCGAACAGTTTGAGAAACTATCAGGCTCTTTGCCCTACATGTCACAGAAAGAAAACAAAAATTGATATTCGTAGAGCAGCTAAAAAACGGAGCAAGAAGCACAAGACAAACCCATTTGAGATAGGTAAAATAAGATTATTCTAAAAAATGAATACAAGATGCGTGATAACTTTAGTTTCAGTAGAGAAACTTCTTTTTAGGCAGAAAATTTAATAAATGTCTTTGGCGGAAGAAATTTTATGCCAGAGGCTAGGCAGAGAAAGTGCAGCTATTGCAAGGGAACTGGTAGAGTTCCACCCAGTCTAGCCAATATAGAGGGTATATGCCCCGTCTGCAAGGGAAAAGGCTGGAACAGAATGAAATAAATAGATTTTAGAACTGTCTGGTAGAACTACTTATGAGGCCACCTTGGGTAGGTTGCTAAATGCTGCATTCAGATAAATATGGTCTCTCTATTTAAGTTGCGGGTTAAATAGTTTGTATAAAGTAATAGCACTAAAGCCACTTCGCCTTCCGATATCTCTTTTCGAGCACTTTTCCCTCAACTAAAATATTTGAGCCAGGGATACTATCTATGTTGATGTTTTCCCTTCTGTAATTCTTGTCCTTAGCTCTTTGTATTTTCTGTCTCTTCGTCTCCCTATCCCAGCTGTTGGATTTCACCTCAACATGATGCGCCGAACCAGCAGGCTGTCCGATCATATTCATCCTTTTTACCGTATAATCCCATCCTCCTTTCCTTTGATCGCGCCTAGTTACGATACTGCCACGCAGCAACTCCCTTTCGCGGTATATTTCTTCGCTAATTTCCCCTTTCGCACGCTTGAACTCCGCACTTTCCCTCTTACTTTCCTTCTTTGATTTTGGGAAGAAACTCAACGTAATGTGCTGATTTAGTGAATATTTTAAAGATTATGAGCATAATCGAGCTGTAGACAAATTTAGGTTGATGTATTTCAAAACCCTCTACTCCTTTTGGTTTCGCTTGACAATGTGATACGTATGAGTATTTGCTGTTGGGCTTGCCTTGCTCTTCACTGGCGCCACTGCTACTACTAGAATTATACAAACGCCGTGTGCATATCTATCATACCTCTGTCATCAGGTCTAAATGCAGCCCGGCAGGGTAATGGAACCAAAGTGCCTTTAACGGAGATCAAAGGATCAAGAATAATACCGAATCAATTTATGCTGGGAAACTTCTGAAACTAGCCAAACATCCCAACCCCCCCAAAGAAAAACAATATTCAAGTAATTCCAGACATGGTGATAAAGAATAAAGCTTTAGAAGTTCGAGAATTAATAAGGATTGGCAGCAGATTCAAGTGCAAAAGAAGAAAGATCGATGAGGTTGCTCCAGCCTAAAATTCGCATTCTCTTTTACGTATACAAAAAGGGTAAAGTAGCCGACAATATATCAGCACTCGCAAGAAATCTTTCATACAAAAAAGATAGCTGGGTAAATAACAGAGTGAACGAATTGCTCACTGATGGATATCTGGAGAGAGTTGTAATAGGAAATAATTCTTACTTCAGGCTAACTGAGAAAGGAAGAAAGAAAATTCAGATGGTCGTATTGCCAAAAGTACTTGCTGCTGTTATAGCTTTGCTCTCTTTAATACCCCTCGTCTGGGCATTTGGCGAGACTGTGCTAAAAATAGAACTATCAAACGTAACCCTGATGATCGGGGGTATTGCTTTACTTTCTCTGGCCTTTGCTCTATATTTCGTCATAGACAGATTAGAGAATCAAATGCTAAGGCTGAAATCTAAACCTCACCGAAGTTCGTAGAGCAGCTCTTCGAGGATTCCACTTGCATACACGATACCCTTATGCTTAGGTATGAAATCTACTGTGTGGCTGATAGTATTCGGAACCGTCCTGTTGCTCTTAGGTTTCGCGCTGGAACAGGTTATGCAATCTGTTGCAACTGTTTCAATTCTTTTGGGAGTAATTTTTGTCATCATTGGTATACTGCTGATAATAGCTGAATCTAGGCATGGAGAATGATGAATTCAAGTAAATACAATGATAATAATGGGAAAAGTAACAGATCTTTTTATTACATCTACAAATTTAAGGTATTTTACATCTTCCTATTGAGTTATGTGATTATCAACACAATTTACATTTTAGGCTTCAGATTCTGGGGAGAGAAGGCAATTGTTGTGTTCTTAACCTCCCCTTATAATCCTCTTGAGAACTTTTCAGGAATGTATACCTCTCCCTTTGAGGGTTTGGGATTCAATTTCTTATCAGTTGTATTTTTTCTTCTCTTTGCTGAAATCTACTATCGTAAAAGCCAAGCAAACAAAGTGATTAGAATACTTCCTTTAAAACTTCTATTTCTCTGCTCAATAATTGCAAGCTACGAAACTGCTGCAATCAGATGGGTGATGTGCGGCTTTCCTTCGAGCGGTACTTCGGTAATAGGATTTAGCTTTTTAGCATACATCAGTTTCATGTTGGTTGCCAATGCAAGAAGCTCGCTATGGACAGGGAAAGTAAAAGACCATCGCACTCGCATAACAATTCGGTATTACTTGGCAGTAGTAACCGTCATCTCGATGATTGCCCTGCTATACATCGTTAAGAATGGATCAGCTTGGCTACATATAGCAGGCGGCATTTTTCTTTTGGCAAATGTTACGGTCTATCTCATGACCGGAAGGCATATCTTCAGCAATAAAGAGGCAGCGCACCACGATACTAAGCTACATTAGCCATAGCTGAGATGAATATCAATTCATGTCTTTTGGCAATCAATAGCAGGTTAACGATCCTAACCATTAACTTCGTCTACGTAGAGAACCTTTGATGCGCGCTCCTTTATCTCCTTAGTATGACCTCGGATAGATCGATATTCTGACAATTTTTTTATTTTTATGGACGAGCAGAGTCGGCAGGAGCAGGGACGTGAACGGATAGACGAATATTGAAATCTACCTTGACTCGCACAATAATGAGAAGATATTGCACAAAACAAGATGCTTTCCTGAACACAGGTATTTGGATCATGTAGACGACGGGTGATACAAGAGGCCTGTACCATCCGTAGAATAGAAATCAATATTGTCTGCATACTACACTGGCAAGAGGTTGCATATACCCTTCGTTCTCCACCTTACACTTAAATTTATAACCAACTCTTAACGATATTTAGGTGTTGTATAGAACAAAGTCTGTCGAATATAGTTTAACAGTACGACAACTTTGTATGTTTGTAATTGACAAACAAGCTACGGTCGAGAATGTTATTCGATTGCCCATAGATGATGAGGTTAAGGACTTGGTCACAGAAACAGTTGTGAAGTCTTTCGTTCGAAAGAAGAGAGCTGTCACTTACCCATTGCAGCAGAGTTCCCCCATGATTACTTTGCTTTATGCATCACAGGGTAATACTTTTTGCGAACAGGCTGAAAAAATAGCAAGACAGTACTGGGAAACACTAAGATCGCGCTCCGCACTCGTCATATTTGTTAGATTTCTCCGTACTTCTTCAGAGCACGTTGGAATATATCAATTTGGTAGTGCCGCCGTTTTTGCGTTTCTACCCCAAAGGAAAGAACTTAAAGTGATCAGGGATGCATTCAGTAAGATAGAGAAATCTGCAGTCTACCCTTCAGTTATATCCGACAAAGATGCGTTCATTTTTCAGCGGGTAAATGCCGAATACTTCAGGCGGTTTCTAGCAGTTAATTCACCACCTACACCAGAGGAAGCACTGGAACAATCCATCAAAGAAAAAGGCATAAATTCTCTAGGCAGCCTGCTTGCTATCTGCGATGAAATCCCCGCCGCCAAGCAGGCCAAAATAAAAGTTGAAATGGGCGGAATCGTCGCAAAAATTCGTTTAGATCAAGTCAGAGAAATATTAAGCAGAAAGGAAATGAGTTACATATTGCTTAAAGTAGGTGCCGGAGCAAGTGTGAAAGTTGGTTCCACACGTCTTACTGTTGATGCAGAAGGTCTTCCAGAATTCAAAGAACTTCTGAGTCGCCTGGGTCTTGATTAATGGATCCCTTAGCCGGATTGTTCAGTTTTATTCTGTCATATAAGGAAACGATAAGAGAGGATTTCAATTCCATTATAATGGAGAGAGGATATGAGAAGAATGACATGACCAAAATGGAGGAATTGTATAACTCATGTCATAATGCTGGGATCCAATTAGATTTCACAGTTTATGTAGTTGCAGAGGACGGATCAAAATCCATACTTATTACGAATTCCGAGCTAAAGGAAGAAGGTCTTAGAGCACTATTGGATTTGACTCATGAGGATGATAGGGTCGAAATGGAAGTAATTTTGGCTGGAATAAAAAGCCTTCAAGATATAGGGCAGAGAGCAAAGGAATTGGATAAAGTCCTTTCCAGATTCACCAAAAGTATCTGCATATCTGCTTATATAAATAAAAGCGACATAAGTAGATTCTTAAACACACAACATCCCGTTCCAGGTTGCAATTACCATTTCTGGGTCCAGGGTAAATATATGTGGGAAAGTTTAGCGTCAGACCCTAAAGATTTCTTAAAATTTCTATGGCAAAGAGATTTTCCCATCTTCTTATTGTTAGATATGACGAAGACTTTAGTACTTAATTTCTGTATATTATCGAATGCATATCTCACGGAACCGGTTGATCAGAAAAAGCTGGAGGGTTATCATATTGTCCAATACATAGCCAAGAAAATCCTAGATCACGATGTAGCCTTACCTTATCTTATGCGAATGACAATGTCATGCCCTGATGAGGAATCGGCTAAATATATAAGGGAAATGATGCCAAAAAGAATTGTGAAGGTAGGGTTTCCATTTACTGAAGACCAATTCTATGACTTCAAGAAAGATTGCAATCCAAGTGAGGTTGTTAAAGACATAATATCGTTTGCGAACTCCTGTGGAGGTTTACTTATTTATGGTGTAAGCGATGATGGTATAGTCTCAGGAATAAGCGTAAAGAATGTGAAGGATAGTATCACAAATGCGATAAATACTCAACTGACACCAGGTGCACCAATCCCAAGTTATAAGATAATCGATATTCCATTGGATGATGGCAAATCGATAATAACTGTGTTGGTTTACCCGCCAAATGTAAATGAAACATATTATTTGAGGAATGGACTAAGGCCCTTCAGGCTAGGAAGCAGCACTACATACATTCCTACGGACGACGGTATACGCGAACAACGAAAAATGCTAGCCAAATCTATTTGTGAATAAATTCAGACACGTAATTGATACCACGGCAAATATGCATAGGCAGGGAATCGATCAAATCCCTTCTGCCATGAACGCCTCGTGACTTTAATCCGCCTAACTCTTCTGACTAACCTTAATTTCATTGTCTATTCAGAGCCTGCCAGAGTTCTGGTCTCTGCCAGCTTACATTAAAAATGTCCTGAGTCGTCACGACCTCAACAAGAGTCTGTCTGCTAAAATGCTCGTCCTCACTCCAGACAGGAGAATTTATCTGAAGAGCGAGAGCTATAAACTCTGTGTCATTTGGGTCGATATCTTTCATTTGTTTGTAAGCAGTGGTGTATTCTGGTCCATTCCTGTCAATAGGTACAACCTTAATGTATGAACTTATCGTGTCTGTAAAATCAGCAAGCGAAAGATTTGGTCTTTTCTTGAACCATTCATCTTTATGTTTCCAGATCTCATCGATAGCTACGTATGGAGCATAAAGGTCAAGAACGAGACTCCTTATTATCCTCCCAGCCAGTCCATGGGGATTTAGCATAAAGCTGACTAATTCTGTCGTATCTACTACGTAGCTGGTTGCTAACTTGATGCCGATTCTTGTAAACCTGATTGACAATTGACCGAAAACTGTTACAATGACCTTATAATCATTATATCCTGTTGTATTTTAGTCTTTAAACACTCTCACTAGCCATTCGCAGCGAGTAATCTCCTTCTTGTCTCTATAACTCTCCTTGCAGCTTCTTCGTCCGTTATTCCCGGTTCTTCCAGCTCACGAAGTAGTTTCTCAGCCTGAAGGTGTTTTTCGAACGCTTTCGTTGCTACTCTGCTCCAGTTCACCTCTGGATGCTTTCTCATTTCTATGAGCAATTCCTCGGGTAGAGTTATGTTGAAGTGTACCATCTTTTTCCTCTCTTCTGCCAGCATATCACATTACACCTACGTATTAGTACGTATCAATATGTATATAAACTATTTGGCATCAAAGTATGGATCATTGAATTAACCCTGAGGCTTCTTCGAAATCATATTGACACAGGTTGTCTGACCAATCAAAACCAGCCTTCTCATCTTGGTTCGCCTGTTTGAGACGTTGACTCAAAATGACGTGTATAGTCCTAATCAAGAAGCATTATGGAAAGTATCCCCTTGTTTTCTCTCATCAACCTCCATTTCTCAAGCATTCTTCTGTAGTTTGCACCAAGCCTTTCAGGAGGAGTTCCCCGCCAGATAAAGGACGAGAATTCGAAGCCATCTACCAGAGGTTCGCCCTGCACTTCAGGTGCTGCTACAGCTATTGCTACATCTGAACGGCTCCTGAAGGCTATAGGAAAGACACCAACGAGGTATGCCTTCTTGGTTTGAAGGCCGTATTCTGATGATATCCTGTGAATGCAGTCTGCAAGACCTTCACCAAAGAGAATTCTGCCACCGATGAAGGCCCAGACGTTTCTGTACGGAGCTATCCTTCTGTATCCATAGAGTATTTTGTTATCTCTTTCGAATATGATGTCCAGTGTTGCAATCGGTAGACGGAGCTTTACCTTGTTCCAAAGGTCTTCTTCGAGCCAATTTTTCTGCTGAAATTTCTTTGCCTCTTCTGTCAACCATTCATTGCAACACTTTTATGTTCAAATTAATCGTAAGATAAGCTAGTAAGGTCTGTTGTAAGTATCCACTACCAGCTTCTTACCATCGGAGGATAGCTTCTTTTATGCATGGAACCATTATACCTGTTAAGAACTTCGTTAACCACGCTCAAGCTCACCCCCGCCTCCTTTACTACAATTTCAATTAGAGCCTTCAAATCAAACAAAAGGTGCAGGATGTGGTTCAACTTACCATGCCTAAATTAAGTTTCCTCATTTCTTAGATGACCTAGCCAGAGCTGCGGCGAGGGATTCTGTTGCTATCCTCTCACGTAGACTGAAGTGGGCACCTGATCTTCACATCTTCATATTTTGATATAACCAGTAACCCCTTCAGGACCGTCATTAATTCTTGCGATATTTGTTGCGAAGGAATTCCAGACTTCATGTCTAGGAGGGGATTAAAAAGATGCAGAGAAAAAGTAGACCGAACATGACGGAAGCATACCGATATTATTGGCGAATATATCCGTAAGTTCATGAGACTGGGTTCTTTCTATCATATTGCACTTTGCAGCAGCTTATCAAAACATAAATTCTTGGCTAATGCGAGGTTTCTTTGTTGTGGGCCTTTATCAAGCCCAAGGGCTGTGTACCTGTGCACTCTACAGTAAACCCAACACGTGAGAGCAAGCTTGGAAGATCTGCCGGTCCATCGTGATACTCCAAGATGATTTCACCAATCCTACTGAATGTTTCTTCCTTTGTATTTCTGAGAACAGAAAACTCACAACCCTCACAGTCCATCTTAAGCAGGTCTATTCTGGGAAGGTCATATCTCTCTATCAGAGATTCTAGGGTGGTTGTTTCAACTTGGATCCTGTTACTTTGTGCAAAATCTATAACTTTTGACAGACCCTCTGTTGGATTCAATGTGGACATGTTTGGCGACTCGTTAGGTATCAGAAATTCGGTGATGCCATTTGATGCAGATAATGCTGCATTGAGCAGAACTATCTTTTGCTGTAAGTCATTCATGCGTATATTCTCTTGAGCGAGTTGGTAGGATTCAGGGTCTGGCTCTAGCGCCAAAACCTTTAACGCGCCTCGAGTTGCAAAATATATTGCAGAATCTGAGTTTGATGCACCTACATCTATAACATATTCCCTTGATTCTAAGCCATAAATTTTGTCCTCAAATATCTCTTTTATATGCCCCAAGTCCCAGCCTTTTTTGTACCTACATTTTAAGTACACGTCTTTTTTCAAAATTATATAATCATTCATCTGTTCTACGATCTTCCATCCATGATCCAGAAGAATGAGCAATTCGTAAAGCTTCCCTGGCTTTATTCTTAATATTGCCCCTGACTTTGACTTAAAGAAGACATAACCTTTTGTTCTTGCAATCATGGAAGCTAAAATCAACCTGAATGGACTCTTGGATTGCTTGAATAATAGCGATACGTAATTCAGCCCAAGTCGAACAAACTGTTTCAGATTCAAACTAAATCCCTACGAAAATTTTTTGTATTCAAACTTCTACCTCTGAATAGTCGCTTATATGCAACTTTAGAGTCTTTCTTGCGGTTGAATTGTTTGATTTGATCTTTGCATTTCTTCCAACTAGGCTATCTTCCAGATTCAAAATTTCTTCTATCGATGTGTTGTCCATTATTATGCTGTATTCTATAGAGCTCTTTTTTATATTGCAGGAATCGCCTATGCTTGTATAGGGTCCTATGTGAGAATCTATTACCCTTGTATTTCTTCCGATTATTGCAGGACCCCTTACAGTGCTATTTTCTACAATTGTCCCTTCTGCTATACTTACCCTTCCTTCTATTCTTGAATTCAACGCCTTTCCATCTATCTTACTCTCTATCCTCTCGTCAAGGATTGTGGCGTTTAAAGCTAGAATATCATTCTTCTTTCCAGTATCAGCCCACCAGCCATCGACAAATGAATAGCCTACCTTATACCCATCATCTATCATCAGCTGTATTGCATCTGTAATCTCTAACTCATTCCTCCGGCTTGGTTTCAACTTACCAACAATCTTAAAGAATGATGGGCTGAAGAAGTAGACACCAACTACAGCATAGTTGGATATGTGTTCCTTTGGCTTTTCGACAAGCTTTACTAGTTTACCATTGCCATCAAGCTTCGCAACGCCAAAGCGCTGAGGCTCATCGACCTCCTTCAGCAGTATCATCGAGTCCAGCCTCTCATTCGTAAATAATGATGCATATTTTGCAATACCATATTGAAAGATGTTATCGCCTAGGTAAACTACAAAGTCATCTTCACCAACAAATTCTTTGCAGAGGCTTACTGCATGGGCTATACCTAGAGCCTTACCCTGATTGATGTATGTTATTTTTACCCCAAACCTTGAACCATCACCGTAGTATTCTCTTACAAGCTCGGGAAATGTTTCACCCAGTATTATAGCTATGTCTTTGATGCCCAATGATATAAGATCCTCAAGAACGTACTGGGATACAGGTTTGTTCGCTATAGGTATAAGCTGCTTTGGACCTGCATATGTTAATGGCCTGAGCCTTGTCCCCTGGCCTCCGTGCAGTATTACGCCTTTCAAGCTACATTTACCACTCTATCAACTATATCTTAAACATGCTTGAGAGGTGATTGATGATTATTCTTTAGCTCTCGAAGGGTAGGCCATTTTTTATCCTTTTCTGAAAGCAGAGGATTATCGATAGGCCATCTGATTCCAAGCTCTGGATCATTCCATATTATTCCCCCTTCATGGCTTGGTGCATATGAATTGTCAACCGCGTATTCCACCTCAACCAGGTCGCTCAGAGCAAGGAAGCCATGAGCAAAGCCCCTCGGCACATAAAGCATGTACCTGTTTGATTCTGATAGATTGATTGAATAGTATTTTCCATAGGTCTTTGACCCTGCCCTTATATCTACAGCCACATCAAGTATCTCTCCTCTTAAACATCGAACAAGCTTCGCCTGCTCGTGAGGATTGCGTTGAAAATGCAAACCTCTAAGCACTCCCTTTGAAGATCTGCTGTGATTTATCTGAATTATATCCATCTTGATTCTTGCTTCTTCAAAGTCCTTTTTTGTAAATGTCTCCATGAAGAAACCTCTTTCATCTCCAAACAGCCTGGGCTTGACAATAAACAATCCATTCAGCGTAGTCTTCTCAAATGCAAAAGGCATAATCTTACCCTCTCTTCGGAGTGTTTAGTTCTTCTTTCAACCTGTATAATGAATCTTTAATTGATGCAGGTTTTCTCATAAGAATACTGCTTGCTTTTGTCACATCAAGTGAGCTGTCCCTTGGCCTAGGGGCATACCAGTTCATTTTGCTCATGTCGACTGGATTGATAAGGGAGGGATTCAAAGACCATGTCTTGCAAATTTCAAGTGCAAATTCAAGCCTGCTCACCCTACTTGCACCTGAAAGATGCAAAATGCCTTTAACTCTTCTTTCAAGGCATTCCATTATCATCTCTGCTAGGTTTGTATTAAGCGTTGGAGAAACAAACTGGTTCATAGCAACATTTACTGTTTTGCCTGAGCTCAATGAATCTAGAAGCCATAGTGCAAAGTTAACTTTTCCCGAAGAAGGAGTGGACCCATAGATAACGCTTGTCCTTGCTATAAGATAATCTGATAGAAGCTCCTTGATAGACTGCTCTCCCATTAGCTTGGTATGGCCGTAGAAATTTATTGGTCTTGGGATATCTTCTTCGTTGTACATTCCCTTTTCTCCATCGAATACATAATCAGTGCTGATATAGACAAGGAATGCTCCCAAGTCTTTGGCTGACTTTGCGATTGTTGTTGTTGCGTCATAGTTAATTGCTTTAGCTAGGGTATGATCCCTTTCACATCTATCTACATCTGTTAGAGCAGTTGTATGGACGATTGCATCTGGCTTTATCTTTCTCAGTATCTCCGTAACCTGATTCTTATCCCTTAAGTCTAGACGAACCGGAATCCCTGTTGATGGGGCATGTTCATTGTAAAGAGAATAGACTTCGTGCCCTTTTACCATTGCCAAAAGAGCCGAACCAAGAAGACCTCCTGCGCCTGTAATTACTAACTTCAATCCAGCTTACCACCTCGTCTTCCAAGGAGTCGGGTGAAGAATCTTTTCATCAGCAAGAGGTTTCCACCATCTTTCATTATTTACATACCAGTTCACAGTCTTAGATAATGCCTTATGGAACGTATGCTTTGGCCTCCATCCTAGCTGATTCCTTATCTTCGAACTATCGAGGCTGTACCTGAGGTCGTGCCCGGGTCTGTCTTCGACATATTCGATAAGCGTAGTTGGCTTATTCATAAGTTTCAAGATTGTAGAAACTACCTCTATGTTTTCAAGTTCATTGCCGGAGCTGATGTTATATATTTCTCCAGCCTTGCCTTTATTTAGCACGGTTTCTATGGCCTCGCAATGGTCCTCTACATATATCCAATCTCTGACATTCTTACCTTTACCATAAAGAGGGATCTTTAACCCTAGCTTTGCTCTGATTATCGTTTTTGGTATCAGTTTTTCAGGAAACTGATAAGGTCCAAAGTTATTTGTGCATCTTGTGATTATTGTATCAAGGCCATAAGTTCTATGATAAGCATGTATAAGCATGCTCGCGGCAGCCTTTGATGCTGCATAGGGAGATGATGGGTTGAGTTCATCATCTTCCGTGAAAGAGCCTGATGAGATGTCGCCATACTCTTCATCCGTGCCAACATGAACCAGTCTTACATTATTTCTAGCTTTCCTCATAGCTTCGAGAATAGAATAAACGCCCAAAATGTTTGCTTTGATGAACTTTTTAGGGCTTGATATACTTCTATCGACGTGAGTTTCGGCAGCGAAGTTTACTATTGCATCTACCTGACCTACGATTCTCCCGATGGTTTTTTCATTCGAGACATCAGCTTTGATAAATGTGTAGTCAGAAGCTTCTGCTAGATCTCTAAGATTTTCCTGATTAGAACCATAGGATAAACTGTCCAAATTAATGATTTTGGAATCTTTGTTTTTAACGAAGCGTCTGATAAAGTTGCTACCTATGAAGCCTATGCCTCCCGTTACCAGAATGTTCACTTTGGGTATCACATAATACCCATTATCTTCTGCCTTTAAATTTATGGCATGGTTATCCTATTGATCGCACCAATATAGCTTTCCACACGAATTTTTTGATGACCTTGCAATCTTTAATCTACCCTTTATAGTTCATCTCTAGCGTCTTGTTGAGATCAAGTTCACCTGATGGGTCATTGGAAAATGATACAAGGTCAAGGACTTCGTCGGTACCATAAATGATAGAGCGATCAAAGGTCCTTATGTCATCCTTTATCGATTTCGCTCTGTCAGCAACGGTAGAAAGAATATCTTTGCCGAAAAAGAACCTGTCCAGGCATATAAGATTATAACCTGCTGATACGAGCTTCTCTGCCAGAACAGAGCCGATATATCCTCCTGCACCGGTCAGTAAAACCTTCATTTTTTCAGACTAAAGGTTATGATTATGCTGTATTTAACCTAGCAGCGAGGAACAAGGAAAAAGTAAGTTGATGGTGAAAAATGGAAACTTTCTTTTGTAACGTGCTTGGGAAGAAGTATAATGCACGTTTCTCCATATGGTGAGGTTATGCCAAAATTCTGAAAATTCGATCAATAAGAAAGTGGTAAATTTTGGATAATAATCCAAATACCAAGAGTCTAGTCCTACGATGAAGTGGCATGTCTTCTGGGTTCGGTGCGGTAAGGGTTCTCCTCCCCAGAATGATTGAGTACAATGCAATATCGCGAAAATTAACCCTTTTCTGATTCAAAATCTTCTTTGCTATTAGAAACACCTCGGGTCCGGGGACCTTCTTCAGACTGATTATTTCAAAGTCAGCAAAAATATGCTTCATATCCTCTGGCTCGTACCTCCAGTAGTCATAAGGGTATGCGTGAAAAGGAAATCCCTTTGAGCATGTTGTGATATATATATCCACCGGGCTTTAAAACATCTTTCATATTGCTGATTACTTTTCTCCAGTCCCTTACATGCTCCAGCATCTCTGTAGAAATGACGACATCAAATGAATCTGGACCAAAGTGATCTACAAGTCTTTCTGCTGGTAATACCACATCAACCCCTTTGCCTGGCTGAATGTCTACGCCAATATATTCAGCAGGGTAGCAGAATCTTTCGATTATAGGTCTTACGCTACCGTTGACATAGGCTGAGCCTATTTCCAGCACTTTTTTGCCTCTGAAGTGCTCTACTTTGGCCTCATTCAGAAAGAATTCGATTACGGTCACATGACACATATCAAGAACCTGCTAAGGCAACGCTAAAAGACTATACGGAATTATCAACTGGCCTGCATATAGCTATTTGGGGAAGTACGCTACCGCGTGATAGGGATGTGATGCAGTGAACTTCTACCCAAATTGGCGGAATGGTGCCCCGAGCTTGGAACCCAGAATCCAGATCAGTTTTCTTTGGTAGTACTTCTTCAATTCGGGGTCTCTCGTCATGAGCAAGTAACCAAGCATCTCAATCTGACGGAAAATTACTTCGTATAACAGCAGAGAGACAACAAGACGAAGCTTACTCTTTCCATATTTAAAAAAGAGTGCAAATTTCGGGTCAGTTCCCGAAATTCCTGTATTTATTTTACTGTAGTCTCTACGTCTCGTCTTTGAAACTTTATGATACACGCGGGCTGCTGAAGAATAAACTATTCGGAAGCCTGCGCTCTTCGCTCGAACACAAATATCATAGTCTTCCCCGCCCTGCGGGAAGTTTGTCTCGTCCAATAGGCCGACTTTTGTGAGAACTTCAGAACTAATCAGCATAGCACAACCCGAGACCCAATCCCGATCAGAAATGTTGTCATATATCGGTGAGTCTCTACGATTTAATCCCTCGTCGCGTATATAACCTATGGGCCAATATATCCTGCCGCCCACCGAGTTGAGGAGACTTTTGCTGTAATAGTAGTAAATTTTTGCACCAACGATTCCAACCCCACGCACTCTGGCAGCAGAGACCATCTTGTCAATGATATCTGGCTCTACAATAGTGTCATTATTTAATAATAATACATACTTTGCCCCAAGTTTCAAGGCCGTCCTGATCTGTATGTTCGATGCCTTCGCGAATCCGAGGTTTGATTTACTTTGGATGCAAAGTGGTCTGCATTGATGAGTTCGTATTGTCTCAAGCTCGTCCCGCTCGGAGCCGTTGTCCAAAACAATGACTTCGGTGTTGGGGTAGATTTGGTCTTTGAGCGAGTCCAAGCATTCTAAGGTGTCTGCTAGCCCATTGTAATTGATTATGAGCACTGCTACTAGCGGATATACCTGGTCATTTCCCACAATTGAACCTGCCAGTTGAAGAGAGGGATTCTTCCTCACGTCTACTGATACAATCACAGCGTTATCTGTCCGAGTCAAGTGGATCTGTGTGGTGTCTTGACTTCGAGGCAATAGTCCACAGGTGGAACGGGGGGCAAGAGCCTCTGGCAAGCACTTCGTAGCCAGTGTATCCTAGGGCACGTTCGAGCAGAGTGTGATTGAACACATGATGATGCATAGCCCTATACACGTAATTATTTTTACACCGTAGTTCAAACTGTACACGGTTTCCAGCGTCAGGGTCTAGGGTCAGGTCATGTAAAGCCAATACTTCCTGAAGATGCGTTATGTCATCCTCTAGCGTATTGTTGGAGTAATCATCGACCAGATGTCGAAAACTGGTTACTGATCTTCGATGGTCGAATGTAAATTTTTTGTCTGGAACAACCAATATCAGCGAACCCCTTTCCTTTAAAACCCGATTCCACGCGAAGAGCGCTTTCAGAGGATTCGCTATGTGTTCTAACACGTGTGAAGACGCAACGAAGTCATATTTCCTGTCTGGGATACGATGGAGGGTGGTCGCATCAGAAACGATGTGACTGGAGTATAAGCCTTGAAGCTCATTAGGTGTGAAACTTCTGTTCCAGATCGTTTTGCTTGCGTAGTCAACATTATCGATTCTCCCTGCGAGCGCGTATATCGGAAGTGGTGCGTTAATGCGAAAGATGCCACTGGGTCCACCAATCTCTAGCCCGTATTTCCCACGGATATGTGGGATGATACTCCGAAAAGACTCCAGGGGCTTTCCTGCCAACCTGTTTTCAACTACAAATTTCAAGAATTGCGTAAAACCATATTCCCTAGTCCAATACAGTGTTCTCTTAAGAGGTATTATTCTTGTGAATTTTGTCACGAAATTATTTCCCAACTACTCAGCGACAACACGCTTATCAGGTTGTATCTTCGGCAATGTGATAGCCGGCGGGAAACTGTTCCAGCTTAAAACCAAGTCGAAGAGCCTTTACAGCCGCAGTCAACCCTTCAGCTAAGACTAGGGGCATGAACCAACGTACAGTTGCATACAGGAGTCTAACAAGGGAGATTTTCCCTTCGCGAAACAATATCCTGGCATTTCTTACAATAAGGTAGTACCTGAAACTGGGCTCGTATAGTACTTCCAGTTTGCCGAGATGCTTAATCATTCCAAGTGAATGGCTTGCAAGAACTGCATTTAGCTGCAACACCCTGAATCCCGCTTCTTTGACCTTGGTGCAAAAATCATAATCTACCCAATCTAGGAAAAATTCTTCTCTGAAACTGATTGTCATCGCCACTATTGACTTGATCATGCTCCCGCTTATGATTATGAATGTGGGTTCCATCAGACGAAGTGTACCCTTTTTTCGAATCGTCAAACTATCAAGAAATAGCAGAGATATCAGTTTCGAAAAAGTACCATTCAACTTGGTTTCGCGGTTTAAAGCACCCATGACACCCACATTGCTAGGATTCCCTGCAAACCTCAACTTGCTGAGTAATGTAAATGCATAGTGGGGCGACAGGACTGTGTCTTGGTCTAGCAGAAGGATCCAATCAGGTGAGAATCTCTGCATCGCTAAGGCTTTGCCAAGGTTCAAAGCAGCCGCCAAACCCAAGTTCATTGTGTTCCGAACAACAACTACCTTTCCGCGTTCATCGATTAGGCGAACGGATTTTAGGATATCCAAGTAATTGGAAGAATTGTTATCTATGATTATGACCCGATGACATTGAGCTAGTGCACTGCGGAGCGCTTGGTTAAATCGTTTTGGATCGGGATTGTAGGTGACCAATAGGCATACAACCACTTCCTTGTCCTTGTACTTAATCAGTTGGTCCGTGTCTATCATCCCAAGGCTCATGGATGCACATCATCCCCCCAAAGCAGCGATGGCATAATCTCAAATGCATGCAGTTTCCTCAATCATGGTGTCAAAAAAACTCCGGAGGTATAGTCTCGCCGAAAAAGAACCGCAAGACCCTTTTACGAGGTCTTGGCTCCATCTCATATTTTTAGTAGTGACTTGCCAAACATTCAGGTTTTTCTTGAAGAAGAGTGGGGATAGTTTGCCTTAATGACGATGCAGTCACAGCGTTTTCTATCATTTCTACCATTCCTCCACTGTAGTTCTCAGTTGCTTCGAGATGTTCGAGACCCGGACTTTGTCTGGCGCGGGGGGTAGCAATTCAGCACAAAAAAATTCGTATAGCAGAGAAATATAGAAAATGTTCGTGTGCACTAGTCTAAATTGTTTTTGAGACAGCTGCCTTAAGAATATCCGTACTCGACAACCCGAAATCAACTTTGATGGTATTTATGCCTTCAGAAGCCGTTTTAGAATCGGTTTCAACGTCCTTCTAGCTTGAGGCAGAACTATCTTCATTATCAAATCTGCCACCATGGCATAGTCAACATAAACATCCTGGGTGCACCACCTTTAGAACATGGTTCAGTCGAGGACTCGGTAACGTCGATAGATGCTTTTCGTCAACGTATCAAACGGGATTTTGTCTGTATCTAGGCTCTATCCTCTGGTTGTCCCAGATCTCCCAACGGATATAATCCCACTGATACAAGCCGTGATCCCTAAACAACTCTTCGCAGTATGTTGGCCATCTTTCATTCACATGTTGCGTACCTCCTTGGAATGGGATGGCCACGGAAAACACTTTACAAGGCTCCAAATTTGGTAGCGACCTAACAAAAACTTGAGGGTACTTGTAAGGTATGTGCTCGATAACTTCTAAACAAATAGCAACGTCAAATTTTCTTCCGACGCAAAGAGGTGCAGTAAGGTCATGAGGAAGAAAGGGCAACCCTTTGATGTATTCAGTTACCCAAGGTCCATCTATTCCTAATACATCCTGCACGCCCATTTTCATGGCTACTTTCAGAAAGCTACCTATACCGCAACCCACATCCACAACGCTCTTTGGCGCAAAGTATTTGATGATAAGTGGCATTATCTCTTCTGCTGAAGCCATCGTAACTGAAACAGAGTTTTCGTAGAATCTTTTGCTATAACTCATCCTCCTCATCGCCTAACACCAACTGGGACATGCACTTATATCACACAGAACAGTAAATTAAAGCGCATCCAACCCACCCTGATTATCGAACAATGCCTTCATTAGCTCGTCAGCAAAAGTTCTTGTCGAAAACCGAGAGACAGCCCATTCTCTCGCGTTGGCCCCCATCTTGTCGCATTCCTCAGGGTGACTATAGAGAAACTCAAGCTTTTCGGCCAAAGTTACTGGATCTTCAACTGGAATCAGGAAACCGGTTACACCGTCTTTTATCATTTCGACCATGCCTCCGCTACGGGTGCCGATTACCGGCGTGCCGCACATCTGTGCCTCTATGACTGAAAAGGGAAATGCGTCCTGGGTGGAGGGAAGCACGTATACGTTTGCTCGAGAATACGCGTCGATCAGCTCATTGATAGGTATATGCCCCATGAACTTATAATGTGCGGTAAGGCTGTGTTCGTATATATAATGCAAAACGCGCTTGTAATAGCCGGTCGTTCCATTGATTCCGAATCCACCAACAGGGCCGATTACCGTGAAAATTACGTTGCACACCCCTAGTCGGTTCACAAGAATATTCGAAGCCTCAGCTAGGATATGCAGACCCTTTTGTGGTACAATGCGTCCCACATAAAGCACATTGAATACGGCAGTAGACTTTGGGACCGTAGGGCGGAAAAGGTTAGGGTCAACTCTAGCATGCTGCACCACCACTAAGTTTGAGCTCGGAATCCCACAGCGGACCATGTCTCTTTTGTTGGTTTCACTTTGGGCAATCACCTTGACGCGACCTAGAACCCACCTTCCTAGGTATGCGTATCTTAATTTAATGACTTTGGATGCTCTGCTTTTGGCGACCAGTATCCACTCTCCTCCAAGCTCGGTATAGATCATCTTCTTCCTAAGGCTGGGGAAGAAGATGGAAAGAAACACAAACCAGAAATGATACGTGTGAATTCGGTTTGCGCGTGCGAATGCACCTCTGAACCTGATCAGGCTAATGAGTGAAAAAAATAAGGAATCAACATTCAGCAAAACAGAAGGTGCCAAGTCGCCGAACAGCCTGTATGACAATGCTCTTGCAAATTTGCTATTTGAAATCCTTGGTATCGCAACCCGCATTTCGAGGCAGCCGTTCTTACCATGACTTACTGTGATCTCATTCTTTCCGGTGTTGATGATTAAAACATTGACACTCTGACACATGCTGAGCCAAGCATTCATAAAGACTCGAGCAGACCCCTCATTAACTGTATCTCCATCGAGTCCCCATACGCTAACAATAAATTTTCTGCTCATGGGCACAACTTGCAAATATCATCTTAGTGCTACTGTCAAAATGCCGGAGGTAGAAGATAGCTCTTTCCGTCATCAAACACCAAGTCATGCTGATATATTACTGATATCTGAATCGGATATCCATATAGGTGCTGCTGATAATAGGAATACTCTGGATAAATTATATTATATGAAGAATCTGAATAGGGAAAGCTCAACATGGGTTCTTGGTAATAATTGAAGTTTGTTTCCGGATGCATGCTTCCAATTATTCCGGCGGTTTTGGGGTCGGTCGACAATACCAAGTTACCTAATTGGTACTTCAAAAAATAACTGGCTGAGGCGATCTCTTCAGGATACACAGCAATCGTTGAAATCTGATGGTAGGTGAGTGCGAACATCGAGGGAGCACACAAGGTTATGGCGATTACCGTTATCGAGGCAACTAGTACTTTATTCTTGGAGAAAGCGTAGAGTAAGAACGGAATGCTGAAGAACACGACGAACTGCGGAGCAATCAAGAGGTCAAACCCCCCACCCGAGCCCAGGCTAGCCAGTAGCGCCGTGAGTCCAAACGCCACGACGCCGATAGAACCAACTGATAAGATGGCAGCCGCTGTGTGCTGCCGTATCCACTTCCTACGCTTTAGGACTATGAATCCCAATGCCAGCAAAGATCCCATGATGGAGGTCAGCACTATGTCGAAATAGTCCATGGTTGCGACCCATGCAGGGACGCCCAGCGTGTTCGCAGAAGCCACTTTGAAAGCGTATCCGAATGCGTTCCCGGAGAGGATACTTAGAAACGCATTATAAACTCCCGGGACTAGGCTGCCAAAGTAGTTCATGGCGAAATATGTGAAATACGCCACGTATATAGTGAAAAAAACTAGCAGATAATAACTGAGATTAGTGTAAACACGCCCGAAGAACATTGGCAGTGTCATGGCAGCTATTATAAAAACGGCGTCGAGTGGATCGTAGAAATGACTTATCGTCATCCCGGCAAAAAGCACTGCCGCGGGAACAAGGCTTCTTCGTCCAAAGGGTGGCTTGACTAAGAGAAGGAAAGACGAAAAAAGAGTTACTCCCAGTGCAGCAGGAAAGAAGAGTGTGAGGTTCCCAGCCTCTAGAGAGAATGCGAAAAAGAGTGGAATAGACAGCGCGGTTACTGTGTTCTGCTTTACCACCCTGCTTGTGATTTCATAAACAACTGAACCGGTGACAAGATAAAAAGAGGTTTGCAAAAAAGATGCCGAAAGCTGGTAACTTACGCCCAATATTTTCGCAAATGGATAGGTCAGCAACGATATCCCGGGGTACTCTAGGTAGCCAACGTTCGCTGGCAGAGGTTGCGAGAAGTGATGGAAGATGGCCAAGTAAGCTGTATCGGTTAAGGTAATACCATATTCATGATCAACACCAAAGGGTTCCATCTTATATGTAAGTAAACCAAAGAGGAGAGATGTGGTCAGTACGTAGAAGGCAATTACTCCCCTTTTTTCCCTGTTCAAATGGGCCAAAAGAACAAAGGATGCGACAAATACAGAAAACAGTATCGAGAAAGCGACAGGCTGTTGGATTATTTCCAGCGGATCGACTTGTGAGAACCCTTGGAAGAATTTGAAAGGATACATCAAGATCATTAGAAGACATGCCCAATAGACACCTGCAGGAATGGTACCTGCAAATTTATTCAGAATCCAAGTCACCCATCTATAATACTAGGCTTAGACATAAGCATAGACCCTTCTAAACATCGCTGTTAAATTTCGAATGGAAGGAGGCATCTGAGACGAACCTTTTACTCATATACTTTTACTTTCTTTTCACTGTTGGGCATTGTCCTGAGAGTCCTTATTAGCTTAGATGGGAATCTTCGCGCTCGGACCAAACTTGTTGCGAACTTGCTTATAGATTAAAAACGCTTTTTCCCTCGGCTCTCTTGGCATGCCTCCAAAGGTCTAAGAACAGAGTGGGGCTGCGCAGTGCTCTGATTGATAGCTTGCATGTTCGGATAACAAAAATTGCTAAACGGTTTGCTCTCATTGCTTAAGATTTGTGACCGGAAGAGGGTCTTGACCACTTGCGTGAACCTCAGAAGCCCCAGAACGATGCTTATTTTGAAGAGTTGGACTTGATAGCGATGATCAAGATGGCGTCACAGTTTTCGGAGCTTATCTGTTCTAAGGCAATCGTCGCAATATGATAATTCAGTGGTGGTGCTAGTTTCTTGACAAGTTTCTTCGACTTGATGTACATCAGGTACTGTAGGTAGCCCCTTTTTGATATTGCATTAATCGCTTTCGTAGTTTTGCCTGCTGAACGAGCTAAGTCGATTACTAGGCATGAATTGTCTGAATACTCGGGCTATAATGAAGCCGGTAGCATGCAATATTTCCCGGAGTTCTTTAGGGGAATACCCGTATATACGGAATTTGGATGCGTCTTTGATTATGAAACTATCTCCCCCGGCAATTAGCCCGTTTGGGGTACTCAAACAGAGTATACCGCCAGTCCTAAGAATTCTGTTTGCTTCAGCTAGGTATAGTGATGGGTTCTGGACATGCTCAGTTACATTGGAAGAAACAACAGCGTCAAATACTTCTCAGCGTAGCCCGTATTATAGGGTTTGTGATATATAAATCTGAAGTTCGAAGTTCCGAACCTGTCTTTGAGTCTGTTAGCGTAGTTAATTCCTTGGCAGTCAATATCAAAACCAATAACAGTGCAATTCTTTGATAGATAGAAAGTTGTAAAGCCATACCCAAAACCGTAGTCGGCAATAAGATTCCCTTTCAGTTGGGTGCGAAAGAACCTGATGCGAGATACGTCGTAGTCAAAATTCACTTCGTACATTTCTCGGAGAATAGTAAGATTCGTCAGAATGGGCACCGAGGCTATCTCGGGATTTCTACACTTCCGCCTGCTACTCCGTCAGCTACCATATTCAAACAAGGCCAAGTGCTACTAGCCAACATGTAAATTGCTTGCAGCCGAATCCTCACGGAGTTCCGGGGACCTTGAATGATGCCAGTTTTGGTTCCAGACATCCTGATCCCGACTCTTGCAGCCCCCAAAGTTTTGAAAAACTTAATGCCAATAATCAATACAATATGGGTTCTGCTTATACTCATACGGAAGCACAGAAGATAACGTGGAGCTGATTTGTGACATTTGTGATGAGTCTTTAGAAATCCGAAGTCAAGTGGTAGCAAACTTGTTTGTCATTTTCCTACATATCTCCTTCATACGATTCGCCCATAGTTCGGGTGTAAAGTGTTCTTCGATGATTGCACGGTTCCTTCGACCCATCATTTCGCGCCTCTCAGGGGCTGTCTCTATGAATTCAATGATTGCTTTCTCCAAAGCAGAGCGGTCTCCAATCGGTACAACCTTACCTCCAAAGTTCAAGCGTTCGAGCTCCCTAAAGTATCCGGTAGCGGTGATGATCAGCGGTCTTTTGCAGGCCATAGCCTCCAACACCACGTTAGCGGCAGTTTCAAAGAACGATGCATGGACAAACAAATCACATGCTGCATATAGTTGGACAAGTTGTTCAAGTGGAACTTCACTAACCAAGATCACATTACGTGCATACCTGCTCGAAAGGAGTTGCTCTAGAACACTCCTTGACGCTTTATCAGTACTATAATCATCATTCTTGCCCAGCAAGAGGAAATAAGTATTTGGGTACCGTTCGATGATTTTCGGCACAGTACTTAATATCAAGGGAGCACCCTTCCACCTTGTCATAGAACCGGGAACTGCAAATATCAAGAATGCGTCGTCTGATACGCCTATTTTTTGCCTAATGGAAGACTCTTGCCATTTGAACGAATCTTTGTCAACACCAATAGGAATCAAAGAAACCTTGCCCATAGCACGAAATCTTTTTATCACTTGACTGTAAGATTGCATTGCTGAAGCTGATTCGAATACTATACCATCACTCTGAAGAAGTTGGAATGAT
>JAJPJS010000009.1 GCA_021324115.1 Nitrososphaerota archaeon
CTTAAATCGGTTTGGGGCTACATTCGAGCCAGAAAAGGCGATACAAATGAAGCGATTAGGATACTGGAGGAGTTAAAGGCTCTTTGCGAAAGAGGATTTCCCTCGGAAGACCATGTTGCCGGTGTCTACGCAGGCTTGGGAGAAGTTGATAAATCGTTCGAGTGGTGGCGAAGAGGAATTGAAAAGCACAGTATAGAGCCGCTTTGTCTGATATACCCCACGAAGATGTGCGCTAGGGAAAACTGGGACGAAGAAAGGTGGCGAGCACTAAGGTCGATAGCGGGGTTAAAATAGACTGAAAAGCGTTAGGCATAATTAATCGGCAGGACGACGAATTTGTAATGGCATGGAGGTTCCGCGCACCCCTGATGCAGAATTATTTTTGAACAAAATTAGTCAGTCCTTCGAATGACTACGGTTTTCTTTGGGGATAAACTTCAGTGAGATCGAATTCACACAGTGCCTTGTATTCTTTTGCGTGAAGCCTTCACCCAGAAAGACATGACCCAAATGTGCGCCACAGTTAGCACATTGTATCTCAATTCTTTCACCGTCGGAGTCCGGCAGCCTATTAACGGAGCCAGGTATTTCATCGTCGAAGCTGGGCCAACCGCAACCAGCATCAAATTTATCCTCCGACCTGTACAGCGGACTGTCGCATCTTTTACAAATGTACGTACCGGGCTCGTAATTGTTTTCATATTCCCCACTGAAAGGAGGCTCAGTCCCCTTGAATACAATTACACGTTCCTCTTCGGGCGTGAGTTTATTCAGTTTCATACCGAAACTCCGAAACACTTTCTCTTAAACTGATATCAATTTATGACAAACGATACTGTAACATCAAATAATATTACCTTCTGCAGAATAGCATAGAGCGTTGTTGGTTGTAAATAAGCTACAAAGTATAACAAGATAGATATAATTCTTAGAAGAGACTTCATAATAAGTTGGATAAAAAAATCAATATCAGGTTTTTTGATACGCATTCTAATCTGTATATAAAACGAAGAGAGATTTTGCGAAAGCCTTTATTGGTTTCTTCTTCATTTATGTATAAATGATGTATCCAAGTTGCCATGGATTTGCCGTGTCTGCTCAGAGGTGTTCGATACCCGAGAGCTGGCTTTCGAACATCTCCTGAGAAAACATCAGGGACAACCATGGAAAGGGATGATAAAGCAGATCGTACAAACCAAGGGCGAAATCCCTCTGGATAGATTTCACTAACCAACGGAACGACCTATAACAATAAACCACACACTCATCTTAAAGCGGATTTAAGTGTAGATATCCTTTGGTGTTGGATTTTGCCGCAGTATTGCATTGAATAATAAACTAAAACGACCTGCCTTTACTGCTAGGGCTTTAGCGATATCAATAATTGACACGATGCCGACAAGACCCTCATCATCCACCACAACCAAATGTTTTATCCTGTTGCTCGCCATGGTCTTAAGAGCATCTTCTAACGTTGCTTCAGGTTCAACTGCAATTATAGGGGATGACATTATCGCTTTAACTGTAGTATTCCTCACGGAAGAACCTTTAGCTGCAATTCTCCTAACGATATCCTTCTCAGTTATAATCCCAACAATTCTTCCCTTGTATTCAACAAGGCAACATCCACAATCGCATAATTCCATTTCCCTAGCGGCTTCTTCCACCGATACCATCACATCTAGACTGAGAGGACTTCTAGTCATAACATCCTTAACTTTTAGATTGAATTCTTCCAAAGCCTGATCTTCATTTTGCATTAAGGTCACCACGGGAGAACTACTTGAATCAACCTACTTCCGTCTCCGCATTATCCCATCATCATCTTTTGCACTTCTGGAGGAAGCACCTGCATCATCATCATTCTCTTATCAGGTTGTAACCCCATCATTAATTCTCTCATTGTATTCATATCCTTCATTCTGCAAGCTTCATGACAGAGGCTCATCACCGAAGCCATAATATTCAGATCAGCCGCCATCTGTTCCTTCGGCATCCCCATCAATGCCATCATGTGAGTACCTATCAGCTTCTTGCGCGTCACATCGTCAAAACTTTCGGCAAGTGCTTCCAGCCTCGCGTAAGTCAACTTTTTCTGGTCTTCTACATCTATTTTCTGCAGAGCCGTTATCATCGCTTTCATGGCGCCTAGCCTTTCTTCATCACGCATATCTGCAAAAGCGGCCAACCGTGTTTTTATCATTTCCCTTTGTTGCTGCTCCGGTAATCGTGCCAACATTCTGACCATGGCTTCCATTGTCTCGCTCATAATTGTACCGTGTAGGTATGGACAAAGTGCTTTGAAACCTTTTATCTTCATTTATGGAAAATAAATCTAAAAATAATTCACTTGTGTATTAATACAGTATATAATTACAATAACAATTGAGACAAAAAGGAGAACTAAAATATATTATGACAATCACCACTGGACAACTTTTGTTGAACGGCACAATGTTCAACTTAGCCGAGGGTTCAGTAGCCTTGGTTGTGAAAGCTTCCTGTCCAATCCATGAACATTCACTTTATCAACATCAATGCCTCTTTGCTTACAGATTGTTTTGATTGTTTGGAACATTAACTTCCCTCCGAAACTTATAGCTGCTGCTGTGGCTAACCTGACCAATGGGTTTCCACCACTGTCCCGCATGGCATTTCTCGATGCCATTTTTGCCAAGTGTCTATAGCTAGCATAATAAACTGCAAGTTGAGATTCATCCAACATATTTGCAGTAAGGTTTCTGGACTTGAGCCTACCTAAAGGAACGTTCTGCATCGGCGTAACCGTAAATTCGAATGGTCTTCCGTCATCCAATGATGAGTTGCTGAGCCAATTGATTAATGCCACAGTCTCCCAGTTATCCTCGGGTGTTTCACCAGGCTGCCCGACCTGTACTGTGAATGCAGGTCTCCAATAGTACTTGTTCAGTACATATGTTCCTCTCCAGACTATCTCTGCCCATGATCCGTCCTGTCCAATTTTGAGCGGCAATGTTTTGTTGGGCATGTGAATCTTTGCAAGCCTGTCACTTCCCGTCTCTATTCCTACCTGTATTCCTATCCAATTAGATGGTGAAGCTTTTGCAATTTGGGATAAGTTTCTTATGAGGTCTGGATATGCTGACGGAATTGATATTCTTCCATGTGTTGGGTTTGTACTTTCTACCCCTCTTACCGACATGACGGCTTTGAAAAGGGAAATCAGAGCTTCCTGATTTGGTTCGAAGTTCTTTCCATGCATGTAAGCAAACACCTCATCCGTCTGCAACCAAGCATTTCGAAAGCCGCCGAGCCTTACATTAATTTCTACTTCTCTTGCGACCCTTTCGGGAGGGTAATACCTCAAAGGTCTAAGTGTGACTTCACAGAAATCGCACCCAATGCCACACCCTCGCATCACTTCTACCAATGATTTCATCGATGGGCGTCTTATCTCTGGGATCTGTTCAAGTTTTGGGGCTTGTCTAGAAAACGCCCCCCTAGTTATGAACTTCTTATTCGTAATCCAGGACTTGTGAAAGTTTGAATCAAAAGTATAGAATCCAGGAAACAACGATTCATGAGCTTCTAACGCAACGCCTTCTGAAAGCCAGCCAAATAGGTCACATACAATATCATCGGCTTCACCCTGGAATGCAAAGCTGATTCCAAGTCTATCGAGCTCTTCGGGTGATATGGTGAATTCCCACACGCCTGGACCACCTACCAGTATCCTAGCTTTTTTGTTGCCTTTTCTTTTCAAACACTTCGTTATTCTCAGAATTAGTCTTTCGAATTCCTTCCTGACGTAAGGATAGTAGTTATTGAATAATGTGGTGAATGACATTGTTAATGGACCATAGCCAAGAGGGTCCATCGTACCAACGGCCACTATCTCTGTATCCGAGCCTATAAAATTCTCAATATAATCCTGGTGAGGTACTACTACCTGATCTTCTTGATACCTTTGGAGAAGGGCACTCTCAAGTAGTCTGATCGAATAAGGCGCATATAAGGCTCTTCCGTCAGGCAGCGCGGCAGGGGCAGGCCCTCTGAGTAAACGATACACAAAATCAGGAATAGTGTTAGTCGGAGCGCAGGGGAGGAAGTCAAGTAACGGAAAGTCTCTGTAGCTGTACCATAGAGTGGTGTCAGAAAGAACGACGTATTTGGCCGACACTTTTTGAGAGCTCGCCGAAGACCCGTCCATTCAGATCACCATTATTGTTGGTCACTCCATCCAGTTCGGTATGAAACCGAATCTTCTCTTGAATTCAGACTTCAGGAACCTGAGTATGTAGAAGTTAAGTACATGCACCCCTATTACAGTGACTAACCTGTTTAAAGCTCCGAACTGTTGAGTCGCCAGCCAGATATTGTCGGAAAACTCCTTTGCATTGTGCCTCCAGCACGCATAGTAGAGCCTCCAGTGATGTTCACTCATCATATCATAATCCATCGTTCTCTCCGGCCTGTAATAATCCACATAGAGGAGAGGCGCAAATATGCCTCTCATTCTATTGACCTTTGAGAGTTTCTCTATAAATTGTGTAGTCATATCAACTTCATCGTTTTGCTCTTCGGGGTGTCCTACGATTAGTGTTATTGCTGGATAATAGTGATTAGTATTCATGATTTTTACTGCCTCCTCCACAGTCTCCGGATACTCTTCAGGTGAGTAGGGTTTTACTTTATATGGCATGAATTTCTTAACAAGTCTTGGAGAAATCCATTCCAGACCCGGTTGAACGCCCATCCAATCATTTTTGAGGTCATTTATTTCTGAAAGCCGTTTAATCATGTTCGGCGCAGCCCTTACTCCGGCAAACGTCCAATGAGTGCATCCTATCCTACTTGCCCCCCCATTTTTTAGTGCAAGAAAAAGTTGAACGATGGCATCCTCATTAGGTGTCTTGTCCTTGCTATCGCAACCATAAAGAGTAAGTTCTTCTGAAAGAAGCCAGACTGAACTGTGACCTAATTTCATGTTTATTTTGGCTTCTCTAACAATTCTTTCAACCGGAAAGTCTCTTTTCATTCTAAGGTTCGGGGCGCAGAAGTCGCAACCCCTTCCGCAACCTCTCATAATTTCAATGGAACCCGTCAAGGTGCCCGCTGTTATTTCAGGTATGTCCTCGATACTTTGAATTGTATTGGTAAACGACCTTATAACTTCTGGAGCGTTGCCAGACTCTATCTGTTCGAATATTCTAGGAGCTGTAACATCAGCTTCACCTTCAACTACGTGGTCTACTCCAAGTTCCTCCTTAACCCATTCATCTATCTTCGTGTCAAGTTTTGTTGAGAAGGACCGAGGGCTGTTCGTAAAATGGGACGCATAGCGTGCAATGCTAGTTCCTTGTCTTCTGAGAAAGTCTGTAAATGGGTGAAGAAGCTGCCAAGAGCCGGGGCCACCGACGACAACCTTGAAACCGAACCTTTCCTTTAGCTTTTTGAGCCTCTGCATCAACGAAATAAACCATTTACGATTCCAATTGTCATTCTTCCAACTTATTGCTGTATCAACCGTACCTATACCTAAAGGGCTCATTTCTGTCAGACCAACAACTGTGGTACTCCCATTGATGGCTTTTTCAACCTCAAATGGATGTTGTGAATGCACGCTTGATGAACCGAAGGTCTTTTCTAAAGAGGATTGTATTCTGCGTAATCCAACGGGAGCAAGAATAAGTTCACCTGTTCGTTGATTATATGTGTCCGTCGTCGGGCAAATCATACTATAAATCGGTTCAGGAGAGACCTTTGCAGGCCCACACGACAAAAAGCCATAAAGAAAGTTACCCCTATAGTTGGACATCTGCGATCGATCTGCAGAGAGAACGAATCTCTTTCCGAACATCACATTACATTAATAGTGTACCAGATATTATTTTTACTGGATATTTTGCGAAAATATATCAATCTCTCGACATTCATGGTCCATAAAATTATAAAGAATAATTTTTGAAATTAAAGTTTATGTGGACAATATTTTAGTAGAATGAAACTATTATCTTTTAGTTAGATCCATGCAAACAACATATAAAGTTTCGAGTTTCATTAACAGACATCTCGCCTTTCAGTCGCCAAAGAAGGTAAAGAATACGACCTTACTGGCTATTTGCACGAATTTCAAGTTTCATCATACTTCAAGATAATTGCGAATACGCCAGCGATGCCACCAATGATTAGGACCACTGCTCCCGTAAATTCACTTGCCAGATCTCCGTATATAATGCCTGCACTCAAAGCAATGAGCCCGACTACAAGAATTGCAACACCTTCTGCAAATACCCCACCACTCAAGTAGGATGCTCCCATAACAATAGTATTTAGATCGGTTCGTATTTGTTGACCTGTTTTTTTATTTAAAATTCACGAATCAAATTTTTCATATCTTCTATATTTTATCTTAACAGTTTACGTAGAGCGTAAACATTCTGATGAATCAACTTAATCAGGGAAATAGTAATCAATATCAGAACATCAGTTACACGAAGCGGGTATGCTGTGTATGGTAAACGAAAATCGACCTTCGCAATATCATGATCAAACCATACTTGGGCCGTTCTTATTTTCTATCAATCAATTAAACAGCTACATCTTTTTCACTTTTTAAATGGAAATGGATTTTACCACTTATCTGTTTATGTTAAATCATGCAAAATGCAAACTTCCAAGTTGAAAGAACAAGTAACAAAATAGTCCGAATTGAGCAAAATAATCATCTCAATACTCTTGCCTCGAATCCCTCTAACTTTGAGTCATCTGGCGGTCTCAAACTATCTCTATTTCCGGGATTCAAGAATGAAATTCTTCCATTGTTGTTACTTTATTGGGTCGTCGCAATCATCCTTTCATTATCATTTAGGTCCGGCATTCCCCTAGTAATTGCTGGATGGCTCTCGCCCACGACGATAATGCTTTGGCCGGTGGGGCGGAGAGTTGGGCTGAAGTATATTCAATATCGGACACCATGGTTCATAGCATCTGTACTGTCTTTGGCTGGAGTTCCGCTGAGCGTGCTTTGGATAATATATACACCTCTATCAGACCAGGCGGCAGAGCATGTGGCTCTCGTCATACTGATTGCTGTCATCATAGGGTTATTTGGAGTCGAAGTCGCTCATGCAAGGGCCTTTGGAAAGCCAGTAAGAATGTTCCTTGGGCCAGACCTCAAAGTTGGTTCAAACAGAATTCTAGCTGGTGGCATCGCAGCTCTGGTCATCAAAACGAAGTTCATGTTCCCAAACGCCCCACCCGGTGACACGCCAGTGGGTAACTGGTACGCATTCTTCGTAATAATAGCTCTTGGGCTGTACCAACTTTACACCGCTTCGAGGTCAATGTACTTGGGTGGTAATCCATGGTAGGCGGCATGTTCGGACCTTTCGGCGCAGGAACGGGATTCGGTTGGTACGTGATCCCACCGCTGGCGATGCTCCTGGCTGTAACGCTCATCATGACTTGGCACGTCAGCAAGACCGAAAAATGGACGACTTACAGACGCCCGTTATACACAATAGCAGTACTGGCCGAAAATTGGATTATCATTGTGGGGCTTTCTCTCATCCTCACCGGTCCGCCCGGCGTGGGGAGCTTCGGCAAGGCAGTGGCATTCTTCACAACTCTTGCAATCTTCTGGGGATTCACAATAATCTTAGCTAGTTCAAAGATACAGGGCAAATTCATTCCCGAGCTGGGGAAGTTCAGGCCGGATCTGATCTATCCTACAGGCGCAAACCTAGCCAGAGGTGAAATCTTCACTGGGCTCGGCATGAAGCTCATCCTTACCACGTTCCCCGCAGAGATAGCCACGTGGGGGTGGCTCCCCGTATGGAATTGGTGGGGGCTGACTTGGGCCGTGATCTCCATGGTGCTTCTGGTCGCCGTGAGAGGGATGACAAAGATGCAGATACTGATGAGAAGGATGATGTACGACAAGTATCTGGGATGGAGCGGGCAGCTGATCGAAGAAGGACTGCTTTGGATCGGTTTCGCTGGGCTGGCATACGGATTCCTGAACGTCTTCATGGGGTATGTTCCCTTCACAGTCGTCTATCCAAGGTACTGGCCTGGGCTCGTATTCCTCATCCTCTCCTTCATAATACTCGTACCGGTGAGGGGCTGGCTCAAGCTAAGGTATGATAGGATCACGATGAAGTTTTCAACCACTGTTGGACTTCAAGCGCTCCTCTATCTCGGGGTGGTGGTGATGTTCTACGGCTTAATATCGCTCTTCATGGGGAAGTTCTTCGGACCGTCAAGCTCCCTTGGGCTGGTAGTGGGAGGGTTGGTTGAGGTCGGAGGCCTGGTGTTGATCGTGTTCGGAAGGGCGAAGTCGCTCATGAATGACAGGAAGGGGCAAATCCCACAAATGCTCTGGGTACTTGCGCATGTCGAAGAGGAGATCAGGATGAAGGTCATGACGAAGCGGATGCATGTGTTCTACCAGCTCCCTCCTGAAAGAAGGCTCGAGCACATGCGCAACATGGACAACGCGCTCAAGGAGCTCCCCGAGCCACAGAGGTCTTTAGTCTTCAAGAGTCGACTATTAGCTCTGGCTTCGCTTCCGGAAGAGATGAGATTGGAACTGATGAAGACGATGGACAAAATAATGATGGGAAGTGGGATGTAGATGGAGAAGATACCGGCCGCTCCCTCCATATTCAAAAAGCTGATGTGGATAAACTTCGGGGCCAATGCACTGGTGATAGCATACGGTGCAGCGACATTGGACGCTGCGATATTCAGCATAGGCGTCATAGGCGAAATTGTATTCGTAATACTGAGCAAGTTGGGGGCGGCATAATGGTACGCTCGTTGCAGGTCCGCGATAATGGCTGCCCACAAATCTCCAGCCAATCCGCGTCTGAATCAGGCCTTCACGTGATGGAAAGTCCGGACCGAACAACAAGTGAACACACCACAAGTCCGCTGCAATCCAACACCATTCCTGACGACAATGGCATGGTGCACCAAAGTCCGTTCAGGATGCTCGTTAGCTCGAAGTATAGAGGGACGCTGCTCGCGGCACTCTTTTCGTACATGTCCTTCGGTCTTTTGTTCCAGATTTTTCCACCATTCCTCCGGTCGCTGCAGAGCGAGTTCGGTATTGATCATGCAACAGCATCGCTGGTAATGACGGCTATGCTTCTTCCGATGGCTTTCACTGCTATACCTGCAGGATTCTTTGCTGATCGCCAGGGGGCGAGGCGAACAGGCGTCCTTGGTCTTTCCATAATGGCCGTCGGCGGTGCAATCACTATTCTATCGCCTGGTTTTACTTCCGTTGTCGGAGGCCGCGTCGTCAGCGGGCTTGGATCTGCGTTGCTGCTTGTCTCGATTCTAAAGCTATTGATGGACGAGATCCCAAGGACCAAGCAGGGCTTGGCATTCGGGTTATTCGTATCGGGTCTTCCAGTTGGCACAGGCATCTCATTCGATCTCCTTGCCCCGTTCGGCAAGGAGCTCGGATGGCGTGGAGAAACAGGAATCGCCACCGCAGTCGTCATCGCTGCTTTGGTGGTCTACTCACTGGTCGCCAAGCCCAGAACTGGGGCGAGGGCCGTTTCCTCTAGTTCCATAGCTCCAGTCCTGCGCAACGGCGCTATGCTGAGGCTCATCGTGACGGTCGTTCTTGGCTACACTGCAATCATAGGGTTCACGACTTGGGCGCCGTCGACCCTCGTTTCTTACGCGCACATTCCGATCTGGCTCGCGTCCGTAATCGCTTCCATTCTCCTTCTAATCGACATCCCATTGGGCCCATTTTGGGGTTCCTTGTCAGACAGGCTAGGAAGAAGAAAGCTGTTTGTCGTCCTGGCCTTTGTGATCTATGCCATGGCGTCGCTCTTCGTTCCTTTCGCCGCTACCTCTCCTTCTTGGCTGGTCGCCCCAGCTCTCATCCTCGTAATCGGAGCCATGGGGACGGGGTGTTCGATGTTCTTCCCGGCTGCGCTGACCATACCTGGGAACATTGCTTCCCCGGAGGGTGCGGGGACTGCGTACGGCCTTTTCTTCACGGCGCAGATAATCGGGATGCTGGTCGGTCCGCTCCTGATCGGCTACTCGCTTGATGTGGCTTCACCGTTTGCCGGGTTCTTGACTGTGAGCATTATCACTTTCGTGGGCCTCCTGGCCAGCGTAATGATAAGGTCGAAGTAACCTGCTTTGATTGAGGCAATGACCAGTCGATCTGATAAGGCCAGCCTCCTTGAGAGGTACAAAGGCGAGCTCGACGTAGCAAAGTACAAGCAGAGGAAGGCGAACACGTGTGGCCCTGCGTCGTTGAGAATAGCTTTGAAGCTCCTCGGGTTAGAGGTGGACGAAGCCTGGTTAGCTGGTCATATGGCCGTAACGAAGCTGGGCACAAAGCCGTCAGGTTTCAAGAGGGTGTTGTGCAAGTTGGGCCTAAGCTACTCGGAGATTCACAATGCAACCATCAATGACATACGGCGGTTCATTTTAAGGGGTCTACCTGTGGTGGTTGCTTGGACATTCAAGGGTGACGGTCATTATTCTCTCGTCACAGGGGCCACCTGCGAAGGAATCTCTATTTTTGAACCGTATTCGGGCAGGCTGATCGAGATTGATTACCGCCGATTCGCGAAGCTTTGGCATGACCCTTGCAACCACACGACCAAGTGGATGATTGCTATTATCTCCAACCAGCACGAAGATGTTTCGAACTCCGTTCTTGGAACTACCAGTGATAAAAGCAATTGAGAACGCGCATCCCATGAAAAGTCCCTTCGCAGTATCTATCATTGACGCAATTCTTACCAACCCTCTTTTTCCAACGATCAGACGCTTGATCTTATGATTCGCCATAGCGGTCAAAGCCTCCTCATTACCAATTTCTGGCTTGACAACAAAGACTGGCGATGACATGATGTTCCGTACCCTTGTTTTTGAACGGAAAAGCCCTCTGTAGTTGCCCTTCTTACAATATCTCTTTCAGTGATGATCTCAATTATCTTATCCCTTTGATTCGACAAGGGAGCATGCGCAACCGCATCTTTCCATTTCCTTGGCTGCAAGGTGTATACCGGAGTCTACCCCCACTGTTAGAGGGCCTGCTGCCATCACGTCCTTAACCCTAAGGTCCAAGCCCACCAACAGATTGTTGTCAATGCTGATTGGCATCTTCATTCTACAGCTACCGGAAGAGTGTCTAATTTGGACTTTTAGCGCAGCAGCATACTTCGAACTTCTTCTGGAAGCATCTGCATCATCATTTCCCTTCTTTCTTGTGGCATCTCCATCATAAGCTGTTTCATAGTGTTCATATCCTTCATTCTGCAGGCCTCGTGGCACCTGTTAATGACTGAGACCATAGTGTTAAGGTCTTGCATCATCTTTTCCTTAGGAAGACCCATAAGGGCCTGCATATGGGTACCTATCAGCTTTTTTCTGGACGCATCGTCGAATTCTTCTGCAAGCACTTCCAACCTCGCATATGTCAGATTTCTCTGGCTGTCTTGGTCTAGCTTTTGTATTGCGTTCACCATAGCCTGCATAGCGTTAACTCTTTGCTCATCCTGCATTGCAGCAAAAGCTTCCAACCTTGTCTTGATCATCTGTCTTTGTTGTTGTTCAGGTAACTGAGCAAGCGTTCTTACCATCGATTCTATCGCTTCACTCATATTCTGTATCGGTCTAGATATGAAATGGCTGCTTAACAACTATTTTCATTTATTTATGAAGCTTTATGGGGTATTTTTTTTACACATTTAGGGTCACTTCGTTGTTATAATTACCCTTAAAAATAGTCCTGACGGCTCGATTTTTAATGATTAAAATGCATCATCCACCGATAGCCATACTTCCCTATAGTGTCAACGGGATTACAGCTCAAAAAGCCAGGTGAACAAAGGACTTGGGTAGCAGCTATCAGCTAGCTAGTGTGTAGCGAAGAAAATGCAGAAACCTTAACTCAACATATGCTCGGCATACTTTACACAAGAATGGCAATTTGTTTATAGAAAGATAAATCCCTGGCTTTATCTTCTTCAAAATAAGTAATAAAAGAACAGTTTGTGCAAGGATGCCGTATTGCCTCTACCTTTAGAAGAGTTGTGTGGAAAGGCTCAGAGTATAAAGCTCCATATTGGACCTTAAGTTTGTAAGAGTATCAAATTTTGGCTATTCCATAGCTGAGGTATCTCGTTCTCCTTTTAGAAACGAATTCCGTCCAGCAATCAATTAACTCTACCTCCATTTGCCCCTACTCAACATCTTTTCATAAAGACGAGTTGCTACAGATTCAATTCTTTTATCCAGCATAAACGTTACTGGCAGGGATACAGCGAAGCCAAGTGAACCTAAAAGGAATGACTGTATCGTGTCTACACGACCCAACAGCCAAACACCTGTTAAAAATAGCGACTCTGACACAGTTCCGCTTATAAAACATCTAATTACAAACAGTCCTTTCTCATTCACACATTACTATTTGCATAACTTACAGATAACTTTCTCTCCTTTATAAATGATTAAAACATAAATGGTGTATTGAATAACTAGATATGTTTGTCATCTTTTATTTTCCTTAGTGCGTTTACCTGAATCAAGATTAACCATTATTGCTGTTGAGCTCCAGAAAAAAGAAAAAGAGGGACTGGAAGAAGTACAATGGAGAACTTGTAAGAAGAGGGGAGTTACTGTTTGACCCTGATTTTTTATCTGGGTGGGAAGAAGAGGTAAACAGGCTGAACGAGAAAAAGGAGGGGGGCAAGGTATATTTCTTTATCCAGACTCATTAATGAATATGCTCGCTTAGAGCCATCCACGTCTATCTTCTTCCCTACAGGCAGATAGAAGGGTTTCTAAGGGTGTTCGCAGAGCACGTGGACGTATTCAAAGGAAAAGAAGGAAGGAGGAAGAAGGCCGGCTGACTATACAACGGTATGGTGGAGGGTGGCCAGGGTAAAGGTGGATATCGACCCTACCGTTGATATGGATAAAGATGTCGTTATTGCAGTAGATTCAACAGGGATAAAGGTTTCAAACAGGGGAGAGTGGATAAGGGAGAAGTGGTACAATACAAAGAGAAAGGGATTCATCAAATTCCATATCGCTGTTGATACGAAGACAAGCAAGATACTATCCATAGATGTTACAAAGGAGAATATAACTGATGGAGCAAGGGCTATTCCCCTTATAAAATCGGCATCCAAAAGGGTAGGTAACATATCCAGATCACTTATGGATGAAGCATATGACAGAAGAAGCATATTCAACTATCTATCCAAGGAAGAAGAATATAGAACCTGTCATTAAAGTCAGAAAGAACTCTTCTTTAAAGGCAAGGGGCTCCATATCCAGAAAGCTTGCCGTCATAGAGCAGCTTTCTGATTATGACAGATGGAGGAAGAGGCATGGATATGAAAGGAGATGGAGGGTGGAATCATCAATATCATCCTTCAAGAGGATGTTCGGGGAGTATGTTACATCAAAGAAATGGAAGCACATGGTGAATGAGACGTTCGCAAAGGCAAGGCTGTACATATAACATGTTCCTGACTGTGAAGGCGTAGCACCGAAAAAAGGACAGGAAAAACATGCGATCTAGTGACACGAATCAAATTCGAATCAGTTATTCGACAGAGCAAATTACACCGAATTCTATTAATTTTCGTATCCTATCTCTTACTGTGTGCAGGTTTACTCCTACCTCCTTTGCTATATCTTTATACGTCATCCTGCCGTCTTTTTGAAGCAATTCAAATATCTCAACATCTATATTGTCGAGTTGTAATGACGTTCAATCGCCTCCGTATGAAACTAGTGAAACTTGTCGATTATGATATACTACAGGTTCGTAGCTAGGTCTAGAAGCACGCGAGAATATACCAGAAGTGACACCTGTTGAGGGAATCGTTTTTAGAGCGTAGCCACTAGGAAAGCACTGGGAATTTCTTATTTTCAAAAAACATCAAAGTGCCTGATACCATTTAGAAAAAGATTGTATCTAACTCTTTATCTTCATTTAGTAAATTAGCTTGTCTCAACTGCCTTTATAACCAGACATACATCCAAAATAATCTCTACAACGCTTTTAGAAAAGCATCTCTATTAAGACAGGAAATACCTCTCAGGTCCGTGTGGCTGTGGCAAAGTTGGAAAACAAACGAGACCAAAAATTCACATTTAATTTGATCGGATACTCATAATTTTAAATAAAAAACTCAGGTGGAAACTTTCGAGCTCTAACCGATGTTGAGTGTTGTCACTGTCCCGTGAACCGTCATCTGCAGGACGTCAACCTGTTCTCCTAGCAACATACTGAGCGGCATGTCCATTACGCTTGCAGACCTTCCTGTATTCTGACACTGGAACTGCCCTTCGACGTTACCATTCTGCGATGTTACTCCAAATCCAAACTGGGACATATAACCAGTAGGATTATTATTAAGGGTACCTCCTCCAGTTACACTAGTGGCGGTTATCCTGATCTGACCTGTTCCTACAGTATCATGGGCACCACCGTCAGCTGCCATGGTAGTGATTCCTTCGAGAGTGATTGTCAATGCCAGTGTTCCTACACCGGGCCCCCCCGGCGTCACCGTGACAGTAAACGACGTGGGGATATTGAGTGTTACTATCTCGCCAGTCGAAATAACCTTGGCCACAACATGAGTAGACCCTGTTCCTTCAAAGGTTGCGGATGTTGGAGCCGCGAAAGCAGGCATTGTAAAAACCAGTGATATCAAAGAGACAAATACAGCTAGCGTTGCAAAAGAATATCTTTTTTTTGGCATTATGGTTTTTGATTTTTTGGCTTACTTATCATTTACCTTTAACGGTTAAAACGCAGCTTTACTCCAATGCAAATCATAATCATTGATTCAGCCTTTCCTTATTTCAGCTGGCTCGATTATTCCCTCAGCCATAAGTCTTCCAAGCTCTGTCAACATCACTCTGGTTTTGCCTTTGGTCGCTACCCTTGTCTCTACCAGTCCGAGGGATACCAGACCCTCAGTATCAGCACCTCCGTTTATATGATAGGAAGCTAAGGGGAGACTCATCCCTGTCCTGTTTGCTAGCTCCTCTAAAGAACTGCAGCAATCGGGTTGTGCCAGCAGAAATTTCAGTATCACCAGTTTTCTGTCAGGCAATAGCCTATAGTATGAGAATTTTAGAACTGGCAAAAATATAATTCTGTTATCTACTACCATGAATGCCCTTAACCCGTTAACAAAAGCAGCTGACAGTGCAGCAAAATTGCTCATATTATCTCCCGATGCAACGTTGATAAGAATCGAGTTCTCGTTCTTTATAGCTTTAAGGTAAGCAAATGTGCGAAACATACGCTGAAGAAGCTCCTCCTTGTTTTCCAAAAATCGAATGTCTATACCCGATCTGTCTGTTACAGTCTTTATTTCCTCTACCTTTTCTGATTGCCTCCCGTTTGATATCAGGTACACCTTCTCTGTAGGAAACTCCGAATGGCTGCGAAGATCGACTCGATATCATCTCCAAGCGGTGCTACCATTATTGTACTTCAACCCTCAAAAGCTCCTTAACCAAGTTTATCATCTATGCCTATGTTTTAACTATAAAATTATCATTTGAAAAACGTATTAAACCCTTAAGCAAAAGGATTATCTTTACTTGATTTACTATCAACTCTGATAAAAATGCAAAAGGAAGAAGGCATAGGTGAAAAGGAGCCGAGAGCAAAGATCTCAGCCTCGGAAAAACTGCTTGTCGTTGACTTTTACGCCGACTGGTGCGGACCTTGTAGGATGGTCAGTCCGATAATAGAAAATCTGGCAAAGGAGTACGACGGCTCGGTCGAGTTTCTGAAGGTAGATGTAGACAAAAACGCATCACTGGCAAGAGAATACAACATACTTGCAATTCCAACGTTAATACTGACAAAGAGGGGGCGAGTGCTCTTTAAGATCACAGGCGTGCAGTCAACCGCCACTTACAGAGATAAGATAAACCTTGCATTGAAGAGTAACTAAAAATGTTAGACTATCCCAGAAGAAGGGTTGTTTCTTTAGCAGCGCTTGGTGGCTTCGGCGTTTTGGTAATGGGAGCTATAGCATACATGATGTCTGTGCCAAACACTGGAGGTGCACCGTTCTTTGTTGCTGCTTCTGCTGCCATGTTGACGGGGTTGGGGTCTATGGCATACGCTTCTGGCTGGACAATGCACATAATTACAGGTGTTATCATAGGAGCAATATTCGGTGACATCATTGCCACTGCGCAGAAATTGAACATTAGTAGCATAGGAAAAGGAATAGCCTTAGGCGCAATTGCCGGGATAGTGGTCCGGCTTGTTTTCTTCATGCCGTTGATGGCTCCGCTCATGCCTGCCCTGCTGGGTGTAAGCATGATGGTTGTAGGAAGCCTCTTTGCCCATCTGATCTTCTGGATAATGGTGGGAAGCGTAACCTTCCTAGCAGTACGAAGCAAAACATCCTTAAGGGTAAACAGTATAGTAGGTGATAGACCATGATATCCTTTAGCGATACTGTCGTGCAGCTCACAAAAAGGACAATGAATTACATAAGAGAGCATGAAGCCGAGCTTGGACCAAGAACCATAGTGATCCAGGTAGAAAAGATGGATGATTTCCTCTCGGCAGCAAAAAGAGAAGGGTCGGAATTTACCTGGCTTTCCGACGAAAGCAAAGAGAGAGGAGGCCAAGGAAAAGGGGCAAGTCCTCTTTCATACTTCCTATCCGCAATGGGGTTCTGCCAGTTCGTTCATTATGCGGAGCATTGTATAATGGACGGAACAAAGCTGCGAGCGCTTGAGATGAAGATAGCAGGAAAAATTGCGATGCAGAGGCCAAGAAGGTTCACAGAGATCACATACGAAGTAAGGATACAGAGTGACGAAAAGGATGAAACGATAATTTCCTTGGCGAGAAAGGCTGCCGAGGATTGTTACGTTACTAATACATTAAAGCTGGCCTGCAACGTGAAGGGAATAATCATCCACAACGGAAGCAAAGTAGATGAGCATCGTTAAGAGAATTTATCTTTCTGATTTTTCCCTCGGGTTATTCCAGAACCACTGCATTTTAGGAGGCTCGATATTCACCTGCCATAATAGCGCTATAAGCTCGCCCATATGATACAGCTGCTCCGTAAATGATTGTAACAGACATTCTTCAATACTAAGTGTGAATTCTCTTTCGTTAAGCTTCAGAACCACCTTCCTTTGGAGTTCTCTTTGACCTTCGTTATGAAGATAATCATCTACCTTCCTCTGCACATCCTGCATATGCTGGATTACCATTTGCATAGAGCTGTACTCTTCCCAGCGTTTCCTTACATATTGTTCTTGCTTACCCTTGATAACCCAGTTTACCATCCAGTCTTCGTTATCGATCATATGCAGAAGTATGTTCTTCATACTGTAGAAGCTTGCCTCTTTATTCTTGCAGACCTCGTCCCACGGTATTTCAGAAAGCTTTGAAGCAAATTTCGCTCTTACTTTATGGGCGTACTCGTATAGCTCTAAAGTGTCTATCAATTCATCTTTATAACTGCGTAGAGTCTTATAGTTATTTTGATTAATGTCTGGGATGCTGTTAAGATAAAGATTTTAGTTCTTGGTCTATCCTTCTTAGGACAAAGATTGAACGGCTCCCATAAGCGATCATACGTTTTGTGTTAGCATATAATACGCTTTGAAAGCCCAAGTCTGTTCCAAGAGGCGAGTTTATTGAACAGTATCCAAGACAGCCGTGCAAGCAGTATAGATTTGAATATGCCCAGTTGACCTGATAAATCGCTGACCGATCAGTTAGACACAGAAAAGTTACATGATTGACTTACAGCATTACAGTTCATTCGGTTCTGCGGTAATCACTTTTAAGAAGCATTGCGCGAATCCAATTATTAGCAATATCATTCAAACCAGATTGAAAGAGTTCTTCTTAAATAATCGAAGCCCTTAATCGATTTACACTTGAATTTTTTGATTAAGAATTCATTGGGAAGGGTTCGGCTAACAATCAGGTCAGCTCGTTATCTATGCGTTATCAGTTTCGGATTTCTGTACCTAACATGAATAGTTTTCGTAGAGACCTTGCTTCGTAAAACATCATCAAATGATATAAGTGTTGGATCAAAGTCGATAGAGGCGACATCGTCTTAAGACGAAACGTTTACAGCATACACGCCTTGTATATTGCTTAATACTCGTTTAACTCGCAGCACACAACATACACACGTCATCTCGCTGATTCTTATGGTGGCTCTTTTAATTCGACTCTTACTCATTGCTATATTCTCACTATTCTACGCAGCAACTCATCGCGTCTACGTCTCGCATAAAGGTTTGTGCGGTTAATTTTATTCCTTCAGAGAGGGTGGGGAAGATGTGAGTCGTATCGATTATATCCCGGAAGGTAAGACCATACTTTATGGCAATTGCACCCTCCAGTACGAACTCTGTTGCAGCGGGGGCCAATATGTGCAATCCAACAATTTTCCCGTTAGTTGGGTCTATAATCAGCTTGGCCATTCCGTCGGTTTCTCCAAGGATCTCGGCTTTCGGTACCTTGTCTAACTCCAACTTTCTGCAGGAGCACGCACCGGTTTTCTTAACATATTCGTCTTCTGTATATCCGACAACCGCGATCTGAGGGTTCGTAAAGACTGCCCAAGGTGTAGACAGGTAATCCACGGTTGCATTCATCCCCATTATGTTTGTTGCGGCGATTACCCCTTCCCTTGCGGCGAGCGTCTCCAGCATCAACCTTTTTGAGACACAATCACCTACGGCGTATATCGTACTGTTGGTGGTTTTCATGGTATTGTCCACCGTGATGAAGCCTTTCTGGTCTGTCTTCACCGAAGCTTTTTCCAAAGAGAGTCCATCTGTGTTCGGTATCCTACCAGTGGCCACAAGTATCTCATCAACTTCAATTTCTGATTTACCCTTTTCAGAAACAACCTCAACTATTTTGACACCATTGACCGATTTAACCCTGTTTATTCTTACCTTGATTTGGAACCTCATTCCTTCTTCTGATAGCTTCTTCTTTAGCATCTCTGATATCTCGGGTTCTGCCGCACCCATGATCCTAGGTAACGCTTCCAACACAGTTACTTCCGAACCAAAGTGCAAGAAAGCTTGACCAAGTTCAAGGCCGATCGCGCCACCTCCAATGATTGCGAGCCTTTTTGGCATCTCATCAAGGTCCCATACGGTATCGCTTGTGATGTAACCAACCTCTTTCAGGCCTTCGATTGGGGGAGCCGTTGGTCTAGAGCCGGTAGCTATAATCACATTCTTTGCCTTGAGCGTTTTTGCGTTACCATTCAACACCTCAACTTCGGTGGGTGATTTAAAACGCCCTTTAGCTTCGTACATATCCACATTGGGATATAATGAAAGAACCTTCTCATATTTCGCCTCCCTGAATCCTTTTACCAGATTTCGTACTGCATCCATGACATCTTGGAAGTTCAGGTTTGGGCGAACAGCATCGATTCCAGGAAAAACCGGATGCTGCGGGTAGTAATATCTATGGGAAGATTCCAGAAGGTATTTGGAAGGAACACAACCCACATTCACGCATGTTCCTCCCAAAGGGCCACTTCCTACCATGGCCACCTTCGCTTTACCTTCGCTCAATTCGCTAGCCTTTATGGCTGCAGAAAAGGCACCGGCTCCTCTACCTATGATCAAGAGGTCATAATTTTGGGGCAACTCTTAACACCGAGTTTATTTGTCCAACACAAAGCAAGGTACATCTAAGACTACTGGTGTAGATGACCCGTAGCTCTCATCTCATACATATCCGCGCAATGTGAACAGCAAAAGGTATACTTCACTTGATGTATTTCTCGCACATAAGCATCATCCTTCCCCACCTTTGTCCCACATAATTCACATGTTTCTGACATTTTCATACCTCCTGAAGCAGCGTCGGGTACAATGGTATTAATTCAAAGCGCTTTATTATATCAGAGGAAAAATACTTTTAGGTTTATGCAAATGCAAGTAAAGTTGGTCAAAACATTCCTCAGTGTTATTTTGTTCGGCGAATTCTTTATTTTTCAGACCACCCATGGCATATCTGGTTGAAATTATAGTTAATCGGTCTACCTCTGTCGCCAATGAACCTCCTGTCCGGTGTGATGTATAGTCTATCCTTCTCTCTCAACAGCTTCATCTCGATAAATCTGGCTTCCTGCGCAGCACTGTCGAACTCGACGTACCGCTCAATTCTCTCTTAAGGCATTTAACCGAACCTCATTGGGTTCAGGTCAGGTGGGCATAGCGAGAAGAAGGCTCATATGATGAGTTCCTTTTCCCTCTCCCTAGTCAGTTTTGCCTTGTAGGTCTGAGCATTGTCCCAGATGAGTGTAATAGGCATCCTAGGGTTCTCCATATACATGAGCACTAGGAACGACGGAACGCCTCAAGCTTTGGCGCCGCCAGAAACGATCGCTATATTTTGTCGCAAAGTCAGCCGGCTTACCTTTTTCTTTTGAACATGCCTACATGTCCTGTGAATGCTTTTATCTGTTTATTTGCCTGCAAGTAAGAAAATATGTACGGATGGCTGCTAATGTATTTATTGATGGATTTGGATAAAAATTACCTTGCTTATTATCTATAACAGGCACATTCTTAGCAGCTTTCTTCTGGTGTAAAGGATAGAGGCAGCCATCAGCAAGGCTATTATTAAATTTGTAACAAATGGATATCCCCAGACAAGGTCGTACAGGATTCCAGAAGGCACGATTGCCCCAAATAGGATAGCGCCGATCGGCGTCGTACAACATCCACCGGAAAATATGGCAGGTAGGACCGCTAGCATGCCCATTGAGCCAGCTTTTCTTGTAAAACGGGAGGATCGAAGGCTAACAATCGCTAGATTTATGCTAATAGAAAACATGACAGCTAGTAGTGTGGAGAAGAACAAAGGCCCATAAATCAGATTTAATTCAAGGTGGCCCGTAACATTCCATGCCAATCCGGCGTTATAAAAACCAAAAAGACCTCCTGAAGAAGGGATAAAACGAATACTTGGTATATGATACTCAGCCAGTATTTTCGAAACATCGAACGGTGAATAAAAAAGCCATCCACCTGAGAAGAGATAAACCAGCCAGTAACCTATTCCCGCACAAATCGCAAGAAACTTCATTTTCCGTGTAGAGAATATTAACTTGAACAATGAGAGATTTGCAGGACGATTTTTTATCATCTTACAACACCATCCGTCCCCCTACCATTATCTTCCTTACCTCATTTCGAGCGATTGCTGACAGTTTGCCTGAATATTGTGGAATATGTTATTCAGGTAGGAGGTGATACCTCCTCAAACTTGCATTCATTCGCTGGAACCGCGCCTTGAGATTCTTATTAGCTTACTTCTTTATTTATTATCCTTTTACGGGGAATCATTTTATCTTTTGATGGGAAAAATTGCCAGCAACCTATCTTATATAATAAAAGCACTGTTAAACTGATACTGATCTTCACTTTGACCGATTTTTGGTCGCTTGGACGATGTAATCCTGGTTGGAAACTTTGCTATTTGACATATTCCAGATTTACAAAGAATGAGAAAGGCGGCATTTTAATGATATCTTACTCGATAAACGTTATTCAACCATCAGTTACTTCCATTCTATCTAGAGACAGTTTACATTAAGTAATGTATAATCAATCAACCAATCTCACGGCTTCCTCTTGGTTTTGCAGCGTAAGACGCAAGTATTTTTGGCGGCGATTAATAGAATTGTAGCAATAATTGTTTTTATTCTATGCAGTTCAAGAATTCTTAAAAATTGTTACCTGGGCCTAGCTTGCCGAGGATAGAATACTTTGTATATTTGAAATCATGTTGGCTCCACCAGTGACGATCGTTCCATCAGGATTAATGAGATAATAGATATCAAGATCGGCTTGTGGGTTATAGGTGTAGGTCGCCGACTGAGTTGTTGTTGCAAACAACCAGCCCTGAGTGGAAGAACCACCAGCGTACTGTTCGGCGAATTGATTAATGGTGGGTCCAGAGTATCCCAAGTCGTTATACGATTCTACCGTGAGCACAATAACCCCTTCCGCACGTAGCTGAGAATAGAACTGTGTTGCAAGTAAATCTGCCCCCTGCTGGCATCCCGGACACCAGGTGGTAATAAACCAGAGAAGTACTTTATGGCCTACAAATTGATCAAGAGTTACACTGCTTCCGTTTGTCAAGTAAAGGGGTATATTTGGAGCAACGTCACCAACGTTTATTCCGACACCTCCGGCACTGTCCGAATGATGATTATTGGAAAGTGCGATCGCTCCTAAGGATATCATCGAGACGATGACGGCGAGCACACCAATAAGAATAATTTTCTGTTTGGTCTTTTTCCCCAAACGTTTAGTCCTGACTCTAGAAGAATCCTTTTTCAAAGAGCTTTTGTTCTTGACAAGGCTCAATGACTCTGGATGTTTAGATACGTTGTGTTGGTGCAAAGCAGCCTCAGAGCTGAAATTTTTGTCACATTTTTCGCATCTCGGCATCTTTAGGTCACCTTGTTAACACAACATGAGATATTACGACTCAAATAATGAACTGAAACGAGAAGTAGCAACAGCGAAAGGGCATAGAAGTATCCGTAATTGAACTCGAAGAAGGCTTGGATTCGAGGTGAAATGGAGTACAACACAGGGGTAGAAACGCCTGTTAACGCTACAATCGAGGGGATTAAAGGGGTACAGCATAATCCATTCACAAGACTAGCCAGAATAGATCCGACTGTTAGGCTTTTTCGTGAAGACGTCCTGATTCTGTAAGCATACACATTGAGAGTAATTACCAAACTTATTAGTACACCAAAGCCGATGGCAAATGCCACCTGAAGCGGTGTTATGAAATAGATGGCATAAAACACCAAAGCCCCATCCGGCAATGAAGGGAGGAGGAAAAGGTAGAGGGTACAAATTAAAACAGAAAGCAGTATCAACATGACTAGATACTTCTTTTCTGAAGTCAAAATGCTCAGCGCATTGAAATCATACTGGATCAGACTTCGTTTCATTTTTGCTCACCTCAAACTTTTCGAAGTCATTGGTTGCAACAATCATCAACTTGCGGATCGACCGTGTATGAATGCTTGTGACGTCTCCTACTCATAGCTATCGCAGAGATCAACCCACCAATTAGCAGGAAGGTCAGTATGAACAGAAGAAGCCTTTGATCTTCTATGAAGTGCAACGCCACCAATCCTCCACCTGCTAATGCTATAGGTAACAAACCACAACACACAAACATCGTGAACAGAAGAGCCAGAGATTTCCGCAAAGGGGGTGCATTGTCTGGCTGCCGGTTGATTACCCGTTTGGGAAGCAGAAATTCACGTGGCAACTTTGGTTGCGACGCGAGTGAAAATTAGATAAGGTTTCTGCTTTAATGACGCAATAAATTAATTCGGAATTCATCTGCAAATAAGGCGGTCATGTTATACCATCTAATTGAAAAGATGTAATCATGCGTATAACCTGTCTGGGAGAAGGTATTTGATAATAGTAATCGTTCGGCTGAGGCTGATGGTTCATTGAGTACATCAATGGTGTGTCAGAATATTCAACTTCTTCGGCAGTCATTTCGGCAGATTTGGCGACGCATCAGCAGGGTGTAGCCTCCTCTCTTTGAATGCCTGCGCACAGTCTTTCCCGGAAAAATAGTATCTACCCCCACCTATGTATTCTATGATGGGTTTACCATATATCAAGCAATCACAAAAATCACATTTGAATTGCAACGAGGCATTGGGCTTTACCGCTGCACCATACTCTTCCTTGAGAATCTTCGTAATAACGAATGAGGAGGTGTTCGATAAACCCAGCTGTGCATGCGCATATTTTGCAACAAATTCACCCAGTTGATGCAGGTCGTCTACCTCAACCTCAAGCAATAGCTGCTTTTCGCCTGCAACAAGATACGCTGCCCTCACTTCACTAATGTTCTTGATCTTTTCCAAGATTCCATCCACACCATCACCGACAGGCTGTGCCAGCACGAACGCCCTTGCCCTACCCCATAACTTTTCTGAATCTACTATTACAGTGAACTTCCTAATTACACCAAGTTCCATTAGCTTGTTTATTCTGTCCCTGACAGTGGGCAGACTTATTCCCACTTCTCTGGCGATGTCCTTATACATCATTCTTCCGTCCTTCTGTAATAATTCAAGAATTCTTGCATCTGTATTGTCAAGTTGTAAAGACATAATTTATTCCCCTCAGAAAATTCGGTCTCGATATTATTTTAGAAGGACACGCTTGAAAACAAGCATGCGAGACATTCATTGGTTTAACGGTTCGTATGACACCCTCACCAGAATGAAATGTTTGTGGGGGTATGAACCGGCTTCGACGATTGAAAGGGTTAGACCAGCTACAAATACCCTTATCATAATAAGATCTATTCATGTTAATCTTCATAATATGAGCCTATTTACGTTTTCTCCCTTCATTAATAAGGAAACCTGTCGCATTCGTTTCAGTTAATTATATAGCTATAGTTATTGAGCATTTTAAAATATAGATTGACACCATCATTGAGAAGGTTCTATTCAATAATAAAACAGAATTCAGTTTTAGAACAGAACGCAAGTATGTACAATAACAACTAACTTTATAGATAGAATCAGAGGTTATACTTGCATTTATTAAATGACTATTCTGATATTTGACACCGATTACACTGCACGCCATGAAGGTCTACTTGTGTGGGAAAAACGGATGTTGTCCGTCGGTAGAAGTGTTAAACGACCAAATCCTCATTGGTGAGGATGACAATACATGTATTCTATCCAGAGAACAGTGGAATGATCTGGTGGACAAGGTAAAGACAGGAACTCTACAGAAGATATAATTCAGAGGAAAAGAAGAATTTGATGCCTAACGATCAGGATGAGTGCTGCAAGGTTGTTTTTTCAGCGACCAAGAGCAAATGCCCCGCCTGTGGAGCGGTTGGTAAGAGCGTTTCATCATTTACCGTTTCCCTGTTTCTAAGAGACCCTAGGCTTTACCTCCATGAAGAAAGCCTTCCACCCGGTAGTTACTATATGTGCGAAACCAGGTCCTGTCCCACGGTTTACTTTACGGACAGAGGGGTACAATTCAGTAAGACAGATATCCGCGTAAAGGTTTGGCAAAAGGAGGACGACCCAAAGGTACCAGCCTGCTACTGTTTCGATAATTCTGTTGTAACGATTCAGAATGAAATAATCCAAACAGGCGGCACGGATGTAATATCAAGAATAGGGGCGGAGGTCCGCGCGGGCAATTGTAGATGCGAAGTGACCAACCCTCAGGGTTCATGCTGTCTGGGAAATGTCACCAAAGCAGTAAAGATCGCCAAGGAAAACCTCAGTCAACCAGCTCCTGTTGTGAGTTCAAAGAAAACCAATGTCAGCCTGAGTGAGTCTACCCTTTAGTCGCTCAATATCCAAACTGGTGTCTGGTCGAAGAAATAATTCGAGAAAGCCATACAATTGAATCCGAGCGACTCCTCTGCGAGGTTGTTTTATGCAAGAACCCTTGCCTTTGAAGGTGATCTGGAGAAGGCCAGACAGCAGATTGGATTAGCAGAGGAGTATGACCCACTCAATAGAATTGTATTATCGTGGAAGGCTCTAATGCTCTGGTTATCTGGGGAGAAAGATGAAGCCTTCAAAACCTTAGATTACTCCATTCAGTTGGACCCAAGTCCAATTGGGCACGTTTACAAGCTCATATTTCTCATAAATGAAGAGAGGATAGACGAAGCCGAAAGAGAGTTCGATACCCTCGGGAAGGAGCGGCTAAAGGAGCCTTTACTTAAATCGGTTTGGGGCTACATTCGAGCCAGAAAAGGCGATACAAATGAAGCGATTAGGATACTGGAGGAGTTAAAGGCTCTTTGCGAA
>JAJPJS010000005.1 GCA_021324115.1 Nitrososphaerota archaeon
ACTTCCATACAGCTACATGACTTCTTTTCACAAACGGGTCTAATGCATCTGCCACACACCTTAAACTCAACCCCATCCAGTACAGATAGAGGCCGTACAATACGGCCTCGGGGTGCGTCCTTTCTCTTTTGAAGACAAGCATGAGGGATTGGATGCATCCCGTCAACGTCTCTCATTGAGAGAAATCAGATAGACAATCTGCTCAAAAAGGGCTCAAGTTAACAGGCCTAAAAAAGAGCGAAAAAATATATAAATATTACCTCTTCGTAAAGTATATTATATGTCCGAGGAACAAAAAGTGCTGGAGGAGCTCCATGCAGAGATGGTTAAAGTGCGGCACTTGCTTGAGATCATGGTGCGTGACCAGCTCAAGAAATCGCTGGAACAGTCTGTGACCACGGAAGAGAGACGTAGAATATATGTCTTGATGGATGGAATATCGGGAACAGACGAGATTGCACAGAGAGCCGGCGTGTCCCAGAGATCAGTTCAGCTCTTGGTGAAGGACCTGCTTGATGCAGGACTTGTATCCCTTGAAAAGCGAGGTTATCCCAGACATACCTTTGACTACATACCGCCAGAATGGAGGATTCAGAATGTCTCAGGAAAATAGCCAGTTAGCTGAGATGTCCCGGAAATTGGACCAACTAATAACGCTCATGAAAATGAGCAATATGGCGGTCCTAGAAGAGTACCGAAGGCGGCTAGAGCGAGATCGGGTCTATGTCAGGATTCTGGAGGTTTCCGATGGATCGCTGAGTTATTCTCGGCTCTCAAAGAAGCTATCCCAAGAGCTGGGGGTAGCTGAGATCACTGTTAAGAAGAAGATTGCTGACCTGAAGGAGATGGGGGCTCTGGTCACCATTCGGAAAGGCGGCGAGGTCTTCTATGTTAACTCTGGGCTCATGGATTAAGGTGAACAAGATGAGCGGAGAAACACTCGAGGAGATCGTGTCGACTCTCCATGAGCTCCTAAAGTGGACGAAATTTTTAGGAATGTAGCAATTGAAGACCATCTTGCAGACGAATCCCAAGTCCGATACGGAGAAGCTCATCTTCGAGCTGTCCGACGAGACGCGAGGCGCGCGAGAGGTGGCCAAGCTCGTTGGTGTTGCAAGCAAGACTACGGTCCTAAACTACTGGAAGAGATGTGGCAAGCTAGGAATATTCCTGCCGGTTCAAAACGAATGGGGAAGGTACCGGAGGATATGCTCGCTAGAAGAGGTAGGTTCTTACCGTACCACCGTTGCCTCACGTCGTTCCGACGGTCCAGGAGCTCAAAGAGGGGGAACAAGGTGAGTGAGACAGACAAGATCCTGCATGACATCAGGACCTATCTGAGGATAGCGGCCTCCGCCGCGGCAAAGTCCATGGCTGGGGCTGTGCTCGACACACAAGAAAAAGCTCTGGTGTACAGTAAGATGGACGGAAAGACGTCGCAACAGAAGATTTCCTCTTCGTCCGGCGTCCCACAGAAGACCATTTCGAATTGGGCTGACGAGTTCGTCGAAGCCAAGTTGGCCATGCCGCCGGATGAGTATTATCCATCGCACAGAGCGCTTTTCTCGCTCGCGGAACTTGGAATAAGTCTCCAAGCTCTCCGGAAACGTGCAAAGGGCACGAAATCGCAGCCATCCTCACAGACCCTAGGCGCAAGTGTTGTTCAGGAAAAGAAGGAGGTGACTCGAAATACCTGAAGTCGCTACCAGTAGAGTTGAGGAGCTACTGTCCGAGATTCTCAAGTGGATACGGTTCGCTGGCGCAAAGGAGGTAAAGGGAGTCCTCACCTCTGCGCTTGACACCGATCAAAAGAAACTAGTCTACCATTTGAGCGACGGCGATAACGGAAGCGTTGAGATTGCCAAACAGGGCGGCGTGAGCGACTTCACCGTCAGGGCATACTGGAAGCAGTGGTCTAGACTCGGGATAGTTGAAGCGATCAAGGTGGGGAGGGGTGACAGATACAAGAAATCATTCGATTTGGAAGATTTTGGAATAGACATTCCACAGCCCAAGCAAGCCCCGGCTTCAAGATCAGGCGGACAAGGAACATTATCTGGAGAGGAGGGGAAACCAAATGTCTGACTCGGATGCGACTTTGCGCGAGTTGAAGGTGATATCTAAGATACTTCTCCTCTCAAACTCACAGGCCGTAAAGAAGGAAATCGAAAAGATTTGCGGCAGTGACGCACGCAAGAAGATGTGGGTGCTGACGGATGGTGTTCGAATGCCAGCTGCAATAGCCACCGATGCCAAAGTGACGACCATGGCTGTCTCAACGTTTCTGAATGCTGGAGAGGCTGCAGGGCTCATTAAGTATAAGAGGGGGGAACCACCTAGACGGATTCTAGATTACGTTCCACCAGAGTGGATAGAACTCTTGCAAGGATCTGAATCGACTCTTGAAGGCCAAGGTGCGATCGGCCTTGGCAGTTCCCAAGGAGAGAAGCCAAGCGAAGGAGAACATAATGCCTAAAGAATCAGAGGAGGATATCTTGAAGCGCATGGACCGTACACTGGGAGAAATTCGGTCAATCCTTAGCATCACGAATCAGGATAAGCTGACCAAGGCGAAGAAAGAATTACTCAAGGAGGGCTCCGTCAAATTACAGGTCTACAATCTGTGTGACGGGACCAAGACTACGAAGGACATCGCGGACGCCCTTCAGAAATCGACTGATTACGTGTCTTCGTATCTCAGTATTTTAAGACGAGAAGGACTGGTTCGAACGGTCGAGAAAGATGGAAACCAAGTCCACGAGCAGATCTTCTAGGTGATATGATGGCAGACGAAAAGCTAGATGAAATAAAAACCTTGATTGAAGACATCAAGGGTCTGCTCCTCCTCACGAACCAGGACAAGCTCGACCAGATGAAGAAGAAGTTGTTGCAGCAGGGGTCGGTCGAAAGCCAGATCTACGACTTGTGCGATGGTGCGACCACCCAGGACATTGCCTCCAAGACCCAGAAGTCCGCTGATTATGTCAACGCGGTCATAAGCAGGTTGCGCCGCAAGGGACTGGTAAGAACCGTGGATCGCGGCGGCAACAAGGTGCATGAGCAGAGGTTCTAGTACTGAATAGAGATGAATAGAATTGGATAGAGAGAACGAAAGGGAAAATGGTTCAGACAGTATTTACAGCAAACTAGAGGAGATGGACAACAAACTAGAACGCATCAAGAGTGATACCCACAACTTGAACAGAATCGCAAGCCTTTCGAATTCCAGTTTGATTATTCAGGAATTGAAGAAACTAATCGGGGACTCGCAGGTTAGGGCTGCAGTTCTCCACTTGACCAAGGACGAGATCAAGGCTGGAGACCTCGCAGCAAAACTTGGAGTCAACCCGGCAAACCTGGCCTTTTACATCAAGCCTTTCCTCGGAAACAAAGGATACATTGCGTTAATCAAACGAGGGCGGGAAAGGTACTATCAGCGTTCGGAGCTTGTTGACCTAATTGGATTCGAATCTGTGGAGGTTTTTGCCGCTCTAATCAAATCATGGAAGGATAAGAAACAGCAAGCAAGCAAGGCCGATATCAACACCCCAGCGGAGGGCGCCAATGTCGGTTGATTTCAACTACCTCATTGTAGGCACCCTCTCGATTCATACGATTGTACTAGCAGCCCTTGCTTTCTCTGTCAAGAGAGCCAAAGACGATAGAACTCGAATTCTTTGGAAGCTGCTAGTTCTAGAGGCTGTGATCTTTCCTGTCGCTTTCGCCGTCTCGTACTACCTCCAGCCCCCGAACTCATGGCTGACAGCGACCGCTGATCTCGTCTATTCCGTTGTGGTTGCCTATGTGCTTGGATTGGAAATACCTGGCTTCGTGCTTCTAACCAGATTTGACGACGGGGTCGTCGGAGCTCTTGAAGACTTGAGAAAGGAACTTGTGACTCTCGGTTATTCCTTCGACCATTTAAAGCAGTTCAAAGAGACTGTCAAAAAGATCAATGAAAGACTTGCCTCCGCTGGAATCGACGGTCTTGTTGACGACTTCGTCCTTGCTTGCGACCGCATGAGTAATCTGGACCGCAGATTCTGGAGTTTGCTGCTCTCTGAAGTGACCATATCATCAAGGACCTTCGCTGAACAGAGTAAGCACCCCTTCCCAAAACTAATAGACGTAATGTCATTAGCTGGTCTGAGTTTCTTGCTAGCGCAACTTCTGAAACTTTTCGGGTAATACCTCCGGTTCGGCTTGGCGGCATTAGACAAAGCTAAGAGATATTTTCATGCCATCAGCTATTTCTTCCAAGAGTACATCTGCTGGTTTATCAGATTCCACCAGTTTGTAAGGCGCTAAGCAGGAGTATCAGGTCGAGGAAGCACAACTTCGCGGTGACAGAGGTCCACCTCCTCACCCCCCAGCCTTCATGGGGCCGAAGGATAGACCGGTCTTATAGAGAGATACTAGGTCGTGTAGAGTGCCGGCACAGCAATACCGAAAAACGGAACCGAAGCGGGTGCCTCTCCCTCGAAGATAGAACATCATCGCTGCGACAATAGCCATCAAACTGGCAGCAGTTCCGGCAATGCCTATTGCAATGTCCTATTTGCGCTCAGGGAAAGCGACTTCTTAGCAAAGAGAATAATAATTCTTTGATGATTGAAAGCACCGGGGTTTAACGTTAGCTCGGCCAGCATTCTCGACGCCGTGGAAAACACCCCCATCGTCCAACTACACAGGGTCGTCCCGAGGGGGTCTGCCAGAGTCTTGGCCAAGTTGGAATTCGCAAACCCGCCAAGAGCATGAAGGACAGTGCCGCGAAGGTGATGGTGGAGAAGGCGGCTTCGGATGGTCGTCTGAGAGCTGGCGAGATCGTGGCGGAATACACGACGGGGACGACCGGTTCAGGTAAGCTGCTGAAGTTTTGCAATCAAATAGCGGTTGCGTTGGAATGGCGTAGTATTCAACAATTTATTTATAGAAAGCAACACCAAGCGCACTGCTTAAAGCATTCAGGCTTGAAGTACAGAGGAAACCGACACTATTATGTTGATGGATAACGGCTGGAAATTCGAGCTCAATCACTCACAATCTACATAGATAAGTGTAGTTCGGGCCAAGGTTGCGGTTGCAGCTTACGGTGATATGATAAATAAGCACCGAGCTGAAAAGCACGTAAATCTCTCAGACCATGTAAGACGCTTCTCCTGGCATGCGCTTAAAGAGACGAAGGGCCTAATCCAAGTAAATTCATCATTCTTCCAGCATGTCAGCTCATTCTTTAACATGCCACTCGCTCAACGTCTATTCAAGCACAAACGGGTCACCCTTCGCGTATTCTTCGGCGTTCTCCCGGGAATAGAAGACAGCCATCGTTGTGACGTGTTCGCCCGAGTTGTTGAGTAAAGCACCCGCCATCAACAGTTTACCCTCTTTATGAAGCCGGTTGGAGCGCGAGATGTGCGCCGCGATGAGTTCGGGGAACCTTTGCCGTACCTCGTCCACTGATTCGAACTTTGTTACGAACTGGGCTACGTAGTATGTACGCTGACTTCTGATTTCCACCCTGAGCCACTCGCCGTCAAGCCATGGCCCTGCTGAAGCCAGCTGTGTCGAAGTAGATTGCTACGGAGACGAGTTCCCCATCCTTCGCCTTCCAGAGTTCCGCGACATCTGAAGTGAAGCTCTTGCCTTTCGGAGAGACCAAGTCGTAGCTGACAAGAGCGAAGCCAGTATCGCCATCTTCAATCAGTTCCTTGACCTTCAACCCTCTGATCAGCTTGAAAAAGCTGTTATTCACATAAGCGTCCCTCCCTCTGGTCTCTTGTGCTATCGTGCCGGAAAGCAGGAAATCCTCTGAGAGAAGATGACCCCATCCTCCCTTCTTTTCCACGCCCCTGTAGTACTCCTCCAGGAGCTCCTTCGTCGTCGGCCGGTTTTGACGTTCTTCTTTATTCATTGCCCTTCTATTGTCCAGCACCCTTGATTAAGTCTTTTCAACACCCAACGTGAATTTAAACAGACTTGTTTATGCGTCACTGTTTTCCTCTTGCGAAAATCTTCTCCGCTTTGAACCAGTAATGCTCGAACAGGTCGCTGCACCAACCCAAGAATTTCGGGTCGGTTCCTGAAAAGCCTCCGCCAAAATCGATCTTGCCTGTAGCATCGGGGAAGCACACGCCCGCGAGGTTTTCGTTGATTGCGATTGCCACATTTACACTGGGTAAGATAGCGATCTCGCTGTGAAGAAGGGATGTTTTGGTCTCTTCGAGAATCATTTCGTCGATGGCCTGACCTATCAACCTAACCGGAATGTCCCTGGAGAAAAAGGTCGGCCCAATGGATGGGCCCACCACCATCGGCTTGTCTGAGAGGAGCCAGACATGATCACGGCCTGTCGCTATCACCTTCTTAATCAGTTCTAGCACTTCGCTGAAGTGGCTGACGCATACCCCTCCCGAAAGCTCTCCGATCCTCCCAAGGAAACCTCTGGGGAGAAATCTGAGGTCGTGACTCAGAAAGTAACGCTTGTTAGAGAGCAGGAATTCATAGCTTGGAAAGAGGTCGAGCAGGGCTCGCCCTAGAGTGGTGATCTCGTAGAATCCGTCCGAGCTTTTCTTGATGAAGCCTGAATCTACAAGTCGACTGATATGTCGCGAGCACTCTTGGGCTGAAGCGTTTATGATACTCGACAGGTCTCGGAGCCTCTGCTTATCGGTACCGATTTTTGAAAGGAGTGTCAGCCTGTCGTCGCTTGCAAGATTGAACAGGATCTCTGCTAGCTCGGCTCTCTTGCCTTCTGATTCCAACTGGCTAATTACAATCTTTAAAATAATTTAAGTGTTTATTATGGACGCCTCAAGCACCCAAGAATCGAGATAAGCATGATGGACTCTGAAGATGGATAGAAACGAAGGACAGATCGAGCTTCAATCGATTAAGAAATGCAATCACGGTTGATACACACAATAAAGGTGCAAGGTAGCACGGTCAAGATAGTTCTTGAGTACCGAACGAAGATAATCCGAAACCAAGTATATTGCTGAGGTGGAGTTGGGCCTGCCGGTCTTCGGTGAAGGACAGACCAACCCCGTTGAGGAGAGTTGTGTTGACTAAACGCCAAGAACTTATACGCGTTGTAGTTCTACTAATTGGATCCGACAAACCGGGAAGTTGCTATACAAGTTAGTTTTTACAGATAGTGTACTGCTCTAACGGCTTAACATGCCGACCGGCTTCAATATCTATATACGTCTGCTCTAGTATGCATCATCTCTTTCCTTCAGAATTATTTATTCTAATATAGAATCGAATCGCGTCTAAAACTTGTTCTTGCAAGCCCAGAACATCTTGGCGCCTCCGCCTGACAGTGTCTTATGGCGCACGCCAACAAATCCAGCCCTGACAAGGCATCCTTCAATTTCATCTTCCCAAGTCGATCTCGCAATTACGTTTGGAAGTTTGCTGAAAGTAAACGAGATAGAAGGATCGTACCCTTTTGCGAACTTGCCAAGTAGCCTGAGTATACCGTAGATATAGAATCCATGTAAGGGAGCTAAGACTCCCGACGGTCGCGCGAAATCATAAATCACGACCATCCCGCCCGGCTTGAGCATTCTCGCTATTTGCGCCACGAAGTCTTCAGTTTTGCAATACTTTATGACGTAGCAAGAAAGAACAACATCGAACCGTTCTGACACAAACGGAAGTCGTTCTGCGTCCCCTAACAGGAGCGCATCAACACATTCGAGTTTCTTTTGAGCAGCAAGCAACAGCATCTCCTTCGTCAAGTCGACTCCGACGATTTGCACCGGCAGGTTGCCTATCCGTTCTTCAAGCACTCCGGTACCACAGCCAATGTCTAGGACAAGGTCGCCCGCCCTTAGAGAAGCCCTTTGCAGAAGATCATCCTTCCAATAATCATCTTGAAACAGGGTGAAAAATCTGAGGATCATATCATAAGTTGGAGAAATCCCTGAAAATACACGATGGGCGGTAGACTTCAAGGTGCTCGCGGCGGACAAAGCTCAACGGGTGTTTGCAAAACTTAATAATGAGATTTGCGCCCAAAGCGCATGTTTGGACCCACCGGTAGAGCCGGACCTTCAGAGACCCTGGAGCAAAAACGTGTGGCTTTACGGGCTTAGGGTGCCGTTCAGCCTCGTATTTCTGGGCTGGATTACCCTTGGACAAGCCATTTCACCCCGCTTCAGTTTTGTTATCTACGCCTACATACTTCTGGCGGCTTTCTTGGGTCTGGTCGTCGGAGCTCATTATATCGATATAGCAACCAGTGTCAATAAATTCGCTCCATACTTCAGTATTCCCAAAAGGGGGATGCTTGGAGTAGGGATTGCCTCAGTCTTGGCCGGAATCCTTGTTGGTGTATATTTGGCTCTTAGATGGTCTATACCTTTCTTCCTGCTATTTGTAGCAGTGGAGGGAGTCGAAGCGATTGCCTACCCCAGAGAAATTGCAAAGTTCGCACATTCATACACCGCATTCGGTCTCACTTGGGGCGCCCTGCCGGTGCTGGCTTCATACTATGCTCAGGCCGGCACGATCAGACTGATCGGGCTCGCTGTATCGGCTTTTGTTGGAATCAGTGTCGTCATGATGCATCACCTTGCGATAATGACGCGGGAATCACCGGACTGGAAGAACGCGGTATATCTCCTGAACCTGTACCGATATTCTGTCTATGCGGTAGGCGCAATCTCTCTGCTGAGCCGCGTCTTCCCATTGTAGGGCACCTAGCCCTGAGATCGGTCAACACGACCGTATCATGACAGCCGCGTTTGAAAGAGCCTCAGAACAGTTCGCGCTTATGAAGCCCCAGCTCCACAGGGCTGAACCTCTTTCGTTCACCGTAATCTTGGTGGTGTCCAGCTTTCACGGTTGGCTACGTATTTCTTGAGTCCTCCGATACCATGGTATTTCGCAATCCCCACGTCTCTCATTCCAATCTTTTCCAAGACTCTCCACGAAGCTGTGTTGTCGGGGTATGCAACTGCAACAATCTCTCGCAGCCCTACTGTCCTGAAACCGAAATCGAGAATAGCCACAGCAGCCTCCGTGGCGTAGCCTTTCCCCCAGGCAGAAGGAAGGAAGTGGTACGCGATTTCGACATCGGTGGTGTCTTTGACCGGCTGAACTCCGCCACTGCCTATGAACTCCCCCGAATCTTTCTTGAGTATGATAAAGGGCGCATAACCAAGCTCCGCCTCCATCTTCATTCTGCGCTCAACGCGCTGCTGCGCTTGTTCAAGTGTGACGGGTGGACCAGGAGGCAGGAAACGCATGACCTCTGGATCGGAATATAGCAGATGGAGATTTGACGCATCCGATGGAACGACTGAGCGCAATACGAGACGCTCTGTCTCCAATCTCATACCACGCGTCCCTCTCTGCAGCATTTAACGATTCTGAACGGCTCTGCGAGTAACCTACAACAGAATCAAGATGATCGGGTCAGCACACAAGACCAATCCACGATTCCATAACAACGCCTTCTCACAGTATCACGATAGAAGAGAAACCCAATACGAAGCACCCTGAGGCTAATCCAGGAGCCTAGGAATCCGAACTCCCATATGTCTAGGCCCTCTTGGGCGGATAGATACATCACTCAGGAGTGATAGAGGAGACCATAACATCGTCACTCAGTTGTGGAACGAGAAAGAAAAAGTGGCGCTTCAAGACTGGAACTGTTAGGGCGTGTTGACGAACGATTGTGCAGAGACGTAGGGCAATCTTCGGCTTAGAGCGGTATGGTGCGACTTCGAAGCATACAAACCATATTAGGACGGCCCGAGATCAAACTTCAATGCCCAGCTATATCGACATACACAAGAACATGAACGGTGTCAAACTGAAGGATGTCGCGTAAGCGCATGCCAAAGATCTCAAAGTGCAAGGCAAGTACGGCGTCAAGTTCAAGAAGTACTGGCTAGACGAGAAGCAAGGAACGATCTTCTGTTTGTCTGATGCACCTAACAAACAAGCCATCTCGTAGGCACAAAAAGAGGCACACGGACTCTTACCTCAGGAGACCTTCGAAGTCCAGGAAGGAAGTTAGACCCCAATCTTTGAAAGATCGGGCCCCGAGTTTTTCATGTGTCAGGAGTCTCATACAAGAAACTCTTGGTGTTCACTGGCATAAAGCTAAATCTACTCCAAAAAAGATTTAACGCAGGTCTTCGTAATTGAGAAACACTCCTTTGTCACGAGGGCAGCGTAGGCTGGCGGCAATTATGTTCACGGATATGGTAGGCTACACTGCCCTGGGTCAACGGGATGAATCGCTATCGTTGGAGTTGGTCCAAGAGCAGAGAGCCATAATCCGTCCACTGCTAATGCGCTACAACGGGAGGGAGGTAAAGACTATTGGTGACGCTTTTATGGTCGAGTTCGCCAACGCTCTGGATGCTGCCAGGTGCGCTTTCGACATCCAGAGGAGTATAAAGGAGTACAACATCTCGGCCCCTGAGGACAGGCGGCTGAAGCTCCGCATAGGTTTGCATCTCGGCGACGTTTCCGAAGACGGAGATGACATTTCTGGGGACGCCGTGAATTTGGCCTCAAGAATCGAACCCCTCTCCGAGGAGGGGGGAGTCTGCCTGACAAGACAGGTCTATGACCAGGTTCGAAACAAGCTCGACGTAAAGATGGTCAGCATGGGGTCAAAGTCCCTCAAGAACGTGTCAGCTCCCGTCGAAGTTTTCCGAATGGTGATGCCATGGAAGTCCGAAGGTGTTCCTCAGCCCCTTACGCACGACAGGTCCCGCTTGGCCGTCCTCCCATTCGCTAACATCAGTCCAGACCCGAACGACGAATACTTCGCCGACGGCCTAACGGAGGAGCTCATCTCCAGACTATCTCTTGTAAGGGGTCTCCGAGTGATAGCAAGGACTTCCGTAATGTACTACAAGAAGAGAGAGAAAACGATCTCTCAGATAGGTGAAGAGCTCGGTGTAGGTTCTATCGTGGAAGGCAGTGTCAGGAAGGTCGGCAACAGGATCAGGGTCACTGCCCAGCTTATCGACGTTCCCACGGAAGAACATCTATGGGCGTCTACATACGACAAGAACATTGACGACATCTTCGCCGTGCAAACAGACTTGGCCAGCAGGATAGCCTCCAGCCTCCCTTCAAGTATTAGTATCACTAGGGAGGTCCAGAAGACCGGAGGTGGCACTACGAACGTTGATGCATACATAAACTACCTGAAAGCGAAGAGGTTGGCCGGCGAGGGGACATTCGAATCGATCACTAGAGCCATGGAACTTCTTACGGAGGCTACAAAGATCGACCCCTCTTTTGCACGAGCGTATGTCGAGGTCGGCAACCTCTACGCAAAGCTAGGCATGAAAGCACAGATTTCGTACGATGAGGGAGTCAAGGGGATGATCTCTGCCGCGAAGAAGGCTTTGGAGATAGACGAAAACCTTGCGGAGGGCCATGCCCTCCTCTCTTTCACCGCTTGGGTGTTAGACGACAGGCCCAAGGATGAGCTCGAGGCAGAGGCGGCAATCAGGCTCAACCCGAACTTGGCCGAGGCGTATCTGAGGCTTGGAATTGTTAGGATGGCTTTCGGCGCTCTCAAGGAAGCCATCTCGATTTTCGAAAGCGCTCGCTCCCTCGATCCACTTTCCTCCGACGTCCTTCACTCGCTGGCGAGCGCCTATATGTACGCCAAGATGGACGACGCATTCCTAAGCCTCGTTTCGGGCTTCAGAGAGGTAGCACCTTACGTCGCTGCTTCTCTGATGGTGAGCTTCTACGTATACAAGGGCAACTTCGAATCGGCGGAGACCGAGCTGCTGACGATGGAACAGATTTCCCCTAAAGATCAGACAACAATCTTCATGAGAGGCTTATTGAGAGCATACGAGGGAAAGGTCGACGACGCGAAGCAAGCAATCCGTATCATGCGCGAACGATTCTCGCTAGGGGCCACCACTGAAAGGAACATCGGGTACATAATGCTGGCCTTGGGTGACAATGATGCCTTCCTCGCTTCTATGGAGAAGGCGCATTCTGAGCATGTTCAGGACACCTCAAGCCTGCGGTACTCTCCTCAATTCGACAAGGTCAGGAAAGATCCGAGGTTCACAGAAATAATGCGCCGTCACGGCGAAGACCCGGAACCGAAATGGGACTCGTAGAGGGAGATGCAATGATACTTCTTGCGCCAAGTCAAGTCCCCAAAGTGTTAACGGGACAGAAGCAATCCTCTACATGAGAAACCCGATTTCGTTTGCCTCCGTAGCTTCTCTCCGGGGGTTGCTGGCTTTACATGCGAAGACAACAACCTCACGGCAGTCTCGGTCGGGATGGGACCAGTGAGGAATGGTCGAATGTGGTACTATCAGACCAGAGGATATGCCAGGCTTGTATCCGTTAGTACCTTTTAGGAATTGAAATCCCAAGATTCCTCAGGATGGTCATATAACTCAATGAAGTTACCATCGGGGCCCTTGATGTAGGCAATATTTTGTCCGGTGAAAAGCATCCAGACATCCCTGTTCAACGGTTGCCCCTTGCCATCAGGCACCCCAAATTCTTAAATTGCAGGCCGAATACCCATTATTTCGAACTTCGGCGTCCGGTCCAGGCATTTCACTCTTAAATCAATGTGATCGTGGCCCTCGCAGACTTCTTGCACTCGAACCTCTTCACGCACACCTTGACAGGTATGCAGGAATCGATTCTTTTTGCTAGGATCGTGCAGAAGACTCTTTCGGACACGTTGTACCTGACCAGCTCTGTGGAGCTGCACTTAGGGCAAGGTTTGAGCTCGTCGTACATGATGCCCCAGTAACTTTATACTCACTAGGGGCTTCCGGAATCAGCTCCTTTAAGACACTTGAGGAATATTTGGAGAGCTTTTCCTCTTCAGTGTCATAATGACTGAAATGTCGAGGTCGGGATATTAGAAATACATGAGATAAGATGACTCAACGAACTGGTAAAAAGGATTCAGTTTACATCATCGAAGTCTTCCTCCGCTTGTCAAACCTCACCTTTGAATGCATGGTTTGGTTCGCACTTAAATACGATTGGGAAGACAAAAATACTGGTTTTCAAATCATTCAAAATTATTATGAGCATCGATTACCGGCCAGCGAAAGAAGACGACGCTCAAGGCATCTCGAATGTATTCGCTGAGGCAATGGATGACCTGTACATGAAACGAGGACTTCTCGAAACCCCGACTAACCCGACACCACCGAATCCCATCTTTTCATTCTTGATTCGCAAGACGCCGCACGCATTCTGGGTTGCAGAAGATAAAGGAAGGGTCGTCGGCTTTTCGGACAGCTTCGTCAGGGGTTCGGTTTGGTTTCTTTCATGGTTGTTTATTTCCCCACCATACCAAGGTCGTGGCATAGGAAAAAACCTGCTCGAAAGGACACTGCAGTCATGGAATGGTGTCGAGATCACGAATAGGGCGACCATAACTTTCTCGATCAACCCAACATCTCAATCTCTGTACATGAGATACGGGATGTATGCGCGGGAGCCGCTCTACTACGTGAGTGGACCAAAAGGGGTCATAATTGATACTGTACAACCCCAAACCAGCCTGAACTTTGATGAGCTGAGAAGTCTCGAAGATGCCACACGGACCTTCAAGCGATTTGATGAAGACGTGTTGGGGTTTTCGCTCGACTGGCATCACGAGTACTTCTTTCAATCGAAGTACAAGTGCTTTTTGTTCAGTAGGAACAGGGACGAACCGGTAGGGTACGCTTATGTCAGGCCCAGCGGGGGTATCGGTCCAATGGCAGTCATCTCAGAGGAGTTCACAGAACCTGTGCTCGAGACTGCACTCAGAATCTCCGCCAGTCAAAACATCAATGAAGTTGGCTACTACACGCCCGGTTCAAACGTGGCAGCCATCAAGACAGCACTCAAATTCAGGATGAAATTTGACCCATTTGTCTTTATGTCGACCAAACCGTTCGGAAAATGGACGAACTACATCTTTCATAGCGCAGCATTGATGTGAGGGTGTAAACACAAGGTGGATTTTCCAAGTGTCGGACACCGCAAATCCATGCGTACTGCGGGATGAGTGACAACAACAATAACAGCCGTAGAACTAGCTTTCAAACGCATCGTTATGTTAGATGATTCCTTGTCCATTGATTTTATTTCGAAATTGCATCATTTTTGAGTCCACCAAGAGTGGCTTGAGCATTTTAATCACCGTGCTATGTTTTGACTTATAGGACAGTCTAACCACGGTGTTTCGCAAGCATTTGATAGTTAAGCGATCGGTGCAGACTCTTCTACGCAATATCCCTTCATCCGATAGCAGCAACAACCATCAAGTCACTTACCGTACATTATCTTCTGCATCTACATATTGAGAAGCCCGCCCGCGGGTAAGAAAACTACTAGGTCGAAAATCTCTTCATTGCTTTTATGCAAAAATCAAGAAAAGAGTCATCTAGCTGAAAGACCGATACTTACATTATTCGAAGTCGTTGGAATCGAAATAGCCTGAGATGTAAGAGACGAGGTGGAGGTGAAAAATTCAACAATATCAACAACCTGCATCTATCCATAATGGATTTATATCTGACTCAAAGAATAACTTTTGAAAATAGTTTGCCCCAAGGCGACCGAAGGCTCGCGGCCATAATGTTCACCGACATGGTCGGCTTTACTGCTTTGGGGCAAAGAAATGAGGCTCTTTCACTGGCTCTTGTTGAAGAACAGCGCAAGCTGATTAGGCCCATCATTACAAAACATAACGGAAGGGAGGTAAAGACCATAGGGGATGCGCTTCTGGTCGTATTTTCCAGCGCATTGGACGCAGCCAGGTGTGCTTACGATATCCAAAGAGCTTTAAGAGAATACAACACTTCCGTGAGCGAAGAGGAGAAAATTCATCTTCGCATTGGTATCCACCTTGGAGACGTTGTCGAAGAAGCAGGCGACATTTTCGGTGATGCAGTGAACATCGCTTCAAGGATAGAACCAATCGCAGAAAAGGGGGGAATATGTTTGACAAGACAAGTATATGATCAGATTCATAATAAGTTCGATTTGCCATTGGAGAGCCTCGGAATTAGATCTTTGAAGAATGTGGAGACACCACTGGAGGTTTACAAGGTTATTATGAGTTGGGATGAAGAAAAAGCCCTCGAGAAAGAAAGACCAGACAGGTCACGTGTAGCCGTACTCCCATTTGTGAACTTCAGCCCAGACCCAGACGATCAATACTTTTCGGACGGTCTGACTGAGGAATTAATTTCCAAACTTTCTCTGGTGAAGGGCCTCAAGGTTATCGCAAGGACTTCTACGATGCGGTACAAAAACAAGGAAAAAGGGATCAAAGAAATCGGCAAGGAATTGGGCGTAGGTTCGATTGTGGAGGGCAGTGTAAGGAAGGCTGGTAACAGGATTAGAGTAACAGCTCAATTGATAGATGCTGTGACCGAGGAGCATCTATGGTCTTCCAGCTACAGCAAAACACTCGACGACATATTCGAAGTTCAGACAGATTTAGCAACGAATATCGCACAATCACTGCCAGGGAATCTCTCTCCACAAATCTCTCCGGCAAGCACTGGAGACACCAACAACCTAACGGCGTATTCATATTACCTCAGAGCGAAACAGCTAATCAACGAAACCACAGCCGATTCTTTGCGTAAAGCCTTGGAACTTTTGAATAGTGCGACGAAGCTTGATCCGATTTTTGCCCGGGCTTACATAGAGATAGCAAACTGCTATGCCAGACTCGGAATGAGGAGTTACATTTCACGGGAAGAAGGAGTTGCGGCAATGAAACGCGCTGCTGAAACAGCCAAGAAACTAAACGATAATTTAGGCGAGGTACATGCTTTGCTTTCTTTTATAGGATGGGCCGATGATGATTTTACCAAGGCTGAGGAGGAAGCGAAGAAAGCAATAGAACTCAATCCAAACTTATCTGATGCCTTCTATTGGCTCGGAATGCTCAAAGCTACCATAGGGTACCCAAAATCCGCCATCAAATCGCTCGAGGCAGCCCATTCACTTGATCCTCTTTCTGCATACATAGTTTCTGTTTTGGTTGACCTGTATATCGGGGTCGGCATGGAAGAAAAGGCTTTAGAGCTATGGGAAAAGAATCATGAAATAATGCCATTGGTGGTAGCTACCGGAATGTTCGAGTACTATTTATCAAAGGGCAACCTTGTTAGTGCAGAAGAAAAGCTTGAGCAGATAGAAGCGCTAGCCCCTGGCGAATTCAATACTATTTTCAGCAGAGGAGAACTCTGTGCACTGAAGGGTGACAGAGCCGGTGCCCAAGAGGTAATCGAGCTTCTCGAAGGGAAATTCAGGGGAGGCGGGTCCACAGACAGGAGCATAGGTTACATCAAATATTTTTTGGGCGACCTAGACGGTTTCTTTGCAGCTATGTTCAGGGCGGTCGATGAACATGTGTTAGACCCGCTTCAAATGCGATATTCACCACTCTTTGAAAGAGCGAGAAAAGACCCACGCTTCCAGGAGCTTTTGAAGAAGAATGGATTAGACCCCGATATTAAAGAATGAGATGTAGGAAGGGGATTAGAAAATAAAATGGGGAAAAATTTTAGATCAGCTTGGATTTGTGAGGCTGTATCCACTCAAATGGATTTAGGTAAAATACAACCTTTTCACTCTGACAGGCTAGTTGACCAATAGGGTAGATAATGTAAGCGCTCCAACGGAAATGGGCGAATCTGATATATTATCTTGCGGCCGCCACTTCTGCCCTATTCCTTTCGCGAGCTTCGAGTAGTATCAGCAAGACTCCCACCATGGCGTAGAATATCGACATCAAGAAGACAAAAAAGTTGTTAGTTACAAGATAGATAATGAATCCGATAAGTGCTGCAGCAAACACGATGGGTGGAGAAAGATTCAACCTGATGTTTTCCTTCATGACATCCTTTAAAGAAGATCGAAGATATATAACAAAACAAATTTTAGAACCCCGTTTCAAAGTATAGAACAGCCCATCTAAACCGTTTTTCCGTGGCAGTGGTCACTGTTAAAAGATTATAAGGAACCATTTATTCAAATATCTAGTAAGAGGTGTTTGATCGAAGGCTTGAATAGAAAATGGAAGGCCGCGATTGTTTGGTTAGCCGTCATGTCAGTCCTTTGGGTGACTGTATACTTCTTATTCCTTCAGGTAAGGGTACCAGAGATACCGGCGTTAATATTTCACTAAATTTGTCTAGTTTCCGTCTATCAAAGAAATCTGCTTTCAGATTCAATTTTGATGTGCATCTAATCAGAGTCTCTAAAGCTAATTCTTTACTTGTTCTAGGAGTAGAATCTATCGTATTTTAGCGCCAGCAAAACAACCTGAATTTTAATATTTTATTTCCCCCGGATCTTTCAAAGTGGAAGGTTCTTTTCTCGGGTCTGCTTAATTCCTCTTTTCTCCCACCGGTCAGGGCCAACAAATCCCCAGGTTTCTTTTAGCAAAAAATAACGCCATTTCGACATTAAAGTAGGCCGACTCCCTAGTACTGTCAGAATGTAACCTGCATCATTCTGATTGGCTCGAACATCCACATAGCCCTCATAATTATCATTCACATCTATAAGACATAGTACTCGGTTTCGAGAGAATCCAAGGCACGCCATAGTTTCCATATCCGGTTCAATCAATAAAGAATGATGCCTGAAATCTAGTTCACGTTCGTTTTCATGGGCTGGAAACGGTATTTTCCCGGCTTTGATCAGTTTTCTGCCTTTCCTCGCGACCATCCTGAGTGCACCCTCTTCAGAGAAGCCGACTCCGAGAGCAGATTCATATGATATGTTTATCGGGCTCACATCATATTCGAAAATGCGATAACGTACCCATCGTATGTGGATGAACCATAACCTGACATTAAATGCAGGTATCGAGAATCCGATTTTCGGGAAAAATCTTTTCCACCTGAATGGAATTAACAGGAGGACTGTTGCCGGGATAGCACTAAATGGCGATGGTACCAGCATTTCCAAGGGAGCATAGCTTGACAGCATCAACCCGAAAACCAATAATTTGAACTTACGATAGGCAAATGCATTCCGGAGTCTCTTCCAGAAAAGGCATAATACTGAATAGCTGAATACAAATGCAAAGGCGAGTTGTGCAAGCCTGGAGACCGGGTTTGTCTGACCGATGCTCAGGGCCAGGCTCACCGCAAACGTGTACGCCAGCACGCAGGCCAATAAAGATACTCCACCCTTGAATATGGTTCCTATCATGTAAACAACCCTCAGTGAAATCCACTTTCGTCCAGATACAGAAGAACGGCTTTGGCATACTGATCTATGCTTGGATGTCTGTATGACCAGAGCAGTCTGTTGTGCTCCTTTACACTGTCACTGTTAGCGACAGGGTATTCCTTCAGCTTCGATTCGCTGGGTTCACGCTCGAGATGGAAGACGTATTTGAAATCGTAGCCGACAGTGAGACCGCCATATGGATGAGACCATGCAGGATTGTGTGGATGTATACTGATGTGATTCACTGCCAGCACCGGTATACCGAACCGGCTGGACATCTTCTGAGCCTGACCAAGCAGAAAGGCGAAGGTTGAGGAACGGGCGGGCAGGTCCTGTGTTCCTGTGAATGTTGACTTGGCAGGAGCGGATATGCTGTCATATATGATTAATCCAATACCATAGTCTCTTACAAAGTTCCCAATCGGTGAGTTTTCAGGCTCCCTGATTCCTCCGGGTTTCAATCTTAGCTCTGTGCGACCCCCTTCAGAAACAACCATTTCACCATCAATACCATGAAGGGCCAACAGACCATTAAGGCCGGGTTCCTCCAGGATGTAGATACGCCCTACACTCTTGTCTGCCGTGAGTTTAGCCACAGGAGAAATTACCGATATGATCTGACTGAGCTGCCCTTCGGTGGTTTCGATCTGATATTGCAGAAGCAGGTTTCTGATGGCTTCTTTCATAACAGCTTCGATGACCCGCTTCTTTCGCCCATCGTCCAGCCTTCTTTCCACGGTGACCTTGGAATAGGATATGTTTGAACCGAACCGGGAACGCATCGGAGCAGCCCAGTAGGGCAGCAGGTTCTTCTCATATCCAAGTTCGGTATCCACAATCAGCACATTTTTGCCTGCCCCCGCAGTTGCAGAAGCGGTTTGCAGGCAGAGAACGCTCTTTCCGGTGGCTTTTTCGCCGAACAGTTCTATCAGGCCGCTTGTTGGTAATCCGCCACCGAGCATCTCGTCCAAACCTGCTGCACCAGTAGGGAGGAAGCCTGCCAAAACCGTTCACACACCACCCGAATCGAGCAGTTTCCTTCCGGATTTTGTTAACACTACGGTCTTTTCTCCTTTGGTGCGGCTTTCTTCCATCTTTACGTAACCACCTTCAAACGCCTCCCGAATTGCCAGCTCGAGCTCAGCTTCATCTAGTTCAGGTTTAAGAAATGTGAAAAGACCAGTAAGTGTGGAATTAGGATATTTTCTAACGGCTTCAAGAACCACCATTATCATATCACTTTTCACACTTTTACGTTCCAACTGATTGGCGGCATTACTTATGACAAGGTCAGGGGCTGCGAAGCGTACATCGATAGCGGTCTGCTTACCATGCAGCACGAAGAATGGCCCCTGTTCAGTGATACTGATGCCGAAGGGCTGATTCTTTGGGTCCTCCCCCGCCGGATCGGTCTGTAAGGCAATCACATGTGCACCGGAGTTTTGCACTTCCGCCAAGAGCTGCCTCAATCTTGACCTGAGAGACGGTGACCTGTTTGCAATTGAAGTAACAAGGTTCCATCCGAGAAACACAGCATATCCACCTTCCCTTACGATGAATTTACAGGCGCACGCCAGGGCGATTGCCACACGCACGTTTACCGGCGGAATTCTCCAAAGGCTGGCCAAGCAATATTCGGGAAATTTGTATGGTGTGATATAATTGACCGCAAGGAGCTCCTCTAATCTTTTCTTTGTCCAGAAAGCCTGTTCACCGCCTTGTTCAAGCAACATACTGGTGATGGCCACTGGCCCCCCGGCCGTCGAGGCCGATGCGAGTTCCTTAATCACATCTCTCACTATATATTCAGAATTATCATCGAGTGCCAGCCCGAAGCTCAAACAACTGGCCAACGTTGTTGGATATCTGTCATTTGTTTGTTCATATGTAAAAATTGCACCCGCTAACTCTTCAGGCCCAATGTTAGGCAACCATCCGTCGAAATCGTTAGCAAGGGGTTCGAAGAGACAAAGAATCAGAACTCTTTCATTGGATTTTGCCAGTTGTCCAACCAAATTTCTTACGATTCTTTTGCAACGTACACCTTTGAATATGACACCGCTTAACAGCTCGGGTGGTGTCAGCACGACCTCGGAACCATTCTGGGCATAACCGAGAAAGAATCCGATTTGCATGCGATGGTCGACTCATCCTGAGTTTAAATATGGACATATATTCGAAACCGATATGCAAGATTAGCTAATCCTGCAACTAGGCGGATTGTATGCAATTGTTGTCAATTATTAAAGCTAAACGCCCATTTAATCGTGATTAATTCAAGAGCTAAACGACCACAATCTCTCTTCGAAAGTGTTTATATTGTAAATTTCACCAAATCGATTCCAGAGATTTCTGAGTCTCTTTTCACCATTTTCAGTTAGCCAGTAATTGCCATCTGTAATCCAATGAAATCGAAAATCAGTATTTTCTTCGATAAATTTAGAGAGTTCCAAATACTCGCCTTCATTAATGCCGATCTTGGTTCCCTCTGTACTATAGAAATTCATTTCAAACAAATGTTTAGGCTTTCCATTAACAAAAATTATCAAATCGAATTTCTTTCTGCGACCGTCTGCTTGCTTTACTATTCCTTCAACCGATTTCTCTGTACAGTAGACCTTTCTATCAACATATAGATTCCGTGGGAGTTTGTTAGCCAAGTTTGGTGGGAGTTCAGAAATGCGTAATTTTTTCAGGTCTTCGTCAAGATTGAAATATCCATGCTCATCTAGCATCTTCTTTATCCGCATCTTCAAGTAATTGCCATGTATTCCTTTGGTATCTCGGGGGATTTTCTTATTTTTGAGATATTCAGTCAAATTGATAGACCTTAACGTTTTATTCAGTTCAAGCTTATCGAGAAAATAGTTAGCCATCCTTACCGGGCAGTCACCAAATTCACGATTGGACAATCTAGACGCGATCAACGAAACATCGTCTTGCATCTTCTTAATGTAATATGGAATTGTCATTTTAAATATTGCAACCACGGTAGCCTTCGGGTAGACCGCTCGATCCCTTAATATTTCATTTATCCCGACAGTGCGTCGAATTCTTTTCTGGATCAATTCCAAGAAGGTCTTTTGGAATTGTGGATCATTCAAAAGATTGAGTACAGCATACTCAAATGTTGAATCTAATCTTAAAGTATTCATCCGAGACGTGTCAAACATAAAATGAATCATTTGAGTGTTCGTGAATCTTTGAAGCTGGAAAATTTCTTGGAAGATCAGGAAACTTCTCGGGTTATTTTTAATAAAGTCCGACAGATCATCGATGTTCCATTCGCCTCGCGATCCCAGCCTGTTAATTTCAGCAGAAAGTGAGTCTATAGGTATCTTGCTTGGTCTAAATTCATCCTCAATAAATTCAAAGAAGGATACTTTTGCGGCGAAATCAAGATATTTGCTTTCCAAGTTATCCATTTGACAGCGGATGATACGGGTTCTCCCGTTTTTATATAGGTTGTCAAGTACCTAGGTCGAGTGAAATAGCATGGAATTACAAAAACACATATCCATGAAAATGGTAACTACGGAGGATTATGATAAATTCATAGTTAATCATGATTTTGTGGAGATAGAAGATACCAAGGTGAGAATAATAAAGAACTGGAAGATAGACCGGTTTCAGCCAGAAACTTACTCGCCTGAAGAGTGGACCGTATGGAGTTTCCCTGATAGAGGAAATTGGGCTACACATGTTGGAAATTATAGAGGCAATTGGAGCCCTTATATCCCAAGAAATTTAATCGACCGTTTCACCAAAGTAGGAGATCTCGTGTGCGATCCTATGATGGGTAGTGGAACTACGCTTGTTGAAAGTAAATTGATGGGCAGGAATGCAATAGGGGTTGACATAAATCCAGACGCAGTTATGATAGCCATGAATAGGCTAGACTTTCGATATAAGCCTCTGGATGAAAATTACAAAGAGCCTCACATAAATTTATTCATAGGCGATGCAAGAAACTTGGATTATATCAAAGACAACCATGTAGATCTCGTAGCAACTCATCCTCCCTATTGTGGTATCATTCCTTATTCTAAGTCTCGCATACCTGGTGATTTATCATCATTGAAGTTAGAGGACTTCATGGTTGAGATTGGGAAGGTGGCAAAGGAATGCTACAGAATCCTCAAGCCTGGAGGACATTGTGCCATATTGATCGGCGACACCCGAAGACATCTTCACTATGTCCCTATCCATATAGGCGTACTTGGAAGATTTTTGGACGCTGGATTCGTTCTGAGAGAAGATATAATCAAGTTACAACATAATACAAAGACGACTAGAGAGAGGTGGAAAGGTCACAAATATAATTTCTACAAAATCGCTCACGAACATCTCTATATCTTCAGGAAGCTTTCAGAAGCGGAAAGCCTCACCGATTTGAAGTACAGTACAAAATGGTGGTTTTGATAATCGTCCTAATTGACATCAGAACATCATGTATTACGTACTATGGTTGACGCCCTTATATACAGCAGGGCTCTAACAATGTGAAAATTTTTGAAACCCAACTTTGAAGGAAAAAGTGTGTGTATTATTCCTACAGTGAGAGGAACAGATTTGTTCAGTGAGGACGGTAGACTAGACGGTCATGTGCGAATTGAGACGTATAAACAAGTGGGAACAAGAATATTTGTAGACTTATTCGACTCCTCCATCAAGGATGCAGACGAAGCTCATTTATTATCAGATTTCTTTCAATTGAATGAAGATGGTGCACTGCAAGCTACATCTTTTTTGAAAAGATTCGGTTTCAATGTAATCATAAAAACTAGACCGATTCCAAAATCTCACAACCAAGGGAGTTAGCAAACCAATCTCGATTTACTGTTAGACTTTATGCAAAGAGAATTTCTTGAATTAATTACCTGAACCAATTGAGGCAAAAGAGCTTAAACATTATGGAATAGTCTGTGTGCGTTATAATTCAAATCTGATGATCAAGGCCGTCTTGTTATTTCTTGTGAGCGCAAGAACAGTAATCATATGTATATACAAGCAACACGCCACCAACCGTGAAATTAATTGGATTCAACAACATTCGGTGCTAAAAAGAGTGACTCTAATCACTTAACGGAAACGGCTACTATCGTTAGCTTTCCTGATTTATTCACCCAAGCTGAGATAAGGGAGCTTGCAAAGGCTGCAGGTTATCATGTAACGGAAATCATAACACAGAGAAGGATCATCAAATCAGAATTCGGTGTGGGTGTGGGCAAGGCAGAGGAGCTGAAAAATATGGTCGAAGAGAACGGCTCCAAAACAATAATTGTGGATGAGAAGTTGACCTCATCGCAAGCGAACAACCTTTCTAAAGTAACACATGCGGAGGTGATAGATAGAGAAAGACTGATTCTCAACATATTTGCAAAAAGAGCAGCCACTGTGGAGGCGAAGCTCCAGGTCCAGCTTGCTGAGTTGAAGTATGAAATGCCACGCGCTCGGGATGAGGTCCGGTATTCGGTCAAGGGAGAAAGGATGGGCTTTTCTGGGATGGGTGAAACCGCCGTCGATGTCAGATTCAAGGCTCTCAGACGACAGATGGTATTCATAAATCAGAAGCTGAAAAAGGCAAGGACTCAAAGGCAGCTTCAGAGAGCTCAGAGGCAGAAACTCCAGATTCCCTTTATTTCTCTGGCTGGATATACAAGCAGTGGCAAGACGACGCTTTTCAATAAATTAGCCTCTGAAACAAAAGAAGAGTCGCCCAGTCTTTTCACGACTCTGAGCACAACCACTCGCGCCGTAAGACTGTTTGACTCGGAAGTCCTCCTTTCTGACAGCGTCGGATTCATCTCAAGGTTACCCACATACCTCATAGAATCTTTCAAGTCCACGCTGGAGGAATTGAATTTAGCAGACCTTATCCTGCTGATTGTCGACGCAAGTGAATCTTCGGAAAGCATACAGATTAAACTGGAAAGCTCGTTCGATATCCTCAAGCAGCTTGGGGTGGACCAGGAAAGGATACTTCTTGTGCTGAACAAGATGGACCTGGCCAAGCGTGAAAACGTTGACGTATTGGAAAAGGAGTACGCAGGGCATGGATTCAAAACAGTCAGAATATCCGCGGTCCGAGGCGATGGCCTTCATAGACTCAAATTACAAATCAAAGAGTCATTGAAAACAGAAACTAAAAACGAAAACCAAATAATGCGTGCGTAAGCACTGAATCCAGCTTGGGGATCGAATAAAGCAAAGCCACACTTTCTTCCACTCGCTACATAATCAGATTGCTGGTAGCATATCAGAAAAATTCAGTAGACTTCCAACGATTTATGGCTCATCAATAACATGTTTACTTCGGCATCAGACGTTTTCTATTCAGGAATCCGCCTTCTTCCAGAATGTCTCGGTGTCCTCTTCCAAGTGCGAGCCGTGTAAACTCTGATGGCGAAACAAATTTCATCTCCTTCCACCATGGTTTGATCTCTGACGGCAACCTTTCTTCACACATCGTGTACACGAAACAGATATCCCAATGATTCGACCCTTGACGGTATATGGTCTGGCCCTTCCACAAACTCGACGGCCTCAAATGTGACTGCACCATAACGAATGAAGGTTTCGCTTCAGGATATCCCACCCACCTTCGGGCAATCCTCAAAGCCGCTGCATCCGGAGACTCTTCCATCATAAGGTGAGTTGCTGGGAGCAGATACTCCCCCTCCTTTTCGAGCTCCCCGGCATGCCTCAAAGGCAATCCTCCTTGCTCGGGCCAGGCCTTATGTCTCCTAGGCAATCCAACAAGTATGCGACTATCAGGGTCAGTTACGACCAAAAAAGCGGAAAGACAAAGACCCGCCTTTGGCACATGAATCATCCACGACCTGTTGGTGGGACCGATCCTAGCCCAACGCTCCGTTAATGGGAGTATATTTTATCGCCTCGGTCGGATTGAAATATTCTTGCGTATAAACCTTCGAATGCACACATATGAACCGAAATGGATCCCGTTAACTGGATCAATCGAACTGGCTATTCTTCAAATTATCCTATTCATCGGTCGACCAAGCCTAAACTTATTTTTGCAGCCAACTGAATTCAAAAGTTTAAGTGCGAGTCCGCATAAATCTAGCTGAAAAGAATTATGGATTTTCTTGACATCATTTCCGAAGCAGTAAACAAAAAGGCTGGACCGGTGGACAGACTTCTCATAATGTCATTGTCATTCGTGATTCATTATACTTTGTACGGCACAGTCAAGCTTCGCATCCCTGATTATTTGTACGGGAAAGAATTATCACCAGTTCAGCTTGCCAAACTGACCAAGACAAACCCCGCAGCTCTGTTTCGCTTGCTCCGAACCCTCACCACAATCGGGATTGTTGAAGAACGTGACCATCAAAAATTCAGACTTACAGACTTGGGAAAACTGCTTGCGGAAGATCCTCCGGACTCTCTGAGGGGCTGGGTCGAATTCACGGGCGAGCCATTTTACACGCATTGCTGGGAGAAATTAGCCGAAAGTGTTCGAACAGGAGAACCGGTCTGGGAGAAAGTGCATGGTACATCCATGTTTGAGTATTTTGCTAGCAACAAGCATGCATCAAATATATTCGACTCCGCAATGACGAATCTGTCGAATATCGAAGCACCTGCGATAATCGAAGCTTATGATTTTGGGCCTTACAAAACTATTGTCGACATAGGGGGTGGGCAGGGTTACCTGTTGGCCAAGATACTTATGAAGTATTCACACATAAATGGGATCCTGTTCGATTTCCCTTACGTTATAGCAAGGGCGAGGGCTTACTTCGCAAGGCAGGGCCTCAAATCCAGAAGTAAGGTTATCGGGGGCGATTTCTTCAAAACAGTACCACGGGGAGGAGATGCATATCTGTTGAAATTCATCCTGCATGACTGGGATGATCAGCATTGCGTGAAGATCCTTCGAAACTGCAGGAAAGCAATGAAACCGACCGCCAAACTCTTAGTCGTGGAACCAGTAATGCCAGAATCAAAAACGCCGCATCTTGGCACTTTTGACGACCTTGAAATGCTGGTTATACTGGGTGGCCGGGACCGCACCAGGAGGGAGCATGAAAAGCTGCTTCGTGAATCCGGATTTGCAGTTACGAGGGAGATAAAGACCAAATCATATCATTCTATACTTGAAGCGGTACCGGTTTAGCACAGAATTTATCCAATAACTCGAATTAACAGTAAAAATGTGTGGATATTTCACAACGATTCAAATTTGAAGGCAAACGTTTTATTACTGATTCCATCTATGTTATTTACTGCATTTGAATCAAGCGGGGAGACGACTGGCCGCTGTTATGTTTACAGATATCGTGGGCTACACAATGCTCGGCCAAAAAGACGAAGGTCTCTCGCTTGAACTCCTTGAAGAACACAGGAGGCTGTTAAGGCCGATAATCACCAGCCATAACGGTCGGGAAGTGAAGACAATTGGCGATGCGTTCCTTGTCGAATTTTCCAGCGCCTTGGATGCGGTAAACTGCGCACATGAGATTCAGAATTCCGTAAGAGAGCACAATTCTTCCCTTCCACCTGAAAGAAGAATTCATCTGCGCATTGGGATTCATTTGGGCGACGTTATAGGGTCAGGTGACGACATCTTGGGGGACGCTGTAAACGTCGCATCTAGGGTTCAGTCCATCGCGGAGGACGGCGGTGTGTGCTTGACCCGGCAGGTTTACGATCATGTAAAAAACAAAACTGTATTTCCCCTTGCATACCTCGGGCCAAAATCTATGAAGAATGTCACCGAACCTATCGAAGTGTTCAAAATAGTGATGCCATGGGAGGAGGAAAAGGAAGCACCTTCAATTAATCATGAATTGAGGCGGATAGCAGTACTTCCCTTCAACAACATAAGTCCTGACCCCGCTGATGCATACATATCTGATGGGATGACCGAAGAGCTGATTTCCACACTCTCTCAGGTTTCCGGATTGAAGGTAATTTCCAGGACGTCCGTCATGACGTACAAGAACACCACGAAGAAGCTCAAGGATATAGCCAGAGAACTTAATGTCGGTTCGGTTCTTGAGGGAAGCGTCAGAAAGACGGCAAACAAGATCCGTATCACGGTGCAACTGATTGATGCCATCACCGATGAACATCTTTGGGTGGGTTCATACGACCGAGAGCTTGTTGACATCTTCGAGGTGCAAGGTGCTGTCGCGGCTGAAATCGCCAAAGCCCTCGAAATCAGACTATCGAAAAGCGAAACCGAGGCTACATCCAAAGTGAAGACGATCAGTCCTGTCGCCTATCAACTGTATTTGGCTGGCACACAATTTCTGAAAGAGAGAAGCACAGAGCAGTCGGCTAGGAGGGCTATAGAGTATTTTCAGAGGGCCGTAAACGAAGACCCAAGATTTGCTGACAGCTATACGGGCCTTGCAAAAGCATACGAGAGGCTAGGTCACCACAGTTACATCCCTTGGGACGAATCATATCATCTCTCGAGAAAGATGATTGAAAAGGCATTGGAACTTGACCCAGACTCCTCTGAAGCGCATGCAGTGTTCGGATTCTTACTCTGGAATCATGATTGGAAGTTTTCTGATGCAAAGAAAGAATTCGAGAAAGCCATACAATTGAACCCGAGTGACTCCTCTGCGAGGTTGTTTTATGCAAGAACCCTTGCCTTTGAAGGTGATTTGGGGAAGGCCAGGCAGCAGATTGGATTAGCAGAGGAATACGACCCACTCAATAGAATTGTATTAGCGTGGAAGGCTGTAATGCTCTGGTTATCTGGGGTAAAAGACGAGGCCTTCAAGACCATAGATTATTCTATACAATTGGACCCAAGCCCAATTGGGCACTTTTTCAAGCTTGTATTTCTCATAAATGAAGAGAGGATAGACGAAGCCGAAAGAGAGTTCGATACGCTCGGGAAGGAGTGGCTAAAGGAGCCTTTACTTAAATCGGTTTGGGGCTACATTCGAGCCAGAAAAGGCGATACAAATGAAGCGATTAGGATACTGGAGGAGTTAAAGGCTCTTTGCGAA
>JAJPJS010000025.1 GCA_021324115.1 Nitrososphaerota archaeon
CTGGACGACGACCCCTTGCCGCTTACCCTGCGGGTGCATCTATAATTCCTTTCAGGTAGTGCATGCTTCCTTCCAACTCTGTTCGGCAAGATTCAATATTGACCTGAATTCCGGCTCCCCCGGATTCTTTCTGTATTCAGCCAAGGCCTCAAACATCTTTTTGTTCGTAGCACCTTCCGAAGTGGCGCACTGTCTTCTGCGTATGCACAGGAATTGGAATAGGGATGCCACATTATGCCCCCTTGACCCATACGTCGAACTCCCGAAATCGATCAAAACTGGTCGGTCCTTTTTTACGATTATATGCTTCGAAGGATTGGAGAGTTCATTATGCCTTATTCCAATTCTGTCCAGAGTCCTGGCCTGCCTGAGAATTTCACACATGATATCCCTTCGATGCAGACTTTCTCCATGATCCAGCCAGACCCCCAGCGGTTTACCTTCTACTTTTTCCATTATAAGCACCTCTTCGCTTGAGGCAAAGAGCTTCGGGCCCAGCAGGCTACCGTTCGCTTCCATCATTACTTTCGCCTCAAAATCAAAATCGCGAACTGGAGAGTCAAGTCTCATAAGTTTAATCGCGGCCACGGTTTCCTTCCACAGGCACTCTAGCACCACTGAAGTTTTCCCCTTTCCCAATACGTTAACATTGCAAACTTGCGCATCACCGCTCAGTCTGATATGTGAAACGCCCATTTCCGATATTAGTCTTGAACGCTCTTTAGCAGATTCGTAGTCTCCGGATGGGTATACAATCAACCTCCGAACCCTTTCCGCCAATGCATCATTAACAGGTATCCAGTTCTCTTGCATAACCGAAGAGCCTCCTTATGACAGACCTCGCTACCATATCATCAGATTCTGCAACCCTCCTTCCATCGGCCATTTCCCAGCTTCGCTTTGCCTCTTCAGCCAGTCCTCTTGCGAATCCCGCTCTTGCAACCGGGTCAGCCATGTAGTACTTTATGGCCTCTTTTACAGTTCCAAGCTGGCTTGCCTCTAACCTTCTTATCCTACCATCTTCCTCAAACCACCAGGATAGGTTTCTGGAACTCTCCAGGAAGCCAGAATGTCCATCTCTCATATAGTAGTATGGGCCTTCACGCACGGCAAACTTTGATTTCTCCACCCTATCGAGCAGGAAGCCGATATAACATCTTCCCGCGTCTGCTTCGATGCCATGATTCAGAACTCTGTATCCATCCACACCAAGATGTCTTGCAAGACCGGCCGCGCTCTTGGCAAGCTCTCCCCAGAGAATATCCTCCGCCCTTTCAGAGTACCTGAATGAAATCAACACCACGTTTTCCATAAACTGTCTGCGAAGTCTTGAAGGCCTCAAGAGTTTTCTTTCGAATGGGTCGCACCTCGTGCCGCTAAGGACCACACCGGACAGTAAGACGAACTCTGCAAGTTTCCGCGTGGATATGGCACGGGCAAGGTTTCTCGAAGTGTCCACTGGATCCAGTATCTGAAATTCCTTTTTTTGTTCACCCAACACTTCCGGCTCTACAGAGATGCTTGTCCCGACGTTCCACGACGACGCACCTTTGAGAAGGTCAGGCAGCGTACCATATTTCAGGATCAAGACTTCGCATACGTATCCGCTGAATCCCCTTACCTTGATTTCAGCCCCGTAAAGCCCCTGTGTTTTAAGGAATCTCTTGAGCAGTCTTATGTGGAAGCGCTTGCTATCGTCGAGCCTTTCTCTCATGTACCTTGTATGATATGGCGATCTATCGGCGGCACTCATCCACTGGCCTGCCTGAGTTGAGAGGCAGGGAACCACGTTGACCCTCACGCCATTGATATAGCTTTCAAGGTATGGATGCTCCGCGTACCTCACGATTATTCCATAGCCTTTGAGTGCGAGCCTTGCAACCTTGAGGCCTACCGTTTCAAGGCTGCTCCTTCCGGCTTCTTTGGGGAATACGATGTAAGCATCCACATCCCCCTCGCCTGGCAGCCAGGTATCGTGTGCGTAAGAACCGCCCAGCACAACAGAAGCCGTGCGACCCGAAGTTGCTATCGCCCGCTCACATGCGTTGATCAACTTTGATGCAACGTTGTCGACCTTCGTCCTTTCCGCCTCGGTCGGAAGTACATCCCTTTCGTGGCGCTTGATCCAGTCCTGCAGCGACCTATTCAATTTCTACACCAGGCTGTATGCCCTGACAGTTTCGTACACCGGACCGCTTGGTAGCAGAACGCTCTTCTTCAACTGGAATTCCCTGTACTGCACAGTTCCAAAATCATCATCTTTGTGCCTGTAAACGGCAGCACTGAGCCTTTCAAAAGCATCTCGGCTTCCCCCTTTCACTCTCAATATAGTCAGGTGAGGCACGAACCCCCTTTCCGGCTTTCCCCACTTTGAGAGCACCGCTTCCACTCTCTTCTGCAAATCGATCGCGTACTCTCCCCCCTCGCTGCACCCCACCCATACTACGTTGATTCTGCGCACCGAGGGAAAAGCGCCAACACCGTAAAGGTGGAGGCTGAACTCGTGTTCCTTAACTCCTTCAAGGCTATCGACTATCTCTTTCAAATTGCGCTCGGGCACCTCTCCAATGAATTTCAATGTCATGTGCAGTATGGAGGGATCAACCGGTTTGATGTTGGCACCTGACTCTAACAGCTCGTGCTGCACATCCTTCACCCTTCTTTTCACCTCATCGTTTACAACGTCCAACGCTACGAACAGTCTCATTGGTCATGTTTGTCCCAAGAATCTTGAATAGATATACATGACGGTAGAGCAAGGATTATCACTCCTTAAAACGCACCCCGGCTGAAAGACGTGCGGCGGGCGAGCGGATGTGAGCGTAAAACGTCGTCTGACAGATTGATAATTTGTGTCACTGGCATGCCGGGAGCAGGGAAGACAACCGCCTACGGCCACCTCGGAAGCCTAGGCTTTGTTCCTGTGAGCATGGGCGATGTAGTCAGAGAAGAGGCCAGAAGGAGAGGCTATTCACTCGATGCCGCCGGGCAAAGAACTGTCCAGAAGCTTCTCAGGGATGAAGGCGGTCCTGCCGCCATCGCGGAACTCTGTGCCCGTCAGATTAGGGAAAGAAATCTAAGGCTTGTGGTCGTGGATGGAGTGAGGTCTCTAAACGAAATATCCAGATTCGTGCAAGTAGGTAACGTGAAAATACTATGTGTTCATGCTTCACCCAGCAGGAGATTTGAATACCTGCGTAAGAGGGGAAGGAATGACGACCCTGTTTCAAGGGAGGAATTCGATACAAGGGATGCGACAGAACTGAAGCTTGGTGTAGGGGAAGTGATAGCCATGGCAGACAGGATGGTTGAAAACGAAAATCTTACGATTGAAGAGCTTCAATCCGCGGTGGAAAGGATAGCCAGAAGCTGGATTGAAGGTTAGTTTTCAGGTGAAGAGGTCTTGAAAGTGGATATTGTTGCCTGGGCGACGCTGAGCCCTTCCGAAGACCCTTCAAGAGTTCTCCTGGCTCTCCGGGGCATACTCTATCCCGGTGATAGAGCGGAGACTGCGACAGAGGAAAATCGTGTAGTACTGAGGGCGAGTGGTGTATCCAGCCTTCGAAAGATAAAGGAAGCTGCTGCATCCAGGCGGGTGAGAAGTGTGCTGAAGAGGCTTCTGTTATCACAGATGGGAAAGGCGCGTTTCGAACTCCTCCTCAACAGGCAGGCACTAACAAGGGGGATAATCTCGTTCTGTGAGACGGACTCGGAGTCGCCACTGGGAGCAGTACACCTGGAGATGATCACGGACGATCCACGAAGCCTCATAGGCTATCTGGCGCCGGTTTAGTCTGAATCAAAATCGTTCTCCGGTCGTGATCCAAAGGACTACCGTGGAAGTGGAACATCAAACTGCATGAGATCCTCTGCAACGACCGAATCCGGGTGTATCTTTTTTGCCTGTTCAAGAAGTATCGTTGCATCAGCGACCCTTTGACTTATGTGTGTCATCAAAAGTGTTTTCACACCCGCCCTTTCGGCCAGCATAGCGGATTCTGAGGCAGTCGAGTGCCCAAACTGCCTTGCCTCCGTTGCATATTCATCTGAAAATGTGGTGTCGAAAGCTAGAAGGTCCACCCCTTTGAAGAATGTGACCAGCCTTCGCGCTGGCCTCGTATCCCCCGAATATCCGAAGCTTCTTCCCCTACGAGGCGGACCCATCACCATTTCGGGGGTTATCCTACTCCCTCCCACTTCCACGGCCCTGCCATTCTGCAACTTTCTGAAAATCGGGCCGGGCGAAATACCAAGAGCGACCGCCCTGTCGGGGAAGAACTTCCCCGGCCTCCTGTCTTCATCCAATCTGTAACCGTAACATTCACCCGGGTGCTCGGTTCTTATTGCTCTCACCCTGTATCCGGCTCCCCTGTGGACCAGGCCATCCTTGGCGTGTACGAATTCCACCGTGAATGTCAGCTTTGTGCCCAGAATTCTGAAAACTTCCACGATCAGCTTCTTGAGCCTGTCGGGACCCACTATCCTGACCGGTGACCTCCTGTCATGCATGGACATGCTCATGAGAAGCCCGAACAGCCCGAGTGTATGGTCGCCATGAATGTGTGAGATGAATATAACATCAGGTTCGAACCTGGAAAGCCTGGCAACCGTCATTTGGCGCTGTGTTCCCTCTCCACAATCGAACAGGAGGAGTTCCCCTTCCCTTTCAAGTGCTATAGAGCTCACCCCCCTGCTACGTGTGGGAAGCGCCGCCGAGCTGCCCAGAACCGTTACACGGAACACGTCTTTTCAGCGCCTCCTGTACACGGATAACCTTCTGGTCAGGGACCTGTGCACGTATAAATCATATACGGAGATCTGCTCGAGTCCGCCCACTTCTCCTGGCCGGTCTTTTCCTGATGTCATGATGACTATGCAACCCCCCTTTTTCAGAAGGCTCAAAGCCTGCTCCAATACAGCCCTGGCCAAATACGGGGACCTCCCACCAACGAGAGCACTTGCCCTCCCATAAGGGATGTCCGTTGCCATTCCACTTACCTCCCTTAGAGGCATGTATCTTGCATCGCCAAGTATTTCGTGATGGTTTTCGGCGGCATAAGCTTTGAGATTGCGAGTGAATCCAAAAACCATCTTCTTTGATACATCCATCCCTATCGTCTCGATACCCATATCAGCAGCTTCGAGCAGCAGACTGCCTGTCCCCGCGCAAGGGTCCAGGAATAATCCTCCCTTTCGAACCCTTGAAAGGTTGACCATCAGACGGGAAAATTTGGGAAATATAGCCACGGGATGGAAGAAGGGTCTTGCCCGGGGCCTCCTTTCCTTCCATCTGCCGCGGAATCTGCGCTCCAATATGCCGCACAGAAAGGCCTCTCCATACCTTATGATTCTGAACACCTTTTCAGGATCATGCAGGCTCACGGAGCTTCCCTTAGCCATCTTCAGTATATTTCTACCCATCTCAGCATCAATCTTCCTCTTATCGTCAGGCCTAAACCCCTCGGAATCCACCTTGAACCTCCTACCCGAAAACTCAGCGGCAATTTTTTCCTGGTCAAGTTCGGTAAACCCTGTCACAATATCCAAAACCCGTCCGGCCTCTGAAATGAAGGCGAGACGTGAAATGACCTCGTCGTAGCTGGCATAGGCGTCGAACAGCACTATCTTTCCTTCCACCTGAAGCTTCTGGTCGAAATCGCACGATTCAAGCACTGCACTCACCTCATCGATAGATAGACGAACATCGGGTCCGGAAACAACGGCGTAGCACCGCATGCGCGAGTAGCCCATGCGAATATTCAGCTCGTTCAGAGCCTCTTGATGAATTCACTCACAGTACGTGCTACACTCACTGTGCTGTACTGGCTGGGGACAGTATCGGTCGCTATGAACTCCTGTACGCCTGCCGCCGTCATCCTTTCCATTGCACCATCAGCCAGCAGTGCGTGGGTGCACGCCACAATTACCTTCGACACTCCCCTGCTTTTGAGTATAGCCGACGCCTTCGCGATCGTTCCCCCCGTCGATACCAGGTCGTCCAGTATTATGGCGGTCCTTCCGTCCAGCCTCCCCTTATCCGCAAGGTCGGATATTACTTCACCGGTTGACCTGTCTCTGGATTTTTGAAGCACCAAATAATCTGTTTCGAGCTGGGTTGCCAGTGTTTCGACCCTTATTCGGGCTCCCTCGTCGGGTGCCACGACGACGCAGCGGTTTCCTTCGAGCTTTTGCTTCAGGTGGTCGGCAAGCAGCGGTACAGCTGAAAGACTGTTTGCTGGAATCGTGAAGTACCCCAGCCCTTCGACATTGTGGATGTCGATTGTGACAAGTCTCACCACACCCGCGGATTCGAGCATCTTCGCCACGAATCTTATGCTTACGCTTTCCCCGGGCATGTATTCCCTGTGCTGCCTTGCGTATGCCAGGTACGGTACAACCGCAACCACTTTGGAGCCCAGTTCCCTCAGCTTATCAGATATCAGGCAGAGCTGCATCAGATTTCTGTCCTGGGGCGGGCAGGTTGACTGCACCACGACCGAATACTTGGGGACCCACTGTTCCGGAATTCTTATGTAACTTTCTCCATCCGGAAAGAGTTTTGATTCACACATGAGATGTCTGGCTCTCAACTCCTCGGAAATCTTAAGTGAAAGGTCAGGTGACGATGGACCGCCCACGACCCAGAAATCGTCCAACTCTGACCGGGTCTGAGGTCTTTTTGGTAGCTATTTTAACTGATTGCGACGTATGATATTCTGCATATGGGGTTCGAATAGGGTCCATGGACGAGTCTGCATTGTACGTTCATCGGACGAATTCTGCGATGATTGAAGCACAGTCTTTAAAAGGACATCAAAGAAAGGCTTGGTTATGTCATCGCAAACTTGCCCCGAATGCGGCGGCGCGATGTCATATGACCTGTCCACTAAGCATTTCACCTGCAAGAAGTGCGGATTGTACGTCACTAGAGAGCAGCTTTACGATATCAAGATGAAGGTCAGAGAAAGGACTCCAGACGACAAAAGAAAGCGTAGGCAGATGCAGGACGACTACCTCGAGTGGTGGCTGTCCTCCAAGCACTGATCGGCAGGTGTGCCGGTCTTTGTGGACCGGATTAGCCTGAAGCTTGCCCCCTGATTTTTGAGCCAATCTGTGATCACCTTTGCAGCATTTTCAGTCTTCGAGATGGCACCCTTCCCCCTTCCGGTTACCTGAACTACCACTCTGCTTATTCTCTTCGTGCTGGCGGGATGTGACTTGATGTAAAAGTCAGGGAAGCCTCGCGCAGTGGATTCCAGCAGGGGAGCCATGGCCGCCTCGGGTACACCTTTTACTACAATATCAACCGTGTACGCGCCCGCAGGTGTGCCCGTCATCATGGGGGCGACGCTCTGATTGAATATGGCCTTCATCTCTGCGGGCACTCCGGGCAGGCAAACCACATTCGTTTTATCGACGAGGGCCAGGACGCCGGGGGCGGTGCCAACCGGGTTTGGCAGCGGTTCGGAGCCTGCGGGTATGGTAGCCATTTTTTCACGTGCCTTCAGGACCTCCTTCGTTGCGGGATACTTCGAACGTGTAAGATGAGCGCGTCTACGGACAGATTCTTTTACGTAACTCAGCGCCTTGTCTGAAAGGGACAGCCGAGCACCCATTGCTTCTGCCAGCCCCTGCAGTGTCTTGTCGTCATAGGTTGGCCCAAGACCTCCCGTGACTATCAGCCAGTCGGCCCTTCTTGCCAGGGTTTCTTTTATGGCCCTGCTTATCTCGTTCACATCGTCGCCCACCACCGTGATTCTCTTTGTGGTGCCCCCAAGTTCGTAAACCCGTTTGCAGACGAAGTTCGAATTCGAATCCAGTGTCCTGCCAAACAATAGCTCATTTCCGACACACAGGACCTCCACCGAGAACGAGTTCAATAGGATGACACCTCAGTGCCCCGGTCTTCAGCTGGTCCCAGGCCGATCGTAACTTTTTGATGGAAGGCTGCGAATCCCTTAAGCCCTTTTTCGAAGCACGGCCATTGGTACGATGTTGTCGTGGATTCATTCTGGTTCAAACAGGTCATTCTCTACAGCCCGTTACTTGGGAGTCAAATATACTTTGGCAATTGCACGAAGGAAACAAAGGCTGCGACGACGTGTTTGTATATACGTCAGACAGGTAGGTTGCTCGTGTACAGTATATTTATCGTCGGTACCGCGGGCTGTGGCAAGAGTCTTCTGACCCACACGATGAAGGACTGGTTTATTTCGAAGTCTTCCAGCGTGATTACGGTAAATCTCGACCCGGGCGCGGAATCGCTGCCCTACCAGCCGGACGTCGATATCAGACTCTATGTCGATATACATCAGCTCATGGAGAAGTATCAGCTAGGACCGAACGGCGCCCTTGTACTGGCCGCCGATATGATCGCCACCAGGGTAGAAGAACTTCAGAACGACATAGATTCTTATTCACCAGATTATGTGATATTTGACACGCCAGGCCAGATTGAACTTTTCGCCTACAGGCCGAGTGGTGAATTTCTCACCAGGCAGCTTGAATCTGAAGAAAAGGCGATGTTGTATGTCTACGACGCATGGTTGTGCACGAACCCCCAGAACTTCCTTTCGCTGAGCCTCCTTGCTTCTTCCGTAAAGCTGCGACTGAAGTTGCCATTCCTTCCCGTGATGAATAAAGTGGACCTGGCCCCAGGCGAAGCGAAAAATGTGATCAGATGGTCGAAGGAGCCTGAAACTCTCGTGGATGATATTTCAGAAACGGCAAGGGGGGAAGATCACACGCTCTATTCATCACTGGCGCAGGCACTTGTCGAAAACGAATTCATCGAAGGTCTGATACCGGTTTCCGCCTCCACCGCGGAAGGGATGGAGGACCTCTCTGGTGCACTCACCATGTTGTTCAGGGGAGGGGAGGAGTCCGATGAATGACCCCTAGTATTATACTTAAAACTGTCTCCGTCCTCGGTGGTTGATGCGGTTGAATAACTATTCCTCTGGTAGAAATGCAGAATACATGATAAAAAAGATCCTGCTTTCAAGGGGGTACGTGCACATCGTGCGCAGCGCAGGTTCTCATACGCCGATTGATCTCATGGCAAGTAACGGCAGAAGGCTTCTTGCCATACAGGTAAAAAAAGGAAGGTACATTTCTGCCGAGGAAAAGGGTCTACTAATACAGTGGGCAAGGGCATTCAAGGCCAGCCCCGTCCTGGCAAGAAAGGAGGATGGAAGGTGGGTCTTTCACCAGCTCATGGGTCGCACAGCCCACAAACAGATACAGATATGACGGTGTACCCGGTTCATTTCAGGTTACCCAGGGTACAATTATCAGCGCAAGGACCATGACAGTCATCAAAGCCGTTACTATATTGCTTGCACGGGCCACCGTCCTGTCGTTCCAGTCGGCGTGGGAAATAGCCCTGAGAAGATGCCTGAAGGCAACACCGCCGTCAAACGGTCCAAGAGGCAGGGCGTTGAAAAGTGCGACGTTGAAGTTAACGAACCACACCCAGAAAAAGAGATTTGCAAGCACGTCAGCCGCAGGACCAAGTGGACTGGAGTAGAACACCGACATCTGGCTCGTGAACGGTACCTGTGCAGGCGAAATAGATGGAAATATAAAATATCTCGAAAGCGAAAGTGGCGACACCGTAAGGAAATCCTTCAGTACGATGGAGGGGTCGTCTGAAGCTGTTATGCCAAGAAATCCGATGCCTGGATCGCTAGGGTTTTGAACAAGCACAGAAGAGCCCGATTTAAGTATACCGCCGTCATAATAGTAAAAGGTTTCAGTCATGCCTTTTGTCGTGTTTTGCATGTAAGCAGTTAGCTGGCTAACGGTGGTGAACTGCGTACCATTCAGTGAGACAAGTATATCTCCAGACTTCAGCCCAGCCAGGTAAGCTGGGGAGCCGGGCTCAACACTTAGTACGCCCAGACCATGGCCGGGGACTGGAGTCATCGACGCTACAAGTGCCAGCATGAGGATGAGGGATATCATCGCCGTAAGTATATTGCTGCCCGCACCTGCAGCAAGGATTCTTCCCGCCACGCCGGGTTTTGCGACCTTCAGTTCTTCTTCATCGAGTTCAACAAAAGCACCAATGGGAACAAACAGGAAGAAGATAAGCCCCGAGTCTTTGACCGTGAACCCGTTTGCCCTTGCAACGATCCCGTGTGAAGCCTCATGGACAATCAGCCCCGTAAAGAGTGCTATCCAGCCGTAGACTATTGGAAGGTACGGATTCAGCCCAGGAATCAGAAGGTTGGCCGTTACCCCCAATCCCCTGACGACCGAACCCAGCTGCGGATTGTACAGATAACGCGTGATCGCAAACAGCGCAATGAAGATCATCACCGCAGCTATGATGGGCATGATGTAAAGGTAGAAATTTGAAAGTGGCCGGGTGAGCCGACTCTTTGATGCTCTGTCCATTGCATTCAGTCCCCTCTTGGTCTTGATCAGAATGAGAGGAAAATGCACTTCTACATGTTTGAATTCCTCGGGCTCCTCTGTCATCCGCGTGCTCAGCCAGCGTCAACAGGGTCCCCTTATCAACCTATTCAACAATCAATAACAATCCCGGAATGCGGACAGACCCACCTTCCGGTAAGAAAGGTTTGGATCAAAAACAAGGTCTATGATAAGAAATACTGCGACCGAGTAGGTTCTTGTCTACCTGTAGTAGGGCACTGGCGCCTTCTCTATCAGCTTGCCTTCCCTTGACGCCCTGACCTTCTTGACTGCATCGTCCAGGTATTGCATGGAAATCGCCGATTCGGCCACATGCTTCTTTGCGTCTTCTGGGTCCGGATACTTGCTCAGGAAGTCCTGCAGCACGAGCGACACTGCCGTGTTGATCACCGACGCCAGGTCCGCTCCGCTGAATCCATCCGTTGCATCCGCGATCTTGTCGAAGTTGACATCGGCTGCCAGTGGCTTCCCGGCAGAGTGAATCTTCAGTATCAGCAGTCTTGCGGCGCGGTCCGGCAGCGGTACATAGATCAGTTTGTCAAACCGTCCAGCTCTCAGAAGGGCAGGGTCCACCATGTCTATTCTGTTCGTGGCTGCAAGTACCACAACCCCTGTTAATGGCTGTATCCCATCAAGCTCCGTAAGAAGCTGGCTTACCACCCTCTCGGTTACCATGCTGTCGGAGCTCACGCCCCTGACAGGTGCCAGGGCATCTATCTCATCGAAGAATATAATGCATGGGGATGCCTGCCTTGCCTTCCTGAACACCTCTCTTACCGCCTTCTCAGACTCTCCAACCCACTTGCTCAGAAGCTCTGGACCACGGACGCTTATGAAATTGGCTGAGCTCTCGGTTGCGACAGCCTTAGCCAGCATTGTCTTGCCCGTCCCTGAAGGACCGTAGAGAAGTACCCCCTTGGGAATGTTGTATCCGAGCCTCTTGTACGCTTCCGGATACTTCATCGGCCATTCGACCGCTTCCTGGAGTTCCTTCTTCACCTGATCCAGCCCTCCTATCTCTGTCCATCTCACCTCTGGGGTTTCGAGGTAAACCTCCCTCATCGCGGATGGTGTAATCTCCCTGAGCGCCTCTTCAAAGTCTGACATGGATACCTGAAGCTTGTTCAAAGTCTCTGGCGGAATCTTCTCTTCATCCAACTTTATTTCAGGGAGGTTTCTCCGTAGCGTCTTCATGGCTGCCTCCTTGCAGAGGTACTCGAGGTCCGCCCCGACATACCCGTGAGTCACCGTGGAGAGCCTCTCTACGTCGACATCGCTTGTAAGGGGCATGTGTCTGGTGTGGATCTGAAGGATTTCGAGTCTTCCCCTCTTGTCCGGAACCTTGATTTCAATCTCCCTGTCGAACCTGCCCGGTCTCCTGAGTGCGGGGTCTATCGCATTGGGTCTGTTGGTTGCTGCAATCACCACCACCTTCCCTCTTCCCTCGAGTCCGTCCATTAAGGAAAGCAGCTGAGAGACGACCCTCCGTTCCACTTCACCCGTCACTTCCTCCCGTTTGGGAGCAATGGAGTCTATTTCATCTATGAAGATGATAGTTGGAGATTTCTCCTTGGCCTCCTTGAATATCTCCCTCAACCTTGCCTCGGATTCACCATAGAATTTGCTCATTATTTCGGGTCCGCTTATGCTTATGAAATGTGCATTCGTCTCATTGGCGACGGCTTTGGCGAGCAGAGTCTTGCCTGTGCCAGGTGGGCCGTACAGGAGCACACCCTTCGGTGCTTCTATTCCCAGCCTTTCGAACAGCTCTGGGTGTCGAAGCGGCAGCTCCACCATTTCTCTTATCTTCTGGATTTCGTCCTTCAGACCACCTATGTCTTCATAGGTGACCTGCGGTACACCACGCAGAAGCTCGCCTTTTTCGGATAGCTGAAAAACGGTACGCTGACTTATTATGGCCGCTTCAGAACTCGGTGTAAGTCCAACGACCTGAAAAGTCAGCCTGCCCCCGAAGTAGGGAACCATTATGTTGTCCCCCCTTGTTACGGGAACCCCTTCGAGCGCATCAGTAATGTACCTCTCATCTATAGGTGGTATATTTTCAAGAGGAGCGACAACCACCTTCTCGGCGGGGACGGCCTTGATCTTCCTCACAGCCACGGTGTCCCCTATTGCCACACCCGAATTGTTTCTCGTCAATCCATCAATCCTGATTATGCCTCTTCCTTCGTCGGATGGATAAAGCGGCAGGCACTTGGCCACCGTCTTTCTCTTCCCTCTGACTTCGAGCACATCTCCTGTCGATGCGCCGAGGGAATCCATGACATCATAGTCAACACGGGCTACGCCCCTGCCGACATCTCTAGTGTAAGCTTCCAGCACCTTAAGGTTCACGCTTTCTGCACTCATTTGGGATTCACCTACTCAACCGGTATTCCCTTATAGCCTTTATTGCCCTTCCCCTTCAATTTTGCACGCACCTCGAGTATTCCGTTGAGGTACCTGGCCTTGCAAGTGTCCGGGTCAATCGGCTCCTTGAGTGGAATCGTTGTCTTATATACCCTGTCTCCGGCCTGCGCCTTCAGAGACATTTCCTCATCATTGGCTTCGATGTTTATCGATTCTTTCGAAACTCCTGGCATCTCTGCTATCACAACGAGGTAGTCATCCTTTACTGACTGCTCTACGAGCGGTTCTCTGTCCTTTCTTTTGATGTCCAGGTCTCCGAATGTCCTGAAAACCGGTCTTCCGCCCTGCATGTCAAGGGTAAATCCCTTGACAAAGGGCCTGTTCATCATGGCTTCCCTATCCTTTCTGAAGCTGGCCATTATCCGTTCGATCTCCTTTTCAACCTCCTCTAGGAGGTCATCAATACCTTCGAACATGTCACGTTCTTCGAAGTCATCATCATCATCAACCATTTGTTATCAACCAATGGTTACTAACCTAAGGTTTATTTAAACGTTTTTCCAGAATCAGGGCATGGACGAACTTCTGGAAATTGTAGGTTCAGATTCCAGATGGAAAATACTGAAGTCGTTGATCGAGGGACCTAAGGATCTCAGGGAGCTTTCCACGGAACTCGGCATGAGTGTTCAGGGTACTATGAAACATATTGCGCTCCTTGAAAAGTCAGGACTCGTCAAAGTTTCGGCGGGGAAGGACAGGAGACAAAAGTATGCATTAGTGGGTGGTGTGTGGATTCAGCGGGAATCGGATGAGCAGCATGAGCTGATATTCTTCTTTTCTTCGAATCGGGTTAACCAGGAATCGATTTCATCGACACCCGTTAGCTTCAGGGTTCATCGACTTCTGAAAAGGTGTACGAACTATCTTCTCAAAAAGGGGGCTGCTGATTTCCCACAGCACCGGTCTGCGCGGCCGAGCCCTGCGGGGAGTTGATATTCTGGTTGATTATGTCAGCCATGTAGTGGTCCTTTATCTTCACCTGAACCTCCTTGACCCCTTCGACCTCCATTATCGACCTCTTGACATCCTCTGCAATCTGATACGCGAACATGGCGGGGCATACAGGGGTGGTCATCCTGACCTCAGTGTACACCCTGCCATCGTCACTTATGTCAAGCTTTTCCACAAGATTAAGTTCAACTATGGGCACGCCGATCTCGGGGTCCACAACATAGTTGAGCTTTGTCCAGATCTCGTCCGTCATCTTTTCCTTGTCGAGCATCACGAATTTGCCACGGTGGTACATAAATAATCTTTCCCTAAATACCCAACGGAGTCGAGTGAAATAAGGACATGAGGAGATCAACTGGTGAATCGGAGGGGTTGTCAGAATGACCGAACTCCTTTTTCTCAAGGATAGCTACCTGAAAAAGTTCGATGCCAAGGTAGTAAAGGTACAAGGAAGCATCGCCTACCTCGACAAAACAGCATTTTATCCAAGGGGTGGCGGGCAACCCTGTGATACAGGTGAACTGATTCAGAACGGAAGGAGCAACAGGGTACTGGAAGTATTCTGGGAGGAAGGGGATGTTGCGCACAGACTGGAGCAGCCCATTTCGGACGGAGCAGAGATATCGGGCCAAATAGACTGGGGCCTGAGGTATGCACACATGCGACACCATACCGCCGTTCACATACTTTCAGGCGTCATGTTCAGGGATTATTCCGCTCCAATTACAGGAGGTCAGATTTATCCCGACAGGGCAAGAGTTGACTTCGATGTCGATGAGGTGGGGGACGAACGGGTCAGGGAAATAGAATCAAAATGTAACCAGATAGTGGATGAGGGAAGAGCCGTCACGGCGAGGATGGTTCCAAGGAGCGTGGCTCTCGAAATGCCTGAACTCGTGAGAACGAAAACGGGCAGGAAACTTATAGAGCAGCTTCCTCAGGTCAGGCTGGTCGAAATAGAGGGTTTCGACGTACAAACGGATGGAGGAACGCATGTGGTCAACACTAGAGAGGTGGGCCATATCAAAATCAAAGGAGTGGAAAACAAGGGAAAGCACAACAAAAGATTCGAACTAGTTCTTCCCCCATCAGGAGAAAGTGTCTGAAATCCTAGATTATCTCTGTCAGAGGGTATATAATATACGGGGAACCGAATCAACGGAAAGGAGTAACTCGAGTTGTCCGGAATGAAGGCTTCCGAGGTGGACCTTGGGATAATGTGCGACAGGATAAACTCGATAATTTTATTTCTGGATGGTGAATTCAGGATCATCCGTTCGAATACTTACGCCCTGCAGTTGCTTGGAAGGAGCTCGGAGGGCCTCCTGGGCAACTCCCTGCTCGACCTCCTTCCGGATCGCGACAAGATGAGGGCAAAGGATATTTTCACACGGGCGCTGGGCGGTGAATCGTTCAGCTCAGTGCTCCTCTCGGTGAGGACCAACAAGGGAGCCGAGAGGCTGATAAGCTGGCAGGTCGAACTGCTTCCAACTCCGAGTACATCACTCTTTTGCTTCGGGCAGGACATAACTGAGAACGAAACACTCGAACGTGACCTTATGGCCGCGAACGACAAACTCGCCTCAGTTCTGGATAACAGTACATTCGCTATTCTTACGATCGACCAGGACCTGTCGATCGACTATGTTAACAGGAGGGGACTTCAGGCAACCGAATACACGAAGGAGGAACTGACCGGCAAGCACATCTCCGAGGTGTTCATAGGCCTCAATACGAGTGAACTTGGTGGCTTCATGTCAACGATATACAGAGGTGCAACCTTCGGGCCGGCCGAAGCGAAACTCAAAACCAAGAGCGGAGTTCTCATTCCGTATGAGTTGACGGTGGACCCGATAAGCGTTCAGGGTACGATCGTTGGCGCCGTGGTGACAGCCAGCGACATATCTCAAAGAAAGAGGGCTGAAGAAAGAATCAGGTTTCAGGCTGCCATGCTGGATCAGGTCGAAAGTGCAGTCGTAGCAGAGTCACTCCTCGGCGAAGTCATCTACTGGAACATCGCAGCCGAGAAACTGTTCGGCTGGAAATCCACGGAGGTTCTGGGAAGAAACCTCATAGAAGTGATAAGGCCTTCTCCTCTGGGAGGCACTCCGGTTCCATCGCTGGAAGCGATAAAGCAGATGGGGGCATGGAACGGCGATGTGGATCTTGAGCGGAGGGATGGGATCAGGTTTCCTGCCCGAATTTCAATGGCCGAAATAATGGGAAGGGAGGACAGACCCATAGCAGTTGCGATGGTGGTGGTCGACCTTACGGAAAGGCTTCACCTTGAAGAGCAGCTGAGAAGCTTCAACGAGCAGCTCACCAAACTCGTCGACCAGCGGACGAGGCAACTCGAAATCTCTCAGGAAAGACTAGTCAAGGCGGAAAGGCTTGCGGCCATAGGAGAACTTTCCGCCCAGGTGGGGCATGACCTCAGGAATCCGCTCACCAGCATAAATACAGCCCTATACCTTCTCGACAAGACCCTCAACGGCGAATCCCCGGAGGAGGCACGCATGGCCATCCAAACGATGAAGAGATCTGTGGACCATGCAAACAGGATAATAGAGGAGCTCCTCGAGTATTCAAGGGGAGGGATAGCCGAAACAAAGGCGGAGCACCTGAGGGCACTCATTCAGGCTTCCATAGAAAGGCTGAAGGTGCCAAAGAACATACAGATCGAGAACGAGGTGCCGAAGGACCTTCTTGCAGACGTCGACGGCTCAAGGATGCAGAGGGTTTTTGAAAACCTGATCAAGAACTCAATCGATGCGATGCCCAAGGGAGGAAGCATCGTCATTAAGGGAGGGGCTGGGGAATCCACTGCCTGGCTTTCATTTTCTGATACCGGACAGGGAATCAAGAAGAAGGACGCCATCAATCTTTTCAAGCCTCTTTTTACCACAAAACCACAGGGGATGGGACTGGGACTGCCTATATGCAAGAGAATCGTTGAGGCGCATGGCGGATCGATATCAATAAACAGCAAGTACGGCAGGGGAACGATAGTTACGATAGAGCTTCCTGCAATCAGGGTCAAGAAGCCCAAGGGTGAGCTTCTGGATGTCGGTCTTAACAGTCAGGGCTGACATGATATCTTCTCCTTTCAACCTCCACTTTTTTCAGAATAGGATATAATCCCCCACAGCAACAGCTTGACCCATGCCGACACTGGATAAGGATATGGCGGATTACGCAGTGGCCGAGGCCATCAGGGCCGGGGCTGACTACGCAGAGGCGCGGCTCCAGTGGAACATGGAGCAGAATGCGTCCACGAAGAATGGTGAATTCGAGCCGCCTGGTTATGAGGAGACATTCGGGATCGGCGTAAGAGTCATGCATAGGGGGGCCATGGGGTTTGGCGCCACAAATATCCTGACACGTGACAGCGTCAAGGAGCTGGCCACGAATCTGGCAAAGAAGGTTATATCAGCCGGACCCGGATTCAGAAACAAAATCAGGATGAGTGACGAAGATACACATATCGCGAAATGGGGAGCTGCGGAGAAAAGGAAGCTGGAGGATGTTGAACTCTCCACACTTGTGACCACTCTGAAGGAGATTGATTCCGACATGGTTTCCAGACACTCTCCGGACGTTCTGAAGTTCAGGCTTTTCGGACTGGGGTTATCACTGGAAGAGAAATACTTTACAAATTCAAACGGCTCAAAGATTGAAAGCCGTGTTCCCAGGGTGGGAATAATGGGGGTGCTGACCGCCGCAGATTCGGGCTCCGTCGTCCAGAGGTTCATCCAGTCGGCCGGAACAGGCGGCTGGGAGGTTTTTGAAACTGCAAAAATGAAGGAGAGAATGAGAGATGAGGCAGATACCGTGGTGAAGATAGCCGGAAAGGCGGAGAAGTTTACAGGTGGGAGCATGGATGTCATTGTCGGTCCCGAGGTCACGGGCATAATGACGCACGAATCTGTGGGTCATCCCCAGGAAGCCGACAGGATACTGGGAAGGGAAGGCGCTCAGGCAGGCGAGTCTTACCTGACCTCATCCGACATTGGGATGCAGGTGGGGAGCCCACTCGCAACTGTGATCGACGACCCCACGATTCCGGGAACGGACGGCTATTACCTGTACGATGATGAAGGGGTTCCGGCAAGAAAAAGGATTCTGATCAAGGAGGGGAGGATAAACGAATTTCTGCAGAACAGGGAAACTGCAGACGTCTTCGGTGTGAAGAGCAATTCCGCTGCCAGAGCCGCCTATTACAACGTGGAGCCTATAATAAGAATGTCAAACACCTACGTGGAACCCGGCGATCACTCACTGGATGAGATGATAAAAGAAGTAAAGGATGGGGTGTTGATCAAGAATTTTATGGAATGGAACATTGACGACAAGAGGTACAATTCAAGGTTCGTGGGCCATGAAGCCTATCGCATTCAGGGTGGAGAAATAAAGGGTCTGGTGAGGAATCCGGTCCTGGAGTTGACCACCCCGAAGCTGTGGGGCAGCGTCGCGGCCAAGACGAAGGATCTGATATTCGACGCAGCAACCTGCGGAAAGGGGGACCCGAGTCAGGGGATACCTGTGGGGCACGGAGGACCATATATGCTGCTCAAGGGAGTGAGCCTCAGCGGAAGGTGATCATGGTTGAGCTTGGTTGAACCGGCTGAATTGGTGTCCTGGGTGGCGGCTGCTGCAGACAGGCTGGGAGCCGACAGCTATGATGCCGTAGCAGTCAGACTGCACGAAGGTCAGGCCAGGTTCAGCAACAACAGTCTGACGATAATCAACGAACTGAAGACAGAGAATGTGGCGGTCTATCTTACCAAGGGAAAGAAGAGGATACTCGGCGTCGTATCTAGCACCAACAAGGATGTGGTGGATAGCCTTGTCGGCAGGCTGTATGCTTCCATGAACAGCGGTGCGTCTGAGGCAGAATTCGCACCTTTGCCGAAGGGACCCTTCTCCTATACCATTAGAGTTCCTCACGACAGGGACCACGACCAATTCGACCACGCATCTTATGCCCAAAGGGCAATAGATGCTGCGGTTTCAGCAGGCGCCTCCAGGGTTGCGGGTTCACTCATCTCACAGCACTACAGGCTTTTCCTGAGAACAAGCTCCGGTGTTGAAGGAAGTGACGAGAGGACATCCTACTCCCTAAACATAAGGGCTTTCACGGACAGGGATGCCAGTGGGCACGGGATAGCCGTGTCCACAAAAGGAAAGGCACTTGATGTGGAAGGCGCAGGAAGGTTGGCCGGCGAAAGGGCAGCCGCCTGCAGGTCACCGAAGCAGGTGGAGCCAGGGGTCTACACGGTACTTTTCGGCAGGACCGTATTTGCCAATCTGGTCGAAGCGGTTGGGTATTCCGCCTCCGCCTACAGTGTGGAAAGCGGCCTTTCATTTCTTCCACCAAAGCCCGGCGAACAGGTGGCCTCCCAGAATTTCAGCCTTGTAGACCACGGACAGGTCGAAGGAGGTGCAGACTCAAGAAGCTTTGATGACGAGGGTGTTCCTACAACGTCCACCACCTTGGTAATGGGGGGCGTGCTTCAAAGTCTTCTGCATAACTCCACAACGGCGGTGAGGTTCGGGACGAAAACCACTGGAAATGCGGGTTTGATTCAGCCACACCCATGGAACCTGGAGGTTTCGGCCGGCGATTCTACAATTGAAGAAATGATAAGAGAGACCAAGCATGGCATCTATGTTACAAATAACTGGTACACCAGGTTCCAGAGCTACAAGACAGGCGAGTACAGCACCCTGCCCAGGGATTATGCATTCCTTATAGAGAACGGGCAACTGTCTCATCCCGTGGCAGGCTTCCGGATAAGTGATTCGATCCCAAGGCAGCTCAAGTCCATAAGGCTGATCGGCAAGGATAGGAGCTGGATCAAGTGGTGGGAGGTTCACACACCTACGCTTGCACCTGATGTCCTGGTCGATGGTGTCACCGTCACTAGGGCAGTCTCATAAGGACTATTTGCTATACATAACCTCACCTCACCTCAGGGTTACACCAATCTCCCAGTCGAACCTGTTCACGCTAAATTCACATTGATTCTCAGATTCCAGCTATGAAAAAGCTCGGAAAATTTATAAATGGTAATCAGGGGAACAGTGCTTACACAAGATTTACTCGACTAGGAGTAGTGATACATATGTCAACAACCGCAATTCCTGCTGTTACTTCCTCGGGTCAACCTGTTCTCATCCTGAAAGAGGGCAGTTCGGAGACCAAAGGGAGGGAGGCGCAGCGGAACAATATAACTGCAGCCGCCCTAGTGGCGGAAATAGTTCGCACCAGCCTTGGACCAAGAGGAATGGACAAGATGCTGGTGGATTCACTTGGTGACGTTACCATAACAAACGATGGCGCGACAATCCTCAAGGAGATCGACGTACAGCATCCTGCAGCCAAGATGATGGTTGAGATAAGCAAGGCAACCGACAGCGAAGTAGGAGACGGCACCACAAGCACCGTCGTGCTTGCTGGAGGCCTTCTCGAGAGAGCACGCTCACTCATAGACAAGGATGTGCATCCGACCATAATCGTCGATGGGTACAGAAAGGCGTCTCAGGAAGCAATCAGGATACTCAACGAGATAGGAATCAAAGCCGACCTGAGCAACAAGGAGGACCTCCTCAAGGTGGCGAGGACATCTCTGTCCACCAAGCTGGTCTCAAGAGATTCGGAGCATCTGTCGAAACTGATTGTGGATGCTCTACTCCAGGTCAGTGAAAAGGGTTCAGATGGCAAGTACACTGTAGACATAGACAACGTAAAGGTCGAGAAGAAGCCCGGAGGCTCCGTACTCGACACACAGCTAGTCAAGGGCATCGTGGTCGACAAGGAAGTGGTGCATGCGGGAATGCCTAAACGTGTGGAGAAGGCCAAGATCGCCCTGATCAATTCGGCCCTTGAAATCGAGAAGACCGAGTTCGACGCAAAGATCAACATAAGCGATCCGACCCAGATGAAGGCGTTTCTGGACGAAGAAGCAAACATGCTGAAGGAAATGGTGGAGAAGGTGAAGAAGGCCGGTGCAAACGTCGTTGTTTGCCAAAAGGGCATCGACGATATCGCCCAGCACTACCTCGCAAAGTCTGGCGTGCTTGCAGTGAGGAGGGTCAAGATGTCGGACATGGAAAAGCTTGCCAAGGCAACTGGGGGACGTGTGGTAACCTCCCTTGACGAGATGACGGAATCAGACCTGGGTTACGCAGGGCTTGTAGAAGAGAGGAAGATCGAAGAGGACAAGTGGGTGTTCATCGAGGGGTGCAAGAATCCCAAGGCTGTAACAATTCTGGTCAGAGGTGGAGGACAGAGGATCGTCGACGAAGCCGAAAGGAGCGTTCACGATGCCGTGATGACGGTGAAGGACGTGCTGGAGAAGCCGGTGATCGTGGCCGGAGGTGGCGCCCCTGAGGCGGAGCTCGCTGCAAGACTGAGAGACTTTGCGGCCAGCCTGCCAGGAAGGGAGCAGCTCGCTGTTCAGAAGTTCGCGGAGGCGCTCGAGACAATACCCTTAACCATAGCGGAAAACGCCGGAATGTCTCCACTCGACGTTCAGGTTGAGCTCGCCGCTGCTCACGGACAGGGTAAGAAATGGCACGGAGTGGATGCGCTGGGCAACAAGGTTGCAGATATGCTTTCCAAAGAAGTGATCGAGCCGCTCGCGGTCAAGGAGCAGGTTATAAAATCGGCTACCGAGGCCGCTTCGATGATACTTAGAATCGACGATATTGTCAGCGCTGGCAAGAGCAAGGCTCCGCCGACACCGCCCGGAGGAAAGGGTGGTGGCGAAGGCGGAGGAATGGGCGAGGACTAGACTAGACTAGACTAGACTATACTAGACCAGAAGGATAGTCGGTCGTCGGATTTTATCGAGGAACTGTTCCGCGCCTCTTTCTTTTTTGCCCTTCATATTTATTTCATGTAATACCATTTTATCGTTATATTTGGTTTCAGTACTCTGTAGCCATTATTCAACTTACACCCACCTGTATCCTTTTTTATCTCCCTTGGGCCTCATTTATCCAGCGAGAACTGTTATATCTGAAAACGGTTTTTCCAGTAAAGCCTGGCACACCCGACAAAATCAGGAATCCTTTTATCGGGAACCTGTTGAATTGATTCAGATTGTGGTCCACCGTAAGCAGATCATTTCAGAACAGAAAGGCCGGCCTGGCCGTTGCCAGAGTAATGATAGAAAGTGGGATAAGGCTTGATGAGAAGGGAAGGCTTTACGTCGGTAATGTGAGAATATCCGACACTGCGCTGGCCAGAGCCGCGGGAGTGGATAGGAGGGTTGTGAGAGAAACCGCCCATTTTATACTTTCAGAAAAGGCCCTGGCGTCTCTTTTTTCAAAGTTGCGTCCGTTCGGCTCGAGTCTGGCAGACATAGCAAAGGACCTAGGCTACTCCGTTCTCAAGATCGAGTCAGACCCTCATAACTGGGGGGTGATTTCTGACGTGACCTCTGTGCTCGCGAGGCATAGGATAGTGGTCCGACAGGCACTCGCGGACGACCCCGACCTTATACTGGAACCCAGGCTGACACTTGTGGTTGAAGGTCGGTTGCCGTCCTCTGCCGTCGAGCAGATACGTTCACTTAAATGCGTGAAATCACTCATTCTGCCAAATTAACCCATTCAGGCCTGCTTCTCCAGCATCTTTGTGAATGTCCAGGTAGCGGTGCTGAGGATTTCATTCAGACGTACCCTGTCCCGGTACCCTCTTATCTTGATTCCCCGCAGCCTTCCGCCAGTTTCGTCTACCTCATACTCTAAAGCATTCTCCTTTGAGAGCTTCCCCTCCGCCACAAGTTTCTCGTCATCGGACTTCATACCGCCGAGAACTTTACCAAGGAAGTATGACTTGAATGGGCTGGTCGAGGACCTGAGCACAACGTCGGGCGCCACGGTTATCTGCAAAAAGTCAGCACCAATGGAAGCATTGCCCAGGAGGTAGCCATCACTGAGCCTTTTCAGCTGCCTTTCTTCCCTCGCCTCAATGACAGGCTTTGTGGCTACTTCAGCAACCTTTGTCTCTGGTTTCACACTTGCCGCCTTCACGAAGCTCCGTTCTCCAAGCTGCTTGTCCACGATGGAAAGCAGTTTTTTGCTTCTGTCCAGTTCCTCGGTGAGGGAAGCTATCTTTTCCTCAAGCCATGCACGAATATCCGCCAGCTCCTTTAGCTCCTCGTCCTGGCTCATACGGATCATGCCATCCTGCTTGTGTTATAACTTTTCCACTACATTTCGGCTCAATAAATCATCAGCTTGTCGTTCTCTAGGATCACGTGCAGGTTGTTTACCGCCTTGTAAACCTCTTCTTCCTTCTTAGCGCCTGTGCAGACAAGCTTTCCTGACGCGAAAAGCAGTATTACCGTCTTTGGTTCGAGCATTCTGTGGATAAGACCCGGGAACTGTTCCGGCTCGTACATCGACCTTGGAAGCGTGAGAGCCGCTTCTTCAAGCTTAACCCTCCCACCTAGGCTGGCCGAAGCTACGATGTTCTGGATTTCTATGACAGCTTCATTCTTCACATCAATGTTTCCTTTCCTGAGCTTCTGAACAACTAGGTTAACGGCCTTGAAAGCCTGTGCTTCCGATTTCGCGCCGGTGCAGACCATCTTCCCCGAGCTGAATATCAACGTGGCTGTCTTGGGCGCCTTCAGCCTGAACACCAGTCCGGGAAACTGTTCAGGGTGGTACTCCACATCAGGAAAAACCCTCTGGATTTCCAGAAGGTCGATATTCTGGTTAACGCTCGCAGAAGCAACAACATTTTCTATAGATATAACGGGAGTTGTCTGGGGCATATTTGACACTATTTAAAGTGCTTATAAAAGGTGTATATAAACGTTGAAAGACTCGGTTCTGTAGAGAATTCGAAACCGTATCTCCCTTGTCAACTTTCTGCTCGTGTTTTAAATAATCATTTGCCATCCTTTTCACCCTCTGAGGCCACATCTGCCTCGATGTGGTTTCGGTGAATTCACATTACTTTCAGGACTGGTGTATCATCGAACTTAAGTGAACACTTGGCCTTTTCACCGATTCTCCACCCATATTGAACCTTCTACACACTCATTCTTGGATTTGATCTTACATCCGGGTTTCACGCATCTTCTTAGGTTGGCTTCCTCACTGGAACCAGATCCTTTCTAGAGCTGAAATCTCCTCGGTATCTGGTCAGGGGCCGCGACCTTCCGGTCAGCCTGTGCACTCTCTGCAAGTATGGTTTTGACATCCCCGGCCCTTTGAATTCCGGTGAACCTTCACTCGAAGTTCGTGCACCCCTGACTTTTTCATGGCCCTCTCCAAGCAGATAATCCATTACAATAAGAAACAGGAGGGTTAGCGCGAAGCCTATCTTTGCTGCTTCACTAGTGACCACTCCAAACCCGTAAACAAGGGCATCAACCTTCCCCACGAGTACGGACTGGGTGACTTCTGCGGGGTCTGGAAACGGGTTGTTGTCTCCTTTAACTGTGACGTACGGGACGGGGGCATTGAAGTGGGTCGAGACCACCCTGTGGATTATCATCTCAGTTCCGTACCTGTATACCACTATGTCACCAACGTGCAATGATTGGAGATTCGTGGGCAGCACGAGAGCCAGGTCCCCGGTATGGATTGTAGGCAACATGCTTATCCCTTCGACCGGCAAAGCCACATCAAAATCGTTGAGCAGACTGACAGTCACGAGGATGATCGCCACGATTATTGCAACGTCCAGCAATACCGTCACGACCCGCCTTGAGGTCATCATGGATGCGTGTCCACCTGAGCATGGGGTTTAAATCTTGCTGATTGTGGGACAACAGGTCACACACTCAAATAGTGGTATTTCCTTCCCACAAGAAGCTGAAGAAAATTGCACTTCCAAGCCTCACTCGTTGCCTTGACGTTAACAGTGGCCGGCGTAATGATAATACTATTCGCCCTGGACCCAAGACAGTTCTCATTCCCGGTTGTGCTGGGTGTGGTCCTTGCCGTGGATGGCCTCTATGTCACAATAGGAGGATTTGCTGCAAGCAGAGAATCAGGGCAGAGGAGATACTTCTTTCTCTGGGGTCTGATCACATTGATTGCGGGATTGACATTGCTTGCCGCGACAACTGTCAGCATATCCACACTGACACCCTTTGTAATTGGGGCCCTCTTGATCCTTCTCGGGATAGTCGCTCTCTGGAATGCAAGCAACAGGTAAAGCCCGTTGTGTCTTCAACTCAAAAGGGCAGGTGAATTCTCGGACTGTCTGAAGATGAGCTGCTGAAACAGGCCGTGAGAGACGGACTGGCAAAGTCCTGGAAGCGTGAAAGTCTCGACCACTGGAGAAAGGTTGGACAGTATTATCCAAGTGGAATAGGTTCCTGCCTGAGGAAGCAGTTCTATGACTTTGTTTCTCCGAAACCACCCACTCCCGAAGAACTTGCGCTATTCGCCACAGGTAAGGGAATCCACGAGACAGTGGCTGAGGCTCTACGCAAGTCTGGACTGGTGAAGGTCGACCAGGTGGAAATGCCTGTGACGCTTAACCTATCATCCGAGGTTTCCCTGTCTGGCAGGGTCGACATAATACTGGCAGAGATGAGCGGAAAAAGGGTGATTGTTGAGGTGAAGTCGTCAAGCCGTCTGCCAGATCAGCCACATGAGAACCACACGATGCAGCTTCAGACCTACCTGCATGCCTTAAACCTGGAGCTTGGTCTCCTGCTATACTGGGATAAGAGGACGGGACAGCTTGCAAGTTTCCGGGTGGAGCGAGACGCCTCCTGGCTGAAGAGGATAGGCGAAAGAACCTTCATGCTCGATGCACATCTGAGGGTGAAGAAAGCACCATTCAGGGAAGCATTCTTCACCGGTAAATACTGGGAGTGTGATTATTGTCCTTACCTTGCGGAGTGCGACCCCTTCGCAGTCCAGGGTGTGACTCGGGGAAGCAAACTGGCACTTGTTGGGATCTCTGCCCAGGGTGGTGAAGCTTCGCCGAACCCGGTGTATCAGCCGGATATCAATTCAATAAAAAGGCTGGTATATGGGCTGAAAGCCGAGGGCGATGTCGTTATCCTTCTGGCGGATTTTCTTCCCGGACTCGAGCCCAAGATAGTTGAGAACTTGAAATCCTCCGGTGTGCCTTATGATGCTTTCCTTTCAAAGCCAATGGAGTTGGATTCCGTACGCCTTTGGAAGGTGGAGCTTGGAAGGAGGTTATCCACGAATTACCAGATCGCATCATTTCTGGACTCTGATGAAGCGGTTCTCGACATGGCAGCAAAATTTGCAAGGAGGGTCCAGAAGCTGGCACCTTCCTAACTCCATCACAGACACTTCACAGAACTTTTTCGAGGAAACCGTCACGTATGGATGTTAGGCCCAGTGCCTTCATGGTTTTGCGGCAGATTCGGGAAGGTTGGTCTCCGAACCCCGATCTACTGTCAATCTCTGATATTTGGATTAGAATTATAGCAGGGTTACAGGGAGGGGAACTGGGTTGCAGACTCTGTCAGACGGTATCCACTATCTCGGCACGGTGGGAATACCTCCGACCACGGCAATTTACCTTGTCATGGACCAGGGGGATTCTGCGATAATCGAACCCGGTCCGAACTCCGGTTCGGTATCGGTCATAAGAATGATCAGGGAAGCCAGCGTGCCGGATGGCTCCATAACGAAGCTGGTTGCAACGCACATACATCTGGACCATGCCGGGGCCTCCCAGGCCCTACTGAACCATTTTCCAGGGAGCCGTCTCTATGTCTATCAGGGGGCGGCAAAATATCTCACCGACAATACACAATTGGTCGAATCTGCTTCAAAAATTCTCGGGCCTCTGTTTTCAAGGTGGGGTGGGATGCCGGCGGTGGATGGAGATAGGATCACAGAAATTAACGAAGCTTTCACTGTAAAGGTAGGGAGGATCCAATTAAAACCTGTCTATACACCTGGCCATGCCCCGTTTCACATGAGCTTGTGGGATGAAAAATCCAGGACATTGTTCACCGGCGATGCGGTAGGGATGTACGTCAGCAAAAAGGAAACTCTTTGGCCGGCCAGTCCTCTTCCATCCTTCAGGTTTGATATGGAGATGCAGTCGCTCAGCAGGATCATCTCCTTGGAACCGAAAACTCTCTGCATACCACACTTCGAGCCGGTAACACATGCGAAGGACTTCCTCAATTTGAACCTCGATATATATGGCAGGTGGCACGACGTGCTGGGCTCTCTGAAAGACAAGAGTGACGTGGAGGGCGCAGCTAGGAAGCTTGTTTCTGTAATCGACTCGTATCGGTGGCTCCCTGGTGACCCTAATGCATGGTTCACTCTGAAGATGCATGTCTCTGGCTTTCTTCAGTATGAGGCTACCAAGAGATGAAGGATGTAGTTTCTCTGGATTTCAATGGTACACTGGCCCGCATCGAAGGACTGGACTGGTTCTGGAGGGAAGAAATACCCAGGCTCTATTCTGAAAGGTCTGGAATCACTCTTGAAAGGGCAAGAAAGGAGGTACTGGAGGAGTATGATGTCATCGGACCCAAGAGTGCCCAATGGTACGACCCAACATTCTGGTTCAACAAATATGGAATCGTAGACATGCTTCCTGAAGCGACCAAACGGCTCGCAGCCCGGACAGAGATATTCCCGGATGTCCGCGGGCTGTCTTTGCCGGAGGGTGCGGTATTAATAATATGCTCTCGCAGCTGGCCCGAGCTGATAAATACCGTACTGGACAGTGTGGGGCTCCACCCCTACGCAATATACTCTCCGAGCATGTTCGGGTTTGCTACGAAGGAAAAGAAATTCTACTCTGAGGTCATGAAAAGGATCGGAAACGGCAGAAACATTTTCCTGCATGTTGGAGACTCAATTGAATATGACTTTTTTGAGCCTCGAAAGGCAGGTTGGCATTCTGTGCTTGTGGACAGGCAAAACAGATTCCCGCGCCTAAGAAGCAAAGTCAAAGAGCTCGGCGAGTTGGACCGCTTCCTGAATCAGTTCGATGTTCGTAACCTCGACGGTCGCGTTCCTGATCGAACCTTCTCAAACCCCAACGGGTCGTAAATGGAGGAGGGGATGACTTAAACGCATTGGTGTTGTGATGAGTTACGCCTTTTCAGTCCGCGTTTAGCTTTGACCGGCCGGAATCTGGTGGCAACACCGAGCGGTGTACCATTACCCCCCATGCTCGGGGAATATAGTTTGTACCATGCCTGTTAACATTAAAATTAGGAGAACCCTGGACAGGCTGGATAGGACGGACAGAATTTATGATCAGAAAAACAGCCGGCGCCCCTGTCTTACCGTTCACTTTTAGCCCGAAACTTACATGGTTGATGAAATTAACGGCGAAGTTTGGTTCCATTCAGAGTTTGAGAGCCGAGTGTCCATCCAAACCTCTTGTAGACTGCCTTGACATGCTTCAAAAGCTCTTCATAAGACATGACGTCTGACCCCTTCGAGTCGTTTCTCTCTTTCCTCTTTGCGTGCCTTGGCGACATATTGCTTTTAGTTATCAATGAGTGACTTATATAGGTTATTGACAGTAAAACAGGCCGCACAGTGGCTTCAGGTCAACGAGGAGACCGTATGGAGATGGATCCGCAAGGGCAAGATGAAGGCTGTGAGGCTCCCCTCAGGGAGACTGAGAATCGAGGAGAGTGAAATAAGGAGGATGATTCCAAACGAATAAAGTAATCATCGAAGCCATCATCTGGTCTGGGGTTCTGGTGCTTCTTCTGTTTCTTCTTCTGGTGGTCTTGGGTTGAAGTTCTATCAGGCGGCCGAGAAGGAGCTCAGGCCAGGCAGGCAGGTCCACCTGGTCACAAGGGCAGCAACGTACAGGGGAAAGGTTGAGCGCGTTGAAGAGGACTTCATCGTGATCAACAAGAGGGGGGCCAGGCTGTTTCTGAGTGATCAGATTGAGCTCATCGGATTCATCCTGGAGCCAGAAAAGTGAATTTCCCGCTTTTTTCTCATGTGAAGTGCCTTTGCAGGCAGTGTTTTTCCGAGTTTGAAGAGTGGGTATGCATTCATGGGAGCCTACAAATTTGGTATTGTCGGGAATGTCTATATCAGGATTCCCAGACATGCATACTGAAGAGCGCTCTCGCTGAAACGAATTAAATGATGTACCGTCAAGGTGTTCCTGTCTGTCTATTCTCTGCCGCCACCGCCCCAGCCAATCAGGATTACGATGACCAGGCCAAGGATTGCCAGAAGAGGAACCAGAATCAACAGTCCAAACAGACTATTGATCTGAGTGAAGAATGAATTGAGTTGCTGAGCAACCTGTGGACTTGAATTCGTAAGTGACTGATTCAGTCCACCCGATGTGTTGTACACACCGACGAAGTAGCCCCAGGCAAGGAATACAGTGATGATGACCATGATCACTACGAAGGCGCCAACGACGGCAGGTACAATCGCCACCGCACGTCGTTTCTGTCCCTTTGTCCACAGTGAGCTGATCAGAGTCATTCTTTCAGCATTCTTCGCCTGGAATTCCTCGATGAAGAGAGCGAAGGCCGAATAGGCTCGGCTCACTTCGTTGACTGACTTGATGAACATTGAAGCAAGGACAGCCATGACTACCTTGGCATTCGTCATCCCGATGACCGAGAAAATGGCGGGATTGATGCTTCTTTGGGAATACATCGAAGGATAAAAGCGGGGAGTATCAGCGTCAGAACAAATTCCTCGATTCGTAGGGCCAACAAGGCGCCAGTCAAGAAACCTTAATTTTATGTCAATTCATGTCACGTGTTGTGAATATAGACCTTTCTGTGGCCTCTTTAAGCATAGGGCTCGTCATGGTTATGTGGGGGTTCGATAAAATGCATATCTTCGACAAACATCCGCGTTGGGGAAAATGTATTGGGCTAATTTATCTTCTTGTGGGGGTATTTTGGATATTTATCACTGTCCTCATATTGCTCATTTAGAACATCGACCAAAAAGTTAGTAGAACCTGAACGTCGTCTCAACGGTTCTAACGCATTAAATATCATGCAGGGCCCTCCTCCCTTCTCTTTTGCTTATCGCTTTTTATTCTCGTGAAGTGCCCTGTTTGCGGCGTCGAATACGAAGCATTTCAGGATGCTGTCCTTGAGCGGTGCTTTGTGTGCGGGCATGACATCTATGAGGATATGAAACCACCAAGGTGCAAGATTGAGGACTTTATCGAAAAGATGATCTCCACCGGGTACAAACGGATCAATTCAAAGCTCGTGAAGCGGTACATCCTCCTCGAATCAAGGAAAACCCATGCGTGCCACATCAAGAAATGGGGCAAAGTCCCCTGGCTGATCGGACAGACGCTTCAACGCCTTGCCAGTGAAGCAAGGTTAGTCCTGCTCGAAGAGGATTATTCAGTTTCGCACAGGAACGTCTATGTCATCCCTTCGATCAGCCGGGAATTATAGCTGCCCACTATAAAAACGGGCCCCGAAGGTCCACGCCGCCCCCTCCACTTTTCCCGCTCTTTGACGTGTTTCATTGTTTCATCTTGCTAATCGACTACTGAATAAATGACAGAACGAAAACACCGACCGTACCACAAACTGTCATCAAAAAGAGCCATGAGGATGCTACACTTCTGCGTTTAAACGGAACACCGAGACGCATGAATCAGAACCATGAAACGAAAGATGTAACGGTGAAACAGCAGGGGCACTGAAAATAAAATGCATTTTCAGAAGCCTGAAATGAAAAACATCAGTTTGTTCTTGCATACTTCAAAAATCGTTGAGGAGTATGCCGGTTTTGGTCGTTAAATCTCTTGGTTAATGTAGAAATCCCCAACCGGCTCCTCTTTTAGGTATGAAAATAAAAACGAACAACACATGGAGGTCGTCGCCCTGACCTCGGAAAGTAAAAGCGGGATTGTCGGGCAACCGCTGACAGAGCTTCTCGATTTCGACGAACTAACTGTCAAGGCAGATCGAGACCTTCTCGCTCAGCTAAACATTGTAGCCTTCTCTGCATATACCCTTTCACCATTAAACGCAAGACTGGTAGATCTGCCGGGAACCGGCAAAACCTACGCAATCGTAGAGGCATTGAAAAAATTTCCGGATGGTGATGTAATCTACATGTCATATGCTTCGCCCACTGCATTTTTCCATGAAGTAGGCGAAGCCCTCGCACCAGATGGGAGCCCTCTTGCAGATGCTATTGAGGAACTTTACGAGGAATTGAACGAAGCAAAAAGAAGTAAAAACCTCACAAGAGCAAGGGAAATCAAAGAACAAATTAAGGAAATGAAAAGAAATAGTTACATCCTGCTCGACCTGTCTAACAAAATTCTGGTATTTCTTGATGTGAAGGGGTTTCAGTTATTTGAGAATTTGAAGGATAAGCTTAGTCATGATAAGTGGGAAACCGAGGTAAGGATCACAGACAAAGAATTGAACGTCCCTCACCTGAGGATTCGGGGGTGGCCATGCGTAATTGTCGCCTCAGCAGCCACTGACCTGGAGATGAGGAGGCAATTTGAGGAGCTCACGCAACGATTTTTGGACTTAAACGTTACAGTCGGGAAGGACAAATATCTGCAAGCGAACAAAGTCTCCGCCGACAGGCGAGGATTGCCGCCGGAAATCTTTGATGACCTGTACAATCAGAAGCAACTCAACTATGTCAAGGGCCTCGTTGAAGAAATAAAAGCTGACATCCTTAGGATAAGGCAGAACCTTCTGTGGAAAGGATACAAGCCAGACGGCGGAAGAAGCCTTGTTTACAACCCCTACCGTCAAGAACTGGCCACCTTATTCACACTGGATACCCCGGAGACTATGCGGTATTTCAATCAATTTTTGGAATTTGCTTCGGTCATTACCCTGGTAAATCAAAATGAGAGGGAATTTGTACAGGTCGGCCCGGACCCCTATGCGAGATATCCGGTTGTCAGCATAGAGGACCTGGAACTCGCATCAAAGCTCTTGCAATCACACCTCACGGTAAAACTCACTAAACGGGCGAGGGCCTGCTTTCAGCAGGTGGTCATTCCAGCGTGGAAAATTATGAAGGAGGCGACACCAAAACAATCAAAGATACAGGATGGGAACGAAAAAGGAACTATTTCCGAGCCCGAGTTAACACCGACGGATTGCTTAAAATATTTCAAGGAACACAGGGAGAAAATAACAGACCTACCGTCTCTTTCAAAATCTCATCTGACTGAGTATCTTCAAGCGATGGAAGCAAGGGGTCTAATCACGCTTTCGAGCTCTCAGATTGACAGACGACAGACAGTGATCACGGTTATAACGGATAAGATAGAGGAATTAGTTCCAAAGGATATCATCGGAACTAAACGGGAACAAATTTTGGAGGCTGCACGAAACGACCAGGCCAATTTGGCAAAATTAGTTCCAGTTTTGCCGGTTTTTACAGATAGAAATGCAGCTCACAATAGTGATAATAGTGTAAAAGGGGGTAAAACTGGAACTAATTTCCAACTAAATGAAACAAATAGTTCCGAAATAGTTCCGAAAAGTTCCATTGGAACTAACAGGCAAACAGGCCAGGAGACTAAGCATACTGATGACAGGTCAGGGCCCAAGTCCGAGGATGAAGAACCTCTTCCATATCGCTGCGAAGAGCACCACCTTGAAACCGATTCCTTTGCTGTCTTCAATCTGCACCTGAACCAATTCCACAGACAGGCCGGAATAGAGAAGGAGGCATAGCGTTGATCGTAGAGATCCATGCCGAAGATCAGCTGGAGGATGGAATGCAGCATTTCCTGTGCGACGACTGCTGGGGGACAAAAATATGACTCTTCAACTGACTTGGTGGGGTAAGGATCCCCCAGGTGTCAAAGTCGCCAAGTGCGATGTATGCGGTGCCCCGTCAGCACACTGCCAGCCTCTTGTCTTTGTTCAGACCAGGAACACCATCGTGATCTACTGGTTGTGCTGGCGATGTCTTAGGGCGCAGTCGGAAGCATTGCTCGAAGCCGAGAGACGGCGGTCATTTGGGGAGGACCTAAAATGACAGCAGAGACCCTTTTGACGCCGGAGAACCATGGTTCCCCAGCAACAAAATATCCCCGTCTGGCAGGCCGGACCCAGGGCGCAGTGTTCAGGTGGATCTACCACCATCCGGATTCGACGCTTAAGGAGGCAGCAAAGGCCCTCGGAATCACTCATAACTCTGCGAAGCTGGCAATATCCAGACTCCGCCGGAGACCAGAGTTTCAGCACCTCTGTCCTGAATGTCTGCATTTCTCTTTGTTTGAGTGCTGCCATAACTGCGGCTTTGAGCCCGGTTTCGATTCGCTTGGAATGGAGGGTCCTTCATTCATCTTCTCAACCATCGCAGAAGCCCGTTATCGGCTTCAATCAAATGGCGGACTTGGCAGTGATGTTGATTATTCCAGTCTGAGGCCGAAGTATGGAGCCAGAAACCTGCAGCATCTTGTGGACCATGGCCCTGAAGCCGACCGGACACTTGAGGACCTGAAGAGTTCTTTGTGGGAAGAATTGAAAGGTGAAATGTTATCTGACAACTTGACAGACCTCGCCGCCCGAATACTTGAGGCTGAGCTCAACCGCATCCGGTTCTATTATCCTGAAGTTTTGAGGATGAAAGACTTCAAGCACATGATGATCCGTGCCGTCCGGCAGCGAATGAGACAGCTGGCCGGTGTCAGAGTGTCCTTGTCTCCACCACAAACTTCAAAGGAGGTGATAACATAAATGAAGAATGACCCGTTAAACCGTGACTTCAATTCGCTGAAGGCAGCGCTGGAGGGTAAGCAGCCAGTTAAACAGCAGCAGAAGCAGCCAAGGGAGCTCCTCCCTTCATGGACCGGCAGACAGGTCCAGCTGAAGATGCGGGATGGAACCTTGATAACAGGGCTGCTTCAATCAGTTTCAAACTATGAGGCACTTATCCAGACGAATGAGGGGCACGCCCTTGTGATGAAGCATGCGATTGACGAAATCAAGGAGGTGGGCGGTGAATGAAAGGAAAGGAAACAAACGACGGGACTATCGAAGTCCGCAGGAGCGAGCTCGAGCAGCTTCTCGAGGAAGTCAGGGCTCTGATGAAGGCGTATTCTGTGAGAGAAGCCTCTCCAAGGTCGCTTCAATCTTCTCAAGCCTCTGCCTGATTTCATCTTCTACCTGAATCGCCACCTGCCTGTCAAGTATGAGACCGCATTTTTCGCACCTTGGTGAAGCGGGACCATTTCTGAAACCACACCTCGGACATTCACGCAGCCGCATGGTCTTTGTTTCGGGCTCTTCGTCCGACTTTGCCAGCCCGTGTATCTGGAGGATGTTCTGATCAAGGTCCCGTCCTGACCAGTGAACGTATCTGCGGGACATCCGAGAGCCAAGGGTCCAGCCAGCAAACAGCTCCAGCTTCGATTCTGTCAGTTTGTCAGCCATGTTTGTCAATTGAGAGTGACGAAACAGGTAAGGCCATGCGTCCTTCGACAGCCCTGCGGACTTGGCGATATTCTTGATCAGCAGCCTGAAATGATTGTATGAGAGAAGTCGTCCTCTGTGTCCTGTATCCAGGGCACACCAAAGGGGCGCGTTCATGTCTGACTTCATTGGATGTTCATTCAGCCACCTGAGCAGCGGCCGGTATGAAGCAACGAGGGGAATCCGCTTCTGCCCCGTTTTGCCTCTCGTGGAGATCACGCAGTAGTTATCCAGGAATTGGACAGATCCAACGGTCATGTTCAGCATTTCGCCGGGCCGGAATCCGCCTTCATACAGAACAGAAATCAGGGCTTCGTCTCTCGGCGTCCTTGCGGACTTTAACATTTTGATAACATCTTCTGCATTCAGAAGCCTGTCAGAGGTCACCCTGGCCTCTTTCGATGCCTTCGACTCGGAGAAGTTGATTCTTATCCACGCAACCTCAGGAGGGAAGGGTGTATCACGTGAAGTATTCCCATATTTGAGAAACTGAAACAGCTTCCTGGTCACAAGGCGGTAGGCGGCCTTCGTCGGTTCTCTCAAAGGTGACGAATTTATCGAAGCAATGAATGAGACGATATCCTCTTTCGTGGCCTTTGAAACGTCAAGGCTGGAAAGAATCTTCGGAAGGCAGTTTGCGTACTTGATCACCCCAAGGTTCGACAATCCTTTGGCCTGCAGGTGTTCCAGGAATCTGACACCCAGGTCTCCGTTGGGATACCCCAGCAGTCTGTTCCTATGCCAGGCAAGCGTCCTGTCCGTGTTGTATATGTCCCTGAACGACGTCATTCTGTCTTTTAAAAGCAGAGTTTAGCACCCGAACATTAGGAGGAGGGGATGGGATTTGAACCCATGTATACTCGCTCTGCAGGCGAGCTCGTAACCGCTCCGACACCCCTCCAAGCCCTTATCTCAGCTCTGCTTGTTCAGCTCATCAAGCATCTTCAGTATGGCCGTGTAATCCTTGTCTTCGAGTTCGAGGTTTGAAGCGGCAAGATAGCTTATTCTCGCCTGTGTGGTCAGTGGCATAAAGATCTTGTTTTCCTTGGCTGTCTCATCAATGAGGTTCAGGTCCTTAAACATATGTTTCAGGAAGAATGTCGGATGGAAATCACCTTTAACCATAGACGGCCCCTTCTCTTCGCTTAGGGTGGTCTTGTAACCGGTCGAATTCAGAATCTGTACAAAAAGGGATGGGTCCACACCAGTCTTTCGTGCTAGGATCATAGATTCGGCGAGGGCCTGGCCGTGGACTGCAACTATCAGGTTCAGCCCCAATTTAACCGAAAGCGCTGTACCCACACGGCCGGTGTAAAACACCTTCGACGAGAAGGTCCGTATAACATCGAGAACCTCTTCATACTTCTCTCTTTCGCCCGCGGCCATGACTATCAGCTCCCCACGGGCTGCCATCTGGGGGCCGCCAAATACAGGCGCCTCTATATAGCCAACATTTTTTCGCTTCAATCGGTCCGCGATCTTCTTAGAAGCCGATGGGAGGATCGTGCTGCAATTTATAATCGTCTTCCCGGAAGCCATCCTCTCATACATGCCCTGTGATGAAAACAAAACATCCTCGACTGCCTGAGTATCCGTCAGCATCAGGACGATTGGGTCCGCCTTTTCAGCAACTTCCCTCTGGGTCGAGGTGATTTCTGCACGGCCACGAAGCGGTTCAGTCTTTACACGCGTTCGGTTATACGCTACGAGCTGGTATCCGGACTGTACCAGCCTTCCAGCCATCGGTGCGCCCATACTGCCCAATCCTACGAAGCCTACTTTTTTCATTAACAACAACACTCTTGTCTGATATATAGTCCGATTCTGTGAAGCGTTTAAATACTTTTTTAAGGGCTGAAAGGGTTCTGTAACCTTTACTGCTGGACTGCGTAGTAGATTTTGCTCAGAGATGGCTCCACTTTAGCCAGCTTTTCCCTGAGTGATTCAGGATCGGCCTGGGACGCATGCACCGGGTAACCGTTCCTGGTCTCGTTCAGGACCTCCACTACAGATTCCTTGAGGTATGCAAGTCTTCCTAGCTGAAACTCGGTCACAGGAGATTCCGCATACCCCGTAGCTTCCAGAGAAACCGTAAACGGGTTCGGGCCCATCCTGTGCTCGACCTTCAGGTTGGTGAAACCGACCTTCTTCAGATAACGCTTTATTATGTGTCTCATTCTTGTGGGTATTATGCCGTTTGTTTGCACCTCGATCAGTTTCAGTCTTCCCTTGCTTCCCTTGGCAGGGCGCTCCACGTTCGCCTTGTCATTTAGCATAAGTTCCTGGTTCACCAATTTATAACACCGTTATATTAGATAACACCATACCTATTTAAAAGTTACGACCACGAGCGGGTCTCCCACAAACCCCCATCCCATCCGGCGTCCAATTAAGCTTGATTTAATCCAAATGTTAAGGGGCATCTTTCGACTGAACCTACCTTCCCCCAGATTCCCGGTATTGGTTTCTCGTTCAATAACCAGTCCTTGCACGGAGCAACATGTTATATAACATATTGCCCCATGCTTATGACAGAACGGATTTGTCCACTTTCAAAGCCAAGTACGTTTGGTTCAAGGGAGATATGGTCCCCTGGGAAGAAGCGAAGATTCATGTGCTCACCCACGCATTCAACTATGGCTCGGCCGCATTCGAAGGAATACGAGCATACGCAAGTGGGGATGAGATGCTGATCTTCAGACTCAGGGACCATCTATCGAGGCTCTTCAAGAGTTGCAAACTATACGGTATCGAGATTCCCTTCTCATTTGAAGAAATCCACACTGCTTGCGTCAGGATTGTAGGTGTGAATGAATTTCATGAACCCGTCTACATACGACCCATCGTCTATGTTGCCGGTGTAGGAATCGGCATAGGTTTCCTTGGTCATCCTGTAGAGGTAACGATAGCCGCAGTGCCCTTTTCAGGTTATTTCGGCGGAGCCCGGGGTATAGATGCGATGGTTTCCAGCTGGAGAAAGCCACCCGAACAATCGCTCCCTCCCATGGCGAAGATAACAGGTCACTACTCAAATTCTGTACTCGCAAAGATGGAGGCATTGAAAAATGGCTACGGAGAGGCCATTTTGCTGGACATCAATGGCAGGGTGAGCGAAGGCACTGCTGAGAACATCTTTCTGGTCAGGAACGGCGTACTGTCGACTCCGCCGGTCTCGAACGGGATTCTGGAGGGAATAACCCGCGACACGGTGATAAAGATCGCACGCGACGAGGGGATTGAGGTTCAGGAAAGAGAGATCGCCAGGTCTGAACTGTACACCTGTGATGAAGCATTCTTCGTAGGCACCGCCGCGGAGGTCACCTACCTGAAAAGCGTGGACAGAAAGATGATTGGAGATGGCAATCAGGGGCAGATAACAAAGCGGATCGCCACACTTTACCAGAGAGCAGTCATGGGAAAGCTTTCGGGTCATGAAGATTGGGTGACACCTGTCTACTCCACAGATTCCAGGCGAACGAAGAAAGAAAAGCTGGAAGAAGTATCACGTGGATGAATCATGCCTTCCCGGGTTCAGGTTGGTCGTACGAAGCAATTTCTACACCTGGGTTCATAAAGCTCCTTTCCCCCCACCTGGACCTGCTCGCCAAACACTTCCCTTCCCCCTAGTACCCTCTGGGTGAAATAGGCATCATCTCCGCACCTGGCGCAGACGGCTGTAAGACTCTCGACATCGTCCGCCCTCGCCAGCAATTCCATCGCGCTTCCGAAAGGCTCCCCTCTGTGGTCCCTGTTGAGCACAGACACGTAGACGGTTTTGCCCAAGAAAGCGATCTCTTCAAGAATTCTGGGGAGATTCGTGTCTGTGGGCCAGAACTGGGCTTCATCAACCCCCACCGCATCAGATACAGTAACCTCCGCTCTGAGCTTCTGAACACCATTCTCACTTGTGTCAAGCACGGTGGCGGGCAACCTTATTCCCTTATGGGTCACAACTTCGGTTTCTGAATATCGTGAATCAACCTTTGGCTTGTAAAGAGATATCCGCCTTCCCGCTATCATCTCACGTTCCAGGAATTCAATTAGGCGCGAGGTTTTTCCTGAGAACATCGGGCCCATTATCAGCACGAGCTTACCCTTTCTGAGTGAATTCATGCGTCAGAAGTGGAGAATGTGGTATATTACATTGACTGTGTCACACAAATGTGACCCACTCAATGTAGGGCTCGGATTCCCCCCTGACAACTGATTCATACATATTCCGAAGCTTTGCTGTCAGTTCGCCTTCTATACCTCCGCCAATGGTGCGCCCGTCGTATTCTGTAATCGGAACCACCCCCGCCGCGGTTCCGGTAAAGAACATCTCGTCAGCCCTGTACGCCTCTCCCCTGGTAACATCCCTTTCGAGCACCTGGATTCCCAGGCTCTCACAGAATCGAATTACGGTATCCCTAGTGATTCCGTTAAGTATCGGTGATGAAAGAGATGGCGTAAGGAGTTTACCCCCGCTTGCAACGAAGAGATTTTCGCCCGTCCCTTCACACAGGTTGTCATCCTGATCCAGGAAGATCGCCTCATCGTAACCATTTCTGGATGCTTCAGCTTTTGCGAGGCAGGCGTTAAGGTAGTTGCCAGATGCTTTGGCCAGAGGAAGTGAACTGCCACGGCTTATCTTCCTCCATGATGAAGTGCATACTTTCAGGCCCTTTGCCGTGCCGCCAAAGTAGTCTTCGAACTTGAATCCCCCCACTGCCACATCGACACCGAACCTTGTCAGGTCCAGATTAATGCCTCCAAATCCAACATAGGCAATCGGTCTGATGTACAAGTCAGATGCAACATGATTTTCTTTGACCACCTGTAGCACTGCCGAAGTCATCTCATCCACTGAATACTGCATCTTCAGTCCCAGCATTCTGCAGGATTCAACAAAACGTGTCATGTGGTCTTTGTTTCTAAAGACAGATATCCTTCCGTCCTTGGTCTTGTAGCCTCTTATTCCCTCAAATACTCCCGTTCCATAATTCAGACCATGTGTGAGGACGGATGTAACTGCACTCTCAAACGCAACTATCCTTCCATTGAACCAGAGTTTGCTAAATGGCTCCAAACCTCTCCTCCATGAATGATTTTCTGGGGCCTGCCTAAACGCCGGAATATAAGCTTTTGAAGCGCGATCCGTGTGTCGCTGGTCAAACATTCTGGAAGCTGGCTAGTTTGGGCGTTGCACCAGACATTTTTATTCTACGGCTCCTTATAAATGATCGACACTGCAATCAGGCGCTTCGGGTTGTTTCGAAAGCTGGCCAGGAATCGACCTACCGAAAAACACAAATTTTGTGTTCAAATCGGTCAGACATAACAAACTAAAGACTTATTACCTGATATTTCGGAGCCTTTGCATTCATCGTGGTTACTATTATGTCTGACGCGGTCGGGGCTCGGGCACCCGCCGTTTCCAGGTCTCGTACTGCTGGTAAAGGCGGTGCAAAGGGGAAGCGAACGAAGGCTGCAGAGGGACGTCCAGTTAGGCCAGCACGTACGACCAAGAGTACTCCTGCGAGGAAGCTCAAGCTGGAGGAGGTTAAGCAGGGAAGAATCGGCCCAGATCACCTCACTCGTTTTGAAAGAGCAAGGATTCTTGGCGCAAGAGCGCTACAACTCAGTTATGGGGCGCCTCCTCTCATCCCTGTCGGGGAAGGCACTAGAGACCCGATAGCTATTGCCCGGCTGGAACTGGAGAAAAAGGCTCTGCCAATCTCCATAAGAAGAGTTCTTCCAACAGGAGAATACCAGAATATTCCTGTAGCGGATCTCGTCTGATATTCAATTATTGCCTGCATCCGAGAACCCGCGTACGGAATCTTTCAATCGGAAACAAGAAGGTTTGTCGCTTTCCTCTCGCAAAGCTTAAAGAGATGGCTATTTTGAACGCGAAATCAGATACAACCATGCCAAGGAAACAGACAAAGAAAAAAGATTCTGCAAAGGCAAAAGATCCGGTTAAAAAAGACACAGAAACGGCCCCGTCACATCCATCGCCAGAAACGGAGAAAGAGGAGACTCCGGCACAACCTGTCAGTGCTATAACGGAAACAGAGGGACATGAAGAGGCAGAGGAATCAACAGCGCCTCAGGGCAGAAATGTTCCACCTAACCATATTTTCATAGGGAAGAAACCCGTCATGGGATACGCGCTCTCTGCCGTGATGCAGCTAACACAGTATCCTACAGTCGTGCTGAGGGCTAGAGGCAGGGCAATATCCACGGCCGTCGATGTAGCTCAGGTGGCAACAAAGAGATTGGGAAACGGTCAATTCGATGTCAAGGATGTGAAGATAGATACCGAAATAATCGGAGAGGGCCAGGAAGCACGCAACGTGTCGACCATCGAGATCACACTCGGGAAAAAGTAGAGACTTAAGGTAATTCACTCAGGATAAGTTTAGTTTTTACCATCTGATCGGCGTAGCGGAGGCCCTGTGGCACGGCACCATACAGAATATTATCGCCAACTGGTTGCACGTCCTCTCTTTCAGTCATTAATGAATAAAACATATAAGAGGTAATTCTTAAATTCCTCAGTCTGGTGGCTTCCGGTGTGTACCAGCTTCAGGAGATAAGGCACATAAGGCGCAAGCTCGGTATTACTCAGGCAAGATTGGCGGAAATTTCAGGCGTCAGTCAGTCGCTGATTGCAAAGATAGAATCAGGCAAGGTCGACCCTGCATACACGCGTGCTATCAAGATATTTGATTCGCTCGACCAGTATACGACCGGAGGAGGAAAAAAGGCGAGCGACATAATGGTGGAAGAACTGGTAACAGTCTCCGAAAGAGAAACTGTGGCCGAGGCGGTCAGATTGATGAACGAAAAATCAATAAGCCAGCTCCCGGTTGTCAGGGGCAACGAAATAGTTGGCAGCATCTCAGATGGGCTTCTTGTAGGAAAAGTGGCCGCAGGCACAGACGTCAACGGCATTCTGGGAAAGAGAGTTTCAGAAATAATGGACGAACCCTTTCCAACCGTTAGCGCAACTGCGCCCCTCGAGCTGGTGGCCAAGATTCTCAGTTATTACAACGCCGTTCTTGTGTACAGACAGGGAGGAAGGCCCGGGATAATCACCCGGTCAGACCTGCTGAGGAAATCATAGGATCAATATACCCGATTCATCCTCTTGGTTAAATATCTGGTGTGCTGGTACGTATGGCGAAATGAAATACAGGCTGATGGACCTGCTTGCCTGCCCCATCGACAAGACATTTCCACTTAGACTGACAGTTCTTGAAGAAGAAAAGGGCCCTGCATCAGATGTTGAAAAGGTGCCATGTGAGGTGTACTGCTCATGGAAGTCGACCAACCTCAAGGACCCCCCTGCAGATTGGATTCTGAACTGCAGGACCTGCATGGGAATCAATATTCAGTCCGCCGTGCTCCTTTGCCCAAATTGTGGCCGGTGGTACCCTGTTCTGAACAAGATACCCAGGATGCTTCCGGATGAACTCAGGTCAGCCAGTGAGGATACCGATTTCCTGAAAATATTCGGGGAAAGGCTACCGAAAGATGTGGTCGCCAGAGGGACTGTCGGAAAAGCTTAGAACAAGGTCACCCGAGAGACCTTTTGATTTCTTCGAGAAGGAAAGGATTGCATGCCGCTATGTAGTTCATTCTTTCTTTCGAATCCAGGGGGATTCTATCCAGTTTTTCCTGGGGAATCGTAATTGGGCATCCCGCTGTCTTCAGGAGGAAAAGGGATGGCATGCAGTCGAACGTTCTCAATCCCCCCTCAAGGGAAACATACGCATCCACCCTTCCAGTGGCAACGTACGCGGTTTCGAGGGCCGCGGTGCTAAAGATCCTGGGATACTTCGTACTCGCCATCAATTTCGTTATCTTCGAAAGTCCCTTGTCACTCATCATATAAAACTTCGAATCCACCGAAATGAGTGCGCTCCGGAGGTTCCGCTCAGTCGATGGTACGGCGATTGACCAATTCTCATATACACTTCGTGAGTCCCCCCAGACCAGTCTTCCACAGGTATGGTCTATCACACCGGCAGCGACAATGGACCCGAACTTGTTCTTCGTTCCCACACAAATCGCCGTGGAATAGAGACCGGTGTCTCTCTTTGCATTTGAGCTTCCGTCTATTGGATCCAAAAGTATCCAATGTTTTCCCTTACCGTGCACCACTCCCCTTTCTTCTGAAATGACCGTCGGACTCTCAAAGTATTTTTCCGAAACGGACAGCACGGCATCCTCGGCGTCTTTGTCCACTCTGTAAGTGAGGTCGCCGGATGCGCCTCTGCCCATCGGTGCGGCTGCATTTCCATCCTTTCTTCCCCTAACGACGCTTGCATGTGCGGCCATCAGCGCTTCCATTACAAACTCCAGGCACGGAGCCAATGGTGCATCGGCTGAACCGGCTTGGCCCTCTAAATCGCTTTTCCTGCTCCTTCGATTCATGGGTTCAACATACCTACCTGGACGCCACCGACCTCAAACATTCCTGCATAAGTGAGTTTGCCTCCTTGAAATCCTCCGGTTCGATCTTCTCCTTATACTTCGACCTTGCGATCCCCTCTGCAAGACGTTCCAATCCTGCAGGGAGAGACGCTCCAAGTCCGGGAAGAAATTCGGAGGCCTTGAAGATTGGTGCGACGGGTCGCTTTATGGATTGGTCCGGGGCAGGAAGTGGCCGGTTAAGTATGTCTACGGTAAGCCGGAACAACCCATCGGAATCGCTTTCTGAAACCTTTTCCACGAACCCTACCCAGCTCGCGCCCGAACCGGACTTCGGCATCTTGATTGGCACGTTGATAAGACCAAGAACATCTGGGTCCAGTATCTCTGCTTCTTTTCTGTACCACACATTGATCATGACGTTGGACTCGATTTCCACGGCAGACTCTCCAGGAGCGGGATAGAATTTCCTGGCGGCCAGTATATCAAGCATAGCCTGCCGTTCGAAGGGATCTGCCCTCTCCACTTCGTCCAGAAAAAGAATGCTGCCACGCTTCAAGTGTTTTGCAGCTTCCACCCACTTCTCCGGCCTGTTTCCTCCCATTGTGATATGCACCAGATGCGGCGAGAGTTTTGACAGCATGTGCCTTACCGTGGTCCTGTTCGCCGAATCTTCTCCCCATATCACAAGAGTGTTGAGCCTTTCGCAAAGGAGGGACTTTACGAACACCCTGAAAAGGAGCTGAACATCCTTCCTTTCCTTCAAGGCATCGAGCAGTTCGGATTCAAAGTCCCTAAAATTCCTCCACTTCGCCCTTCTCAGGTCAGCAACCTGTGGGCGACCCTGCTCCTTTGACTGACTCCTGGAAGCGAACAGGGAGGCATTCGCTCTGTATTCATTCCACTGAGCCGAGCCAACAAATTCGGACTTGGGCGATATCGATATCGTATACCCGGAGGGTCCTTCAACAACCGAAACATCCACATAGATATAATACACTCCGAGCCTTCCCATCACCGCCTTTACGCTGACATCCTGGTCATAATTCCTGAGAACACCCACCCTGATTTCTGCACTATTGACATCTATTCCCTTGATTATCTCGTCCGCCAGCGCACTTCTGGCGTACAGCACCCACCGTGGAAAACCCTCTCCCAGCTTTGTGAATCTTTCGTCGTATGGATCAAGTCTTGCGAGATCAAGAAGGTTCTTTACACCATAATCTGCGAACGTCCTGGCTGCTATGCTTCCAAGTCCCGGTACTGCGCTCAATGGCTTGGACCCTGTTGGATTTCGTTGGGATACATTCATGGCATATCTCAGCTTCTTTTGAAGAGGAGACTGCTATCACAAACAAAATGACGCAGACATGGCTTGTGGCGAGGAAAGGGACATGCGAGCAAGATGCAATTCAAAATACTGGCCGGTTAATTAGCCGTTCGGTTTTCTAAGGAGCAGAGGCGACACAGCCCGCTAAATATACAGGTAAATAGTCTTGGCATCAAGGTCGGATTCGAACCAGCCTGAATCCTTGGGTTTCTCATCAAGTATCTCCAGCTCCTTCGCTCTTATAAGGAACAGCACCTGTTTTCTTCTGGATTTCAGCATTTCCGCGTACTCATGGTCAAGTCCTGCTACCCCTGCCATGTCAACAACCTTGGTGGGCAGGTAGCCCTTTTCTTTTCTCAGAGCCTGGAATCTCCTGGCCAGGTCCCTCACAAATCCTTCCGCGACAAGGTCTGCATCCCTGGAGACGTCTATCGTGACGATGAAATTCCCGTTCCATGCTGCTTGGTAACCTTCCTTGCCCGATACCTCGAATTCCAGGTCGCCCCTTTCGAGCGTTAGGTTCGTCTCACCAACAGATATTTTGGCTACTCCTTTGTCCAGTACCTGCGCAAGGAGATCGGACGGGGAGTCGGATATGACCGCAATTGTTTCCCGGAACAGCCTTCCTGCCTTCTTCGCGCCATCCTTTGTAAGCTTGACCTTCACCATCAATGGAAGTCGATTCAATTCTCTGGCGCGAGTCAGTGTTTTCACATTCGAAAGTTCCATGACTATCCTTGATGATTCCTCTCCCAGCTTTGCTCCATAATACAGCATTGAACGAAGCGGCCATCTTCTTTTGACGCCGGCTTTCATTCTGGCCGAGTTCGCGAGCGATACTATTTCCATCGAATCATCCACTTCCTTCTCCAGCTTCCGGTCTGTGAGACCAGGCGCAGCCGTTGGGTATGTTCCCAGCATGAGGGGAAGTTTTGACCCGAACACGGCCTTGTGCAGGTATTCGGTCAGGAACGGGACGATGGGGTGAAGCAGCCTGTCCAGGGTCTCGAGGCAGGTAGCCATCGTTGTATACACTGCCACCCTCTTGGGCCTTCCTTCATCCGTATCGTCCCAGAGTGCTGTCCTGGTCATCTGGACGTACTGTTGACTAAGCACACCTATGAGGAAGGCTTCAGCACTTCTCGCTGCTTCCTGAAACCTGCATCTTTCAAGGTGCTCATTAATCTCGGCCACTACGCCGTTCAGTTTCGAAAGCAGCCACTTTTCCTCCAGGCGCGCTTCCCGAAGCCCCTCGTCAATCTTCATTTCGTTCAATTCCCTTGGCTTGAACTCAAATGAATCATACTGGGAGTTTATGGAGTAGTAAAGATGCATATGGTAGAGCGTGTTAAGGACCTGAAATGGCCTTGCCATCATTTCCTTATAACTGAAGCTCAGTGAGTCGGCCGGGCCTGCCTTCCAGAGCAGATAAAACCTTACAAGGTCCACAGAACTCTTGGTCAGCAGCTCGAGTGCTTCAATTGAATTCCCCCTGCTCTTGCTCATCTTCTCCCCCTTCTCGTCGAGCACGTGGCCCTGAAACAGGAAAGCCCTGTAGGGCGCCTGGGGTCTGGCTGTCAGCAGTACGTTTTCGACAAGTAGAGAATAGGCCCAGCCCCTTGTCTGGTCTATCCCTTCTGTAAGAAATGGAACCGGAAACCACTTTGGGTATTCATTTTCGCCGAATGATGCATAGGGGGAGGCGCCACTGTTGTGCCACGTATCAAGCACAAACGGTTCCCGTTCCGACGCCGCTCCACATTTTGAGCACCGAACCTTGATACGATCTATCCATGGGCGGTGAAGTTCAAAGTTAGGACCATCCGGTAGCTCCAGCGCTGACTCGACGATGCTTTTTCGGCTGAACAGAAAATCTTTGTTTCCGCAGCTGCGGCACACCCATACGGGAAGTGGAGTGCCCCAGACCCTTTCCCTGGTTATATTCCAGGGTCTGCCTTCGCGAACAATGTTGAGAAACCTATTCCTCGGGGATTCGTAGAAGTACTCCACGGCCTCCGCCGCCTGGGCAACGCGGTCAACGATTTTATCTATCCAGTAAAAGTAGGCCCTTCTCGCTACGTACACCAGCCTGTGGCCAGACCTCCAGCATAGGGGATATTCGTGACTAATCCTGCCTGAATGCACAAGGAGCTTCTTTGAACGAAGCTCCTCGACAACCATCGAGTCCACATCCCTTGCGTACCTTCCCGCAAATTTTCCGGCATCTGGAGTAAATGTCGCGGAGTCGTCGAACGGGGAAAATACGGGTATGTTTCTCCTCGCCGCAACATCAAAGTCATCCTCTCCGTTGGCCGGGGAAAGGTGTACGAGCCCGGAACCTGTATTTACGTCAACAAACTCTTCTGCAACTATGTGATGAGCCTTTCCTTGCTGATACAGCTTTTGTTGTCCCGGAACTTCATCGTACAGCGGAGGGTAGTAGCGCAATCCTTCTAGTTCTGACCCCCTGCCGAAGAGCTCGGGTTTCCCGGCCGTCTCTTTCAGATGAAGCTCCTTGGAAAGCTGCTCCCATCTGGTTGCTCCGACAACCCAATTCTCACCATCCACCCTAACCAGCAGGTAGCTTTCCTCCGGACGGACCCCCACCAGTTCATCTGTTATTACGGTGAATGGCATGGTGGTCCATATGACGAGGAACGCGTCTCTGTCAACCAGTTTTACCTTGTAGTAAAGGGACGGGTCTTCGACGGTGTCGTAACCCAGCCCCACCTCCTCGTGCGATAGGGAGGTCTGGCAGCTGGGACAGTATGGTACCACACGGAAGCCCTCCCCAAGAAGACCCTGCTCGTGGGCGGCCCTGAGATAGGTCCATTCCCTTTCGATATATTCATCCTTGTAGGTCCAGTACGCTCCTTCTTCGTCCATCTGAAGGCCTATGAGCCTGTTGGTTTTCAACCAGGGTTCATGATACTTCTTGATCAGGGATTTGCATGTGGCCACCAGCTTTTCCTCCCCCACGATTCGGAGGTTTTCACTCTTTGAGCCCTTGAGGCCGAGTTCCTTCTCCGCCTCCAGCTCCACCGGAAGCCCCTGCGTGTCCCACCCACCGTTGAACAGGACCTTGACCCCCTTCATCGTGAGGTGCCTGTGCCAGAGGTCTTTCATCATCCTGCCTCGCATATGACCTATGTGAGGGAGACCATTCAGAGTGGGGGGACCTTCGACGTACCCGATCATCTCCTTTGACTGTCTCTCCTTGAGCAGTTTCAGAAGTCCCACTCCCTCCCAGTACTGGCGAATCTTTTCTTCGAGAACCAGAGGTTCGTATGACTTTTCCAGTTGAAAACTCCAGTTCTCTTCGGGAGTGGGCATTCCTTTACTCTGGGCACTCCCAAAGTACCGGCGTTTTAACCATTTTTCTTTCAGAATTGTCGGAAGAAAAGATTCAGAGTTGCTGATTATACCCAGTCAGGTTCTACCAGCAGGATAGGGGAATTGCACAACCAGTCGTTCTGGTGTTATACATATAACAGCGGCGGGTAAGGTGTCTGAATCGAACTCGTTAAGAGAGCGGAAAACATAGCCTAGTGTGAGGGCGACAATTGAGCGAATATGCCTTCATATCCGACCTCCATTCCAATCTGGAAGCTCTTCAGGCCGTCGAGCCCCATCTGATGGGGATGAAGGTCATAGCGCTCGGTGACATAGTGGGATATGGTGCGGACCCTGCGGCGGTCGTCAGCTGGGTCAGAAAAAACACTTTTCGGGTCGTTCAGGGAAACCATGACTACGCGGTGGCCATGGATGACTATGGCTGGCTTAACTCAGGCGCTGCCGAGGCTGCCCGATGGACCAGAAAAAGTCTCCATGACGAAGACCTTATGTTCCTCCGCAACCTACAACCTACACAGAGGATAGAACTGGATGGGTACAGGGTGCTGATCGTACACGGGAGCCCGGAGGACCCCTTGCATGAATACGTATTCCCACAAACTCACGAGTCTCTGTTTGATTATTACCTTGAAAAGTATGATTGTGACATAATCGCAATGGGGCACACCCATTTCCCCTTTTCATTTAAATCAAAGAAAGGACTTCTATTCAATCCGGGAAGCGTGGGTCAGCCCAGGGATGGCGATCCGAGGTCCAGCATCGCTGTGCTGGAGTTGGGCGGTACCACGCCCACCGTAAAAAATATCCGAATTGAATACGAAGTCGAAGTCGCAGCCAAAAAGATCATCACGGCGGGCCTGCCGGTGACCTTCGGCAACAGACTCTTCGTGGGCCACTGAGGCCCTCTGGATCAACCCGGAGCACGCCTACGCAGTTTTCGAAGCCCGAGGAGCGCAGATACCTCGACTTTACTGGCCCCCTGACCAGAATCAGTTATTTGACTCATGTTAAAAATTTTTGCATTTCGAAGCACCGAAAGAGCTTTCCTGGTATCAACGCTTACCTCCCTCGAGCCACCGTAGAAAACCATCATCGAGGGTTTCCCAGGCTTGGCCCCGACAAGTTCCATGGCTTTCCTAATCTGATCTGAACCAGCTAGCCTCAAGAGGAAGTCCACTTCCTTCGACCTTGCAAGCAGCTGACCACGAATAGACGCTTCTTCGGTTTGATAGAGCAGAATTTTCAATGTATTTCCGTCCGGAAGCGCAGCCGCGTCAAATGACTGCACGAAGCTTGACGAATGTCTTCTGACTTTCACCAGCTCATCCTTCGGGTTCTCCGATGCCAGGTACGAAAGGACTGAAATTTTCCTATTTGACACTTCCATAAGCCTCCTGCCCCCCATGGACGACGGGAAGAAGAACCAGCTCATCCTCACTTCCAAGTTTCAGATTTTCTGGTTGTAAAGAGCCAGACTCGGAACCATTAACAAGGACCAGTACGTCTCCGTTTTTTATGAGCCGCACCACGTCGGAGGGCAGGCTTACCATTACCGATTCAAGATCATCCGCCTCCATATTCTTCTCCTCCCAGCCACAAACGCTCTTCACGAGCCCGAGAGCACGAATCTTCACCATTTCAGGCCGTCAACTCTTCCAGAAGGGAGCCACCGAGGATAGTCAAGCCCCGTATACATAAATTGTCTCTTCATATTTCCGTCCCAAATAGGTTGAGCCGGGCCCCAATCGAGTGGGTTTTGAATTGCCTATTATCCTGTCCAGCTCTGCGTTTGCCTGTTCCTGCGCCATGAGTGACTGGTTTCTCAGAGAGTCCAAGGGAATCCCCAAACCGAGTGGCCTGGCGGGTATCAGATGTCTTGTGCTCTTTGGAGGGAAGAGTCTTTTCAGGGTTGCCGCCTTCACCACATCGTCCTTGTCTGGCAAGGGAACATACAGTGTTGCGTGACTTTCATCGGGTGGAAATCCTTCATCATCCGTTTGAATGGAAACAGGAATATTCGACCTCTTACAGTACTCGTCAAACGACCTTACAACGGAAAATGAGTCAAAAGGTCCGCCCGCGGTCAAGGAAGCAAGAGCCTTGCGTCCTCGAACAAGAGCCGCAACAGAGGCTCGTGAGTCCACCAGCCTGATTGCTTCATCTCTGCTCATTGATATCCGGAGCCCAGTTGTTTTTGAGAGTTCGGATACTCTCTTGTCATCGAATTTCGCCGATCTGAGCCATCTTTTTACCTTAACCCTCGAATCCGAGTAGTCGACCCTGCATACGACTCCCAGTTTGGCAGACAGCTCCGTCAGGGCACGATGCCTGTGCATTCCGTCAAGAATGGTAAGTGTCCGGCTATCGATTATTATCGGGTCGCGCTGAACTCCGTCTTCAATAAGATTCTGCTTTAATTTTAAGACAGACTCCGGTATTGTTTCCTCATGAGGGAGTAGTTCTTCAAGACGGAGTATAGACAGCTCTAACCTGAAGCCGGCATGGCTGACAACGCGTCCAGAATTCAACTGGTTGAAGCAACCCCCTTCTGTTCGGCCGACGCACCGGCCGGTTCGGGGGACTCCTTCGCCTCTTCGGTTTGTTCCTCGGCTTCCTCTTCGAGCAGTTTAAAGTGTCTTGTTATGTAGCCGGCGACTTCGTTTCTCAACAGCTTTGACCTGAAGATCGCATGCTCCGAGAGGAATTTTTTATTTGCTTCATAATCCGAGGAAAATTTCCCTGGAAACTGCTGCATCAACTGTGATGCAAGTCTTCTGATTCTGTTCACGCCCGTAATCTCGTCAGGCCTTCAATCTGCCCTTTTAAAACCATTTACGGAGCGAATTTGGGTTAGGCCGGTCCCCTTTAATCCAAAGTTCTATCCTTAAGAGGGTCGTATCCAAGAAACCTTTTAAAATTTTCATAAACCACATCCTCAAGTTCCTCTACCTTGATCCGTCTCTCCTGTGCAATTGAGAACAGTACACTGCAGACGAGTCTGGGGTCGGCCGGTTTGCCACCGTAAAAAGCTCCGTAGACGACCGGACTGTCAGTTTCTACGAGAAGTTGATCCGAAGGCGTCAAACTTACCAGTCTCTTCAGCCGTTTTGAATAGGTGGCGGCGGGCCCGAAGGAGAAATAGTAGCCTCTGGAGGCGGCGACACTCAAATTTCTCTCGTCCGAGTCGAACCAGTGAAGCAAGACGCTTCCAGGTTCGTACCTGGACAGCTCCTCCAGCACCCTTCCTACCATGCCTCTCGAGTGGACGCTTACCGGCTTGCGAAGCCGCTCCGCCAGTTCCAGCTGGTGCCTGAAGGAATCCAGCCGGTCCGCGGTATCAAATCGCGAATCAAGACCGATTTCGCCGATCCCGGATATCCATGGCAGATTCTTGAGTATCACGTTTGCAATTTCTGGGGTTTCGACCTGCGATTTGGCTGGGTGCACCCCGGCGAAGAAGCTCACACATTTGGGGAAGGGCCTTACAAAATCAAGCGTGGTATGGAAATCAGTTAGATCGGTTGTATTGAGGATGATACAGAGGCTTCCGTCCTGGAGCATGTATTTTATTCCGTCCAGATAATCCCCGAAGTGTGCATGTGAGTCGCAGAGTGTCAATCTTCAGCAACAGCACTGGTTATAAAGGATATTATATACCTGAAGCGACAGCGACCACGACATGTCTGAAAGCGAGTTTGGTTCAGCCGGCGTGTTCAGAATTCTGAAAAAGGCTGGCGCAGAAAGGGTGGGTGACGACGCGGTAGTCGAATTCAAGTTCGTTCTTGAAGAGTTGGGATTAAAGATAGGACAGAAGGCCGTAGAATTGGCCTCACATGCGGGAAGGCGCACCGTCAAGGCAGCGGACATAAAACTGGCGGCCAAGACAATCCTTGAAAAGTAGATCTTCAGGCAGGCTGGCGAAGTGCGCCCCAAACTAAACTTTAAAGATAGCACGAAAGGGGTTTGTGTGGAGCTCCGGTAGTATACCCTTCAGGGTAGATTCCCTCAGGGGGCTGAAAGTCCGGTCAAGTATCTCGGCCTCTCGAGCCGATAACCCGGGTTCAAATCCCGGCCGGAGCACCATAACCCACAGTCAAATTCTCCTCCTGTTCCTTTGAAGATGTTACGAGCAAATGATAATAATCATGCGATATAAACGCCAGTATCACGCGTTCTCAAGAAAGGTGGTTCCGATGTCGCATTTGAATTGAACAGTTTTGGGGTTCGAGCCCGATGGGTAGTGGGTCAATCTCCTCAGATCGCTTGTGCCCTTGGATACGCAACTGAAAGGGAGGTCAATTTATGTCGATTCCGACTTCGATGGTAAGTTTTGGTATGGCCCCACAATGGGGCATACGCTTGAACTTTGGAGGTTTCGTTTGATGACTTCGTACAGAAAACGAAGAGCAGCAAGGGGGATGAGAGGTAATGGAAGGTTTGACGAATCCATTTCAAGATTTGACGAACATGACGCACACATCTTACGAGACTTAGAAGAGGAATGAGCTATCTGCGTCGACAGATGAAGAAACCAAATTACTCGAAGGGGTATTTGAAACGAATTCATCCTCATTTCGCTAATCGCGTATTTCTACTAGGTGACTAACAAATATTCGCCCCTTTTCTGTTAAGGTATATGTTGTCTGAACTGGCTGCGTCTGTTTTACTTCGCGTTCGATTAGCCCATATATTTGCAGTTGGCTTAGCGGGTTAGTCAGTGTGCTTCTTGATTTGACGACGCCGGACAGGAGTTCGCTATATCGTGCGTTGTCCTTTTCTGCTAGCCGTAAGAGGATTCTAACGTCGCTTAGCTCAAGAAGAGTGCGCTTCGACCTAAACCAGTGAGCAAGCATTTAAATCCTAGCCAATTTTCATTGTTTCCGGTTCCTATCCGTGATTGATTCAATAAGGATAACGAACTACAAAAGCATTGAGGAGGCGACAATAGAAACACCTCTAATCACTCTCCTCGTTGGACCAAACGGCTCTGGAAAGTCATCAGCCATTCAGGCTCTCGGCATACTCAAGAACTTCTTCTTAAATTCGAATAGGAGTCTTGATGACATACTAAATCTTGGCTACCTCAGACTTGGCAATCACTCCGACGTTGTATTCAGACACGACAATACTCGTGTAATCGAATTTGAGGCCAGACTCTCCGACGGGGAATCACATTTGGCATACACTTTAGGTTTTGGTCCGAGTAACAAAGGCACTTCCAAGATACAATTGTTAGTGCAAGGTAGTCAGGCGTTTGAGGTCAGCTTCACGATTCCCTATGCACAAAATACTTTTGATAAGAAGCCAATGCTCATACGTCAAAAACAAGGTGATACGATCACTGAAAGGCAATGTACGTTGATTTGGAATGGTATAACGATGTCAGTGGAGCCAGCCGAGCTTTCTAACGTGCCGTATGTTCAAACCATGATGCGAACGCATCTGGATTCATTCCTTGGCATTTACATTGTGCCTCCAACCACGGCCTTCGTGAACAGTCTTTATTCAGTTGTGGGCGTTCCGGACAAGAAAACTCTGCTCAGCATTCCTGACAGCACTCTCGTAACAATGCTTATGCAGGACAGTGACTTGGAGGAAGCTGCCTCGAGCTACATGGAAGCAACCTTTGGGGTCAGGAATGTCGCACCAAGATATTCAACGTACCCGAATATCTCAGTGGAAGTCGGTCGGAAAAGGTTCAAAGTCAATGTCGTCAATGAAGGATTTGGTCTGAACCGAAGCCTTTTCCTGCTTGCCACGTTGCTTACTGTTCCAAAGCGCTCAACTATCGCTGTCGAGGAGCCAGAAAATCACCTCCACCCTAGGGCCCAGGGGGAGTTAGCCCGCCAGCTCGTAGTAATTGCTCAGGAACAGGCAAAGCAACTTGTCATCACGACTCATAGTGAACATATGTTGCTCGGATTCCTGAGCGCTGTCTCAAAAGGTAACTTGAAACCTTCCCAAATAGCAGTATATTTCTGCGAACTAGAGCCTTCTCAAATGCGAAGTCGTTTCGCAAGGGCAGAGATTAATGAACTAGGTCAAGTAAAAGGCGGTTTGAAGGATTTCTTCGAGGTAGACGTTGAAGCTCTTTCAGACATCTTCAAAAGCTTGGAGGAAACAAAACTTGCAGATAACAGTGGATGAATGGTTGGTAGAATACCTTTCTCCAGCCTCTGAAGCTTCCAAGGTGGAACAAGCTCATGCTTTTACGGAAAGAGTGAAGAGAAAGTGTGACAAGATGGTCTTTACTTCTGAGCATTTGAGGAGATTCCGGTCCAGGTCTGAGCGCTTTAGACGTGAGGTTAATGATGCCTACTACTTCCCACTTGTGCTGAGGCCGCTTACTCTATTGCTATATAATTCAGATAAGGTTCAATTGTGTGCGGCAGCTAAATTGCCAGACAATGCTCAGATTCCTGAAGATGATGTTCCTATCGTTCAATCTCTGATGCTGTGCGAGTCAAAGACTTTGATTACTACTGACGAGAGACTGGTTCAAGCCATAAAGCGTGAACTGGCGCAGCACGAGGTTAAGTGCGTTACCCCCAAAGAGTATATTGACGATGCTCGATAATCAGATGTATGAAACTGCTGTTCGGAAAACCCACCATTTATAACCTATCTGGGGGCCAATCCCACAGGATTTGGACTCGGGTAGACGACAACCACACATGGCGAGCTTTTTTTCCTCAATTGATGAATTAATCATAAACCCTGATGAATGACCAAAAATCAAGAGTCATGGTCTTTTGGTTCCGTTTTAAAGGGATACCTCCCAGATTGACATGATCAGAAAAGATGAAGATGTCACTATTAGAGAGTCCGACTTATTCTGAAAGGCCTGATCGATGCCGCCCTGGAAGAGATCAGGCGGGTCAAGAGGCAGACGGCTATAAGGTGAAATGCTCTTTCTGGGTTCAGTAGCTCTCTTCGGCCAGATTCTTTGTGAGTCTGTCGAGCACATCCTGAACGTGCAGGAGGTTCCTCTCATGGTTCTCCCTCCTCACCCTCTGCTCTTCTAACATTATGGACGTCGTGGCTGGCTCCCGAAGGTTGGTCGCACAGCTTCCGAAGAACTTCTGGGATGGGTGGTTCGCTGCTCCGAACCTGGGGCAATTCAAGAGCTGTGGGGCTGGCTTCTCCACATCGCCACCCGCATATGCCTCCGTCGTTTTTTCCTGAGGACGATTCCGGATTGGTGAAGGTAGACCCTTGGTACCTTCGACCCGATCTACCACCCGAACTTCGGGCAGAGCCGAGATTCGGTGAAACCGAGCCCGGCGTCCCTCGTCGTGGCAGTACGCATGAACAGGTAGGGAGTTAGCTTCTCCTTGCCTCTTATCTTCGCCTTCACAGCGTTCTCTCGAAGGGACTTGATCAGGGCTCCATATATCCAGGGCCTGTGCATGAAGTTCGTGGTGAAGGAGAGCTACAGCGCGGAATGAGGATCATCACTGAAGGGCTAGATGTCTATCTACTTCGACACCAGAGGGACAGGCTCTACCAGGGACACGAGCCTCTCTCCCGTCTTCCCTCCTGCATGCCCGAGCATCGACACCACATCTTCACCGTCGAAGATTACGTTGCCAACCATCATCTGGAGCAGCTCTCCAGGCCTAGGCTCAACTTCGTCCATCAGTGCTATGCATGCCTTGAACATTAGGTGGGTGTCCCGCTGGATGAGCAGGTTCACCTCCGATTCCGACAAGAGGTCGCTAGGCAGGAAATTCGCGTTTGGCTTGACAGTAGTTGACAAGTCTTCGACTTATAAGGGGGTATTGCTTTCTCTTCCTCCATCTGACGTATTCGTCGGGAGGAGCACTTGCTCACCGAAGGAACCTCTTCAGGATTATTACTAAGTCCCTTCTGGTGTTCGGGGTGTAGCTGCTCCTCTCAGTCAGCCAGATGGAGAAGGAGTCTATTCCATGTTTCGTGACTCCGTAGAGAGATTCTCAGCTCAGTTCCTCCAACCTAAGCGAAACTACTTTCAGGTGGTAGACATACTTGGCCACGCGCCCCAGGCTCAGCTGCTGGCTTCTCAGCAGGTTGCTGAGCCCAAGTATGAGCCCCTTGTCACGAACGTCAATGTCGGAGTCCCGCACGAGTCGAAGAGCCAGCAGTAGCCTCTTCGCATACCCATGTATGTCTATCCTCTCCACATTTGGAGAGGTCTTCTCGCCCTTGTAACGTGCAAGAGAACCGATCCCTGGGTAGGCGTTCCCGGCAGGAGCACCAGTATCTTGTCGTTTTGCCTCGATAAAGATAAAATTGTGTCTGCTAATATCTTCGTCAAAGCGCCAAACCTGAAAAACCATTCCTATAATCTTACAATCAACTACTACGCTTGGTCTCTCCAATTTGTGACAGACGAAGAGACCGACTTTTTTCTGTAGTTATCCAACCGTCTCACTCTTGGCTAGTGTGTTCTCTTCGCAAATTCGGATTTTTCCAACCTGGTACCCGAGACATATTCCAACACTAGGTATGCCATCGTCAATACGGTCGGTGTTCTAGCTGCGCCAACGGGTCCAGAGAGTTCAAACGCACTTTTTTCTTCTCTATCAGATTCATACAAATGAATCAACGTTATGACCCCGGCTTCCAATCCTATATCATATTATCAAATATCATTGGTTGGTAAATCAATCGTGGTTCTCAGAGTAAACAGGTATTCAATATAGAACTGAAAATAAGGTTCTGTCTCGGGTCAGGCGGATTCTTCTGACCGTCATCGTAATTAGTTCCTGTCTGCTTTTGTCGAGAGAACATCCCGAAACGGAATACGTATGCTAGGACGATTATGATGGCTGTAACAACAAGGATCAAAGCAATTTTTTCTGTAGTAAAGATCACCAACTATTGCAGTCAGCTCAATTGCTGGTCTTTCATAGAACGATATTAAAGAGTTACGTCGCACTTGCGGATGGTGAACCTGCACATCAATATGAAGAATGCTCGCCTGTGGGATTGTAGAAAACTGCAAACGATCGAAGATAATAGACGAGTGGAAAAATCAATAACTCTGTTGCCTAAAACGAGATCGAAAGATATTCTTTATTTGATTTCCGTGTTTGATTCCAATATTACCTTTTCTTAAATCTAATGTTCAAACGTGCATCAATCCATTTGCAGCAATGTGCCAGTAAGCAATGCAAGCCCTTTGATCCATTTAGCTAGGCTAGGAAAACTTGCCTATACCAGAGAGGCATATGATTCTTTAATTATACCTCCTGCCGTAAGGACCGAGACCATAGAGAGAGGAATGGCAGAAGGATACACCGATGCCTCGCTCTTGGAAAATCTTGAATCTGAAGGTTGGCTGAGAACTAGAAATCTATCGAATGAATCAAGAAAGCCTGCCCACGACCTGGCCGAGGTTGTGGGAAGGGGTGAGGCCGAGGCCATATCTACGGCTGTCGAACTGAAGGAAAGGCTGTCCATGGATGACCATAAAGGAAGAAGGATTGCCAACTTCCACACGGTCCGGACCTCAAAAACGTTGGGAATTATGCTCGAATTGCTCGTAAACAGAACCATCACAATATTTGAGTACAAAAGGAATGTCAAGATTTACTCGTCTCACGGTTGGATAAGCGCAGAAGTAATGCAGGAGTATTTAGAAAGGGGGGAAAGATTTGAGTGAAAGAATATCGTTCGTAATACCCAAGCGCCTCAGAAAGTCTTTTCTAGAACTGCAGGAACTTACGGGATAAGATCAATCAACCCTGTTGAGGAAGTTGTTGGCCAAGGGGATTGCTGATATAAAGTTAGAAATTGCAATTGAACGGTATACCGACGATAAAGCATCGCTGGAACAGGGATCCGACTTGGCAGGGGTTTCATTGTGGAGATTTCTGGACGAGCTACGCGAAAGGAATGTTCGACTAAAGTACACTTTGCAAGATGCCGAAGCTGAAGTCGAAAATTTGCCCTTAAAAAAGAGAGGTGACAGCTAGCCGTACAACAGATAACTCGAGTATCGAATCGCTGGAAGGGTAAGTTTCTTGACAATTGTGGAGGCCATATTTTAAACCATTAGAAATTTAATGAAACTTCATTTGGAGCTTGCAATACGGTTGCAAATGAATATATATATCTATTTGCAGTATAGCTGCAATTAGAAACCTTCAATCCATGGTGGAGGAATGAACCAGATAATACTGTAGAAGCGTGGGAAAGTGCTGCAGTAAGATGGTTCCCTGAGGAGATACTGAACCTTTCGCTGAAACCATTTTCACTGAATTTCCTGTCGGGACCAAGACAGGTGGGTAAGACAACTGCTCTCAAGCTTCTTATAGACAGGATAGTTAGAAGAGGGAGGAAAGAATCTGTATTCTACTACTCCTGCGATGAACTGGTAGACTACAGGGAGCTAGGAGAAGTGCTTGATACATATCTGAATAGTGCTCTGGGACGATCCACAAAGCAAAGGATGATATTTCTTGACGAAATAACGTTTGTAGAAGAATGGTGGAGAGCGCTTAAGGTGAGGATAGACAACGGCAAACTCAGGAATGATGTGGTCACTGTCACTGGCTCTGCAAGCCTGTAGCTTCTTGAGGAGAGAGAAAGGTTTCCAGGAAGAAGAGGTAACGGTAGAAATGTTGTTATATGCCCAAGGTCTTTTTCACAATACATCGAAATACTGAGCAACATAAAGCCTTCGAGGGGTGATTCGCTCGACGAAGCAGAAAGGAGAATGGAAGCCAATGCAGTTTACGCGGAAACACTGTCAACACTCATGGAGAGCTACATTAAAACAGGAGGCTTTCCACGGGGTATAATAGACGTAAAGGAAAGGGGCAAAGCGAGCGAATCAACCATAAGGTCCTTCTTGGACTCGGTTAGAAGTGACTGGACCAAGGCAGGGAGAAGTGACAGGTACATGAAGGAGTTACTTGCCTACATTCTGCAAGCTAGGTCTACTCCCATCAGTTGGCTCAGCATATCAAAGGAAACGTCGCTTGCCTCTCCGCATACAGCACAAGTCTATGTTGAGACTCTAGAGAAATTGCTTGTTGCACTGACTTTAGAATTCATTTCACCAGGGGGAAGAGTAATGCCCAGAAAGAACAGGAAGATACACTTTTCAGACCCTCTTGCCTATCTTGCATTAGCATCCTTCGCAAGAGTGAGCATAGATAAACCTGCCATGGGCGAAGGCATAGTTGCCTCACATCTATCGAGAAACTGGGAAGTCTATTACTGGAAAAACGGCTCTGAAGTTGATGCAATAGTTAAGCAGCAAGGAAGATTGATCGGTATAGAGACGAAGTGGGGATTCAAGAAAGGAAGCAGACCCAGGCATCTGAGCAAGTATGTCGTACTTGACAAGAAAAAGGTACCGCTATTTCTCGCTTCTCTTCCACCTTGACTTCTGGCATGTTTATGCTGGCGCAGCTGACATCCTCCGCCATCTTTGGATGTGCGATTCCCGATACGTAGGCGCTCTTCGGGCTGCTTCATCCAATGATATTGTGTGCTTTGTCCGCGAAGGCACGCTCTGCGGCCTGTCTTTAGAGATCCCTGCCCGCTGGAATCGGGGGATTTTGAGCAGGTCAGAGATGACTGTCTGGCTTACATGAAAGCGTGGTAGGACCGCACTAGAGTCGAAAGGATCTTACCCACTCTTGATGACCCTTCTATTCATTACTTCCTTCGCTAAGAACGAGACGAGAGTGGACGCCGTGAAGATGACTGTCACCACCCAGAATACGTCGCCGAATGCCTGCGCCGTAGGAAGGGAGACCACCTTGTCTCCAAGCACCACGGTCGTCGCGTACGTTGACAATATCGAGGCAGAAATTGCGGGGGCAATGCTCTGCCCGACATTGAAGAACACTTGGTTGATAGATGTTATGGCGCCCATCTCCGCAGGCTTCGCAGACAGGACAAGGAGGACCTGGCGAGGGACGAGTATCATGACAAAACCGAGGGCGACTATCGATACATATTCTGGTATCTGGATGGCGCTCGACTCGGTCGTCAGCAGGACAGACCCGATGACTCCTATCCCACCGCCGAGGAACAGGAATGGTTTGACGCCGAACCTAGAGTTCAGCATCCCAAGAGGATAGGAGACTGCCAGAACGACGACGGCAAAGGGTAGGACGTAGAGTCCTGTGGCGACGATGTCAAAACCGTAGCCTGAAGGAGGGACGTCCTCCAACTTGTAGACCAGCGATGCAAAGCTCAGCACGATGGCCGCCCCCGCGTTGAACGCCAGAACATTCGAGACCCAGACGTTACGGGCCCTGAGTTGGTGGAAATCCAGAAGTGGTTGCCCAACCTTCTTTTCGACGATGGCCAGAGGAAGGATGAGGAAGAGTCCCAACGAAAGTAAGGTGATGATGGGTGTCGACTTCCACCCCCAGCTTGCCCCCTGTGAAAGACCTAAAACGATCATGGCGAGGGACGAGCCAAGGAAGATCGATCCAAGGTAGTCCAGCTTGGCTCCCGCATTCCGGTAGGGGGATTCCCTCACCTGAAGAAAGGTAAGGATCGTCAGGGCAATTATAATCGGAGTCGCAATGTGATAGTTCGCCTGCCACCCCCAATAGTTGGAAACAAAAGCGCCGACGGATAAACCCAATCCGATCCCGGCGAATGTCATCCCCGCGATGAGCGCCTGCGCCTTCGGTATCATCTCCCTCGGGTACTCCTCCCTTGCGAGGCTGAAGGCGAGTGGGCTGATGGCTATGCCAACCCCCTGAAACGTCCTTGAAATGAGAAGTGTCGTAAAGTTTGGAACGAAAGAAGTCGAGACCACCATGACAGAATATGCTGACAACACGTAGAGCAGCACCTTCCTCTTACCGTAGATGTCCCCCAGCTTGCCGACGACCGGGGTGAGTGCCACCCCGAATACGGTGTAGAGCGAGAGTATCAGCGACACATGACCCAGGGGGACTCCATACTGGAGCAGAATCTTTGGGGTCGAGGGGGTCATCATCAGCTCTATGTAGAAGACTATCAGGACTGTTGCCCCGAACAGGAGGAGCGTTCTATTGGCGTATTCCGGATCAAACCTCTGTTCTTTGGTATCCATGTCGTCAACTATACTTAGTATAGTTTATAAGGAAGTAAGGGTCAAAAGGGATAGTTGACTGGTACCACAGAAGCAAACAGGGGATGGCCGGGGGATTCCACTCAGCCGCTGATATTCAGGAAGGGGGTCAAGTTCGAAAAATGCCCCATAGCTGCATCTTTGGGAGTTCTAGGAAAGAAATGGACTCTGTTGATACTCCGGGACATAGGTCTTCGCGGGATAGACCGCTTTAATCGGCTGCTCGAATCGATATCTGGAATCACACCGAGGATGCTGTCGAGGCGCCTCGATGAACTGGAGCGGAGCGGATTCATTGAACGAATTGAAGAAAGAAGAACGCCAAGAGTCGTTCGCTGGGCCGTTACGGCAATGGGCAGGGACGTATTCCCTGTGCTTTTGCAGCTAGTTGTATTTGGGTCGAAGTGGTATGCAGGGGAAGTATTCAGCGATAAGCGGGCGCGCACATGGTCAGAGCTCTTTGAGCCCGACATCCCTTTCTTAACCGAATCGACAAATTATCATTAGGTCGTGATGGCTGAATTCGTGGCTTCTTGTCCTATCGATCTCGGATCCCGTCAAACTGATACTGCAGTTAGACCGAAGGCGCGCTTTTTGAGACCACAGTTAGTCTGAGTCTCTGGATACTACCGCCAGCGTGGGTACTGATGCCGGACCCAGCGGATTCGTTTGTGGGTTACATGCCATTCGGTATCATACTCCTGTTGTATCGTCACCACCGACAGCAGCAAATCAAAGAACCCTGTTGGGAACTCCACTTGACGTTTCCATCGGAACTTACGACCCCAACATCCTGGTAGAAGGGGCTGACCGGAAATGTCGAAGCCTCTCGTATTGGGTCGTACGGTAGGTGTTCTCTGCGGCCGACGCCCAGGTCATCACCGTCTCGGTCCTCCGGGCCACGGTGTGCTTCCTGAGTCGTCAAAGTACAGAGTCGACATAGAGGTACTGCTTTCCTAGCTTCAATGCGATCTCTCTCCCAATCAGATCGGGGCTCTCCTTCACGTCCTTAGCTATCTCCGCGTCCAAAGTGGGACGGGTGAAGGCTCCCGGGCGACCGCTTAGGGTGGGTAGACCGCCGCTAACGTAGTGGCTGCGCGGAACCCTCAATTTATGACCCCAATAATCTACATTTGAGCCCCGAACATAACAGATGATTAACGGGCCCGGTGGGATTTGAACCCACGACCTAACGCTTAGGAGGCGTTCGCGCTATCCATAATGCGCACTACGGCTGTAGTTCTGCGCTACGGGCCCGGGCGAATGCGATACTTTGGTCAATTTTAAGTATTAGGTGCGGCGGCGGTATTGTTTGTTAGTTTGAAAATAAGCGGTGTGAGTCAATGAGCGTGGAAAAGGCGCAGAAGGACAAGGTGGTTTCTGCGATCTATGCCCACTTCGAAGCAGGAAAAAACAAGGACTTGACCGCGCTGGAAGGATTTCACGCGGACGAAACCATTTTTTCAAAATTTGATGAATTTCCACCCTACTCCAAGCAGGACCTGAAGCAGGCTATTCTATTCGAACAGGCAGCCTTCGCAAACATGTCCGATTATCAATACAAGTTGCACGACCTGAAGGTGGATTTTGTCTACCCAGTTGCAGTTGCAACCTTTTATCTGGAATACTCTGCGGTGTTCGTGAACAATTATTCGTTCGAGGGGAGACAGATTAAGTCGAAATCGCGTGTAACCATGGTCTTCGCGAAAAGGGAGGATGACTGGAAGATCATTCACGAACATTTCAGCACATTCTCAGACTGGCCAACACACCATCAGCATCAGAATGTTGGTCCCTGAAGCCTGGCGACTTGCGAAGAAACTTTATCGACGTACTCCTTCAAATTTCCCAACATGCTTCGTGCTGTGATCACTCCAATCACCTTTCCCTTGTCCACAACCAGCACCCTCCTGATCATGCTTTTACTCATCAATTGCGCCACGTTATCTATTCCCTCCAAAGCGTCGACTTCGACCAGCTCGGTTGTCATTATCTCCTCGAGCTTTGTGGTCGCAGGGTCCTTCCCTTCGGCAACAAGCCGGCTCACATAATCCCATTCCGTGACTATCCCTTCAGGAGTGCCGTCGCTTCCGGCTATTATCACATAACCATGTTTTCTTTCTTTCATCACTTTTGCGGCTTCGAGTGCCGTGGCAGTTCTCGGCATCTTTACAAAGTCCGAATCAAGTATGTCCTTTGCGTATAGGACCAACGCATCTTAAAATTTCTAGGTTTGATATAATCCTTTTCTAGCATATTCAGATTGCGGCTGGTCTGCCAGACCCAAGCAAGGGGTATCAGCAAGTGCCCGACACATAATCGATCAACCAATGTACGTTGTACGAGCTCAGCATGCGCGTAGGCGTTAACGTTGCACAGCTGCATTTGTGAAGCCCTGCTCTTCAAGCGAGAAAACACGAATACTGAATTCATCGCACTCCGCTGCTCGGTATGAAAGGAAACTTTCTGGTTCAAAGAAACCTGCAGCGGAGTTCACGGGGCAGTGACGAAAGAGAGGAACCAGGGTCAGAATCATACGGATCGGTTCCATATGTCCAAATGATGCGGTATCTCATTTGCACCACAGGTCCGTTTACAGTGCTCTAGGCGGTCAGCGTTCTCTTACCTCTCATAAGAGAAGGTACCACAGCTGCAAGACATATTATGGCGGTAATTGAAAAAATTGTGTGCCAGGAATTCATGAAAATGGACAGATTCAGTGCGCCTGAAGCTACTGGGGTTCCTGAAAATATGTCGTCAAGCACGTATGTTGGAATCGAAGCTGCCATGATCACAAACGAGAGGCTGAGAGAAAGCAAGAAGCCCGTGTTGACAACCGTGGACGAAGTTCCGGCTGCAACCCCTCTCCTGGTAACTGGTACCGAACTCATTATGGAGCTGGAGTTCGGGGAGGCGAACATCCCACCGCCAACACCGGCCATCAGCATAGGAATCAGGAATACCGAGTACGGTACAGATGCGGGAATTCTTGAAAACCAAACGTAGGACAGTGCCGAGAGTATAAGCCCCCCCGAGGCAAGTCCTCTGGAGCCGTATCTATCCGAAAGGTAACCGCTGAGGGGACCAGCGCTCACGAACGCCAGGGCGAACGGTAGCATTTTCATCCCTGCAGAGAGGGCATCAAGAAGGAGTGCACCTTGAAAGTAGAATACGAACAGCAGGCTAACGGTGCCTCGTGCAAGCGAGGACAGGAAGTTGGCAAGGATTCCAGCTCCGAACATCCTAATTCTGAAAAGACTGAGGTCTATCATGGGACTGGATACCCTTCTTTCCACAGCCAAAAACGCGACAAGCATCAAAAGCCCGGCGGTTATTGCCATGTCATCCGTAAGTGTCCAACCAGTGATCGCTCCAAGTGTAAGGCCAAGAAGCAGAACCGATAGCCCCAGTGCAAATAGCAAGTTGCCTATCGGGTCGAGTCTCTCCCCCTTTGGCACTCCGACCAGCTCTTTCAGATGGGTATGTGCCCTCAACGTTGCGTAAATCCCAATCGGTATGTTTATCCAGAATATCGACCTCCATCCGAGAAGTCCCGTGAGGATTCCTCCAAGAACCAGGCCCGATACAGAGCCGGCAACTCCTGCTACCTGATTGATCCCCAATGCCTTGCCCCGTTCCGTTGCGGGGAAGGCGTCTGTGACGATCGCGGCAGAGTTGGAAAAAAGAAGCGCGGCCCCGGTTCCCTGAAGTAGCCTGGATGCCACAAGCATCGGCCCATTAACGGCTATGCTGCAGGTTGCAGACCCCACGGTAAAGATCGCAAAACCCAATTTGTATAGCCTCACTCGCCCATATAGATCCGCGAGCCTTCCAAACGTTAAGAGAAGTGTTGCGGTAATCAGCTGATATCCGATTATAGTCCAGAGTCCTTCAAACGCATTCATCTGGGGCAGTTCCCGGATTATGGTTGGAAGGGATATCAGCACGATGTTAGAATCGAGGAGCGCCATGAACGACCCGATCGTCGTGTTGGTCAGGACAGTATACTTGTACTGCATTTGATCGCGCCCGGCTCTAGCTGGACCTGCGACTTGGAGTCAAAATAAGAACATATCGCCATGAACACGATCGAGACATGAAAAGGGGAACTATGAAGAAGAACAGGCCGGCATAAATCCATTTTTTGAAGGAGACTTTCTGGCTCCTATGAAAACCCCCTGGACCCCATTTGAACATCAAGAAGGTTTTTTGAACCATGTTTCTACCGCCAGTGTGATGGCGGCAGAAAGACCAAGATCAGAGGAAAAATTGTTGGATTGTAAAGCGGAATCAAGTCTGACGCACATTCAGTACGCGGTGGACTATCTTGCGTCAAGAGATGCCGCAATGGCGTCGCTCGCCCGTAAGGCGCATCTGGACAATTACATCACAGGCTTAACGCCTTTTGAATCCCTTGTTCATGCCGTCATATATCAACAACTGTCGGGTCGGGCGGCAAGGTCCGTGCATCTGAAGTTACTCTCTCTGTTTGGTGGAAAGTACCCTGCTCCACACGAGTTGATCTCCACCCCCGATGATCGGCTGAGGGGGACGGGGATTAGTGCAAGGAAAGTTCAGTACCTGAAGGAAATAGCTAAGGCGGCTAATGAAGGAAAACTTGAGAGGTCACATCTCGCGAATCTTCCGGACGAAAAAATCATCGAGCTTCTGGATGACATCAGAGGCGTCGGAACCTGGACAATAGATATGCTTCTCATCTTTGTGCTGGGCAGACCGGACGTGTTCCCTGCTTCAGACCTTGGTCTCAGAAAGGCCATTGCAAGATTATACAAAATGGAAAGAATACCATCTGAAAGAGAGGCGGAGGAGTTTGCGAAAAGATGGGCCCCATACCGTTCGGTAGCTTCCCTTATGCTTTGGCACAGTTTCGACAAATCCCCCTGGCAGTGAAGGATGCTTAGCTCGCGGCCCTCTTGATGGCTTCCTCGACTACGTCAAGTCCTTCATCCAGCATATCCTGCTCGATGACGAGCGGTGGGAATATCCTGAGGGAAGATTTTCCGCAGCTAAGCAGGAGTGCGCCATGTTTCCAGCTGTAGTCCAGTATCCTCTCGACTTCCTTGATACCGAATTCCTTGCTTCTCTTATCCTTCACGATTTCCACCCCCACCATGAGACCCTTCCCCCTGACATCGCCGATTATTTCGTACTTTTCCTTCATTTCATTTAATCGCTTCATGAGTTGCGAACCCAATCTTTCTGCATTCTCCATCAGCTTCCCTTGCTCTATCATCTTCAGCGTCTCCAGGGCGGATGCTGCAGAGAGCGGGTTGCCACCAAAGGTTGATGCGTGAGACCCCGGTTCCCAGGTCATGACGCTTTTCTTCGCGACGAGTGCGGAGAGGGGCATCCCGGCCGCTATACCTTTGGCTATCAGCACCATGTCCGGTTCGATCCCCCAGTGTTCGATTGCAAACCACTTCCCGGTGCGACCGATTCCTGACTGGACCTCGTCGTCCACCATGAGTATTCCGTTTGGCTTCATCATCTTCTCCAGCCTCTTGAAGAAATCCGGTGGAGGGACCACATATCCCCCTTCCCCCTGTATCGGTTCAAAGAATACTCCAGCCACCTCTTCTGCGGGAACATACTTGTCCAGCACTTCATGTTGTATGAAGTCTGTACAGAAGTATCCACAGTCCGGGAAGGTCTTTCCGTAGGGACACCTATAGCAGTAGGGGTATGGAACATGTGTAACACCTGAGAGCAACGGCGAAAATCCCTTCATCTGTCTGGTCTTGCTCGAGGTCAGGCTCAAGGCACCCATCGTCCTACCATGGAATGCTCCGCTGAACGCCAGCATTCGGGGTCTTCTTGTGTGGTATCTTGCAAGTTTTATCGCAGCCTCTACCGCCTCCGCCCCACTGTTACCATAGTACACACTCTTCTCCCAGCTTCCAGGCGTAATCTCGACCAGCTTTTCAGCCAGCTTGATTATGTTTTCATAGTAGAAATCGGTGTAAGAGAAGTGCAGAAACTTTTCCGCCTGTTTCTTGATGGCATCAACGACAGGCGAGGGGGTTGAGCCAACGGATAGTACTCCCAAACCGGCGTTTAGGTCGATGTATCTGTTGCCGTCAACATCCTCAACAAGCGCGCCATGAGCCTTTTCAATGACAAGAGGGTAGAATCTTGCAATGGAAGGTGAAAGAAGTCTGGTAGTTTCCTCCACGACCTTCCTGGCCTTTGGTCCAGGAGGCTCCGTCTTCATGTTTATGTATTTCACAAAACCGATAGAACTCATCAGATAAAAAAGTCATTCCCATTCACTTTACGCAGCGAACCCTGCGTTGATGGACCCGCGACGTTCGATTTTGAAAAATGACGGTGAGGAAATCGACGGGCCTTCAACATAGCATTATTTATTACGAACATCCCCAAGGGAAGTCCACTGGCATCAACTGGGTTTATGCGTGATCGTAGCGTCAGTCCATTCTTGCCTGCATCGGAACCAGTTAAAATACCGGGATGAAAAGACTGGAGGAAGCCATTCATCTTCGCGTCTTCTTCTTATCTGTATTTTTGGTGCCAGCTTTTGTTTCAGGCATACACACGAAGCCTCTTAACAACAGGCAACTGGATATGTCCTTGGCCACTCATCCCTGACGTGCCTGCAACAACCTCTGTTTGCCCAACTTCCTCTCCATTTCTCGACGAAATTGGCTCATATTTAGCATCGATTGCGTACAAATCTTGGCATTTACACACACATGATTTAATAGGGCTATGGCGTCTTTATTTCGATACAAATGATGATCCGAGTTCGATTCCACGGAAGGGGAGGTCAGGGCGCAAAGACTGCCAGCAGAATACTTGGCACGGCGGCGTTTAACGAAGGATTGAACGTCCAGGACTCTCCCGTGTACGGAGCCGAAAGGAGGGGGGCTCCCGTGGCTGCATTCACCCGGATATCGGATGGTGAAGTACTCGAAAGAGGGTATGTCTTCGACCCCGACGTTGTGATGGTGATGGACAGCACCCTCCTCGATAATCCGACGGCAAGACCCCTTGACGGGATCAGAAGAAGGGGAGTTCTCTTCGTGAACTCTCAGACAGGTTCCTCATTCCATGGCATACAAACAGCAAGACCAGACATAAGGGTCGCGACCTTCGACCTTACAGGAGAGGCTCTCAGTCTTGTGGGAAAGGCGGTTATAAGTTCTGCCACTGCCGCAGCTGCGGCCAGAATAATCGGTCTTGTGACCGATGGTTCACTTGAGAAGGCGATCCGAAGTGAGCTTGAGGAGCTTGGCCTGAATGACGAACTGATCGAGAAAAACGTAACGCTCGGAAGAAAGGTCTTTGCCTCTCTGGAACCGGTTGAACTTTCGACCGACGAATACTTTGTAAGAAGTGGACTGGTTCCGTTCGAACTCATAATGGGAGAAAGGACCGGGACGGAAGAAATTACCTCGGCGGGAAACTCCAATGCTGTTAAGACAGGGAGCTGGAGAATATTCAAACCCATCATCGATTACAATAAATGCACCGCGTGCATGGTCTGCTTTGCATACTGTCCGGAGTCTGCACTCACTCTCAGGGGGGACTACAAACCTGTCATAGATGAAGACAACTGCAAGGGTTGCCTGATATGCTACAGGGAATGCCCTCCCAAGGCTATTACACTCGAAAAGGAGGTGAGGGAGTTTTGAGCGGCAGCACGCTCATGACAGGAAACCTCGCCGCGGCGTGGGGAGCAAGGCTGGCCGGCGTCGATTATGTTCCGGCATATCCCATCACACCCCAGACCGAAATAATCGAGACGATCGCAAAGTGGGTAAGACTTGGCCAGATGAAAGGTAAGCTGGTGCAGATGGATTCGGAGCATTCAATGCTGACGGCTGCTGGCTCCGCTTCATTATCGGGTGCAAGGGTGTTCACGGCCACTTCCAGTCAGGGGCTACTGTATGGCCTGGAGATGCTCTACAACATTTCCGGATGGCGTGCCCCCATCCTTCTGGTAAATGTCTCGAGGGGGCTAGCGGCCCCTATCACGCTCGAGCCAGATCATAACGATGTACTCGCCGCCAGGGATAGCGGCTTCCTTCAATTTCATGCTGAGACATGTCAGGAGGTGCTTGACCTCATACTACTGGGCTACAGGGTGGCGGAGGACAGGTCCGTCCTTCTGCCTGCAATCGTCAATCTTGACGGCTTCTACTTGTCCTTCACAAGGGAAAAGGTGGAACTTCCGAAAATGGACACGGTGTCGACCTTCCTCCCAGAGTACGACCCTCCCGCTCCTTTGAGAGCCACAAAACCCGTGTCACATGGTGCGACAGTGCTGAGCGGTAATCTCTACAGCTACTTCAGGTACAGGATGCACGCCGCCTCACTGGAGGCGTCTGAAGTATTCCGAAAGGCCTCCGCCGAATATGGAGGACTGTTCGGAAGAGAGTATGAAGCCACCGAAGGATACATGCTTCAGGATGCAGAATATGTGATCGTCATGTCGAACTCCTTTACAACAATTGGAAAGCAGGTTGTGGCGAAGCTGAGGGAGCGAGGGGTGGCTGCAGGCCTTCTGAAGCTCCGAATGCTTAGGCCTTTTCCCTTTGATGATGTGGCCAAATCCCTTGCGGGAAGGAGGGCTGTGGCTGTATTCGACCAGAATCTGTCCCCTGGCTTCGGGGGAATACTGTACCCAGAGATACTTGCTTCGTTATACCACAAGAAAAACAGGCCCCAATTTGTGCTTCCTGTAGTAGGCGGTCTCGGTGGCAAACAGCTGACGGTGCAGGAGCTGGAACGGGTGTTCGAATCGCTCAGGAATGGCCCTCCAACCTTCCCGGACAGACCGGACCCGATGTATCTCATGAGGGAGGATGAATTTGACAGAGCGAAGAGGAATATTGCGATTGCATCAGGAGGAGGGTGAGTACATTGCAAAAAATCACTTCTGTTAATGCAAGGGTGGTTGATGTGGCTCACACGCAAGGAAACGGAACTATCGTTTCGGAGGTGAATTTCAGAGTTGACAGTTGAACAGCAAACCAGGTTCAGAACGCTCAAAGACATACCTACTCCTGACTATATGAGCCCGGGGGGCTCATTGTGTGCAGGCTGTGGGGGACTCCTTGCGGTAAGACTCTTCCACAAGGTTCTGGGGCCGAACCTTGTGTGGGTCAATGCAGCCGGTTGCCTGACCGTGATGGTGAACTACCCATACGTACCCCTCAAGTCGAATTGGTTGTACACCGCATTCGCCAGCGCACCCGCGGGGGCCCAGGGAGTAAGGGATGCATTCGACATTCTTATCCAGAAGGGTAAGATACCAGCAGAAGAGGACGTAAAGGTAGTGGTCCTCACCGGAGACGGCGGTGCGTACGATATAGGCCTGCAGTCCACCTCGGGGGCCATGTACCGCAACCTGGATTTCTATTACCTCTGCTACGATAATCAGGCCTACGGAAACACAGGCTTTCAAGTCTCTTCAGCCACGCCGATCGGTTCTGCAACGGCCACCACTCCTCCGACGCCTTCCGAACCTGGCGGTAACATGTTCAAGAGGAAGGACCTGTTCGAAATCTGGAGGGCCCACAAGCCTCCATACATCGCCACACTTTCGTCATCCTTCGCAGTGGACTTCCTAAGAAAGGTGGAAAAGGGTTCGAAGATGAAGGGTCCCAAGCTGTTCATCTCGTTGGCTGGATGCCCCACCGGTTGGGGCTATGACCCACGGGAAACAATCAGAGAGGAGAAGCTGGCCGTGGACACGGGAATCTGGCCGCTCAAAGAAGCGGTGAATGGAGAGGTTAAGCATACATATCTGCCCAGGGCCCTGAAGCCGGTCGAGGAGTATCTGTCGACTCAGGCAAGGTATGAGCATCTCTTTAGGCCTACAAAGAGAACCGAAGTCATCAGAATGATACAGAATGATGTCAATAACTACTGGAAAATGGTCTCCAAGGATGAGAACGTCGAAATAAGGCTGGTTGGTGAGTAGCTTGTCTTCCCCGTCTGTAAATCCGGTTGATACCCGACTGAAGGAAATCGCCCCCCGTCGCTCGCAGGCGTCCCAGCGTCATGTATGCCGTACCTTTACTGATAAATTCGACTCACGCATTCCACAGAGACTCGATGCCAAAGCCCACTCCTATACTTATTCAGTTTCTCTTTGGAGCGTCGGACTTCCGCCTCTGCCGAAATAACGGCGACCAGTATGGAAACAGTTTCCCATGATGTTCTAGTGGTCGGTTCCGGGCTGGCGGGTTTGAGGGCCGCTATTCAGGTTGCCATTGCGTCCCAGGGCAAACTGGACATAGCTATCGTCTCGAAACTGCTTCTTATGAGGTCGCACAGCGTGGCAGCGGAAGGGGGGACAGCGGCAGTTCTATACACGGAGGAGGGTGATAGCACTGACCTGCACGCCTACGACACGATAAAGGGTTCCGATTACCTGGCTGACCAGAATGCCGTGGAAACCTTCGTAACAGAGGCTCCAAATGAAATTCTCAGACTCGAGCACTGGGGCATGCCCTGGAGCAGAAGACCAGACGGCCGTATTGCACAGAGACCGTTTGGCGGGCACAGTTTTCCCAGGGCCACTTACGCCGGTGACAGAGTGGGTTTCTATGAAATGCACACACTTTACGGTACGCTCATGAAATATAGCTCGGTCCATATCTATGAAGAGTACTACATGACAGACATCGTCGTCGAAGGGGGAACCTGCTCTGGAATAGTTGCATTGAATGTGAAGACCGGTGAAATGGTGGGCATCTCCGCCAAATCCACTATAATTGCGACAGGAGGACTCGGAAGGCTGTACGGATTCACAACTTACAGCCACACGGTAACGGGTGACGGAGCGGCAGCCTGCTACAGGGCCGGTGTGCCACTGAAGGACATGGAGTTCATTCAGTTCCATCCAACTGGGCTTGTCCCCTCAGGCATACTTCTATCCGAGGCTGTGAGGGGTGAAGGAGGAATTTTGTTAAACAAGAATGGTGAGCGGTTTATGCAGAAATATGCACCTTCCAAAATGGAACTGGCTCCGAGAGATATAATCTCTAGGTCGATAGTCAGAGAAATACAGGAAGGGAGAGGGTACGAGGGGCCGAATGGACTAGACTATGTGCTTCTGGATTTCAAGGAAATTGGGAGACAGAAGGTCATGGAAAAATTGACGATGATGGTCGAAATAGGCAAAAGCTTTGCCGGGATAGACCCGACAGAGGCCCCTCTTCCCGTGAGACCGGCAGCCCACTACAGCATGGGCGGTGTGCACACGGACTTGAACGGAAGAACTGTATTCAAGGGATTGTGGGCTGCGGGAGAAGCCGCCAGCGTAAGCGTGCATGGTGCGAACAGGCTCGGCTCCAATTCCACAATAGCATGCCTGGTATTTGGAAGGCTCGCGGGCCAGGATGCCGCGACGTACGCAATGAATTCAACTGTTCGGCCTTCGATTCCTAGAGAACGGATCCTTGAATCAGAGAGAAAGCTATTCAGCGGCCTGGTGGGTAAGGAAGGGGGCGAAGACCCCTACCTGATAAAGAATGAGCTACACGAGACTATGGACAGGTTCGTTTATGTCTTCAGGGACGAAAAGGGCTTAACGGAAGCACTGAAGAAAATAAGAGAGTTAAAGGGAAGGGCGAAGGAAATGAGGGTTCAGGACAGGTCACGCGAATTCAATTCAAACCTGATTGGTGCCCTGGAGACTTCGAACCTTGTGCAGCTTGCAGAAGTTGTGGTAAACGCGGCTCTACTCAGAAAGGAGTCAAGAGGAGCTCACTCCAGAACTGATTATCCTTCAAGGGACGACGTAAACTTCCTGAAGCATTCCCTGAGTTATTTCTCCGGCGATGGCCCTACTGTAGAGTACTCCCCTGTGTCAATAACCAGGTGGACGCCGCAGGAAAGGAGGTACTGAAAGTATTGACAGAGATCCTGGAAAGGAAGAACAACGCCGGCGTGTATAGAGGCTGGCTCAAATTCTGGAACCGGAACTGGGAAAGGTGGCTCTACGCGATGCATAGGATAACGGGCGTTGGGGTGGGCATTTATCTAGTCGCACATATCTGGGAAACCAGCTATTCGGCAACCGCATTTCTCGATGTCAGCAACGGTGGCTCGCCAGTTGTCTGGACGAATCTCATGTCATTCCTGTCGAACGAATTCTTCCACACCGGCCTTCTGCTCGTAGCTCTGGCTTCTGTATTCCATGCGCTCAACGGAGTTAGACTCATATTCGCTGAACAGGGGTTGATGATCGGTAAGGTAAAACCCCCCACCTTTCCGATGATTCCAAGCAGCCTGAAGGGTGGGCAGAGATACTTTGGCATCGCCATTGTCATCATAAGCTTCATTCTGTTGGTTTACGCATTCTACCAGCTCTTCATAATAGGGCTGGGGTGGTAAAAAATGAGACAATCCAGACTGATGCTATTGCAGTACCTGACAGGCCTCGGGATACTCGCTCTCGGCTCACTCCATTTCGCCCTTCTGAGCTTCGCGGGAGGTGGCTATTCAAACGCAATTCAATTCGCCTCCGTCTTGAGTGTCTACACTACATTCGGAGTTCTCTTTGAGCTGTTCCTCGTGTTCCTGACCTGGCATATATTCTACGGATTCAGGAGGGTTCTGTGCGAGCTCCACCAGGGAAGGAGGTATGAGAGCACCGTGACCTGGGCGATGGTGATTATTGGGGGCGCCACATTTCTATGGGGAACGAGGACCATTCTCATTTTTCTGGGGGTCTTACATTGACAGAAAATGATCACGGGTCGGAACAGTCGGCGCTGAGTGAGAGCACAGGTAATGAGCAGTCTACGGTTAAACTGAGGGTTTTCAGATATAAGAATCTCCCGAAGGATGATACGTCTGCACCAAGCACTTCATTCGACACCTTCCAGGTGCCCATCTCAAATGGAACAACACTTCTGGACGCGCTGATCTATGTCAAGGAGAAGCTTGACCCGACGCTAACCTTCAGATACAGCTGCAGAATGGGAATCTGCGGTTCATGTGGCGTCAACGCAAACGGAAAGGAGAAGCTAGCCTGCAAGACTCAGGTGAAAGACCTGGGAGAAAACATAGAGGTCAGACCACTCAACAATCTTTCACTTATTCGTGATCTCACGGTGGACTTCAAGCCCTTCATCGAAAAAAATGTGAAGGTAAAACCATATCTTGTAAGGAATGACGTTGATGTGGACGGTGGTTTCAACAGGGAGTTCAGGCAAACCCCTGATGAACTGAATCAATACTTGATGTTTGCGAACTGCCTGATGTGCGGTTTGTGCTATTCGGCCTGCCCCACAAACGCCACGGATGAACTCTACCTCGGGCCCCAGGCCTTGGCGCGTGCCTACAGGTACATAGCGGACTCACGTGACGGGGGCCAATTAGAAAGGATCGAGATCGTGGACCAGGAGCACGCCGCGTGGAGCTGTCACTTTGCCGGCAGCTGCAGTGATGTGTGTCCCAAAGGCGTCGACCCGGCATTTGCAATCCAGCAGCTCAAAGCACTCGCCCTCAGAAAGCAGGGCTTGCTCAAAAGGAAGAAACCGTCTCCGCTTGTTGAAAGACCCAGGGAATCAGTAAATCCGGTCTGACCAGTCATGATTTATTTCGATAGAAATTGCATTGGGCGACTTTGAAAATCCGATTTCGGCATCCTTGATATCTGTCAAATTATCCGTTTACATCGCTGCCGGGCTTCGCATATCTCCCAAACAACCTGAGAAAGGCAAACAGGGCCCCAAGACCTTTCTGCACGTCAGGGTCCCTTATTTCCTTCATAAGTCCTATGACACCCTTTACTCTCGGAGCCTTCGTCATTGCTTGGCTCAGCTCGACACTATGGTCAAAGACGACGGATAATAGCCCCTGAAGCTCCGGCGAGCTCAGCTTTGCAAGCAGCTCTATTGCACTGCTGCCAAGCGAAGCAGCTCCCGCCACCATCTCATCAGACAGCATACTTTTACTGTTAGCCAAAGCGCACGAAAGTGAAAAAAGGGTGTCTAGCGCCCCGATACGGTCAAGCTGTGCCAGTAGAGTAACTGCCTTCCGGATGCTTGGCAGCGCTTCAACAAGGTCCTTCAGCGCCTGGGCATTGTCGGGTTCGGAGAGGCTGCTGACAACATCATCCAGACTCTTTCTCTGCGTATTTGCCTCTACTCTGCCCTGTTCCAACTTGCTTACACCCCTACCCCTGGAAGCAGACCTTTTGCGGTGATGCTCCAGTACATTCTATTGTACACCAGCTTGTACCAGTAACAGGCGAAATTTGATGGGGGTGGTTTCGGCGGATGTTCGTAGTCAAAAAGAAGAATTGTGGCCTCCCCTATTGATGTTATGATGAAGCACATCACCTTCCCGTCGTACCTGAGGCTGGGAGCGAAGCCGTTCAGGCTGTCCCATATATTCGTCGCCACGACTGCCGCTTCAAAGTCGGCCGCCGACCCTGCTTTTGAAACGGGGATGTCGGTAGCATCGCCTATGGCATAGGCGTCATCATATCCATTTACCCTTAACGAATATCTGTCGGTTGGTATCCACCCACCCTTACCGGCTATCCCGGACTTTATCACCACCTCCGCCCCGGTGTGAGGCGGTGTGAGAACCGCAAGGTCATACTTTATTGTCTCACCTTCCATGGACTTCAGTTCCTTCTTTTCGGGGTCGACAGATTCAATGTTGAAGAGCAGATTAACATTTATCTTCCTTCCGTCCATCATTGTCTGAACGTCTTCCGCGACATTCTGTATTGTAAAGGGTCTTGGAAGCGGGTAGACGTAATCGACCTGTACCTTCTCTCTGAGCCCAAGTCGGGAGTAGTACGAATCTGCAAGGAACGCAAATTCGATGGGTGCGGTAGGGCACTTGAATGGTATTCCAGCCACAGCAGTGACCAATCTCCCCCCGCCGAATCTTCCGAGCGCTTCCCTCAGTCTGTAGGCATTATCAAGCGTGTAAAAGTCGTACCCCGCTTTTTCCAGTCCGGGAACCTGAGAGTAGTCGGGTCGAGCACCAGTTGCAAGTACCAGAAAATCATACCCCAGGTTGCCGGAAGCGGTTTGCACCGTTCTGTTTTTGAGGTCAATTTTGGTGGCACCTTCCTGCCTGAATCTGACTGTTTCTGCCAGGAGACTGCGCTCGGATCTGATCGCTTCGCTTCTGTGCATTATACCGAAGGGTATCAGAAGGTACGCAGGTTGGTACACATGAAGAGGTGAAGGGTCAAGAACGGTTATCTCCACTTCCCCTGCAACCAACTTATCATGAAGTCTGTGCGCCAGATTGTTCGCCACAATCGTTCCGCCAGTACCTCCCCCGACAACGAGCACCTTCTTTGGCAAGGCGCTCACCTCTTCTTTCGTACCTTTATTCTATCGTATCCTTCTTCATGAATTACACCAAGAAACTCATGACCAGCCTTTTCCGTCCATTTGGGTATGTCCCTCTGGGAACCGGTGTCAGACGACCAGATTTCAATCACATCACCAACCGCACTCTCCTTTACGGCTCTGATGAGTTCCATCAGCGGTCCCGGACAGAAACTACCCCTGGCATCTATCACCTTCACCTTCTCTTGCTGATTTTCACTCAACACGAATCACCTCAGATGAAAAGCGTGAACTTCGCATCCTTCGCTATATCCACAAACTCTCCCACGGCCATTACATCGTCGACAATGTCGGCAAGGTCTTCCTTCTTCATGTTCATCAGGTCATAAGTCATCGCACAGGCATGGATCCTTACATTTCCTATCTCCTTCGCCTTCTTCAGTGTATCAAACCAGGATGGGACATTTTTGGTCTTCATAAGCTGCATCATCATCGGAGCCATATCCTCGTAGTCTCTGCTCATTTTGGTATTGCTGGTTAGTGACTCCTTCCTGAACGAATTCAATCCCCAGAAGGTTAGAAAGACTTCCACATCCAGCCCCATCGCAACGGCCCCTGAAGCAATTATGCCGACGGGCATCAACCTGTCGACTGTTCCCGAAAAAACAACCATCGCCAGTTTGTCGGCCATTCCTATTTCACAATGAAAAAGTCCCTGTTTCATTATAAAATACCTTCCATGCAAATGTATAATGATGTAAACCAATTGCTACCTATACCGTCTTCGACAAAGACACGTCAAACAGGCACCCTGTCGGGCACAACAAAATAACATTATGCCAGAGGAGAGACTGGACGGAGCGGCTTCCTTACTATGCATTGTCTTAGGCATCTAAATTGAACCAGTGAAAATCGGATTTCCCGGCCCACCTTCACCATCAATTGAATCATCGCGCCGGCATCGTACGTAGAAAAGTAGGGTTGTTCTCAGGGTTTCACCACGCAACTGTCCTTTAGATATAACTTCTGGAGGCAAGTTCCATTCAACTGGCTGAACAATCAAAAAAGACTTTAAAGACGAAACAGCATGGTTGTCATCACGACCTTGAATGTCGCCCCCTGGCTCGAGGAGACGTTTGAGCCTTCCCTGCTCATGAGCGTGCTTCTTGTCGGACTTGGCTGTTCGATTTCATGGTACGAGGGGTACTTCAGCATCCCACTAACTTTGCTGGTTCTTGTGGCCGCAGTATTAATTCAGAACGCGGCCAATGTCCTGAACGATTATTTTGACTTTGTGAACGGCGTGGATCAACTCACGGAGAAGACTCCGTTCAGCGGTGGCAGTAAGTTGCTTGTGCAGGGAATCTTAAACGCGAGTTCTGTCCGTTTATACGGCATAATTTCCCTATTTGCAGCCGCAATAATCGGACTTTATCTTTCAGTCATCAGAAACTTTCTGATTATTTCACTTGTTCTTGACGCAGTCCTGGTCACCTACGCCTACACCCCTTTTCTTGCAAGGCATTATCTTGGTGAAATCTTCGCAGGATTGAATCTGGGTCCGCTGACCGTTCTGGGTACCTATCTCGTGTTGTCAGCAAAATTCTCGTCGCTTCCGCTGCTCTACGGCATCATGCCGGGTATGATGATAGCGAATGTACTTCTTATGAACGAGATCCCTGACATAGATGCTGATTTCAGGGCGGGCAGAAGAAACCTTGCGACACTTCTAGGAAGGAGGAGAACATCATGGCTTGTGCTCCTCATCGGACTGGCAGCATACGCATGGACGACGTTTGCGGCGTTAGCAGGTATCCTTCCCACGCCATCCGTGATTTCGGACATCTCGATGCCAGTATTTCTCATGGGGGCCCTGGGTGGTTTGCGGAAACATGAATCAGCACTTGAGATATCTTGGAGTCTGGGGATGAACATAATAGCGATGATTTTATCATTGATCCTGCTCGGCGTTTCTTTGCCAATGTCAAGGTTGCTGTAAGATGGTTATCATTACTGAGTGATTTTGATTGAAGTCCGAAACGAAAATACGGAAGACTGCCTCAATGATACCGGTAGCCTACATACTGTGGTTTGTCACGTTCTACGTTAAACCATCCAATTTCTGGCTCGATATTTCGATATCAAGCCTCATACTGTTTTCCATTGCGATCAGATTCTCAAAACCGTTTCCCATGGCCCGCATCCCCAAATTGCGAAATGTCGTCATAGGGATCTTGTCTGCCGCTTTCCTTTATCTAGTATTTTTAGCCGGAGGCTCGGCGATTTCGTTCTTGAATCTTGGCACAATATATGTAGGTTCCATATACTCCCTTGCTTCGAACACAAATCCATTTCTATTGACAGTTTTACTTGTGTTTCCCATCGCTTCGGGTGAAGAGTCTTTCTGGAGGGGTTACATTCAGGAAAAATTTTCAAGAAGATTTGGGCCAGCCGTCGGAATCGCTATAAGCATACTTGGTGACACTACAGTTCACATTTCTTCTCTGAATCCGGTCCTGGTTGGTGCCGCATTTGTGACTTCAATCTGTTGGGCACTCATCTTCAGGTATACGCGAGACCTTTCTGCGAGTCTGACATCACACATAATATGGGACATACTCGTGTTCGTTATACTGCCAGTAAGCACATGAAGCTTCAACCATATTGATAGGCCCTGCCCGATTTTTCACAAAATATTCCCAACGTTCATATAGAAGCATGCGTCGAACAGCTTTGAATCTTAGCAAACCAGATACCTGCATTTCAGGATGCAAGCCTGATCAGTATAGAACATAAGATGTCAGGCAGTATTTTCCATATTCTTGTTTATATGGCTGGGAAACAGCCCATTGAAACATGAGGATTGGTAGGTCCGGTCCTAACCTACCTGATGAAGATCGAAAGATGAGTCAAATGACCCATTCAAGGCTCATTATTTCCAAAAATCTGAGGGTGTAAATCATCGTTGAAGAGACTCGGGTTAACAGTATCAGGGAATGTTCCCCTTCGAGAACTCATGCCGCTCTCGAAGGATGCCGAAGACGTGGGTTTCGAATCCTTCTGGGTGCATGAAACATACTTTATGCGGGACGCCATCACCCAGCTTACGGCCAGCATGCTCAGTACAGATAGGATCAGATTGGCCACCGGCTGCATCAACCCATTCACCAGACACGCTTCCGTTGTTGCGATGACTATGGCTACCCTGGACGAATATTCCCCCGGCCGTCTCATCCTCGGGCTGGGGACTGGTTATCCACTCAGATTGAACCAGATGGGTTTGAGGTTGGAGAGACCTGTATACGAACTGGAAAGAAGGATAGGCGAAATAAGAGAGCTTCTTAACGGAGGACAGATACAGAAGGGGGCGCGCCTGATGTTCAAGCCTCCGGCGAACAGCATACCTGTGTATATCGGTGTCAGAGGGGAATCAATGCTCAGGATGGCTGGAAGAGTCGGAGATGGCTATCTTGCGGCCCCTGCCGAATCCGTCCTGTCCATGGAGAAAATAGTAAAAATTCTTTCCTCTTCTTACCGAGCGTCCGGCAGGAGTGACGGCTTCGAGGTGGCTGCGAACATACTTACTTACGTAAGCCCAGCGGGCCAGGAACCTCTTGAGGTTTTAAAGAAGGACCCATTTGTAATCTACATGATGGCTGTACTGGATAACAGGACCGTGCTGGACAGCGGCTTCAGGCTGGAAGATCGTGCAAAGGTGGAACAGCCATACATGAGGGGAATGCTTGACCAGGCTTCAGCCAATATCACGGATGAACTTCTCAGGTCATTCACGGCGATCGGTTCAGAAGAGAGAGTGATCGAGAAGCTTGAAGAGTTTAGAAAAGCAGGTGTCGACCTACCAGTTCTTTTGCCAATAAAACCTGACCGGGCTTCGATAAGGAGGATTATCGAACTGGGAGCCGACTATGCTCACTCCTGATCTAGTATCTGTCAAACAATTCACGTACCAGGCAACCACGGGCAGGATGGGAAGGGTGCCGTTCGCACTCAAAATTGAATAAACTATCGCGCTGTAACATCCCCTAGACAGTCAAGCTGACAGGCGAGAGATTCTCATTTTTTCTGCGGCCAGATATATTATTTTCCGAGCCACCTTTTTTACCACTTTGAATTCGTTTGAACAAAATGACCTCTTCAGTAAAGATGCAACACAGCATGCTCCACCGTTAGATACGCATATATAACCCTCGAAAACTGCTCTGGTTGATAGGTGCCAAAGTTATGGTCACAGACACTACTCTCGCTTTAGCAGCCGCGATAGTGATGGCTGGAGGACTGATAGGTACGGGTATCGCCCAGCAGGGAATCGGAGCCGCAGGCATGGGCATAATAGCCGAAAAGCCGGAGAAGTTTGGCCAGGTGCTGTTCTTCTTCGTAATTCCCGAAACCCTTTGGATCATCGGATTCGTATTAGGTGTTATACTGCTACTCAACATACTCTGAAGAGGGATGGATCCTCATGGGAGCTGAAGCGCTGACTGGAGCCGAGGCGCTGCTGAAAGAACTTGAACAGAAAAAGGCAAACGGACTGAGCGCGGTCGAGCATGAATTTCAGCTCAAAATGAAGGAACTCACAGAGCAAACCGACAGAAAAATTGCCGAGATGGAGGAGAATGCCAAGAAGGAAGCCGTGTCAAAGAGTTTTGAAGAATCGAGCAGAATACTCGGAAGTGCCAAACTCGAAGCCAAGCGGAAACTCTTCGACGCAACGGAAAAAATGATGAATTCGAATCTGCAGCTGTTTCAACAGGCACTCCATGATTACGCGGAAGGGGAAGCCTATGCGGACTCCCTGGTGAGGATCGCAAAATACGCCGCCAAACGACTCGGCAGGGGTATGGTGATATCCTGCAGGATGAAGGACAAAAGAATCCTTGAAGGCAAAGGTTTCAAGACATCAGATGAAGACCTTCAGTGCATAGGTGGGATCATCGCTTATGACTCGACCAGAAATCTTTCCCTTGACCTGAGGTTTGAAGAATTGCTCAGGATAAAGGAAGAGCAGGTTCGAGCCGAAATAATGGAAAAGGCGCATTGAGCCTTGCTTCAGGTAACATACGCAGCAGCATTTGGAAGATTGAGGAGTCTATCCCTAGATTTTCTGACAAGGGACTTCCTGCTCAATCTAGCAAGAATGAAGGATGCCCAGGAGATAGCCGACGCCCTTGAATCCACATGGTACAGGAATGAAATCGAATCTTCAGCTTCGATGTATGCGCCTCCGGAACTGATCGAAGTAGCCGTCAACAAGCATCTTGTACTTGTAAACAGGCTGGCCACGTCTGTTGTTCCCCTCTTCGGAAAAAATGCCCTTATCGCATATCTATCCAAGTGGGATATCGAGAACATAGAACTGATCCTTGCTGCAAAGAGCCTGGGAAGGTCGATTGAGGAAACCGAAGCCTTCCTCGTTTCCTCGAGGAATTTACCCGTTGGAATAACAGGGAATGTCATACCCTACAGTGACCTGAAGCTTCTTCTTCAACAGGCCGATGTGGAGGCCGTTGTAAATCAATTAGTCAAGTATGGGTATGGCGCGGTCCTGCTCCAGGAGCTAGGCGACTTCAGAAGATCCGGTGATCTGGGAAGCTTCACTGGCGCTCTTCAGAAGTACTACTATCAGAGACTCCTCTGGGAACTGAGGTACTTCAGGGGGGACGAGCTGACAACCAGGGAGTATGTGAGGGCCGAGATAGCAAAAAAGAATGTACTGAACATGTTGAAGTCAAAAGAATCATCACTTCCCAAGGAGATCTACGCTAGGCATATAATTGAAGGCGGCCTGATCGACCCGAGACAGCTTCTTGAGGCATACGAATCTCCTGGACTGAAGGAAATTGTTCGAAGGCTTGAGCCCTGGTTCGACCTTTCGGGTGCTGTCGAGCGATATGGAGAAACCGGAAATCTCACGGAATTTGAGGTCGAGATGGACAGGATGCTTGGAAGGGACTACCTGCCAAGGTTAAGAAGCCATACACTCTCGGTTTCGTCCGTCTTCGAATTCGTGATAAGGGCGGAATACGAAAGACAGAATATAAGGAAGATAGTTTATGCGAAACAGTACAGGATGTCAGAAAAATATATTAACGATATTCTTTTGGTGGCGTGAATGTCTTGAGTTCTAAATCAACAAGCCAGTTAGCCAGTAAAATAGCCGTGATCGGGGATAGGGAGCTATCGCTCGGATACAGGCTTCTTGGCGTGGACGATACTTTCATTGTTTCCGATGCCGACGCCCAGAGCATAATTACAAACGTATTCTCTTCAGAGGATTTCAGCCTGATCATCATAGCCGAGCAGGTGAGGCGGAAGCTGCCCAGAGCACTTGTGGAAAGGCTTGAAGCCTCTATTTCACCTCTTGTCATCTTTATGCCAGCGCCGGGCGAAGAGGGTGAGGAGGAATCCCTTGCGGCCCTGGCAAAGAGAGTGCTCGGTATCGACCTTAAGGTGAGCTGATGACAATGGCATCAGGTGGCGTGGTTACAAGGGTCTCCGGACCGGTTGTGATAGCCAGCGGGCTCGAAGGAGTGAAGATGTATGACGTGGTGAGGGTAGGAGAACTCGGCCTTATAGGTGAAGTGATACGACTGGAAGGGAACAGTTCCACGATTCAGGTGTACGAAGATACCACCGGTGTAAGACCCGGTGACAGCGTCGTCAATACGAAACAGGCCCTTTCGGTTGAACTGGGTCCCGGTCTGCTCACATCTATTTATGATGGTATTCAAAGGCCCCTTAACCTGCTCAGACAGAAAAGCGGAGACTTCATCTCCAGAGGGCTCGTGATCCCTCCCCTGGACGAAGGTAAGAAGTGGGAGTTTCAACCCGTGAAAAGGAAGGGCGACCGGGTGGAGGAGGGCGAGATCCTTGGGCTGGTTCAGGAAACTCCTCTCATCGCTCACAAGATAATGCTCCCTATCGGCATGAAGGGCGATATTCGTGAGCTCGACTCCGGCTCCTTCAGCATAAGAGACCCGATCGGGGCATTATCTACACCCGAAGGCAGCATGGACCTTTTCCTTGCTACCCGATGGACGGTCAGAACACCCCGTCCCTTCAAGAGAAAGCTTCCCCCGGATACACCACTGATTACAGGGCAGAGGGTGCTGGACACCTTTTTCCCTGTGACGAAAGGAGGTACGGCTGCCATACCGGGTCCCTTCGGCAGCGGAAAGTGCGTCCTCGGTGATACGCCTGTCCTCCTTGGAGACGGCTCTTTCATAGAAATCGAGGAGCTTTACAGGAAATGGAGGGACCATTCTCATATAATCGACATGGAAGGTGAAGAGGTGCTTGAACTACCTGAGGACATACATCTGTTCTCGTTTGTTGGATCCCGGATGGTAAGAAGTCGCACAAGGACAATTTACAGAGGCTTCAGCGACACAGTCATACACATCAAAACGTCGAGCGGAAGGGAGGTAAAGGTGACCCCGGTCCACAAGCTCTTCACGATTGACAGTTTCGACAGGCTCGTAGAGAAAGAAGCCAGATTCGTCAGACCCGGTGACAGAATCGCGGCTGTCTCGGACCTGTCATGCGTCTCCTCCGTCAGCACCAAGGAGAAGGCTGAGATTCTGAGGCTCGCTCGAAGCCTCGTTTCGCGGGAAGAACGTCATGCAGGCACGTTGTCTGACCATTCAGAAACGTACAGAAGCCTTGAGGGGGTTCCGCAAGGAGTCAGAGACGCAGAGCATAAAGTGATGCAATCTGAGGTGACACTGGACTCGCGTGATGCGAATTTTGTGAGAAGAACCTGCTCCACCTTACTGAGACTCGGAATCAGATTCAGGCTAGATAATTCGGAGGGAGGCATGAGGCTTAACTTTGTGATCCCGGACATGGACACGTATCCGAGGAATTTGACGGCCGAATCGCAGTCCGATGGTACGGCACTCCAGGCGGAGCACTCCATTTTTGCCGACGAGGTTACTTCGACATACGAAATCCAGGGTCCATTCCCGGTTTACGACCTGTCCTTACCCGATTACGGACAGAACTTTGTCGGCGGGGAAGGTGGACTACTTCTCCACAACACTGTTACTCAGCAGCAGCTGGCAAAATGGTCAGACAGCAACGTCGTTGTGTATGTTGGTTGCGGCGAAAGAGGTAACGAGATGACCGAAGTCCTGGTTACCTTCCCAGAATTGAAGGATCCAAAGTCAGGTAGGCCGCTGCTGGAAAGAACTATCCTTGTCGCCAACACCTCGAACATGCCTGTAGCAGCCAGGGAGGCCAGCATATACACCGGAATAACCATGGCAGAGTACTACAGAGACATGGGGTACGATGTTGCACTCATGGCTGACAGCACGTCACGCTGGGCCGAAGCGCTTAGGGAGATATCCGGCAGGTTGGAGGAGATGCCCGGGGAGGAAGGTTATCCTGCCTACCTTGGGAAGCGGCTCGCCGAATTCTACGAAAGGTCGGGGAGGGTGATGGTTCTTTCACCCGACGAAAGGGTTGGTTCTGTAACCATCGTGGGTGCGGTTTCGCCTCCAGGGGGGGATTTCTCAGAACCCGTTTCACAGAATACACTGAGGGTGACCAGGGTGTTCTGGGCACTCGATGCTAGCCTTGCAGGTAGAAGACACTTCCCGGCGATCAACTGGCTCACCAGCTATTCCCTGTACACGGATGATCTTGCGGGGTGGGGAAGGAAGAACGTGGCCAACGACTGGCCCGAAGTTACATCCAGAGCGCTTGAGATGCTGCAGAAGGAGTCAGAGCTCCAGGATATCGTGCAGCTGGTGGGATACGATGCGCTGCCTGAAACCGAAAAGGGGGTTCTAGACGTAGCAAAGATGATCAGGGAAGACTTCCTTCAGCAGAGCGCATTTGACGATGTCGATACATACTCATCCATAACAAAACAGTATTTGATGCTTAAGACGATACTTGAATTTGGCGAAAGGGAGTCTGAGGCCATAAAGGCCGGCGCTCAGGCAAATCAGGTTTCGGTTTTGGAGGTAAAGAACAAGATCTCAAGGATGAAGTGGACACCCGAAGAAAAGATCGTAGCTCTTGTAGAAGAGATAGAAAAGGAAATGAAGGAAGAATTTGAGAAACTGGTTCAGAGCGTGATTGCCACTTGATTCCACTCTCGTATCGGACGATATCCCAGGTTTCGGGCCCTCTTCTTTTTGTTGAAAAGGTCAGAGACGCAGCGTACGGCGAAATAGTTGAGATAACAAACGCCGTTGGGGAAAGACTCAGGGGCCAGGTGCTGGATTCAAGCAATGGAATGGCGATAGTACAGGTTTTTGGCTCGACGATGGGTCTCAACGTAGGTGAAACTTCCGTAAAATTCCTTGGTGAAACCGCCAGCGTGTCTGTGTCAGATGAAATGCTTGGAAGGACCTTCGACGGGCTCGGTAATCCGAGGGACGGGGGCCCGAGGGTAATCTCCAGAAAGAAGGTAGAAATCGTCGGCTCGGGCATCAATCCCTACAGCAGGGATGAGCCGTCCGAATTCATCCAGAGCGGAATTTCATCTATAGACGGCATGAACACTCTTGTAAGAGGGCAGAAGCTCCCCCTCTTTTCTGCCTCGGGTCTGCCTCACAACCTGCTGGCTTCTCAGATCGCCAGGCAGGCGAAGGTGCTTGGCGCCTCAGAGAGCTTCGCCGTTGTGTTTGCGGCCATGGGAATAACCAGCGAGGAGGCGAACTTCTTCGTCAAGCAGTTTGAGGAAACCGGTGCACTAGAAAGGACGGTGCTGTTTCTGAATCTGGCATCGGACCCATCGATGGAAAGGATACTCACACCAAGGCTTGCCCTTACCACCGCCGAATACCTTGCTTACGAAACGGAAAGGCACGTCCTCGTGATAATGACCGACATGACCACGTACTGTGAAGCGCTCAGGGAAATATCCGCTGCCAGAAACGAAGTACCCGGAAGAAGGGGATATCCAGGTTACATGTACACAGACCTTGCGACACTGTACGAGAGGGCCGGAAGAATCAGGGGAAGGAACGGCTCGATCACTCAGCTTCCAATACTCACGATGCCAGCCGATGACAAGACGCACCCGATACCCGACCTTACCGGCTACATAACGGAGGGTCAGGTCTACCTCAGCAGGGAGCTGGAAAGGGCAGGAATATACCCCCCGATAGACGTCCTTGAAAGCCTCTCAAGGCTGATGAATCAGGGAATAGGCAAGGGAAGGACCAGGGAGGACCACAGGGGTCTTGCCGACCAGCTTTATGCTTCGTATGCTCAGGGGAAGGATGTCAGGGCCCTTTCCGCGATTGTGGGGGAGGAGGCATTGAGCGCCACCGACAAGAAACTCCTCAGGATAACGGAGAAGTTTGAGAAAATGTTTGTGGCGCAGGGTGTGCGTGAAGACAGAACGATTGAGCAGACTCTTGACATAGGCTGGCGTGTGATCGACGAGCTTTCCGACTCTGAAATCAAGAGGATAAAGCCGGATTTGATATCCAAGTACCGACCAAAGAAGGTAGAGCAGGTTAGTTGAAATCCCAAAACCGCGAATCTCTCAGCGAGAAAAACGAGGAGTGAAAACAGCAAATGCCTGTCGCCACGAATGTAAGGCCAACAAGGATGGAATACCTCAGAACAATAAGGAGAATCGCCGTGGCGAGGAAGGGGCTGAAGCTTCTCAAGCTCAAGAGACAGGCACTCATACTTGAATTCTTTGCGTTGAGCAGGACGATAGCAAACCTGAGGACCGGACTCAAGAGAAAGCTTGCCGGTGGCTATGAATCCATGCACAGGGCCGAGCTGTTTGCGGGTCCTCTAAGGCTCGAGTATGAGTCAATGAGGATACCAAAGATAAAGGAGCTGAGGGTACGAAGTAAAAACGTAATGGGGGTCAGGATACCGAAGATCGAACAGCAGGAGATATCTATTCTTGGAGAGGAGTATTTGCTTGAGCTTCCGGCATCGATAAACCAGGCAATAAAGAGCTACAGGGAGATCCACAGGATGGTGCTGGATGTCGCTGAAAAGGAGACCTCGCTAAGGAAGCTCCTGCTCGAGATCGAAAGGATCAAGAGAAGGTCAAATGCGATCGAAAACGTCCTCATTCCGAGGCTTGAAGCGAATGCCAGATACATCAAGTTCAGATTTGATGAAATGGAAAGGGAAAACTTCGTTAAGCTTAAGAGTGTCAAAGCCAAAATAGCACAAAGGAGGGCCGTCTGAATGTCAGATTCGGAGCAGTCGGAGAAAGCCGAGGGGAGCCAGTCCGGGGTCCGAGAGTCCTCTAAGAAGAAATGGTACATGCCTAAATATTACTACTGGGGCAAAGCACCGCCAAAGCCTCGTGCTATTCCGCCTGCGCAGAATCCAGAACAGAAGAAGTTCGTAAGGATAATGCTAGCATTGCGCTTTGCGAAGGTGGCGGCTGTGGTGATAGTCTTTCTCCTTCTGTTATCCAGGCTGTGATCCACATGTCAGATCAGAACTACATTGAAGTGCTTCAGAAGCTGAAAAAGGCCGAAGAGGAAACAAATGCGGCGATCCAGAGCAGACGACAGGAGCTCGAAAATGAATACAAAAGGCTGGAGCAGGATCAACTTCGGCGTCTCGAGGAAGCGATGAAAAAAGCATCCGACTTCGTGGAAAAGGCCGTGGAAGCCGAAAGGGCAAAGGCCGAAGAAGAGTCGCGGAATATAATACAGGAAGCGGAAAGCAAGGCGAACGAAATAGCAAAGAAAACTCTAGATGACCAGACCATCACCTGGATAATCGAGCGGGTTCTGCTTTCTGATTTCAGGGAGTGATGCGCCATGATGAGGCCTGCAAAGATGAGCCGGATAGCAGTAGTTGGAAGCAGGGAGAAGAGGTCGGTGGTCCTTTCAATACTGCATGACATGGGGGTGATGCAGGTCGAAACACTCTCTTCCAAGGCAGCCTCACTCGTGAAGAACGAAATAGACAGCATAACCTTCAGGGAGGTGAACGAAGAGCTGCTGAGAATAAGGGCTCTGAGAGCGGCTCTTCCACCATTGGAAGTGAAGGAAAGGCGGAGGTTCGAGTCTCTCGGACAGCTTATGCAGGTTGCTGGTGCGATAGACATAGATTCAGAGGTGAGCGAGCTGCAGAAGAGAGCCGAGAGCCTGATGGCAAGCAGGGAGCAGCTCCAAGACAGGTTGAAGCTGGTTCAGAATCTTGCTTTTATCAACGCTGACCTTTCCATATTGAATCTGAGCGAAGTAACCCCCTTCTATGGTAGGCTGTCAAAGCAGAGGTTTGAACGGTTCAAGGAGCTGACGGGTTCCCTTCTCCAGAAGGGTATCGTTTATTCTGTCAACGAGGGGGAAGACGTGAAGCTGATCGTCCTGGTCCCCAATACACTTCTAGAACAGTTTGGGTCCGCGATCCAGAAGCTGGACATAAAATTTCAAAGAATCCCCGAAATGGAGGGTCATCCTGAACAGCTCCTGGATAAACTCAATGAATCAATATCAAATATGGATAGGGAGCTGGCTGAGATAAGGGAAAAGCTGAGGAAGCTCTCGGAGCGATACTATCCATCGCTTTCATCAATTGAGGAACAACTCACGATAGAGGCAAGGAAACTTGAGGTGATTTCGAGTTTGGGTTTTACTCAAAGCACCTTTGTCATGGAGGGTTGGGTGGCTTCAGATACGATCCCGGTTCTTCAGCAGGCGTTCGAAAGGTATGCCGAATCAAAGGCTTTCGTTTTCGAAATGAAAACAGATGAAAGACCACCAACCCTTATGAAGAATCCCAGACAGATCAAACTTTTCGAATCATTCATCAGGTTCTACTCTCTCCCCCAACCCTTCGAAGTGGACCCCACCCCCATCTTCGCCTTCACATTTCCTGTTTTCTTCGGCTTGATGCTTGGCGATGTGGGATACGGGCTTGTAATATTATTGATATCAATGTGGATAATCAGACACGTTAGAGGAGGTGGAAAGACAAGGGTTCCTAAGTTTCTGCTTTCATTTGCAAAGAGAATACTGAAGCCATCCCAGTATGCCAAGGTTGCTTCGGCGATGCTTCCTGGTGCGGTCCTTGGCATAGTCTTCGGCTTCCTCTTTGATGGATACTTCGGATTCCCTCTAAACCGCTACATATTTCCTTATCTGAATATGGCTCTGGGGATCCATCTTCCGGCTAGCGGCGCATTCCTGGACCCTCTTTCAACCCTTGGTCTCAAGACCCTTCTCCTGATAAGCGGTTACATTGGACTTTTCGAGGTCTCTCTCGGTCTTGTTATCGGTTCGTTGAATAGCTACTGGTTAAAAGAATACAGGCACTCAATGGGCAAGCTGGGCTGGCTCTTTGTGTCCTGGGGAATCGCTCTGATCGGTCTCACCCTTCTCCATCACCAGAGCGTGAACCCGTTGCAAAATCCACTTTCTGGAGCATACCTTGGAGTGATGATCGGCGGATTGGGACTTGTCGTGGCAGGGGAGGGTGCGGGTTCACTCATCGAGCTCCCGTCCATGATAAGCCACATAATTTCATACACGAGGCTTCTGGGGATACTGCTTGCGTCGGTGGTTCTTGCCGGAGTAATAGACCAGGTGTTTCTCGGTTCACTCGGAGGGGGGATATTTCTTGCGATATTTGGTGTCGTGCTACTTGTTGCGGGGCAGGCTTTCAACCTTCTGCTTGCGCTGTTTGAACCGGGGATACAGGGAGCAAGGCTGCTTTACGTGGAGTTCTTTTCGAACTTCTTTCATGGGAACGGCAGGAGATTTTCACCGTTCGGAGGCGAGAGGCGGTACACCTACAAGGAAATCGAAGTCCCTCAGGAAAACCGACGGCCAAAGAAGCAGACCGAAGATAGCTCAACGTGACGCGGGGTAATATAGTCTATTCCTTGAGCAGGATCGAATTGATGTACATGACCGGAAGCCTGTACTCTCTGCCGTAGACGATTCGTCTTATATTTTCCCTCTCATACTGAGCCTTCAGTAGGAACATGAAGACATCGGTGACGGATAGCAATGGGTGCATTCTGAACCTCCAGAAGTAGTTGTCAATCATTATGTTGTCAATTTCGACCTCGAATTCTGCTATGTTTCCGGAGTCTTTGAACCTCTTGATCGCGGGCGCGATGTCTATCCATTCCCTCAACGACGAAGCGAGGGTTGAGAGGTCTGGTGAATCACATGCGGCAATGAATGTTTGTAAGCTTCCAAAGCCTCCGTAAAGCAGATGTTTTGCAATCGTATCCTTATCGATGGGTGAATCCCTTGCCTTCAGAATAGTCAGCACATTCCTCTTCGTTATTTCTGCCATAAAATATTCCCTCAGGGCTCCTTCATCCCCCTTGTAAAACCTGAGTTCCCATAACAGCCGAGTGTAATAATCGTTGAAGAGAGCCGCCTCAAAGACACCTATGTCTCCCGTTCTTTCGAAATCGCCCATGTGTTGAAGAAGAATCGCGCCGTATCTGTACCTTACAAGCTCCTTGATTACTGATTCGAGGTCTTTCTGCTCCATCATCAGCTTCAGATGGCTAAATGGTATAACGTTTCCTGCTATGCCGATGGGGAGATTTCTCGGAGACACGATGAAAGGCTCGGTTTCCTCGAGTTTCCTTCCGAGGCTTTTGGCTGCCAGTATAAGCAGTATATCTTCAATGTCCCATTTTGAAAGGAAGGCCTTCAATGCGTTTCTGCCATGATCAGGCACAACTTCGAGCCCAAGCCTGTTTATCTCCACCAGACGTCGGTTCAATGCCACGTCGATCGATACAGGCGGCCTGTAAAGGGAGGATGCTGCTTCTATATCGTACTTGTACCAAGTCGTGGAAAGTGCCTCTTCTATCTGGGCAGAGTCTTCCATCATATTTAGTTCATTCATGAAATTCCTGCTCAGGAACCTCTTGTGCAGGGCCAGATATTCATTGACCAGCTGTACATTCTTCTTTCTTCTGAGCGCCTGACCATCACCGAAAGCCAAAAGATTCATCATATTCTATTCCTTCTCCGCTTCCCTGTCAGCTCGATTCGACGCGAGCACCCCGATTCCTCAATCTCCGGTCAGAACACGTTCAGCAGCAGTATTACTCCGAGCACAAAGCCGACGATCCAAAGTGTCTCCGGAACCACGAAGAAGAACAGAACTTGGCCGAATCTTTCGGGTTTTTCACCGATTATACCCATGCCCGATGCACCCATTGCCTGCTGTGCGTAGGCGGTGGCGATTAGTCCTGCTGCCATGACGATCGCTGCCCCTATGACCTCTGCAACCACTATCTCGACAGGTACTGTCAACCCAACCCCCCTTGTTGTGTTGGGCAATGAAATGAAATAAAAGGTCGTCTGTTCAAAAGCATTAAAATATCAACATGTGTAGACGCCCTTCTGTTTGTTCGCTTCGATGAGCAGTTTGATATTTCTGAACTTATTCAGAAAATCGGTGAAACTTCGGCACCGCAAGCCGGATGACTCTGCTTAGGAGTCTGGCATTCGAAATTTTCGGGAGCCGCCTTCCGTTTGAACAGACCTGACCATCGCCGCAGTCGAAGGGCCCTGCCTTTTTATGATTCTAAGAGCGACGTCCGTCGCTGGCAGACAACTTTTGAAACCAAACGAAGATGAAACTCCTGAGAATGATCATTCGCCTGCAGGGGTTCTTCCTGCACTTTTGGTCATGATGCTTACAAGGCTTTCATTTGGAGCACTCGCCATAATCTTCCCGCTTTACATCAATACTACAGGATTGGCGACAGGCGTAGCGCTTGCACTCTACCCTCTACTTGAGGCGTTTTCGGCATCCCCGATCGGTTCTTATTCCGACAGGGTTGGGCGGAAGTACCTGTTCGCATCTGGCCTTATTTCCTTGGCAGTCCTAAATTTCATGATGGGCCTTACAAGGAATTATTTCGTCATAGCAATCATTCACTCCCTGATGGGCATATCCGCTGCCGCCGTCACCGTGTCAACCCTAGCGCTCATCACAGATTACACGAAAACGTCGAACAGGGGCAGGTGGATGGGAGCGTTTGATATGGCAAATTTGCTCGGATACGCACTCGGATTCCTTCTCGGTTCCTACTTTGCAGTCCATTTCCGGTCGGACCTGAGTCTTGAATTCTTTGTGATCGCAGGTACCCTTGGCGCAACTTCAGTGGTTGCGATGGTATTTGTGAGGGACGTCAAGATGCAGAGGATAGGGAGCTTCATACTGAACCCTTTCAGTGGCATGTCACGCTCGGTGAGCGTATTAACTCCCATTTGGTTTGCACTAACCACCATAATCGGAGTCGCTTTCTTTCTTCCGAAGGCACTAAATTCAGGAGGAGTGGCGCAGCTGAGCACAGGCTTTCTCCTAACCGGCGTGGTCGCAATTCTCGGCCTCGGCTCGGTTTTCTGGGGAGTTGTGTCTGATCACATCGGTAGAATGAGGACTCTTCTGATCGGCGTGGTGAGCATGAACATTTTTCTCGTTTATCTACTCTTGATCGGCACAGAACCAGCCACTCTCTTTTCTGGGCCGCATATTGTTGTCATAGGCTCACTTGTGATACTGCTTTCTGCAGTGGTTCCATCCCTTCTTGCGGCGGTTGGCGACGATGCTCGGACCTCAAGAAGGGGGTCTGTCATGGGTCTCTACGGTCTACTTCTGAGCCTTGGACTCGCCTTCGGTAATCTTATCGCCGGGTTGGGGTTTGACTGGATGAACCTTGAAGGGCTCATTCTGCTGGCCCTGATTCAACTACTGGTGAACGAGGGCCTTGTTATTACCCTCATGTACCTGTCAGGCCGGGGTGCGAAGAAGCCTGTTTAGCTTTTGAGACGAGGCCGCAGAACCTTAAAGGTATCCCAAAGGCTGGGATTTACTCCGGTTATCATGAAGTTTCTCTTGAACCACAGAAAGATTCTGACAGCCGGAAGGAAGCTGTTCAGCAGGTTATCTGTGTGTCCCATCTTTCTTCTTATGTAGTCGTAAGAAAGGTCGTAGGCTGAGAATTTTGACAGCACGGATCTCTGGTACGAATCCAAGTCGTCGAGTGACTGGCTGAGCATGTCTGCAGCGTACATGCTGGGCAGTATTCCCTCGCCCAGGATGGGATATACCGTCCCGATCGCTTCGCCCACACCCACTACATTTCCCTTTCGGTGCGGGAAAACAGACCTTGGCGCCGCAACCCTGATAGGCTTCCCCATTGTCCGAACCCGCTCGGAAGGGGGATACCTGCGCAGAAAATCCTCAACCCTTGCTTGGTGCTTTTTCCACACATCCCCCGCACCCACGAATGCATCGTGTTCACCAAGAGGAAAATACCAGAGATAGCCGCTGAAGCTGTTGAAAGGCTCGATGTAGAAATCGTCGAAAGGAAGGTCCTTGTATCTGACCAACCACTGGAACGTGGGCAGGATCATGTCAGTTGGTTCCTGGACTGGCCCGATGAGCTTCCTGTACGGACCACTCGCGTCGATCACCATGTCATACTTCCCATCCAGGTCTCCGGGCCTCACAAATGTACCGTAATGGACGTTTAGTCCCTTTGCAATGTCCCTCAGCATCCGGGGTTTGTCAAATGTCACGAGCTCGGGCGCGCTGATCTTGTAAATGCTGTTGAACGCGCTCACGCTCATCTCCTTCCCTTTGTGAAGAAGGTAATCATCAAAATTCAGACCTACCTTTCTAAGAAGCTCCTTCGCTCCGCCGCGTGCAGTCGCCCATCCACAAACACTGGTAAAGCGGTCCTCAGTCTGCCCTTCAAATAGTACAACCTCATGCTTTCCTGAGAGAAGTGCACCCAGGTAGCTCCCAGCAGGTCCCGCGCCGGCAATCGCGATTTTCAATGCCGCATCCTACCTTGGATTTGTCGTCTCAATTAATCTCCTTTTAAGCTGCTCGGTATATCTGATCCAGGTTTATGGTTCCACAAATATGTTGCAGAATCATACACCGATTTATAATATGATATAGATTTAAAAACCCACGAATTTGGGCTTATCATGGCGCCGATGAGGTGTATGTGGTCTTGCTCGCACCGGACAGCGGCCCGTTCTGGTTTCTTGTTTTCTTCATGCTGCTTGCTGCAACCGGCGCCGGGCTTCTTCTTCTAGCAATGAGGCTTGCGCCGAGGGGAAGAGGGCTTCTTAAAGAGGAGACTTACGAAAGCGGTCAGGTTCCACCCGGCGGCAAACGTGTCAGACTGGCGATGCAGTACTTTTCGTTTTTGCTCCTATTCCTTGTTTTTGACGTTGTGGCAATGTTTCTGTTCGCGTGGGGCTTTTCATTTTTTGGATACGGTCAACTTCAGTCCGCATACATGGTTCTTCTACTTCTGTTCCTTCTTCCACCGATTTACCTCACTTTGAGGGTCGCGCGGAATGTAGGGGTGTAATTCATTGATTTCCAAGAGCGAGACTTTCGTCTCGAAATTCCAGAAGTATGGCATAATAACTTCCATCTTGATTCTTATCCTCATACTCTACCTTATTTTTCCCGATATTGTCGCTGTGGTCAGGCTGCTATTGTCGAACCCGGTCGCTGTTCTGGGAACCGGCCTGTTCAAGCTCATCATATTTCCAGGACTCATCTACATAAGCCTGGTTCCACTCATAGCGGAATGGGTGGAACGCAAGATAGTAGCGAAGATGCAGGTGCGAGTCGGTCCCCTTTACGTCGGCGGTTGGGAAGGATTTCTTCAGCCGATAGCCGACCTTCTTAAGTTAATATCCAAGGAAATAATAATCCCTAAGAACGCGGATAAACTCATCTTTGTGCTTTCTCCGATTCTGGTATTCATCATAGGGGCCCTTCCATCTGTGGTGGTACCCTACAGCCCGAACTACGTAATCTGGAACTACGAGTTTGGGGTACTGCTTTTCTTCGCGGTGCTGGGTTTTTATCCACTTGCAGTTCTCACAGCCGCTTGGAGCAGCAACAACAAATACTCCTTCATTGGTGGGTTGAGGGCACTCTATCAGCTTGCATCTTATGAAGTTCCACTCTTTCTTGCCACCCTTCCTTCTGTGATGCTCGCCAATTCCCTTTCATTGTCCGGCATTGCGGCGTCTCAGTCTAGAGTCTGGTTCGTGGCATTCGCACCGATATCGGCGGTGGTCTTCTTTGTCGCCATGATGGCAGAGCTGGAACGGATCCCATTCGATACGCCTGAAGCGGACAGCGAGCTTGTCACTGGCTGGACGACAGAGTATGCAGGCATGGCCTGGGGTCTATTGCAGTTTGCATCATACGTGAAGCTGACTGCGCTATCGGGGGTGTTCGTTGTGCTTTTTCTGGGCGGATGGCAGGGACCTGCCTTCTTTCCACCAGTCGTGTGGTCGCTGGTCAAGGTTGCTGCCGTCATACTGATACTGCTTCTCGCAAGAGGGTACTACCCGAGAATACGCATCGACCAGCTTGTAAGGGCAGGATGGGGTTGGCTTATACCTCTTTGCATCGTCAACATACTTGCGCTTGTGGCATTTCAACCATACCTTGCGGCTTTTGTGAGATGAGATGAGAAGGATATGGTGGACATATTCATTCCGATCATCCTCGTGGCTCTTTCTTCAATAGCGGCTCTTTTCTCGCTCGAATCGAAGAGCCTTGTCTATGGCGCCATTTCCCTGGCGATGTTCTTCGTCGGACTTTCGCTTTTCTTTTTCTATCTGGGACTTCCTTATCTTGCAATATTCCAGCTCGCAATCTATGTCGGAGCAATTGCAGTGTTGATAATGTTCACCGTTATGGTAGTTGGGGAGGGGACCTCCCGAGAAGGAAGGCCGAGGCTGATTGTGCTCGGGCTACTCGGTTTTGTAGTGATAGTCTCAAGCCTATACTTTGCACTTTCGTACTTCGGGTCTGTGTCAACAACTCAAACTCAGCCCGGGTTCAGCATGCAGCTCCTTACAGCAGCCCTCATTGACCACTATGGACTTCTCATACTCGTGCTGGGCCTTCTCCTGACCGCCGCAGCATTTGGTGCTGTCGCCCTTGCGAGACGGGAGGTCGAGGAATCATGAACGACCTGGTAATCTATGTTGTTGGTTCCACTCTCTTCTTTGCTATAGGAATCTATGGCCTTCTTTCCAAAAGAAGCGCCATAAGAATGCTCTTTGCGATTGAAATAATCATAAACGCGGCAAACCTGAACATAGCTGCATTCGCAAGGTATGCACCGTACGACCTTGGCGGAGCCCAGGCGATTGCCATGTTCGTCATATCTATTGCGGCTGCCGAGGCTGCGGTCGGGCTCGCGATAATAATCGAGGCGTTCAGACTAAGGGGAAAGGTGAACGTGGACGAGATGAACGAAATGAAGGGATGACCGAAATTGAGCTACATTCTGCTCGGGGCCACTTTTTTGCTGCTTCTGGGTGCGATAGCGGAACTGTTCATCAAGTCGGAGCGACTTTCCAGGTATGTCTCTGCCTGTTTCTTATCCATTTCAGGTGCGCTCCTGATTCTGGCCTCTTATTATTCAGGTGTTCTGACCAACGGAGCTGTAACATATACCGAGCTGTATTCCTGGCAACCACTCGGCCTCGCAGGCTTCAGGCTGGACGGCCTCAGTCTGACATTCGCACTGGTGATCGTCTTTCTCTCCCTTGTCACATCAATTTACTCTGGACCCTACATGAAGGATATGTTCCAGAAGGCTGGAAAGCAAAGATGGTCAGAATACTACTTCCTGTACCTGACGTTTATATTCGGTATGCTGGGGGCCGTACTTGCGACCAACCTCATCGAGTTCTACGTCTTCTTCGAACTGATGCTCGTCCCATCCTATTTCCTGATAGCAGAGTTCGGACATTCTGGCAGGGATAAGGCATCCATTGCATACTTTCTCTGGACACATGTTGGAGCCCTCATAATGCTTGCGGGACTGATAGTCATGGGATACTCCTTCAATACGCTTGACATGGCCACGATAACTTCTGAAACCCACAGTGCGGCAGCGGGTTTGCCCTCCATTCAGTTGATGACCATAATCGGCGTTGCGATTGTGATAGGACTCATGGTAAAGATGGGCGGATTTGGCTTGCACGTATGGCTGCCGGGGGCATACCGTGAAGCTCCAGCCCCCGTATCCGCCCTTCTATCAGGTGCGATGTCGGGTATTGCGGGGTATGCTATTATCCGTCTAGTGGTGCTCGCGCTCCCAGCCGCCTTCTCTGCAATAGCTCCGTGGCTGCTGGCTTGGGGGATCATCTCTTTGGCTTACGGTGCAGCCGTTGCGCTGGCACAGAAGGATATCCGGCTTCTTCTATCCTATTCGAGCATAAGTCAGATGGGGTACATGGCAATTGGGATCGGCTCGTTTACCACATTTGGTCTTGCGGGTAGCGTATCCCTGTATGCGGCGAACGCCTTCGCGAAGGGTTCACTGTTCATGATGGCTGGAACCCTTCCCATTGCCGCGGGCTCGGACTCCATGGATGATCTGGGCGGACTGGCCGGAAGGCTTCCGGGTCTGGCCACCTTCTCAATCATCGGATTCATCACGATGATGGGTGTCCCTCCTACCGTCGGCTTCATAGCCGAATTCTTCCTCTTTCAGGGGGCGTTCGCCTACTCCGCATCAACAGGTCTGACGATCATTATACCACTGGTGGCGATCATTGCGAGCGTTCTTACAAGTGGCTACTCCCTGCAGGCGATACGCAGGATATTCTACGGTACACAGAAGCCTGATTCCTCAATGGTGCATGATGTACTACCCGGAATGCTCTACCCCATCATTGTTCTCTGCGTAGCCTCGGTCATTCTCGGCCTGGTCCCTGTCCTCTTTTCAAATTCTCTTTCCTTCTTCAATTCGTCTCTGGCACCGTTTCTGACAAGTGGAGGTGTCGCATGACCCATGCAGTCCTTCATTATATCGGCGTGGCTCGCTTGGATTGTACCCCTGGTGGGATCGCTACTCGTCCCTGTTGCGGGTAAGCTCGGACCGAAGGCAAGGGACTACTTCGCTATCGTGCCCCCACTACTGGCTGCACTGCTGGCCACTTCACTCCTTCCCCAGCTCCTGAGCGGAGCCAGCGTCGACTCACAGGTTCCATGGTTTTCAAACATAACGGCCGGAGTCCTGGTGGACCCGCTCAGCATCATAATCAGCATCGCAGTATCCTGGGTCAGTTTTCTGATCATGGTTTACAGTCTGGACTACATGAAAGGAGAGGAGGGTCTGACCAGATACTGGTTCTTCATGAATTTCTTCATAGGCAGCATGCTTCTGATCGTGCTTTCAGACAACCTGCTTCAGCTTTTCTTCGGCTGGGAAGGTGTGGGGCTGTGCAGTTATGCGCTGATCGGGTTCTACTACAGAGATGAGAAGGACAAATGGGTGGGAAGGGAGGGCGATGTTGTCGCAGGGGTTCCGCATGCCTACAGCCCAACCCATGCCGGACTGAAGGCATTCATAACGACCCGGACGGGGGATGTGTTTACTCTTTCGTCTATCTTTATAATATTCTATGCATCCGGAACCTTCAACTTTCATGCCCTTGCTGCAAACACGTCGTGGGCGACTCTCCTCCATGACAAAGGACTGTTGCTTCCAACAATGCTTCTGATTCTTGGTGGGGCTTTCGGCAAGTCCGCACAGTTCCCGTTTCAGGAGTGGCTGCCGGATGCCATGGCCGGGCCCACACCTGTTTCAGCCCTTATCCATGCGGCGACGATGGTCAAGGCTGGGGTCTTTCTTGTGGCAAGAATAGCGCCAATATTCTTTCTCCTTGGTTTTCCGGAAGTGAAGGTGTTCTTCATCTTTCTCGCTATGATAGGTGGAATTACCGCCTTCCTGGCTGCGGCACAAGGAATGGTAAACAAGGAGATCAAGAAAGTTCTGGCATACAGCACCGTGTCGCAGATAGGTTACATGATGCTCGCCCTTGGCGTCGCAGGACTCACTCCATCGTTCGTAGCAGCCTACTCGGCCGGAATCTTCCAGCTCTTGGCCCATATGATGTTCAAGGCAGGTCTCTTCATGGGAGCTGGTGTCGTGATTCACATGACGGGTTCATTCAGCATGGATGGGATGGGTGGGCTGAGAAAAATTGCGGGTAAGACATTCACTGTATTTCTTATTCTTGCTTTAGCCCTTGCAGGTTTCCCCCCACTAAGCGGCTTCTTCAGCAAAGATGCGATATTTGCATCCATGTTGGCAGCTCCGTCATCTTCTGCGGTCTACATTGTATATATTCTCGCATCGGTCACAGCCGTGCTGACTGCGTTCTACAGCATGAGAATGGTGGGTCTGACATTCTTCGGCGAGGAGCACAATGTTGAGCATAAGGATGCCGGGTTCAGGCAGTTTCTAACCTACGCCCTTCTTGCGGCAGGAACCGTTCTTGTCGGACTCCTTGCCCCCCTGTTTGAGGACTTTCTGAACGGCTCCCTATCGTTTTCTCTGATTTCGTTCGGACTGAGCGTGAAGGCGGAACTGTTCGAGATTTCCCCCTTCGCAATAACAACCTCGCTTACAGTGATGGCGCTTGGCATTCTCGTGGCTTACCCCTTCTATATTTCTCGCAGCAGAAATGTCGTGAATGCCGTGGGCTCAGGATGGCTGAGGTCGGTTCACACATTTCTCTGGGATAGAATTTACCTTAACGCAATAATGTACCGCATATTCGTGTATCCCGTACTGAGCGGGGCTGAGGCTCTCAACAGATTCGTTGAGCTATCATTCTTCCAGAATACCAACAGGAGTTTCTTTGGTGGCTCGGTCGCAGTCGCAACCGTAGGAGACTGGCTTGACAGAAATGTGGTGGACGGATTCATGATAGGCACGGGAAAGTTGTTCGCCTATTTTTCCAGGTTGCTGAGAAAGCTTCAGTCCGGTAACGCGGAATCGTACCTCTTCGGCATAGTCATCGGGCTGCTGATCATACTGCTTCTGCTGTATCACTTCGTGGGGGTGCTCTGAGCATGTCTTACATCCTTTCGCTCATGCTGTTCCTTCCTGCCATAGGCGCCGCGATCACTTATTTCGTGGGTTCATTAAGGGCGAACTATTCTAGGTATTCTGCGGTTGCGTTTTCGGTAGCCGAACTGCTGCTATCTCTCTACGTCTTCGCATCAGTTTATCTCTCCCACGTCTCAGGGTTCATATTTCAGGAGCAACTTTCGTGGATACCGGGTCTTGTTACATATCATGTAGGAGTTGACGGCCTTGGAGCACCCATGCTGATAATCGCAGCCGCCCTGACTCTGTTTGCGATGCTGGGGTCTTTCGCCGAGATACAAAAAATGCAGCGTCCATATTATTCCCTTCTGCTCCTCTTTCTTGCTGCCACGGTCGGCGTGTTCATTTCGCTCAATCTGATACTGTTTTACTTCTTCTGGGACGCTTCCCTCCTTCCAATGTTCTTCTTCATCGGAATCTGGGGAGGACCCAACAGGAAGTATGCGGCGTCGAAGTTCCTTCTTTTCACCTACGGTGGCAGCGTAGCAATGCTCCTGGGATTCCTGATCTATTACTTCTCGGTACCCTCTCCGACATTCGACTTTTTGCAGCTTCTGGGACAGCCAGTTCCGTTCTGGATCGCAACACTGAGCTCCGCGCTTACATTCATTGGGTTCGGCGTCAAACTTCCGATGGTACCCATTCACAGCTGGCTTCCAGATGCCCATGTCGAAGCGCCAACCCCGATAAGCGTCCTTCTTGCCGGCCTTTTGCTGAAGCTTGGTGGTTACGGAATACTCCGGTTCAACATTGAGCTTTTCACTTCTGTAGCCGTGAAGTACGCATGGGTATTCATAGCGTTTGGCGTCCTTACGATGTTCTACGGCGCAATCGTGGCTCTGAGACAGACGGATATGAAACGTATGGTGGCTTTCACGAGCATCAACCATATGGGGTTCGTGATACTGGGTGCCTTCGCGGGTCTGGCTGCTACTGCCGGTTCTTCAATAGTATATGGCGTCGAGGGGGCCGTATTTCAGATGTTCAATCATGCCTTTGCAATCGGCCTCATGTTCACCCTCACGGGCGTCGTAAAACATACCTTCGAAACAAGAGACATGAGGGTAATTAAGGGGATGAGGTACATGATGCCACTCACTTCGATAGCGATGGGGCTAGGCGCGCTGGCTGCCATGGGTGCGCCGGTCTTCAGCAGCTTTCTGAGTGAATTCATGGTGATCTACGGCGGTATTCACTTCAACTCGTGGCTGTGGCTGGTGGTGCTTGTGCCTGGAATCACAGCCGCATACATGCTCTGGATGCTGAAGAGAATGGTGTTCAGCGAAAAGATATCAGATCTTCATTATGCCGATGTGCCTCCGCGATTCTTTCTTTACATGATACTCTACCTTGTTCCGCTGGTCGTGCTCATTGTGGCGCCGGGACTTCTACTTGGACCAGTTTCGGGATTTGTTTCTGAGATAACAAGGGGGCTGCAGGGATGATCATCCTCATAGCAACGCTGGCGGTCCCAGCAATACTCCTGCCGGTTCTGGCTTCCTTTGACTGGTTTCCCAGACGGCTCTCATCCATAGTATCCATTGTGGCGCTTCTCATAAGCCTGGTCGAACTACCCTTCATTCTGCTGAACGGCCCTCATGGAATCTGGTACTACCCGACCAATCTGGTCTCATTCGACGGGATCGCCTTCGCATTCAGTGTTACCGTGATCACCGTGTCCACCATGGCTGCTGTGGGTTCACTCGGCATCATGAAGGATGAGACAAATTCAGCCATATACTTCTCTCTGATACTTCTCACCACGCTGGGTATGATACTTGTTTCCTCATCCACCGACCTCATCTTTCTGCTCGTCTCTTGGGAACTGATGACAGTTCCTACCTTTGTGCTTGTCGCAATGAAAAGGAAGGATAAAAGGTCAAGCGAAGCCGCAATGAAGTACTTCCTTGCAGCCGCCCTTTCCGCCGCGCTGATCCTGTTCGGACTTTCATTTGCGTATGGTCTGACAGGTTCCACTTCCTTTTCGGCTATCGCTTCTTCCTTTGCCAGCAATGCGCACTCCAACCCCCTGGTCTATCTCCTGACCGCCGCGCTTCTGTTCTCGGGTTTTGCGGTGAAAATGGCCATCGTTCCATTCCACTTCTGGCTTCCGGATACCCTTGAAGGCGCATTTCCACAGGTCTCCGCAATTCTCGCAGCAGGTTCAAAAAAGGCTGGGTTCGCCGCCGCAATACGTATAACACTGGCGCTGCTGCTGGTAAGTCGATTCACTTCGTATTCACTGTCATGGCAGGTCGCGCTTGCAGTTGCCGCGGCTGTCACGATAACCTGGGGGAACATTGCCGCCCTCACCCAAAAAAGTATTTCGAGAATGCTGGCTTACTCGAGCATAGCCCAAGCCGGTTATATAATGATAGGATTGGCTGTTCAGGGGACTGAGGGAGCCGCGCTGGGCCTGATCGGCATCTTTTTGCAGGTGTTATTCCACGGGGTCATGAAAGGCTCCGCCTTCATCTCACTCACGAACATAGGAGACAGCATGGAAGACCTTTCTGGACTTTACAGGAAGGCACCCTTCACTGCTGTGGGTCTTGCGGTTTCTCTCTTCTCACTCGCAGGGCTTCCCCCGCTCAACGGCTTCTGGGGCAAGCTGTATCTTTTCCTCGGAGCGGTTCAGGGCTCATTCTGGTGGCTGGCTGCGGTAGCACTTGCAAATAGTGCGATCGCACTGGCTTACTATTCATACCTCGCAAAGAAGATGTTCTTCGATGAACCCTCGACTGAATCAAGAAAGGAAAGAATCGAGGTGATTGCGGTGCTTGCATTCTCAACTGCATTTATCGTGATAACTGGCTTCTATCCAGGACCCATAATTTCAACATTTGCGCACCTCGGTGGCCTACCATAGATCAACACGCTGCTTCTACCTGGAGGGACCCGTTGCGATATGCCTCTACAGATCAGAAGTAATCTGTGAGAAGTCTTCTTAACTTTCCGCCTGACTCGGAGTTTCCGATCTCCTCGATTTCCTTAAGCGCCAAGTCGACATTATTCTTGGCTTCGGTTTCAAAGAACTCCTTTTTCTGAAGGCCACCATCCAGTTGAAGCAGAGAGCTCAGCTCCCCTGGATGCTCTATGTCGGCAAGGTCATCTTTGAGCTGATATGCAAGCCCCACCTTCATTCCGAATCTCGACAGGGAGTCGGCCGTTTCAGGACGCGAGGAAAGTATAGAACCGATATAGGATGAAGCCCTGAAAAGCGATGCAGTCTTGAGCTTAATGACTTCTATGTATTCATCCCAGCTTATGGGTTTGCCCTCGGCTTGCAGTCTTCTTTCTTTTTCCTCCCCGTATGACATTTCTACGGCCGTTCTCGCAAGTTCTTCACCCACATTTCTGTTGCCGTAAGAAGAAGATATCGAGAGTGTAAGGCCGAGCACAAAGTCGGCGACAAGAAAAGCGGATTCCACACCATACTCCTTGTAGTAGGGCGGCACACCGCGTCTTAGCTCGGGCTTGTCAATGAAATCATCATGAATGAGTGAGACAGTGTGCAGAAGCTCTAGAGCCACAGCCGCCCTGAAAGGGTCCTCCTCCCCGGTACCCAGGGACTCGTTCACAAGCAAACATACAAGTGGTCTGAGCCGCTTTCCTCCTCTGAGGGAGTAGTTAAGAGGGTTGTAGAGAGGATGTGTCTCGTATGGCTTGAGTACTCTCGTTATCGCTTCATCGATTCTCTCAAGGTACTGATTATGGGTACGTACAAATTTGACCCCGAGTTCCACACGGTCGCTTTCAGCGCTCAAGCCAAGCCTCTCCTGCTGTTTCAGCGCCAAACACTCTGAAGGGTATCATTTAAGACTCTTGCTAGCATTATGCCCTTGGTCTCGAAGCTTTTAAAATATTCACAGCACTTTGATTTGAATGGATAGATTTCCTGAAACTAGAATTATTTCTTGCCTTTGAATTTAACCAGGTTTAGAAGATTCCCTTGCCTCATGGTAAGTAGGGTCTTTTGTTCAACAAACCTTACCCTTTGCATCTTCGGTAGGGCTGAACGTCGGCAGCCGTTCGAAATGTAGTTCGATTCATCTGATACTTCTGCTGGTCTCATCGAACAAGTTGCCCATAGCACCTTGAAATGCCTCGAGTCAGTATCATACGCGATTTCTGAGTGACAAATGGCTTGTCTACCAGCCGTCTGTCAATTAATCCATGGACCGCGTACTGGCAAGTTCTAGTAAGAAGTTAGTGTAGCAGTTCCATAGAGAGGTAATTTGAAGGTGCTTGGTATGAGCTTAGGGCGTCAGCTTAAAGGGGTGATAAGAGCTATGCTGACTCCGCTTGACGAAATGGTCCAAGTTGTCTACGAACCGATTCCGAAGTTTGTGGAGAACCAAAAAGAAGGGTTGTCCATTTATCTGCGGCAGCACATGCCTCTTTCCTTTGATGAACATCAAAGAGAGAATCGACTTCTCGAAATCGGTTATCTAGCACGCTTCTAGAAACGGGCTCATCTCTGTTGTGCATCTGGTCCCACCGAGCAAAGACGCCAGTGTAAGGCTTGCAAAGCAGGCTGAGAAGGATAAAGCAGACGCAATTGCATCTGCCTCGCCTTACTACTATCTTCTGGACGAAGCATCGATAGTGAATCACTTCAGCAGTATAGCCAAATTTGTAAGCTTACCACTTTTCGTCTGCTACATACTCGGATTCACAACCAACGCTACAGGCCTGTCGATCTTGAGAAAGCTAAAAGATGGCAGAATGATAATCGGTATGAAGGATTCAAGCAAGGACTACCTATTTCTGGCAAGCGTTATTCAGGAAATGCAGAAGGTTGTGCGGTCCTGGACGGGATAGAGTCCTACCGCCTTCCAGCTCTGCTGGCTGGTGCAGCAGCCCTGTGGCTGCTCTGGGTAATGTATTCCCCAGGTTGCTTGTGGAGCTGTATTCGAAATTCCTGAAAAGCGATATTGACGAGGGTGTGAAGCAGCAGAAGAAGGTAACTCTGGCAAAAAATCTGACTGATTTTTACTGTATACCTTCGCTGTACGAGATACTCATAGAAAACGGAATAGAGTATGGTTGTTCGAGAAAACCGTTTCTGAGATTGTACGGAGAAATAAAAAGAGAAATGGTTCAGAGGCTGAAAAACTCTAACCTTCTGTGAAATTCTACCTATACCTCAAGGTTGCTTGGCTCCACATTTGGGGCAGAACGTAGAGGATTGAGGTATCTGAGTTCCGCAGCTTGGGCAGAATTTTGTTGCCATTCCTTGCTGAACTGATACCGCAGATGGCTGGGTCTGAGGGGTTTCCTGTATCGAAAAGTATGCGATCGCCTGGAAGATGTAAGCTACGAACAGTATTATAAAACCGACAAGGATTATTGTCAGCGCGGCTCCCCAGAACCATAACGTCGCAGTAGTCTTGAAGGCGTTGATATTTAGCTTGGTTCCCACAATTGTGTAGGCCTTTCTGACATAGAGCGCAGATACTATGAGAAATATCCAGCCTATGGCAAGAGATACAATTATCCCTAGAATGGCCGACAAACCTAAAGTGAAAACGGAGAAGAGTGCACCTGTGAACACTATGAATGCAGTAGCAGCCAGACCAATTATCCCTGCTATGAGCGCAATAAGCATGTTGTCGAAGATGGACTTGTCCTGAACCTCGTCGGAAATGTATTTTACAGCTATGAATACGAGAATCAGACCAACTATGCTTACACCTGGGAAGAACAGAAGGATTGAACCTATACCTCCGATAACTCTCGCGTCGCCTAGTCTTGTCATTGGAAGAAGTATAGCAATGAGCCGTTTATATGTGTGGTCTAAGGTACGCATCAACTTTAACTAGAATCCCGGTTAATTCCTGAGGTCTCATGTCATCTTTGAACCCTCAGGAACCTCTTTGTCTGGCTTGAGGTAGGCTTCCGAGTTGTTGGCTGTGGTCGCCAAGATCATTACCAGAGATTCAATTCCGAATATCTTACGTGGAGGAAGATTCGTGACCACCGCTACCAGCTTTCCCCTGAGTTCTTCGAGATGGCAATATTGTACGATTCCAGAAACTGCTTGGCTAACCTCCGATCCCAGGTCTATTTTCAGAAGCAACAACTTTTCGAGCCCTCAACCTGCTTTGCGTCCTCCATTCTCCCTACCCTAGTATCGAGTTTTGTAAATTGTCCAAACGGAAATGTGTCAGCGGTTCTTACGCACATTCGTCGTTCATTACCGATTTATGCCTGTCGTATTTTTGAATAGCAATCATTGTTAGCGAATCTCAATGCCCTTCCACGGCTGGAGTTTGTGGAATTCCCATCAACTTGGGAATTCCGATTATTGCTACTGGTCTGCCCATTGGTTGGATGCTATTCGTGCTCCTACCTTACCCTTCCACCCTCATCGGCCCCGCTCCAGAAGCAAGGTTTTCGCTATAAGCCAGCTACCGCTAACCTCTCTAGGTCTTGCGGCCGCATTTCTTCTCTTCAAATTGATAATCTGGAAAAGTTCGCAGTCACGATTCTCGTGTGTACGGGTTATATCACAGGATTCCATCCCTATACTACCGTTTGTTAAACTGGAAATCGACATTAAGCCTATATTCCTTTCTCTCCTAACCTACGGCGTGCGGCCAGCCTGTGAATACTCTGTAAGGTATTTGCTTCCCGCTTTCCGGTCAAGCATCGCCCGGAGGCTCGTAGACCATTATGGATTGACACAACAGGAGGTTGCCAAGCTACTGGGCACGACCCAAGCAGCAGTTAGTCACTATCTCGGTGACAGACGAGCTAAATTGGTGACTGCATGTGAAAAGAGCAGGATTGTGAACGATTTTGCCAAGGAGGCTGCCGCAAAGCTGGCCACCAAACAGATGACTTCGGACGATGCAAACGCCTTTTTCTGCGAATTATGCACGAAACTTCAGGACAGTGGTGTTTTCTGGGCTATACTTGGGATTAACAACGGGAACGGTTACGAACCCCGCCACTCCCATCTCTAAACGATTAAATAAGATGTAACTGCGTGCGTTTTGGTGCTCCGGTAGTATAGAAAGTCAGATCCAAAACTTGTACAATCCGGTCAAGTATATCGGCCTTTCGACAAAAATGGAAGACAGTCGATGACCCGGGTTCAAATCCCGGCCGGAGCACCTACACTCGGACTATGGTTCCTTTCCGAAATTTTTGCCATCTTTTAAGAGCCGTCAGGATTACCCCCATTGATCATTGGCAGTTACCTAACGGCGCGCATTTCTCCGGGGAAATCAGCACCTTGATTCTCGGGCAATAACTAGTTTTCAATCGTTACCTAGGGTCAAACTAGAACATACAGAGTCTTCATTTTAGGTGTGACAACTGACTTATAAACAACCGCGTGCGATAACCTACAAAGAGAATTGAAGAACGAGTGGCTAGCTGGACTACTGTCTTTACTCGTTCCAGGATTTGGTCAATTCTATAACTTGAAGGCAGTGAAAGGAACTCTATTCCTTGCCGCCTCAGTCCTTCTGATTCCTGTTGGTCTTGTTAATAGCGCGATCTCGGTTTATAACGTCCAGATTCAGCTTATTATCCGCATTGTGAGCGTCTACGATGCTGTCAAGGACGCTGGCAGGTTCAACAGAGGCGATTTCGCGGAAGGTCACCGGGAACGATTCCAGAGTAATGTGCAGCACGCATTCATACCATCTTGTCAACCAGAAATGCTAGAGCGATGGTATACGTGCGGATTTGTCAATCCGACCCTGGAATTAAGAGGGAGAAGTGATGGGTTCCTGGGTTGTCCAAACTTTACGTAACATGTGACGTCGAAAATAAGGCGGTTCGAACACGTCCCTGAATTAGTGCAGCGGCATGTTCGCCTTCATATGAGCATTGTGGTCCCGTCTAAAGTGAAAGAGCTGTCGAAGTACAAGAAGTAAGAACTTGGAGCCGCCAGAATCGTCCCTGCGAAGGAAGCCGGTGGGCAGCTACTTGTGAGGACTCAACCCCCAAATGGGTGTGGGCCCGAAGGGACTTGAACCCATGACCGACCGGTGACTCACTACCTCTAGATATGAGCCGGTCGCTCTACCAATCTGAGCTACGGGCCCTCAGGCCACCGTTTTGAGAAGCTGTTCTTTTATCCTTTCTTACCATCATTCGCGGCAAATTTTTAATACCGTGAACTCATTCAGATAGATGCGAACAGGTAATGGCTTCCAAGAAGGATTATTTAAAAACGGAGATTCACCACATCGATATAAAGCAGTTCGATGTCGTCAAACTTGTCGAAAGCTTCTCAGGTATGGCCTTCCAGGCACGCAACCTCTCGAGAGCATCGATGATCTTTGATCAGATGCTCCGGGACACGGATTGTTCCATAATTCTCACACTCGCTGGTTCACTTTTCAGCGCAGGGCTGAAGGATGTCGTGGTGGATATGGTTGAGAATAACATGGTTGATGCAATAGTTTCCACAGGAGCCATAATGGTCGACCAAGATTTTTTCGAGGCATTAGGATTCAAACATTACTTGGGGGCACCCAATGTTGATGACGATGAACTTCAGCGCCTACACATAGACAGAATTTATGATACCTTTATCGATGAAGATGAACTAAGAATCTGCGATGATACTGTTAGGATTGTTGCAGATTCGCTCGAACCCAGACCCTACTCATCAAGAGAATTCATAGCAGAGATGGGAAAATATCTGGAGGCTCACCGTCCCAATTCCAGGTCTGTCATCCTTTCGAGTTACCGAAAGGGAGTTCCAATATTCGTTCCAGCCTTCTCAGATTGCAGCGCCGGATTTGGCCTTATCCAGCATCAAACGAGCAGACAAAAGCACGTATCGATAGACTCGGCGAAGGACTTCCTTGAGCTGACAAGGCTCAAGCTTCTTGCCAAGGACACAGGGTTGCTCATGGTGGGTGGTGGTGTACCGAAGAATTTCGCTCAGGATGTGGTTGTGGCTGCAGACATTCTGACCACGGAGACAAGGATGCACAAGTACGCAATACAGCTAACGGTGGCAGATGAGCGCGACGGTGCGCTATCGGGGTCCACTCTCAGAGAGGCCCATTCATGGGGGAAAGTCGACCTCGGAAGGGAACAGATGGTTTTCGGCGAAGCCACCATAACGTTTCCGTTGCTTGCGGCTTATGCATACCATAAAGGCGGGTGGAAACTCCGTCATGAAAACAGGTATAATGTTCCTCTATCCTCTCAATCCAGCGTCTTGGCTCGGTCAAAGACGTAAGATTCACTTCATGGCATGCACGAAGAAATCCGATATGAATTCAGACGATTTTTCCAGATTGTACTTCCGCTCGAAATGAAGCCTTTGAAAGACGACGTGGTTAAGTAACCCCAGGAGGATGTCTGCAGACATTTCCGGGTCCGACCTACGGAATTCGCCCCGTCTGATACCCTGTTCCACTATGCCAACCACCATTTTCAATATCTGCTCAAAACCGCGAGCCACCTTACCAGCATTATCCTTGTCCAGCTCAGCCGTGTCCTTCAGATAGAGTCCCACACTGAATGCATCCTCTGGAAAGGACGTGAGGTAGGTGCGTACAAACGACCTCACACTCGACTCCGCATTCGGACCCTTTGAAGCACGATCAAGCCTGTTGATGAAATCCGACATGCTCACTTTCTTCTTTGTGACTGCCTGAAAGAGCCCCTTTTTGCTCCCGAAGTAGTAATATATCATGGGCGGGGTCGTCTTCGCTTCCTTACAGATATCCCTGATAGAGACGTTGGCATATCCTTTTTCGGAGAATAATCTGGAAGCAACTTCCAGAATTTCGTCAGGACCAGCCTTTTCCTTTGCTACGCTCAACTGATGCATCAAGTAGACCATCCATTTGTATATTTAATGTTCCGGTTTGGCCTATTTAGCGCTTATTAGCCTTAAATATGACCCTCTGCGGACCGCGAGTCTCATGCCTTCAAACACAAGGCGCATCGCCATTGCAAGCATCTTCGGTGTGGTGATCTTTCTTATACAGGGTTTCATCCCACCGCCAAACTCCGATTTCCTCATAGTATTCCAGACATTTTTTCTGGCACTCAGTTTTCTGACCGTCAGACCCTTTGGAGCCACCTATGTAGGAGTCATCAGCGGACTTCTAATCTCCGTGGCCAAACCCATGTACTTTCCTCTCGACCTTGTTTTTGCTTCTCTATTCGGACTTGTGATGGATGGGTTGGGAACTGCTTTCAGGGCAAAACAAGGTTCAGATGCAAGGCTGGTAAGGCTGGTCTCCGCATCAACTATTGCCACCGCATTGGTCGGCTTCTCCGCATACTACCTTACGGCCGTGGTCACGCATATCGTCCCCAATGATGTGGGGCTCGACCTGACGGTTCTGATTTTCGGAATCGCGAGCGGTGCCGTCGGAGGATACCTGGCAGGTAAAATCTGGAACCGAGACCTCAGGGTTCGATTCGGTAACGATGGGTACAGTAAGGATGAAAAACAATCCCAAAAGATATGAACATGCGATCATTCATCTTCCGCGATGAACTCCCGATACGAAAGAATTTTTGAGCACGCAAACGCAGATGTCGATGTCATAATAATACGAAACGGAATGAAGAGCGACACAAACTTCTTCTACCTGACCGGCTACACGAATGGATTATTCGAACTATCGACCAGCTTTCTATTCAGGGACGGACACATCGAGGTTGTCACCAGCAAGCTGGAGGAGCAGGCTGCGAGGGGTGGCAAGCATACAGTACACGTGCAGACGGGGTCTGGGGCCATGGGGCTGCGCAAATCAATGGAGGACTCCATGAAGAATGTGAAGAGGGCGGGCGTAAACTACAAAGGAATAACCGTTGCAGACCTTGAATTCCTGAAGGAGGCCTTCAAGGGCGTAATCTTCACTGATGTATCAGATGCCCTGGACAAGGCCAGAAGGGTGAAGGACCCGGATGAGATTGCAGCAATATCACGGGCATGCAAAATCATTTCCGAAGTTGTTGAGGGGGTTCCTCAGATGCTGCATCAGGGCATGACCGAAAATGAACTGAGGGCAGACATAGAGTATGATATGATGAAGAAAGGCGCCTCCGCACCTTCATTCAGCAGCATCGTCGCATTTGGTGAAAACTCGGCCATCCCACACTACTCTCCCGGAGCCAGGCGCCTGAAGGCAGGAGATACCGTCCTGGTGGACATCGGCGCTAAATACGACCTGTACTGCTCCGACATTACCCGCACATTTTTCTACAAGGAAGTTTCAAGGGAACAGACTCAGATGTACCATGTAGTGGAGGAGGCTCAGTTAGCAGGACTGCACAGCATAAGGGAGGGGGCGACCGGACGATCCGCTTACGAAGCGGCCCTCAAAGTTATAGACGCAACCAGATTCAAGGGCAGGTTCATCCACTCTCTCGGTCACTTCCTGGGAATCGATGTCCATGACGGCTATGGAAGGGCGCTTTCACATGATGGCGTGGAGCCTCTTGAGTCAAATATGGTTGTTACAGTTGAACCTGGTGTCTATGTGCCAGGTAGGGGTGGCGTTCGAATCGAGGACGATGTCCAAGTGTCCAAAACCGGTTACAAGATGCTCACGCAAGCTCCAAGAGAGCTGATTGTAGTTCGATGAAAGAAAACGATTTGCCTTACCTTTCTTTTTCCTCACGAAACAATTAATATCCAGCCGCCTAAGGTGATGAGAGCAAACCTTGCCGGACACTCACAACAGCGACTTCAACGTGACGCCCTGGGAGGTAACAGGCCAGGTGGATTACGCGAAGCTTATCAAGAAGTTCGGCACACAACCAATCGGAGACGACCTCAAGCAAAGGCTGTTCAAGGATGCGGGTGAAAGTCACTTTGCGATACGCCGCGGGGTTTACTATTCCCACAGAGACCTCGACCTGGCTTTGACAGATTTCGAAGAGGGCAGGAGATTCTTTCTGTACACGGGAAGAGGGCCCAGTGGACCGATGCATCTCGGTCACATAATTCAGTTTTATTTTACCAGCTGGCTGCAGAGGCGTTTCAAGGCCAATGTGTACATACCTCTCACAGATGACGAAGTGTATCTCTCGGAAAGGTCCCCAAGTCTCGATGTTGCTCAAAAGTGGGCATTCGAAAACTCCCTCGATATCGTTGCCGCAGGCTTCGACCCCGATCACACATTCATCTTCAAGGATACGGAGTATCTGGGAAGAATGTACAAACTTGCGATCAGAGTGGCAAAGAAGATCAATTTCAGCACTGCGAAGGCAATATTCGGATTCGGTGGAGAAACCAACATCGGGTTTCTATTTTATCCAGCTATTCAGGTCGTACCCAGCCTGTTCGAGCATTCGAGGTGCCTTATCCCCTGCGCCATAGACCAGGACCCGTTCTGGCGGATTCAGCGTGACATCGCGGAATCCCTCGGTTTCCCGAAAGCGGCCGCACTGCATTCCAAGTTCCTTCCAGCCCTGACAGGTATTTCAGGGAAGATGTCTGCTTCGATCGCAGAAACAGCAATCTATCTGAACGATGATGAAAGAACCGTTCGCTCAAAGATCGTCAAAGGTGCCTTCAGCGGCGGGCAGGCAACGGTTGAGGAGCACAGAAGGCTGGGTGGAAACACCGAAGTGGACGTGCCTTTTCAGTGGCTTTACATGTTCTTCGAGCAATCGGATGACAGGATTGAACAGATACGCCAGGAGTACTCCTCCGGGAAGATGCTAAGTGGGGAGCTCAAGGGCATTCTCATCGATAAGGTGAATGAATTTCTTAAAGAGCACAGGGCAAGGAGAAGACGTGCGGAGGGGGAACTGGAAAAATTTACCGGCACAGGCGAGCTTGCCTCCCGCATGATGAATTCTGACCTGACTTAACCTGACTTGAGGTTGGGCATGCAACGTCATATGGGACCCTTTTAACGTTATCAGCCGGCAAATCTTACATCCTGTTCTTTTTCACTGACCACTCTTCGAAGCAGTTCTTTGAAAGTGAAAACATCTGACCCCACTTCATCTTTCTGGAATACAGGAGTTTAATTGGCTTACCCATGTCAAAAAATCAACAACTCCGATGTAGATGGTGTTGCGATTCTTCGCTTCAACAATGCAACATACAGACAGACGAACACAAAAAGATTCGTATGTTCGGGTTGGTAGAACGCCCGTTCAATAACACAGTCTTAAAGGAAAATCATTCCTACCTTCAGACGATAAGGAATGACAGAAAAATCGAACGCGAACAACTCTCTCAGGATGGTCCGACGGCATTTCGTGCCTCTAGCTGCTGCGCTGATGATTCTGCTGTCTGGAACTGTAATCTACGTATCAGCCTCTGATGCACCTCAGCTATTCAATGTACAGGTATTCGTGACGACTGCCCAGCCTGAAATGAATTACTACTATGTGACGGCCTACAATTCAACGGGCAGCATCGTTGTCCAGTCGCAGGGGCAGTATCCCGGCTTCGGGCTCGAACTTCCCAAAGGCTCGTACCTTCTTGCGGTCACAGCAATTCAGCAGGGCGGACCCATTTGCGTAGATATATGTGCAAGCGGATCGGTTCAAAATTCTCTACCTGTACGGGCACCCCTACCTGAAGAATATGGATACAAACTTCTGCAGGTAAACGGCCCGGCAACAACGAGCATCCAGATGGAGAACGTCTATAACATCACGCAGACAAAGATCACGATACAGGTCTACTTCGAAAACGGTACCCCCGCCGAAGGGGCGCAGGTATATGCATCTGTTGTGGGACAGCAGTATTACTATCCCTATTACGCATCAAACATGTACGGACGAACCAATTCATCTGGCGTGGCTGTTCTAAAAGTACCCTCGCTGCCCGTAGAGGTCTATGCCTGGGACTGGGTGGCGGTCAATCTTCCGAAGAACATCACCACAGTGCAGACCATCATAGGAGGAGAGCCGGTGAATGTGACTGTATACTGGCAGCCAACATATGTGGGACTTGCAGGTAATGCTCTTGTGATTCCCCCTGCTGACCAGGCTACGATTACACTCAAGGTACAGAGGCAGGACTTCTGGGCGGTTCCACTGGTAAGCCAGGCTGGTGCTTCGAGCCAGGTAGTGACGCCGGGATCTGAGTCGTCCACTCCACAGGGCGTCCCAGCAATGGTAGCATCGCAGCTTTCGTCAATATCGGGAAGTCAGTATGTCCAGCCTGGTGGCAATCAAGGAGCTATTTCGCAGCTCCCAGCCCCTTCTTCTTCCACTCCTCAAACAGTTTCACCGGGCGGGTACATGAACACAGTTCTCTTGGGAGCCATCGCTGTCGCAGTTTCCATAATCCTGGTATTATCCATCATTCTCATCCTGAGAAAACACTGAAAACCCAAATTTTCTTTTTATTAGACCGGTCGCCTACGACAGGGTATACTTGATGCTGGGACTAAAGTCCGATACTGTTTATCGGCAGACCCGAATTGGCATCCAACACCAGCACAATTTTGCTTCCCTTATGGTCGTACCTGATGAACCAAACGGGAACGTGTAGTAGCTCACCATCAGAGACATCCATATCTGTTTTCATCTGTTGGATCATATGATATTTCGCATGAGCCTTTTGCGCCTGAAGCTGATCCACATACGTCTTGGCCTGATATTTGGCTGCATCCTCGCCCACGTCACCATTTAGTATTTTTACACCGCTGGGAAACTTGGTCGCGTCGAACAGAGTTCGACTGTCAAGGTTGAACTGATAATCACGTGGCTGGTAATCGGTAAGCGCTTTTAGAGCCACAACCGGGAAGTTGTAGTTTGCATCGATTTCGGCCGCTTTCCTCGGACCCCCTCCCCCCATGCCTCCCCCCATGACGGTGCCCAGCATCGCTCCTTCGATCAACCCTCCACCGAACCCAGGTCCTCTTCTTCCAAAACCTCCACCCATTACGCCGAAGAGTGCTGCCGTGGTGGCTATGGTCCCGGCCTCCATCGCCACATCTGTGGCTACAACCGAGGTGCGGGCGGATACCGGGATTATCCAGTAGGGTACAACACTCAGTGTGGCTTCCTCAAGAACGGAGGATTCCTGAAGATGCCTTCTGAGCAGCCCCCTGTCCATGTAATCATGGACCCTGGCGATCACGGCTTCCTTGTCCGGATACGTCAACGGAAGCATGGTATGCTTCTGGATACTCCTCCATCCATCGTTGCCGAGAGATACGCTTGCTCCACAGTATTCGCACGTAATCACCATCTCTCCGAACTTGGGTGATATCGGTGCACCGCAGCTTGGACACTTCAATGAAGTGGCACCCGTGGGTGCGAGCACAGCGGTTCGGTCCGGCGCAGCACCCCCTGTAGATGATGGTTGACCACGCTGTTGCACATTCTGTCCCTGCCCCCCTCCTTCCACTCCGGAGACCCGTGCTCCACACTTCCAGCAGAAAGAGGCATCATCAGGCAGCTGGGTACCACATTTCAGACAATACAAGATGATTCACGCTCCGATCTGATCTAAATTATCTTTAAAGCTGCTTGCCACAGTTGGGACAGAACTTCGCTCCGGCCTGAACAGGACTGCCACAGCTTGGACAGGTCTTTGCCTGATTCTGACTCTGCGTTTGAGGTGCGGGGGATCCACAGTTGGGACAGAACTTCGCTCCGGCCGGTATCTGAGTTCCACACTTTGGACACGCTATCGAGCCCTGTGCCGCAGCCGCGGGAGCCCTGGGCGCCATCTGCTGATTTGCGCCACAGTTCGGACAGAACGCAGTCGTAGCCGGTATCAGGGAACCACAATTCGAGCAGGTTTTCATTGGCTGCTGGTTGAAACCCTGGGCGAACTGCCCTCCCACGGCATACCCCATACCAACTCCGGCTCCGAGCCCAACGCCAAGCCCTGCCCCGGCACCGGCGACACCGGTGGGATTTTTCGCCGCGTCCACCATCGCCTGACCCGCCTGGTACTGAATGTAGTTCACACCCAGCACGGACATCTCGGACCGGGTGTCAATTGCCTTCTGGACTTCATCAGGAAGGCTTATGGTGAGGCCGGAGATCTTGTTTATCTCAACCCCATACTGGGCAAAGTGGTCTGAGCACATCGACAGAACCACCTGTTCTATATTGGTCAGATTGGCAGCAAGATCTGTGACCTTCATCCCCTGCGATTTCATCTTGCCAAGTGCATTGTACACAAGAATAACCAGCTGCTCCCTCAGCCTCGCCTCCACTTCGTCGGATGTTTCTACCGCAAAGGTACCCACAAACTGATTTATGAAATTCTCAGGGGACGAAACCTTCCACCTGTATTCTCCAAACACCCTTAGATTTACGATACCGAATGTGGGGTCTGTGAACTGGAATGGCTGAGTGCTCCCATACTTTCCGTCGAGGTACCTCTTCTGCAGGTAGTATACTTCTGCCTGCTGCTGCACACCCGTAAAGAACTTTAGAAGGCCACCGACGATGGGTGCGTTGAAATCCGTCAGAGCATACCTGTTGGGCTGGTCAAAGTAGGTCAGGACCTTACCATCTCTGTAGAAGACAGCTATCTCGTCCTCCCTCACGACAATGTTGTCATTCAGTCTTATGAGTCTGGGTACCTTCCACATAACATTATTCTGCTTGAATTGGGGATCCCATTCGATCGTTGTTGAACCGAGAACACTACCACCAGACGAAGGAACTCCACCGGCCGAAGGCTTCTTTCCAAACACCATTTTACAACCATCACTTCTGGAGTATCTGCTCCACATTCTCCAGCCTGACAGACCATTTCTGCTTTATGTCCGATACGGCAGACTGCAGTCTCGTAATCAAATTCTGGACATTGTTTGGTGCGTTGGGGTCATACACAAAACTGGAAGGCATGGTAGAATTCAGAAGTTGAACGGCCGAATCTACGAACGCATAATCATACTCATAAAGTCTGTTCAGCACTTCTTGGGTGATGCTTATGCTTGCGGCCAGTCCCGAATAACCCTGCTGGGAGTGCCGTACCTCTCCGGCAAGTTGTTGAATCTGCGACATCACCCCGCCGAGAGCGGTCAGATTTGTGAAGTCATTGTTATTCACCATCTGCTTTCTCAGCGAATCAAGATTACTTCTGGCAAGGTCCAGCTTGTCCGCAACCTGATTGCGCAAGAGCTCATCCGCAATTCTAATGTCTTCGGACCTTCTGTACCCTCGCAGTCCGGGTACAAGCAGCTGTAATTTCTTCAGTGTTCCGCTGTCCTCCTTTACGGCCTGTCTGATATCAGGGTTTCCGGCAGACACCAACATTCACCGATACTGCATGTTGACGGCAAAACGTGTCATAAATATGTTGTGTTTGAAGTGGACTCAAAATAGATATATCGCGATGCATGTCTCACCTATGCCATGAAGTACAATAGTCCGGTGAATGAACTATTGGAAGAGTACAGGCCGGTTTGGGCACTTCTGTACTCCTCATCCGTTATGAGGTGGGACCTGGAGACTTACATGCCCAGGGCAGGGGCGGATGCTCGCGGAAGAGCACTGGCAGACATCACCATGATGGTTCAAAGTAGGATCATATCGATGAAACCTCTCATCGAGAGGGGAAAGGCGTCAAAGGGTCTGACAGACGTTGAAAAGGGGGTTGTGAGGGTACTCGGACGTAGACTGAACTACTATGAGAGGGTGCCACCAACGCTAATCGAAGAACTTCAAAGAACTACCACAAAATCCAGAATTGCTTGGAGAGAAGCCAAGGAAAAGTCTGACTTCAAACTCTTCCGACCCCACCTTGAGAAAGTATTATCACTGAAGATGAAAGAGGGCGAAAGACTGGCTGGCGGAGGTGACCCGTATGATGCACTGCTTGACCAGGGTGAAGAGGGACTCTCGTCAAGAGACCTCGATTCCATTTTCGGGTCACTTATCCCGTCGCTGAAGAAGATACTTTCAAAGGTGCTGAAGAACGGGGAGCCTCCTTCAAGTCACAAACTCGAAAAATCCGGATATGATGAACCTTCGATAATTGCCGCGAACGCCGGGGTAATTCAGGTTCTGGGAATGCCCAATGACAGATTCAGGGTGGACCTGTCCGCACACCCGTTTACTTCTGGTATGGATGTGGACGACGTTCGAATAACCACGAGATTCAAGGACAGGGACTTCCGCACAACGTTATATGCTACAATCCATGAATCGGGTCATGCGCTCTACGAATTGCAGGTGGATAGAGACCTGCGGTCCACGCCCATCGGGCACGGTGTCTCCTCAGGTTTCCATGAATCTCAATCAAGGTTCTGGGAGAATATGGTAGGGAGAAGCAGGGAATTCGTAAAGAAGCTCACACCGGTCATCCACAAGATGCTGGAATTCACGAAAAGGTACGACTCCGATGAACTTTACAGATACGCGAACCTGGTGAGACCGAGCCTTATCAGGGTCGACGCTGATGAAATCACTTACAATCTGCACATAGCACTGAGGTACAGAATCGAGAAGCTTCTCTTTGAGGAAAAGGTGAAAGTCGCAGAGATACCACAGATTTGGTCGGATACGATCGAAGAACTGCTGGGAGTGAAACCGAAAGATGATTCCACGGGGTCCCTCCAGGACATTCACTGGAGCTCGGGCGGTTTCGCATCCTTTCCAAACTACACCGTGGGCAATGTAATCGCTGGCATGTGCTGGGAGGCGATAAGCCGCAAAAGGGAGTTTTCCGCCGTAATAAACGAAGGAGGAGTAGACGAACTCAAGAAGTGGCTTGGTTCAAACATTCACAGATATGGGGGCACGTATGCACCGAGAGAGCTTCAGCGGAGGGTGTTTAACAAGGTGAACGATACAGGCGGCTTGATAAGATACCTGGAAACCAAATATCTGAAGTTCTAAATTCTTCATCATCTAATTTGCTATCAATGTTATGATGTCTTCATCCATAAGCCTGTGGTCCAGTCCGACCTTCTGTCCCCCGAATTTTACACTTCTTCCCCATACCTGCGCATATCTGAATTCATCCCTCATCTTTCGATGAACTTTATCGCACACACCCGCTACGGTTGCTCCGTTCCTGAGTATCATTGGCTCCGAGTAGTCTGTCTGTCGTCCTCTTGGACGCATGTAGATCCTGATCAGTTCGAGCCTACGATATATTTCCTGTTTCAGAGCCTCAATGTTCAGGTTCCCTTCTGCAGAAACCGGAAGAAAATCGAATTTCAGCTTTGATTGAAGCTCGTTCGTGAATCCAGCGTTTACGAGGTCGATTTTATTCATCACTGTGATAGATTTCACATACACTCTGTTCCCCACAAGAACGTCTATGAGCTGGTCAGGAGTGACATCCTCTCTAAGGATCACGCGGGCACTGTTTATGTCGTATATCTGTAGGATTTCTTTAACAAGCTTCTCTGTCATCTTCGTCAGCTTCACAAGCTGCACCACAGAAATCCCTCCTGAGGAGGTTCTTTCTATGTCAATCCTTGGTCTTGATTCATCGATCCTGAGACCGATGGTCCTGAGCTCCCTTTCAAGTAGTGGGCGTGCCTCAGGCTGAAAGACGTCGAGGACATACATTATAAGGTCCGCAGACCTTGCCACGGACAAAACCCTCTTTCCCAGTCCTTTCCCCGAAGACGCTCCCTCGATTATTCCGGGTAGGTCCAAGATCTGGATTCTCGCCCCCATGTATTCCATCATTCCGGGAACGACTTCAAGAGTGGTGAACTGGTACGCCCCAACCTTTGACTTTGCGTTCGTAAGCCTGTTCAGGAGGGTGGACTTCCCGACGCTCGGAAGTCCGATCAATACCACGCTCGCATCTCCCGATTTCCTGACGTCGTAGCCCTGAGAAGAGGAGCCACCCCTCCTGCTGGTCTGCTCTTCGAGCTCCCTTTTGAGCTTCGCAAGGCGGGCCCTCAGAAGACCGATATGATGTTCGGTTTTCTTGTTAATCTGTGTGCGGTGCAGGTCTTCTTCAATCTGTTTGATCTTCTCGGGTATTCCCAAATCCTATCAACCTATCTGCTCTGGCTGAAGAAACCTTCTGGCTGCGATGATCGAAAATTGGTTGCCGCACCTTCCCAGACTACATGGCAGTTTGTTCCCCATCATTCGCACTCATCCTCCGTAAACATCCTGCAGGGCTCCCTTTGCGAGTGCAAAAAATTCCCTGACAGCAAGCTTGGGGTGCTTGGTTGCCAGCCTAGCCATAGTCAGAGTGCTGAAGTCGGACCTTATGAACTGCATAAACTCCTGGGGGGAGAGTTCATTTATTATGTCCAGTTCCTTGTCCCAGCCTGCGTCATCAAGCCCCAGCCATCTGGATTGTACGCGCAGTGCAGCCTTGATTTTCGATTCCACCTCATTTCTGCAGACAGTTTCATACCTCTGCTTGAGCAAATCTATGCCATAAGACAGGGCATCAGGCGCACACTCCCCCAGCAGACGGCCATATCTGATCGCATACCTGATTCCCTCCAGGACCAGCGGATTGCCCTGGCCTGCGGAGTCTCCCACCAAAGCAACGCCATTTCCCACGAGCCTGCTTCTCAATCCTTCGTTGGGAACCAGACCATAGTGAAACTCTAATGGGGTTAATCTGCCATATCCGGCGAGCGGCCCTGGTCTTTCGAGCATCAACCGATCCAGCATACCGACCGGGTTAGCTTTGGAATGCGGTCTTCCCACACCCACCCCAATCCTGACGCGCCTTCCTCCGACGGGGAATATCCAAGCATATCCAGCAGGAGAATATGCGGAGCCCACCATAAGGTACCACTCATCCTCACGAACATTTTCCGCCAGAGCCTCGTACTCTGCTCCCACACCATAATTTACCCATTCGGGTGCCATTCCCAGATCCTTGGCTATTACAGAATGGAAACCGCTTGCATCGATCACAAGCCCTGCCCGCACTTCTTCTTCGGGGACTCCAGATGAAGATAGCATCACACCTTCCACCCTTTTATTTTGATCAAGAACAGGTCGAATGACTCTTGTCCTGAGTCTCAGAACTGCGCCCGCATCTCCCGCAAGTTCTGCCAGATGCTGGTACGTTCTTCGAACGTCGAGTACGCAGGCTTCAGGCGAAGAACTCTTGATCGATGCCTTATTACCAGGTGATACAAAGCGGTATCCGGAAACGGGATTGTAAAGCTCTCTTGGAATCCCCAGTTCTTTTGCATCGGTCATCCAGGTGACCCCGCTGGTTCTCACATGCTCCGCTATGGACTGTTCCTGCTCAACTACCAGGACAGAAACCCCTTTCAGAGCGGCTGCCCTCGCAGCAGAGAGTCCCGCGGGGCCCCCTCCAACTACGATAACGTCGTACAATAACAGTCGACCACGACCCTTCTTATCTAACACCGGATTGAGAGTTATCCAATTGCTTCCTCTTCATAAGGGGACCGTACACGAGGTCTGGTGGAGAAGTGTTCATGGGTTTTTCATTGTGACATTTCTCGCACTCAAACCCATAGTGATATACACAGTACCTTTCAGTTTCTGCACCGCACTCGCATTTCATTTGATCTTCAGCCCCCTTCGCTTGTACGTCTTCTCATACGGAGGCGAGAGTAACCCTAAAAACCTTCCCAACGAATCCCTCCCATAACCGATATAATGACGCCACGCACCAAGGATGTGGCGGTTTCTGAACGATGGTGTCACGTAACGATGAACTTCTGGAATGCCCTGTCTGTGGGACATTGATGTTCGAAGTACGCTGCAAGGCGCTTTGCCGAGGCTGTGGATACACGATAGATTGCTCCGACTGGTAACTGTTTGCTCAGCTGTTCGCTGTGCACAGTCATGGCTAACGCTGCATTTGTATAAAAAAGCGTCCGAGACGAGCTTACTTCTTCAGCATTATCTCAATGCTGCTTACGTTACTCGAAGAGCCCGTCTCGTTATCCTTAACCTGTTCGGTGTCTATTTTGATTTCCTTGACCTGAACGTCGGGTGAAAACTTCTTCCTTAGAATCTCTGCAGAGTCTACGGCGGTGCTTATGGAACGACCCCTTGCCTTGATAGTGACTTCGTTAGCACCGTTCTGGAATAGAGTCAGACAGGCCAGTACGTAGTTCATTACGGGCTTCTTTCCGATGTACACAGTATTGCTTGACATACTATCGACTTCCTACTGCTGATGCCCACCGGAGTAATCCTTTAAATAACTTTTGTCGCGTTCTCAGCCAGCTGCAAGCAATCGATGTCAAGCATCACCTTCCGGCAATGGAAGAGCTAAATTAGCCCGGGAAGGATTCGAACCCTCGTCACCGGCTCCAAAGGCCAGTATGCTTGACCACTACACCACCGGGCTGTCTGGCCTTGTGATTCGACGATTTATAAACTGGATTGAGTTTGCCGATTCATCCAAGGCCCAATCACATGAGAATTTAGTCTGTCTGCCTCTGCATTTTCGGGTCTTATCAACCAACAATTTCGCGTCTGATCACGTCGTTCGGATCTTCCATTGAAGCCAGCTCCTCTCGAGCAAGCTCCCTTATCTGATTACTTGTCTCCGGGCTTAGGACTTCTCTCAGAGTTCGGACGCATTCGCCTTCGCCTCTTACCCTCCGGATGAGTCCACGCTTAACAAGATAGTCTTCGACGTACGTTGTCTTCCCTGGAAAGAATGATAAGGTTGGTACGCCCATAAGGGATGCTTCTGCATTCATTGTTCCCCCTCCTCCAACAAGTGCTCGGCATCTGGCCAGCAGGTTCGGCCCGAAGAACGGCTCCCGGCATACCGTGACGTTTGGCGCTTCCAATCTCCCGAATTCCCCTTCCTGTTCTGAGTACCTTGGAAGTACTATCACCCTGCTATCAGGAAAGGCTTCAGAGATCATCCTGACCAACAAAAGGCTCTGGGTTGCCTTTTCCAGGTAGGATGCCTGGCTCTCTTCGGGTCTGAAGAGGATCGCTCCCTCGGCACCCTCTTCGAAACTCGTCGGGGTAGGCCAGTCTTCCCTGCGCTTCAGCCAGGACGCCGGGTCCAACGCTCTGTAGGTTATTATCGAGCCTCCTGCCATGCCGAACCTCCGCCACGCACTGGGTGGTATGACCCAGGGGGTCATGAGCTTGACCGAGAGCGGGATCGTCAACCTGGCTACCCAAACGGAGTGAGGCGAATCGTTTACATTGTAGTGCGGGATGCCGAGCCCGAAAGAAACACGCGCCGCTTCGGGTGAGCCGAAGGAGATCGTTCGTTCAACAGACTTTTCCGTAATTAGCTTTGTCAGCTCCAGGCTCCTTGTGAGGCTTGCTTCCAGCTTGGATCTTTTCGAGGATCCTCCATGCTTTCCGACGGTGACAACATCCATGTTGAGGCGTCGAATGACATATTCGGCGTCATGATACCCTCTCGAAGTAATGAGCACCTCGTGCCCTTCGTCTTGCAGCGTCCTGGACAGTGTCCTGAAGAATATGAGCTGCTTGGGGGTGAGTGCGTCTATCCAGAATCTCATTCAAAAGCCCCCGGTTTGTCGCCTTAATTGCGTTTTCTTTGCTGGTTCTGCCAGTATTGGAAAGCAAATAGGTCCCGGTGACTAAGGAGCTGAAAGCCTCCTGTGCCCCCCGGAGGTTAGCTCTTCGGAGTCCACTATGCAGGAACAAGGAGGTGTTCCTGATGTGATGATCGGAATAAGAAACCATTATATCTCGACCGGACGATGCTGAGACGAATGCGGAGCCGGGCGTGGTGAAATGAAGGAAAAAACCGCAGTTTATGGTGCAAGCGTCGAAGGCTACGCAGTGGCACTTTCCATCATGAAGTCTGGCAATGAGGTGAGTATCCTTGATGAGCGAATAAAGACTTCTTTCACCCTGATGGAGAACGCCCCCACATCGATCCGTCAGCTTGTGGGCGAGGATTCTCTTTATCCCATCAGACCGATCTCATCGGTGCTTCAGAGCTCCTCACAGGTCATACTTGCCCCCCGACTTCGATTTTCAGAGGAGGGTAGGGCCGAGTGGTTGCAAAGACTGAAGGAAGTGGGACAGAATCTCGGTGAGCAGGCCATGTTGGTAAATCTTGTACCGCTTTCTGCAGGAGGCAACAAGGAAGCTCTTGCTATAATCGAGGAACAGAGCGGGTTGAAACCGGGCAAGGATTTCAGGTATGTTTACGTTCCTGTGGGTTCCTCTCATGTGGCGGGATATCTGGGGGAATCTCAACCTCCCAGATGGTTTGATGACATATTCGGAGAACTTCGATGGACCCGAACAATCGAAGAGTCAGAGCTGGAATACATAAGGTGGGCACTTGCTGACTACATACCAAAGGCGCTGGCAATCTCATTTTATAAGGAGGGTTCTACTCTGCTGCTGGATAAAAATAAGCTGTTTCTAGATGATATGGCACAGGGACTGTACGACATGCATCTCTTCTCCGACACTCTGCCTCACGGAGACACCTTGCACCACTTCGCTACGGGTGCGCTGAAGGCGGTCTCGAACTACACACATACGCTCGGGTCATATCTAAGGAACTACGCAAGGGAGAGGGGTCTTAAGGCAATAAGATCCAGAATTCTCTTGGTTTGGGGACATGAAGGCTCCGAGATGAAGGGCGAGAGGGCAAGGCTGCAGGGCGTTATACTGAATTCTTTGCGAGAGGTTTTTGGTGACGTGGACAGCTGGAACCCCGCGGAGCAACCCGAAGAAAAGAAGAGACCCCCGAACCTGGACAGATACCAGATGATTGTTCCATGCAGTCAGGCGGACCTCAAGACCTGTCAGGCGTTCACCCGGAGCAACTCCGAACAGGCCATAATCACGGCATCCGTACCAGTATCCGTGCTCTGACACCGACATGCAACACTTTTAACTTGTCTTATCGGAGCGCTCCGATATGGTAAGGGTCGGACTCGTCGGTGTTGGGGGATGGGGAAAGAATCATGCAAGGGTGCTGAGCGAGCTGGGGGCTCTGGCCGCCGTGTGCGATATGGACATTGCGAAGGCAGAGTTTTTTGCAAAAAAGTATGGTGTCAAAGCATATGATTCCACAGATAAAATGCTAGCGTCTGAGAAAATTGACGTAGCCAACATATGCACCCCAACCACGACGCATTTTTCCATTGCCAAGCAGCTGCTTGAATATGGTCTGGACATTTTTGTTGAGAAGCCTCTTGCCGCCACTGTGGAGGAGGGGCGCAAGCTCGTCTCTCTATCGGAGGAGAGGAAAAGGATAGTCGGGGTAGGGTACATAGAGAGATTCAACCCGGCTGTTGCCCGCCTCAAACAGATCGTATCCGAGTCTTCCCTGGGTGAACTTATTCTTGCGGAATTTTACCGAGAAAACAGGTGGGGTGGAGTAAAGGATGTCGGTATACTCAGTGATACCACGGTTCATGATATAGACACTGCAAGATACATATTCGGGGAGGAACCCCAGCAGGTATTCTGCAGAACCGGGAGCGTGATGGGTCCCCATGAAGATTTCGCGGTTGTAATGCTGGGTTTCAAAAGACATCGAACGGCAATTCTGATGACCAACTGGGTGACCCCCAGAAAGGAAAGAAGGCTTTCCGCCGTATTTACCTCGGGCGTAGTTACACTCGATTTTGTTGCACAGCAACTCAGGATAGACAAGGAGTCGGTAACCGAAATCCCTCGATTCCAGACGCAGGAACCGCTGCTCCTGGAACTCAAATCCTTCCTCGATTCTGTTCAGAATCGCTCCCGGCCACTTGTTGATGCTCAGGAGGCGTTAGGTACAAGCTTGATTGCGGAGGCCGCTATATACTCCAGCAAGAAAGGACTTCCGGTTTCACTACAGGTTTGATGCAGGCTACCTCGCTCCGGAAATCAGCTCTGGTTACGACTGTCCGCCTTGCGCCAAGTCAACCTTCGTTTGGCATAGTTAAGCATAAAAAGTATTTGTCCGCTTCAGGGTCGATGAAAATAGGAAAGAACAGCGTAGTGGCTGACGATGTCGTCGCTGGCGAAAATGTGGTGATCTGGAACCTGACATACATAGGCTCAAAAACCCGAATCGGAAGCAATGTCATGATAGGGTCCCTAGTTCACGTTGATTATAACGTCAAGATAGGGAACAACACACGCATTGAGGGTGGCGTGTACATCCCCCCTATGACCGAGATCGGAGATGACGTTTTCATCGGTCCGGCTGCTGTTTTCACGAACGACCCCTATCCCATGTCAAGAAAAATGGTCGGCGTGAAGGTGCTCAATGGAGCATCCATCGGCGCCAGGGCCGTCATAAAGGCAGGTGTAACCGTGGGGGAGGGGAGCGTGGTAGGCATGGGAGCGGTGGTGACAAAGGACGTTCCTGCGAAAACGGTTGTCGTGGGTATTCCTGCGCGACCAGTTTACACAAGGGAAGAATATGATATCAAGCGGAAGGAGTGGGAGCGGTCCTGAGTCTTTTATAGGCGGCAAATGCATTCCTCATACCGAAGTATGAATAGAGCCATGCCACTATCGCTATAAGGGCAAGAAGTAGCTTGAAAACGACATACTCGATTGCTATGTAGTAGGGCGGGTTGGCAGGAGGTTGAATGGGTATGACCAGCACGAAAACCCAGTACACGACAAAGATGAGAAGTAGCCATGACATGCTGATTATGACGAGGAGAAGGGCAAAGGCGGACAGCCTCATATTCTAACACCAAGGAGGAAGAAGGTCAGTATCGCAAGTGAAGCTGAAAACGCTTCAAGGTAAAGTATCCGTCTTGTCACCTCTGATTCTGTAAGCGGACCATCGGCAAGCATCATCCTTGTGAGTGTCATGGGAGCATCAGGATCCCTCGCCGCATTCAGCTTGAATTCCTTGTCCAGCACCACCGGTCTTTTCTTCATCTTTCTGTGCTCCACCAACCCTCCGACAGACGAAATCACATAAAACGAATTCAGAACGGCAGGGAGCAGGGCAACAACTGCGATGAACTCCGCATGGCCGATTATAGCCACAGCACCGTAAGCCGCGCCAAGGGCCAATGTGCCGGAATCGCCCGGGAACAGCTTGGCCGGATTTCTGTGCAGCGGATAGAAACCTGCCGTTGCCAGAAGCAGGGCAAGAGCCATGAGCGAAGGAATAAGCTGACCTGTAAAAATGAAATCAATTATCAACGGCACAGTGGCGATCGCGGTAAAGCCGGAAACCAGTCCGTTGTAAACATCTATCATGTTGAATGCATTCGCTGTCACCGGAAGAGCGATAAGGATCAGAACAGGGTAAATAGTTGAAAGTCTGATATGGCCCGCAAAAGGGAATGGCATCACCACCGAATAGGTATGAAGCGCAAGCAAAGGCAGGGCGGATACCACCACTAAGCCAACCTTGACCGGGCCACTCAGCGCCCTGAGATCGTCCACAAAACCCACCGCGAACGCTATAACTACAGAGAGGGCGAAGGAAACAATCTGGATAGAGCCTGTCAAGAAATAGAGAATTACGAGCGGAGTGAGCAGGGATATTACAATTGCCGGTCCACCCGGCCGTGACACCTGGGGATTACCCATCTTGTGGGCGTCAGGTACGGTCATCCCCCTCCCTCTAAGGTACCTGCATAGCCATCGAGAAAGCACATAGGATTCGGGGAGAGCAACAAGAGGCAATATCCATTCGAGCAACAGTGTCGTTTGCATCCTGACCCGGTCGTGTTAAAAACTCTTCGTAGGGCTTAGGGGGAGGGATGTTCACGAACGAGTCAGATCCGATGAGTAAACAATAGTTCAGCAGGACAGCCTTTTTGGTGTTTTATAAGAGCCAGATCACATAATAGCACGATGCATCAACAGCTGGAAGGAGTGCTGCGCTGAGGACTCGGATATCTCAAAATTCAATGAGTCACGGTGAGCTAGAAACGCCAACACCCTAAAAGACATAGATCCTTTCATGACAGACAAATACAGCTTATATATCCACGACCTTTAAACCGGTGCTGGGAAATTTGAAGATAAAGGAATTGCGCCCCGACTCCAGAAGAGTGAATCTTGAGGCAGTAGTGTCCTCTGTAGCACCTCCACGTGAGGTAACGCTGAAAACTGGTGAAAAGGCCACCGTAACCGATGTAACCATAGAAGATGACAGCGGATCAGCAGTCTTAACCCTCTGGAATGAGAATGTCGACCGCATCAAGAGCGGGTCCAAGATAAGAATTGAAAACGGGTATGTGAGCACCTTCCGTGGCGAGATGCGGGTTAACATAGGAAGGTATGGCCGCCTAGACGTAATGTGATGGAAAAATTCCAGAATTATTTTCCTACAGTGTCACGACGAAGCCACAAAGCCCCTAGGCAGAGGGGTTAAACCGAAACTTTAAATCGGCTAGTCCCAGGGCTTAGGAAAGACTGTCCATGCCTCAGGTCGCGCGCATTAAACTGGAATCCTCGAATCTCGAAGAGTTAGAGAAGGTTAGCAACGAAATAAAGGAACTGGGCATCAGGACAGGTGTCAACATTAAGGGTCCGGTACCCCTCCCCACGAAGAAGCTCAGAATCGTAACGAGGAAGGCACCATCCGGGCAGGGCACGCATACATTCGATAAATGGGACATGAAACTTCACCGGAGACTGATAGACATCGATGCCAACGAAAGGACAATGGGGCAGCTCACCCGACTTAAGATTCCAGAATCCGTCAGTATCGAAATCAAGCTCAGGTCAAGGCCCTAGATTGCTCGCAACCTGCGCAATAATTAAATCCGTGTCATCGATGCAAAGCGCAGTGGAGCCGTTCTTGTATTTGCCTCACAGTCAAAGGTTCATACTGCGTAGATACGGTGGTCCCCCATGGTGACTGCTCCACGCCGAATGAGGATTTCATGGCTGGCCGTGTTCGCCGGCCTGATTTCGTTAGTGGCTTTCTTTTACCTTCTGAATCTGTATCTGAACTGGTCTGTGATGGAGCACATGTACAGCCTCAAGGCTGGTCTCAACTGGTTTGAGCTTGTATTCTATCATGGCTACACGTTCTATGTGGCTGCGGCGTTGGCCCTTCTTGTCATTAACCCGGTGCCGGGGCGAAGCGACCTTATTTCGGCCATAAACGCCGTCACTTCACGCAGCTGGTCTGTACCCCGTGAATCTAGGTTCCGCACCTACAGCGACTATAGATTCTATGCTTCTGGCCAGAGTTCATCCTCCCCTCCTCAGGGGCCATTCAGAATATCCGTGCGCCTCTGGGGCACGTGGCAGGCCATAAAGTATGTGATAGCCTATTTTGTATTCGCAGGTCTTGCCGGACTTCCCTTCTTCGGCAATCTCGTCATGCCTGTACTCATGGACCTTCAGGGTTACGGCTCCTGGTACAACATACCCAGGATATTTCAGTTGCCATTCAGGTTTGCGTCTGCGGACAGGCTGATTTCGCTTATGCCCTCCATGCAGATTCAGTACTTTCTGCTTTTCTCTGTGCTGGGGACAGTTATACTTATTCTCATACTGAGGCTCGTGGTCCGGGCAGTGAGGGATTATGCCAACGGGACCGGAAATCACTGGATCAGGGACCTGATTCTCATTATCACCTGTATTCTCGCGCTTCTTATTCTCAATGCGCCTTACTGGGGCACAACTGCAGCTTCCCCATATGCCTACGGCGCACTGTGGTCACTCGTCGGATTCACTGTCGTTGGCTGGCTTTACCTGAAGCTTTCAGGGAAGGGAGTCATTCCGATCACGGCGAGACGGAGAAGGCTCGTTACCGCGGCTGGCATATTTGTCGCCGCCGTCCTTGTCGTAAATGTCGGGGCTTCAGCCTACATTTATCTGAACTGGAACAATCGCTGGCCCCAGTATGAATGGACTCCCTTCATTCAGAAGGAAATCAACGTAACAGACTGGAGCTCCGGGGTGCAGAACCTTCAGATTCAGTCGCTTCAGAATCTTCCAGGTGGGAACACTTCAACGATCCTCTCTCTTGTCAGGCAGTGGGGGCAATCTCAGGCGCTCCTAACGATGACGAAGGAGATTGGGGCGGTGAACTGGATGGCCCCTGCAAGTTCACAGGTCATCTGGTACAACAATACGGAATACTGGGTGGCACCCACCACGGTGCAGTACCCGGGTGGCAGCCAGAACTGGATAAGTGAGCACCTAATCTATACTCACTCTGACAGGGTCGTCGCTATAAACACACACAGTGGACAGGAAGTATCCATCGAGCAGGCGCTGAATGCCCCTGAGCCACTCATCTACTATGGCGAGAACATAACCTTCAACAACGAGGTGTACGTTCATGTAAATGGCTACAATGAAATTAACAACGAAAGTTTTCCGGGTACTCCTGATTATATTCTTTCAGGAATCCAGCGGGCAGCCTGGTTCTTTCTCAAGGGACCCACCACGTGGGGCTTTGCATTTTCTCCACCCCAGAACAGCATAGACATGCTCTACAACAGGAACATATTCAACAGGGTGGGTGACATTCTGATCAACGGACTTCAGGTCGATCCTGCGGCTTACCTGGTGACTGATGGGAGCCATCTTGACTACGTTGTTCAGGTTTACGTAAGCTACCCACTGAATTCCGGATTCTCTGATAGCCCTTACCTGAGGTTCTTCGGCGTTGTGCTTGTCGACCCGACAAACGGCAACATGACAGGCTATTTGGTGCCGAACCAGAACTACTCCGACGGATTTCTCATGAGCTTCTACAGGAGCTATTACAGCGATTGGCAGCAGGCACCGGCCTGGCTGGTGGCCCAGTTAAGGTACCCTGAAGCCCTGCTGGGTGAGCAGGGGAATCCGGGTCAGCTAGACTATAATTTCTATTTCCACGTGACGAATCCATTCGAGTGGCGTTCCGGCTCGAATTTCTACGTGTCTCAGGACGCAAACGGCAACAGACTGCCACTTCTTTACATCGCGTACACAATAGGTAACAAGTCTTACTTTGTGGGGCTTCAGGAAGTCGAATATATGAGCTCGGCCAGCAAAAACCTGGCAGGGCTTTACGTAGTGTTCGGAGGTGACAGACTGGGTCAGATGTACCTTTACCAGACTCCATCCAATTTCACCGGAACGCTGCTGGGTCCGACAGGCGCAATCCAGGTGGTGAACACCAATCCAACCGTCCGCCAGCAGGAGACTCTTTTGCCGAATTACGTGGCCGGCTCTACGCTTCTCTACGTTATCAATGGACGACTTTACTATTTCATTCCGTTTTACACTCAACCGGGAGGAACCAGCCAGGTTATAGCGCAGATGCCCTTCATAACGGCAGTCGACCCCAGCACGGGTGCTGTTGGCGTGGGGCCCAATGCACTTCAAGCCTTTCAAAACCTGATTGGCAAAAGCATAAGCGGTCCTCCCCCGAGCTCTGTTCAGCTTCAACAGAATGTGTCGAAATTCTTCACTGACCACAACCTTCAGCTTCTCAACTCTTCGATCGTTACCGCAAACCTATACATCGGCGTGGGTAATCTGACTTACACCTCCCCCGCTGACTGGCCGACCGTTTCTGCCGCCCTTACTTCATTCATCAGCAATTACACTAATGTCTACGGGTCACAGTACGTCGTCGTTACCCAGAGTGGAAATAGCACTTACGACTATGGTATCCTTGTCCAGAAACAGGTTTCAACACAGCCGCCAACAAACATACTCATCCTTTATTACATACAGATTGATTACTAGGAGGGGTCGGGAGACAGTTGGAACCTAGGGAAAAAACAAAAAGATGGATTTCCACTCTGATTTCTATTTCTGTCATACTGCTACCCTTGATCTTCTTCTTCTCGCTTGCTTCTCCCAGCACTGGGTCAAGCACTGTACAGCTTAATTCCGGTTACACAACCGATGCCCAGGTAATATTCAACACATTTGTCGGGCTCGCGGTGATCCTTCTTTTGCTCCTTCTGCCTGTGTTTGCAGTGATGTACCGGAGAGAAAGGAAAAGGAGCCTCAGGTAGCTCGGGCACCGTATCGGTCAGTGTACAGAAGTTCTAGAAGCTGACCTTGGGCCCTCTCTGTGCTGACAGTACCACGCCTACATTTTCAGGAATCTCATACTAAACTCAGGTTCCGGTCTCCCAGCTTGAGGCATATTTGAGCTGTTCCTTGGTAGGAACATCTATTTTCAAACCCAGTGCATTCAACTTCATTTCAGCAACAGATCTGTCTATTTCGGGAGGGACACCATGTACTCCGGGAAGAAGCTTTTTTCCCTGTTGAACTAGATACTTCACCGAAAGTGCCTGATTGCAGAAACTCATGTCCATCACTTCGCTTGGGTGTCCTTCGGCAGCCCCGAGATTGGCTAACCTGCCCTCTGCGACAAGGTAGACCCTCCTTCCACTTCTCAACCTGTATTCCTGCAGGTTGTTCCTCACGTTTCGGCTTTCGACTGCGGTTTCCCTCAGACCGGCCACATCCACTTCGACATCGAAGTGACCGCTGTTCGCCAGTATGGCTCCATCTTTCATATTTTTGATATGCTCACCCCGGATTATACCTCTGTTACCCGTGGCTGTAACAAAAATATCGCCTTCATAGGCGGCGTCCGACATGCGCATTACCTCGAAGCCATCCATCGAGGCTTCGAGTGCCCTGAGCGGATCAACTTCAGTGACGATGACTCGGGAACCCATCCCTCTCATCCTCATTGCTATTCCTCTTCCCACCCACCCATAACCTGCAACCACGACGACCTTTCCTGCCAAGAGAATATTCGTTGCCCTCAATATCCCATCAACCGTGCTCTGGCCTGTTCCGTACCTGTTATCGAAAAGATGTTTGGTAAATGCATCATTCACCGCGATCACCGGATAGCGTAGTACCTTCTTATCCTGCATCGCCCTGAGTCTGTTCACTCCGGTGGTTGTTTCTTCGGTCCCGCCCAACACATGGGGCTTGGCAGCCATCCGATGGATGAAGGAATGCAGGTCCGCACCATCATCCATTACGATATCCGGCGAAGACTCTGCGAGCAGTTTGAGGTTTTCATAGTAGTCTTCCTGGGATTCCCCCCTCCAGGCGTAAACCCGAATGCCTTCACCATCCAGTGCTGCCGCTATATCGTCCTGAGTCGAAAGTGGGTTGCTACCTCCAAGGAATATTTCCGCCCCCATCTCTGATAGTGTCCTTATCAGAACCCCCGTCTCCTTCGTCACATGCAACACGGCCGCAACCCTGATTCCTTGCAGGCTTTTCTTCGTGGCTTCCCTTTTTCTGAGGGAAACAAGTGCGGGCATGTGCCGTTCGGCCCACTCCAGCTGCAGACGTCCTTCAGTTGCAAGTGCGCTGTCCTTGATCTTGGATTTCAATTCTCATCCTTGCATCCGAAGGGTGTTAATTATTTAATCATTAAATCCAAAAGAACTCTACAGGAGATGATTCTACGCCAAGTTTAAAGACAACCAGTAAAACATCTATGTTATGGCATTGAAAGTAGGTGATTCGATTCCTGATCTTACGCTCTATGATCAGTCAAGGAAACCAAGAAAGCTTTCCGAATTTACCACCTCCCCCACCGTGTTGGCATTCTTTCCTGGAGCCTTCACATCCGTGTGCACAAAGGAAATGTGCACATTCAGGGACATGCTTTCGAATCTTGCCCCCCTCGGCAAGGTGGTTGGCATCAGCGTAGATAGCCCATTTTCGTTGAGCGCATTCGCCCAGTCCAACGGAATCACATTTCCTCTGCTGAGTGATTACGACAGGAAGGCGTGCAGGGCCTTTGGCGTAGAATTTCAGAACTTCGTTGACATGCCCGGCTATACCGTGGCTCACCGCTCTATATTCGTCGTAGGCAATGATGGAAAGATAAAGTACGCCTGGCTTGCGCCCAATCAGGGCGTGGAACCCAATTATTCAGAGGTGCAGGAAGAACTGAAGAAGGCGAAAGGCCCATGAGTACGGCACTTTTGATCAAGGAAGGAGACAAACTTCCTGAGGTCGAGCTCGAGTCTTACCCTGCCGCCGGTAAGAAGAAGACGTCCGAGTTCAGGGGAAAGTGGCTTGTGTTGTATTTTTACCCTAGGGACGACACCCCGGGTTGCACGAAGGAGGCGTGCGGATTCAGAGATACAATCTCTGAGATAGCGAAGCTGGGCGCAAACGTGGTCGGGGTCAGCACGGACTCCGTGGATAGCCATAGGCGCTTCCATGAAAAGTATTCGCTGAACTTCCCACTCTTGAGTGACCCAGAAGGGAAGCTAGGCAGAGAGATCGGAGTTCTGAACGAAGGATCATCTCGCCCCTCAATGAGAAGGGTGACACTGCTCGTCGACCCGAAAGGTGTGGTAAGGAAAATTTACCCAAAGGTAGACCCGACAGTACATTCTGACGAGGTGGTTCGGGACCTCAAGAAATTCATTGCATCTTGAACCTGCTCTTCTGGGCTACGTCATTTCGGGTTAGCCTTATATAATAGCCATTCAGAAGATTTGAATGGATTCATATCATGCCGACTCATGGCTCGTTAACAAAATCCGGCAAAGTCCGGTCTCAGACACCAAAGCTTGAAGCGAGGCAGCGCACCTTCCCGATTCCCAAAGTAAGTGCGAGGGAAAAGTACAGGAAGAGGTTCACACTAAAGCGCAGGGCGGGTCAAAACTGGGTCATAAGGTGACGCCGTTCCCCCTCCTTCGAAAACTCATTGAGGGATGAAAACACCGTTTTGAGGCTTTTACCAAGCGGTAACGGAAACCAACGCAAGGTGGGGCTACCTTCTTCTGATAATACACCCGGACCAATACTCGATACCGACTTGCTGTTTATTGTAGAGGGTTGATTATGAAAGCCAAGCTGTTTGTTTGTGAGGCAGGGATCGCACTCCTGGACGAGAGTGGAAACCCGGTTGCCAGCTACAGGTTTCAGGGGGACATGTATGAAAAGTATACAGAGCTCATGGGCGGGAAAAATGTCGAAGAACTTGGGCTGATTCTTGAACATGCAAAGAGCACAGGCGTTACGGAGCTGGAATGTCCGTACGAAGAAATCGTCCCTACACTCACTGCGTCTGGTTTGGGCGTGATCTCTTCAGATGAAAGGGCGAAATTCGAAGCCGAAAAGGAGGAACTGATGCTCAGGTCCGGGCTCGTGTTTTCGAAGGATGAGGTGCTGGACATAATACGCGAATTTGCAGTCAAGAAGTCCGAGCAGCGAATAAAGGAAAGAGCCACAAGACCTGACCTTCAGGTGGTGCAGTCAATCATGGCTGTTGACGAGCTTGACAAAATCGTGAATCTGATGAGCGCGAGGGTCAGGGAGTGGTATGGCCTTCACTTCCCTGAGTTGGATGAGCTACTGCAGGACCCGGTCGCTTACTGCAGGACAGTGGTGGACTTTGGAAGAAGGCAGGGCATAGACCCCGACTCGCTTGAGGCTGCAGGGATATCGAAATCCAGAGCTGAAGCGATTGCTGAAGCCGCATCCAAGTCAAGAGGCGGCGAAATAAGCGAGGAGGACCTGTTGCCCTTGAAGGCTCTTGCAGAAAACACGGTTTCACTATCAAAACTGAGAGAACGTCTGATAAAACATGTGGAGAAGAACATGAAGGAGCTTGCTCCGAACATCACGGAGATCGTAGGGCCGGCGATTGGCGCCAGGCTGATCGCAAAGGTGGGGAGTCTGCAAAGACTAGCGATGCTTCCCTCGAGTACCATTCAAGTTCTGGGGGCCGAAAAGGCTCTCTTCAGGTCCATGAAAACCGGCGGCAGGCCTCCCAAGCACGGCCTCATCTTCCAGCACACACTCGTACATTCTGCACCATCCTGGCAGAGAGGCAAGGTCGCAAGGGCGTTGGCCAGCAAGATTGCGCTTGCGGCCCGACTGGATTTCTTCAGGGGTGAGAAATATGGTGGGTTGTCCGAAAATATGACAAAGCGCATGGATGAAATAAAGAAAAAGTATCCGCAGCCCCGGGAATCCAGGAAGCATGATGATGCAGGACATGCAAGGCACAGATATCGAGGCCATCGCTGAGGGGATCTACCGGGTCAACCTGGGCGGGGGCCGGATTGGGCTAGCTACCAGGAACATGGCGAAGGGGATTTCTGTATATGGTGAGCAACTTCTGGAGATAGATGGAGAAGAGTACAGGCTCTGGGACCCACACAGAAGCAAGTTCGCTGCCGCTCTTTTGAAGGGACTAAAGGACTCCAATATAAGGCCAGGCGCTCGCATTCTTTACCTGGGCGCTTCGACAGGTACCACCGTAAGTCACGTTTCTGATATTGTAGGCGGTTCCGGTGTGGTGTTTGCCGTTGAAGTGTCACACCGTGTTGCTCGCGAACTCATGGAGCATGTGTCCAAGTTCAGGAGAAATGTAGTACCTATCCTAGAAGATGCTAGAAATCCAGACGCCTACGGCTCGGTGTTCGGGACGATAGACGTCGTTTATTGTGACATAGCTCAACCCGATCAATCTGAAATAGCGATGCAGAACTGCAGGAGATATCTGAAGGAGGGTGGCACGCTCCTGCTAGTAGTTAAGGCAAGAAGCATCGACGTGCTGAAAGATCCCAAGCAGGTTGTGAGAGAGGAGGCAGGGAGGTTGCAGCGGGCGGGGTTTGACGTGAAGCAGGTCATATACCTCGAACCCTTCGACAAGGACCATGGGATGATCCTGGCAACGTATGGGCGAAAATCTAGTTAACCCCTTCTTGAAGAAAGGCTGTCCCGCGACCGGTTAGGAAGATTGGGTCGAGGTTTGACGCAAGATCAGCATTCATTCTTATTAGTAGTTAGGCCGTAATGGCCTGGGGCTTCTGGGTCATTGAGTCGGTCTTTCACTGATTAAGGTTTGATATGATGTTCCTGATAGCTCTACCGTGGGTGTATGTATGTCGGGGGAGAGGAGACATGGAAATTAGAAAACGAACCAACAGCAGGGATAAGGAGTAAGCCGGACAGCATAACTTGTAACAGCCTATGAACCGCCCCTTCTTTTAGGCATGTCTTCTGAAGGGTCGTCCACACCCTTGTTGTCTATGACAAACACCACCTCTCTTTCAGGATGATACGGGCTGTCGACCATTCGAGCTATCCTGCTCTTCGCTGCCTTTCTCAGGTAAATTCTGTAGGTGCTTGTGTGTGCAACGACATGCCCCCCAGTTGCCCTTGTCGGATCACCGAAAAAGAAATCCGGACTGGATTGGACCTGGTTGGTGACCACCATTGCGATCCCGTACACCTCCGCGATCCGAAGAATCTGGTGCATGAATCTGTTGAGTCTCTGCTGCCTTTCTGCAAGGGTTCCCCTTCCCAGGAACTCGGCCCTGTAATGTGCAACGGCAGAATCCACGATTACGAGCTTGACCTTTGAGCTTTCTATTTGTCTCCCCACCTCTCTTATTATAAGTTCCTGATGTGCGCTGTTGTATGCCTTTGCCACGATGATGTTGTCGAGTATCTTCGCGGGGTCGAGCCCACGCGCTTCTGATATTTCGGCTATTCTTTCGGGCCTGAAGGTCCCCTCAGTGTCCACGTATATTGCTCCTGCCTCTAGCCCTCCCTGGTCTTTAGGCAGCTGCACAGTTACGGAGAGCGTGTGGCAAACCTGACTCTTACCGCTCCCAAATTCACCATAGAACTCTGTTACAGCGCCGGTCTCCACCCCTCCCCCAAGAAGGTCATCTAGAGATTTCGCACCTGTTGTTATTCGCTCAATGCTTTGCCTTTTCTTGAATAATTCTTTAGCCGAGACAAAATCCTTTGAGAGGATGCCGAGCTCACTGAGCTTGGCTCTTGCCTTGTTGATGAGTTCCGTCGCCTTCGCAGAATCTCCATTTATGGCCTCTGCGACCTCACCCACTCCTCTGGCCGCGAGGTCCATGATTGTATATATGCCGGATTCCTCGAGCTTCTGCTTGGTGACAGGACCGACCCCTTCGAGAGTATCGAGCTCCAGCTCCTCTTGCGCCGCCATATAATATCACATATCTTTTGCAGAGCCACTATTTTAAGGGTACAGTCTGCTTGTGGTTCTGGGAAATATGGAGGCGGACCTGATATGCTTCAAGTCGAGCATCCACTTCAGGGCTCTCTCCACCCCCAGACCAAATCCTGAATGCGGGGGCATTCCATATTTCCTGAGATCCAGGTACCATTTCATTCTTTCGGGGTCCAGACCATGCTCTTCAACCCTCTTCATTAACACCTCATACTCATGGATTCTCTGACCACCGGTCGCTATCTCCACCCCCCCTGCTAGAAGGTCCGCGCTGAGCGAAACGCCCTTTCGATGGGGGTCTTCCATATGATAAAAGCTTCTTGCAGAAAGCGGATATCCCTTGACGAAGACAGGCTTCTCGAAACTCTGGCTAACTATCCTTTCGGCTTCGGTTCCAAGATCCTCGCCCCACTCCAGCCTGACCCCCTTTCTCTCCGCTATCTGCAGCGCCTCTTCATAATCTATTTTGGGAAACGGTGGGTCAGGGACAACTATCTTCTTACCTAGTGCATCGAGTTCTCTCGAGCAGGAAAGGGACACGTGCTCGGCCATGTGGTGTACAAGCTCCTCTTCAACAGTGAGAAGTTCGTCTAGCTCTGTGAACGCAAGCTCCGATTCGATCATCCAGAATTCTGTAAGATGCCTCGCGGTCTTGGACTTTTCGGCCCTGAAGGCGGGCTGAAGAATGAACACCCTGTCCAGGCTCAGTATTGCGGCTTCCTCGTAAAGCTGGGCACTCTGGCTGAGATAGGCTGTCTCATCGAAATACTTCAGGGAGAAAAGCGTCGCTCCGCCCTCGACTGCGGATCCTACGAGTATCGGAGTCTGGATGTACACATAGCCCCTGTCGTAAAAATAGTCGAAGACGGACCTCATGAGCTCCGACCTGATCTTGATCATTGAAGCCGTCTTCAATCCCCTGATTGAAAGGTGTCTGAGGTCGTATAGCGCAGACCGGGATTTCAGCAGAGACTTTCTCAATGGCCAGGGTTCCGCACCTGCGATCACCTTGAACCTGGTTATGGCGACTTCTTTACCAAACGGAGCCCTCCTGTCTTCCTTTACTGTACCCTCTGCATAAACGGCAGACTCCGTTGTCGCCTTCGCTGCCTCGTCCCAGGCTTCTTCGGGGATGCTCCCCCTTCTTCCGGAAAGCTGAATGAAACCACTTCCGTCCCTGAGTCTCAGGAACACTACCCCGCCTACAAGGTTCTTCACCGCCACCCAACCCAGAAGCTTCACCTCTGTGCCCTGTGGCAGCTGCGGGACTTCCGATGCCTTATGGGTCCTGTTGTATTCCAGCAATCGATACACCGGTGGGCATAGCTTAATGAAGATGGCTTCTTTAAGCATTCATCGGAGCACAATTCTGAATTGCGAGATAGAGTTCTCATAATGGCTTCGCCTGAAGCGCAGAACAATGTTGAGCTTCTTGCCGATCAACTTGAATCGTTTTTCGACATCTCAACCGAACGAGTTGAAATATTCGGGGACTGGATCCTGGTCACCTCCCCAGACCCGTTAGAATTCGCTCACCGAGCTGCCAAGGTACCTGGCGTCATGAAAACATTTGTTGGTACTAGGCTGCCGCTGGATGGAAGCAAACTTCTGGAACACACAGTCAGTGTATCAAAGAAGTATGTTCCGCACGGCTTTACCTTCACCGTAAAGGTGTTGGGGAGGGGGAATATCGAAGATGCAGATCTTTCCAACTACGTTACATCGAAACTAGTGGAAATAATGCATGAAAGAAGAGCGATTCCCTCCGACAGTTCGCCCGGCGTAACTATCTGGGTGTTCAGGGGCGACGACCTATTATTCATATCACCACTCGGTATCCCCGGAACGGGCGGAGTGCCATCTGGGTTGGCCGGGGGGTGCGCCGTCATGTTCTCGGGTGGTGTCGGGAGCACACTTGCTGCCCTAGAAGTCAACAGGGCTGGCTTCGGCCCCATGCTCTGCCACGGACTTGTGGAACCCGCCTCCCCTTCCTCCCTCAGAATGGTGGCGCTATCTGCGACCTTCGTGAGACGTTCTGTCCCCTTGAAGGATTTCAAACTACACGTGTTTTGCTTGCCAAAACTGCAAATATCTGGAAGTGAAACCGACCTGCACTGCGTCCAATATGCCCTTCTTGCAGAGTGTACATCCATGCTTGGCAGGAAGCAAGGCGCCGTGGCCGTTTCAGCCGGATTGACCTCCAAGCATTCCAATTCCGGCTTGATTCGGCTGTTTGCAAAGCATTCCAATGATCTGGAAACCATTTACCCACTCCTCTCAAGGAGCAGTTCGGAATACGCTCACTTCTTACCCTCGGAGCTTCTGAAAAGGGAAAGTTATGTGAAAATAGAGGAGACGCTCAACTGTGAAGTTTCTTGTGTAGAGACACTATTCAGGAAGCTTCATCTACCACGTTCAGCGGCGGAGGCAGTGGCCAATTCGGTGGCGGTGCCGCTTCATTCCACATCAAGCTACCATCAGACACTCGATGGAATAGTGAGTGCGCTGAAAGCTGCGGGAGTAGGCGGAGTCGCGGGGATTCAATAAAGCGATCAGGACCCGTTCCGGCGCTGCGCCATCCCCCCGAACCACTTTACTATCATGGCCGCGTTATTTATCCCATCCAACTGCATCGCCACCTCTTTGATACGTTGCACGCTTTTCAGCATGCTGCAATCCTGGATACAAGATCTTACCTCCGATGCCAGGCTCTCTGCGGTGAGACTTTGCTGGTCAATCGATCTTGCAAACCCTAGCCTTTCACATTTCTGTGCATTGCCCCACTGTTCTCCGTGGAAGGGAATGGGGATGAGAACAGCCGGCTTCCCGGCAAATATCACCTTTGAGATCGTCTCGTGACCCGCTCTCGAAACGATCAGATCGCACGATCTCATAAGCGACTGCACTTCATGATCAGGGCACCAGTCGTAAACCATTACTTCGCCATCCTTTTTCGGTTCTGAAGAGGCTGTAGGATCGCCCTTGCTCAGTATCACCCGAAACTCCTGACTGAGCAGCCTGGCTGCTCTTGCGACTTTGGGTATAAGTGATTTTCTTGAAGCTGTGGGACCACTTATCATGAAGAACACTTTTTTCCGTACGGAATCATCTTTAAACTGAGATTCAAACAGATGATCAGGGTCAGAAGTTAGGTTGTGCGTATGATTACCGAAGAATCCCACGTACCTGTATCTGTTCCGTGGCAATCTCAGGGTTTGCAGCGAATCCTCAGATATTGTGTATGGGGGAGGGAGGTCCGGGACTATTGTCGCATCCGCTGCGTTCCAGAACGCCGCAAGAGATTCTCCATTTATACGTTCTAAAATCCTCATCATTCTGCTCTTCAAGGGTGGCAGGTTCACCCTCATCTGATTCGTAATGAGCAGTCTGGGAACTCCGGAGGTATACGCCGCCACCACTGCAGACAGTCTAGAATCACTGATCACAAGGTTCGGCTTCCTCCTCCTTATCAACTCGATTTCCCTGATTATCTGCACCCCGAAACTGCCGTAGAATTGCGGCAGCGACCGGACCGTCCTCTTGAACGCCATTCTGCCTTCTGAGCCCCACTGGACGTCAACGGGGGGTACCTCCACGCACTCCAACCCGTTTCTCTTGAGCAAGGAGAGTCCTTCGCCCCACGATGTGCAGTAAATCTCAAAGCTATCGGCAAGTACATTGATCAGTGGAATCATCCGCGCGGCATGACCAAGGCCGGAACCATAAACAGCAACATGGAGAAGAGGATATGAGCCAATCCTATTTCCTGTCGCCAAGGCTCTTCTTTGTCACCTCACCCAGAGGACTAAGCTCTGCAAAAACTTCTGCCTGAAATGTATACAGTTTCAGATTCCCGATAAGCCAGTAGTCTGGGTGTGCACCAGCCTTCATGCATGCATAAGCCAGGTATGTGTCTACATCCCAGTTCTCCTCCACCGGCACCTGCGGCAGCAGAAGACCAGCCCCCTGATCCCATTCCACGATCAGTCCATCTCTTCCCACCACGACCGCTTTCTTGTATTCAAGCGGGTTGACCACCTTCAAAAGAGTTGGCCTTGTAAGTACACTCACCTCAAACGTGCATTTCTCGAGAGATGAAGCCGGCAGCGGGTCAAATCTGGGGTCGTGGCTGGCAGAATCGATGGCCGAGTCTATGACCGCCTGTACGAGCGGCATCGCTGGATCGGGTCTGCCAATGCAGCCTCGAAGCTCCCCTTCGGGAAAGGTCCTAAGTGTCACGAAGGCCCCATGATTCACCATCATCTTTTGCGGAGTATCCGCTGGAGGGTGCAGTCTGGTTCCTGATTCAAGATACAGCCTTGCAGCTTTCCTTGAGAGGGATACAAGCCACTTCCCCTCCTCCCTTGTGAACAGTTCAAACTCCTTCTTTTCAGTTGCCAAGGCATTCACGCAGATGCGAGTCGAGTGACTCGAGCTTCGACCAGTGGCTACCCTCCCAATATGCCTTTCCACAAAAAGCACAGAAGTAGAAGACATCATACCTTTCAAGAGACTTCTGTGCGACGTAGTCATGAACCTCATGCCTGGGTTTAACACCAAGAGTTCCGTTGCAATTGGGACATCTAGAGTCCGCCGAATTCAACCTAGGTTTTATACCGAGTTTTCCGAAAACCTGACATAATCTCTCGAGGTCATTTTTGCCTGTTACAAAAATACAGGAGACTGAACTTTTTCTGGATTGCTCCGCAAGGCGCTTGTCTGAAGTGAGCAGAATACGTGATTGCTTGGTGCATTCCTCAAGTAGCTTTTGATCATCTTCGGATTTCAGATAAAGCGTATCATAACCATATATCCTTAGCTTCCGTGCCAGGCTTCCGAGCATTCCGTCCACCAGGAATCTCGGACGTTCACCCTTCCTGTCCGCCCTTTCCTGCTTCTCCTCGGCATTCCTCACAGAGAAACCTTCCGTCCACTTCAGCCAGATTATCAGACCATTCACCGCAGGCATCGCAGTAACCACTCACCTGCTTTCCTTCTCGCCTGCCTCCGGTAAGAATCCTTGCCTTTTCGGACAGGACATCAATCAGTTCCGGCGTTACCGCAACTATATCGGACATTGAAATTATTCCGACTATGCGACCCCTATACGTGACGCCGAGTCGCTTTATCCCAAGCTTTCTCATCAGTCTTGCTGCCGTAGTGACATCCTTGTCGCTTTCCACGGTAGCCAGAGGTGAGGACATGACATCCCTCGCCATAACACTGCTAGGAAGGCGGTTCCTGGCAACAACTTTGCTCACCAGGTCACCCTCCGTGACTATGCCCTTCACTTCCTCTCCATCCATTATGACTACGCTGCCCACCTTCAACTTCTCCATCTTGTCTGCTAATTCAGCCGCCGTATCTGTTTCCTTTCCCGAAACTGGTGGGCCGTTCATGACTTCTCTTACCATAACTTTCGTGGCAAGGCTTCTCTCCATATCTTATCCCCTCCTCAGGCTGACCTCACCACAAATCCTCCTTAAACGGTTTGCCTTCACCTTTCAATATTCTACCCGTTGAAGCTTTTCCCGGCGGAAGAGAGCGTACTATTTCATCGGGAGAAATTCCATCGGCATTGACGTCCGAATGTCCGGCGAATATGTTCAGCAGCTTCTTCGCGATCGCCCCTGGAGGGAGATGACCCGGTACTATTTCCACAATGATGCTGCAGTATCTCATAAGGGGATCAACCGGACCCGAACATACAGCAACTCCTCCTCCGAGTATGGTGAGCCCCACTCCCAGCTGCAGTTTCACCCCCTTGAAGTATCTCCTCTCTCCGACTATCATAAAACTCCCTTTGGGCATAAAGGTCCCAGAAGGAGCCCCCAGCTGCACCTGTTCAGGGGACACACAGTATGCGTCTGCCGCTGTAAGGCCATCCCGCCAGGCTCTGCTGTAAGATACCGTTGCCTGTGCAACCTGCCTCAGCCCTTCATCCGAGCACTCTTTTCCACGTTTGAGGATGAAAAAGGGCGAGCCAGCGGCTTCGGTATGGAAAACAAGGTCCGAAGATTCAAGTCTTCTCCTTATGAGAAGGCTGTTTGAGCCTGCGTCCCTGCCCCCGACGGCAAGAAAGCCATCAGAAGTCACGAACCACCTGTACGCTTCGAACCAGACCCTGTTTCTCCTTACGCCTCTGTGAGGAGCGAGTTTCATTTCCTTCTCAGTTTCTGCTTCTCTTTTCATTCTTTGAAGGTTAGCCTCCATACGGGAGATCGACTCTTTGATCGACTCCATCGAACCCTTAAGGTCCTTTGCCTCGTCGAACAGCTTCGAAGCAAGTGTAAAAGGAGAAGAGAACTCTGTTTTCCTTCCCTTGTATGACCAGCCGGATCCTCCACGTCTAATATGGTTTGAAACGGAGTTAATCTTTTGCGTCATGGACTCGATGTCAACAGCCCCGGACTGGAGCTTTGAGGCTAGTTCATTGAGGGCTTCTACACGCTCCTTTGTTTTCAAAAGAGTTATCTTCGCATTTTCGATCCTGTTTTGCTCCTTCTTTAGCTGAGCAAGGAGAGCAGAAGAACTGCCTCTTGCGGCATACTTTTCGAGTTCCTTGGAAAGCCTCAGTTCGAGCCTTTCCCAGTCAAATTCTTCGAAAGGTGCTGCCAAGTGGGTGAAACGAATTGCCGAAAGAATTTCTGAACCGTCTTCTGAGTAAACGTAGAAATGTGAAGCGTTTCTGGCTTCCTCTTGGATTCTCTTCAGCTCTTCCAACACGGCCGAGGCGAAGTCCTGACTCTCTTCGGCTATTCGTGGACGGTTTGTCCTGACTCGGTATGTCGCTTCTTCGAGAATCCTTCCTGGCAGCGCAAATGATGTTTTTCGTTCGGCTACCACTCCATCATCTTTCGGTGCAGCTTTCATCAGGTCCGACGGAGTAAGGGCTGAAACGGGAACCCCCCTGGAGGGTGGGAGGAGGTATCTATCTCCAACCTTGAGACTTCTCTTCCGGGAGACATCCTTCAGTGACGATAGTATTGTCTCTTCTTGGTCAGTAGCAATTATGTTTCCCCCTCCGAAAACTTCAACGTAGCACCGTAGAATCCCCTCTCTATCTCCAAATTCCAAGCGGACCACCCTTTCCCCCTCGGGTACTCTGCAGGAGACAAGTTGTTTTCGTACAAACAGCTCCCTCAGCTTCCGCGCGAAATCTGTTACCTCTGTCCTCGGAAGCGGCAGGTTAGTGCACCAGACTCCCAGCCTGCATGAGAGCACGACACTCTTCTCTTCAGCCTCGGCCCTGTGCATTTTTATGGCCAAGGCATCCTCGCTAATCGAGTAAACGTTATTAACGTAATAACTTCGTAGTTCAGACTCGACCTTGGCCGATAAAGCATCAAGTTCCAAAGACGAAAAGGCCAAGTCTCCCGGCATTCAAGTCAACCACATGAAGCCGCTAGATAAGGTGTACTACACACGGGTACTTTTTGCCCTGCTTGCGGGTTTTGTTTCAGGATACTTCTATACGCTCGATTCATTTCTAGGAATCCTCTTTCTCATATTTTTCTACCTTCTCAGTTCTGTGATCTACAGGACGGCTGGATGGGCATCGGGCTCATCTGTTTATACCCATGGCATCGGTACCTTTGTCCTCGTCTGGTTTGTCACCTACAGCCTGTACCTGACCTTCCTCCTTCCCTGAAGTTGTCATGTCTATGTACTCGAGCAGCGCAGCCGCGTAGCCTCTATCAAAGCCATCTGACGCACTGCCGGTTAGTAAATTGTCGAGCATGGTTTTAAGGGTCCGCCTTGATGAATCGGTCATGCTGGGGGGTTTAGCTGCTATACCCTTAAGCGCCAGCTCCAATCCCCTTACTTCGTCCGGCTCCATCGCTGTACGGAACTTTTCGAGCTTCTTCAGAGCAGTGTCCAAGTTTTTCATAGCGTCAGAGACAATCTCCTTGAGGTCATCCCGGTCTGGTTTCATTCAGTCGCGCACCCCCGATTTGTCCACCCGAAAGGCAGCGTTCCGGTCCGAGAATAAATCTTTCGCGACAAAATTACCATCTTTCCTCTGGAACATGAGAGAGCATGATATATAAGGGCATGTAAAATCAATTCCAACAGGCCTCTGACCCCTGGTGGCAAAGTCGTAGCGGACCCTTTCTGTTACGAGAACATGTTTACCGAATATAACAGACCACACGGATAGTCTTCTCATCGTGGTAGAAAGAGAGGATGTTTGCCTCCCCGAATAGCCCCCCCTGAGATATGGCTCTGCCAAGTCATCCAACATCACGGCTGAATAGCCATTGTCAGCCCTGAGCCTTAACTTGACCTCTTCCTCGATTCTTTCAGGTGAATCCGTAGAAAGAACATCGATGTAAGACAAAGGATCACGGGCATCTGGCGAAATACTTTCCGCAATCTCCAGCACCCTCTCAGGCCTGAATTTTCCCTGAGTATCTACGAACAAAACTCTTCTTCCGGAAACAGCGTAATGAGCTGCAGAGGAAAAAAGCATCTGGCTCTTCCCAGACGAACCCGGTCCATATACTTGGCATACACCACCAAAGCCGTGATTCAGGATCAGCGAATCAAGTGAGTTACTCCCGGAGGAGCAGCGCTGGACCCTGGGCGGCCACTTCCCCCTGATATATGCCGTTGTGAGCTCACCTTCATACCGCTCTCCGTGCAACAAGCTGTATCTGTGGAACCCAGTTATAAAAAGAAGCTTCAGTCCACTTTTTACTGCTTCCGAATCCCGTTACAAGGTCCGGTGAGGCTGACTTAGAAGGGTTTTTATCCACCTCCAATTGGCACCATGCATGACGTGAATGAAGTAGGTCCTAACATAAAAAAGCCGCTGTTCACCCTTCAGAAGTCCATCAATAAACCCGTGAGGGTGAGGTTGAAGAATAGCGAAGAATATAGGGGAAGTATGGTGAACATCGACCCTTACATGAATGTGTTCCTTGACGACGCAGTGGAATATGATGATAAAGGGTCCATGGTTACCAACTATGGACAGGTCGTCATACGGGGAAACAACGTGTTGTTTGTAATCCTTGAAGAAGCCCTTAAGGCTTAGCCAATTCAGGCGAAATACATTACAGATTTGGCTCTATGCATTTCACGTACTTTAACACCTTCGGAAGCTCCTGCCTGATTCCAAATCTTTTCGAAAAGTACGCAAGAATGTTCATCAAATCTCTCTCGAGGAGTTCCTCTGCATTCGCAGCATCCGTGGTCACAGCTTGGGGCCAGTCAATGAGTATGATTTCATGCGATGAGGTCAGCAGTATGTTGAACTCACTTAGGTCACCATTAATCAGTCCCGCCTCGATGTAAATCCTCCTTAGCGCGTCGAATATTTTCTGCATGACTTTCTCTGGATCGTCTAGCTCCCTAACCTTGTAGAGAGGGATCGCAAGTTCCATTCCCATAAGCACTGCGTGATACCTTCTGCCTCTCAAGGTGGGAACCGAGAAGCCCTTCCCGTTGAGCTTCTGCAGAATTGCCGCTTCCCTGGCCGCACTTCTGACATTTGCAATCAGCCATCTATGTCCCTCGTTGGCTAGATATGACCTCTTCCTTTTCACCTGCCTGAAGCTCACCCTCCCCATCCTGAAGAACTTCAGAGCAAGGCTCGATCGGCCTCCGATAGCCTCATAGACATCGGACTCCTTTCCCATGGCAATGATAGGTCCCAGCTTTTCCACCAGGCCGGCGGATGAGAATTGGTGGAGCGCAAGGGCGTCGAGACCCAACATCGTCATCCGATATCCGCTGGCTGACCTCACACATGCCTGTTCCTTTGACAGAATATCCAGTTCGTACAGCAACTTTCGCTCCGGCATGCCAGTTTTGGAAAGAATCGCCCTTACAGGTATGCTTTCATATCTTGAAAAAAGATCCGCCAGAGCGGATAGAACTGTAAACGTCTCATCATCAAATAAGGTCGTCAGGATCGCCGCTCTTCGGACTTGGTCGACCATGCTAGATTATGAGTGCAGGACTGAATATAATACGCTTCCGGTTCAGATGACCTTTCTCACCCAAGAGCTGCGGCGATGAATGCTGAAAAGATCTGTTCCGGCTTCCCCGGGCGGCTGTTGTACTCAGGATGGTACTGAGTTCCCATGTAGAAACTGTTCTTGGGGTATTCAAGAATTTCCATCCTTCTCCCGTCGTCGCTGTGGGCAGAAAACACCATCCCGCTCTTCTTAAAGATCATCTGCATCTCCGGGTTAATTTCGTACCTGTGCCTGTGCCTTCTTCTTATAACCCGGGATCGATATATTTTTCGCGCAGCCGTGCCCGGGTCGATATTTATGTCATGTCCGCCCAGCCTCATCGTGGCTCCCAATTCACGGACACCTTTCTGCTCTGGCAACAGATCAACCACAGGGTGATTGGTATTTGGGTCTATTTCGGTGGAGTTGGCATCTTCCCATCCAAGTACCGAACGCGCGAAAGCGACCGTGGCCATCTGGAAGCCGAAGCATAGTCCCAGAAACGGGATATTTTTTTCCCTCGCAAAATCAGCCGCTCTAATCTTACCTTCTGCTCCCCTTTTTCCAAACCCCTGGGGGATTACTATGCCGTCAAAATCTGACAGCCTTCCAACACCTCCATCCTCAAACTCCTCCGCCTCGATCCAGGTCACTTGGGGGGTTGCATGATGCTGTACGGCTGCGTGCAGGAGAGCCTGATTGACACTGATGTAGCTGTCTGCCAGTGAAGCATATTTGCCCACCATGGCTATCCTGACCGGTCGTCCATTTCTTCTGAACGAATCGACCGTTCTTTTCCACTGTCCCCAGTTAACCTTCCTCTTCAACTTCATCCTGGCGGCGATCGTGTCAAGTATCCCTTCATCGTGCAGCACTTGAGGAACTTCGTACACGACCTGCACATCCGGATTGGATACGACCGCATTTTCTGGTATGCTCGTGAAAAGAGCGATCTTCCTTTTCAGTGCTTGGGACAACTTCCCCCGGCTTCTCACTACAACGCAGTCAGGCTGAACGCCGATTCTTCTCAGCTCCTGCACCGAGTGCTGCGTAGGTTTGGTTTTGAGCTCCCCGACAGGCTCAAGCATCGGAGCCAGGGTGACATGAATGAAGAAGACATCCTCCCTCTTCTCTTCCATAGCCATCTGCCTGAACGCTTCAATGAAAGGAAGACTTTCAATGTCACCAACCGTGCCGCCACATTCTATCAGGAGGACGTCAAGCTTCTCCTGGAGTCCAACTTCCCGAATCAATCGTTTTATTTCATCTGTGATGTGTGGAATTATTTGCACGCAGCTGCCCAGGTATTTCCCTTTTCTTTCTTCTGTAATAACCTTGAGATAGACCTGGCCTGTTGTAAGATTCTCCCGTTTGGACATGTTGTGGTCCAGGAATCTTTCATACGTCCCAAGGTCCATGTCACATTCACCACCATCATCCGTCACGAACACCTCGCCATGCTGGATTGGATTCATGGTTCCTGCGTCTACGTTGAGATACGGATCTATCTTCATGCAGGATACCCGGTACCCGGCAAGTGAGAGCAGCTTGGCGGTTGAGGCGACGGTGACTCCCTTTCCGAGACCGGACATCACACCGCCCGTCACAAAAATATACTTTGTTTGGCTTGATTGCATACAAAGACCATGCAGTCAGAGCACTTAAACCGTTCTCCTGCGTTCTTTCCTGCCATACGGATCATGAATTTTTGTGAAATCTCCTTCCAGTCTTTCTCATCGTTTTGATCCTCCTCCCATTAAGCGGGTCCGCGACCTCAGGCGAACCGAGCATTCAGCTATCTCGGTGATTTCTCTTTCGATTTCATGCAACAGGCAGGCTTCAAGGGAGGAGGCTGCCTGCCATATGGAAACTTCGGTCGACATCATTTGTGACCTGCATCTGTTCAAAAGACCATATGCATCCTTCCCAAGAGTAAGAAATGTCTGAACAACGGAGTCCTGTAATATTTTCAAGTTTTCCACGCTCACGTTCGGCAGGCCTCCGCTTCCCGCTATCATCTTTGAGCCGACGACCCTGCATAATTCCGCTCCGATCTCTCCGATCTTTTTGAGACTACCAAGTACAACCATGTACTCGGCTGCGGATGCGGGGGGAATCCCGAGTTCTGCTGAGAGAGCAGCGTTCTCCTCACATCCGGAGAGAACTCTGGAAGCGAGTGCATTGAGCCTGTTCATGTCTGACATCTTCTGTTCGATTCCCACAGTAGAGAGCCCCCTTCCAGAATCACGTGTTTCGAATGCGCCAGTATACAATGCCGACGATATTGAGGAAATTCTTCTGATCAGATGGTCAGGCTTCATGGCGGAAATATCCAGCATGAACCTGAACGTCATCGTAGTTTGCCCTTCGTCAGCAAGCTCGAGTCCTGGCAATCTTTTCGCCGCCTCCCGGACCTTCGTCCTGAGGCTATCACTGGCGGCACCAAATACTCTTACGTTTACGATGTCTGCCCCTGAAAGGTATACTCCGTAAAATCTGGCCCAGAAGTCATCCGAAGCAACCTGTTCAGCATCTATTTCCTGGGCGTAGATTGTTGAACCAGGCGAGGGAGTTCCTCCCCTGATTATCAAACTGCCGTCCGGGGCCTCGTCGATTGAGACGAGTGACCCCTTCTTCAGGCCATTCGACAACACCCATACGTGCGGAACGGAAAGAAATAATGAGCCTCCACCCAGTCTTTGAAGCCTTCTGAACGCGGTCTTGCCAACTGATTTCATAGGTGGCTGAAGTGTGGCGAGGAGGTTAAAATTGTTTGGTGTTGTGGTAGCTGCCACGCCAATACCTACAGCTTAAATACCATGTAGAACCATTGGATAAAGAGCGTCCGCAATTGGTCTACATAACTAAACTCACGTTGAAGGGGTTCAAGTCCTTCCCACAGCACCCAGTTAGCGTCCCCTTCGAGCCTACCATCAACGTGATCACCGGCCCCAACGGGTCGGGTAAATCCAACATAATGGACGCTCTGAGATTTGTTCTCGGCGAAAATAGCCCCAAGGCACTTCGACATAACAAAATGTCCGACCTTGTACACGACCAGTCCGCCGATGAGAACTCCTTCGCCCGGGTGTCTGCAACCCTCGACAACACGGACAGGGGAATACCGGTAGATGAAGACAGGATTCTCATTACGAGGGAGCTCAAACGAAACGGGGACAGTCAGTACTTTATGAATAGCAGAAGGCTTTCTCGCAACCAGTATCTGGAGATACTCAGTGCTGCCCACATTTCATACGATGGTCTGAACATAATCGCACAGGGCACTATCCAGCGTCTTGCTGAGCTTACCCCCGACGAAAAGAGGGGGGCAGTGGAACAGTACCTTGGCTTGAAGCATTTCGATGAAAAGAAAGCTGAAGCGATGGCCAGACTCAGGGAGGCAGACAGCGAGCTTGCAATATCATTTGCCAAGCTTGATGAACGCCGTGAGGCTATCGAGCGCCTTCAGGCAGAAAGGAATGATGCGCTGAGGTACAGGCATCTTCAGTATGAGATGTCCAGGATAAGGAAGGCGATTCTGCGCCGGGATGTTGACCTGCTTGAAGAACAGATAGAGGAGGATAGGAGGAAGCTTCAGGAACTCACCGCACTTCGTCAGGAGTACGAAAGGAACATAGAAAGGATGCAGGCAGAAAAGGTAGTTCTGGAACAGAGCAGGGACAGATACTATGCGGAGAAAATAGCTGGACCCAACAAGAAGCTTACTGAAATTGGGCTCTCCCTCGCGCAGCTCAATTCAGACATAATCTCCCTCAAAAACAAGAAGGAGGAGTTACAGTCGCGTAAAACCACACTTGACGAAGTCATACCGAGGCTTGGCAGTATGCTTTCCGGTGCAGAACAAGAGCGCGAGTCACTGCTGAGGCACATCCAGGACCTCCGACAGAGGATAGACGAGAAAAACGCACTCATCAGGGAGGCATCTGAACAAGCATCAAAACTGCAGGCGGAAAGGGAAAATATCCGTACCAAGCTTGTAGACCTGACCAGAAAGGATGACCTTCTCAAAGGCCGTGTACAGATCCTTGAGGAGCGCGTAAACAAGAACAGGGAAGGCCAAAGGACGGCTTCGGAAAGGCTTCAACAAAGAAAATCTGAACTGGAGGAGGCGGTCGGTAAGGAAGCCGACCTGCTGAACATGACAAATACATTTCTCGAGAAGGTAAGCGAACTTGGAAAGAGCCTACCACAACTCAATGATGATGCGAAAAAGCTGGAAGCGCAGGTTTCAACAATTAAGGAAACGAGGAAACGGCTCGCGAAGGAGATTTCTCAGGCAGAAACCATACTGAACGAATCCTTCCAAACTGTTGCAAAGTATGCATCGGGAAGAGAGCTTGCCGAGAGGTTTCTGGGTGAGGAGCTCAACGTGACCAAAATAGAGGAGCTGGCTCAATCCGGTGCCCTGGATGGATTCAACGGTACACTCTCCTCTGTTATAAAATATGAGAAAAGGTATTCCTCTGCCATAAGAGCAGCAGCACAGGACTGGCTGTATGCCTTTGTGGTGGACAACATCTCCAACCTCCTCCAGCTTGCCTCGTTGGCGAAGAAGCTTCACACCGGCAGGGTAAGGATACTCCCCCTGTCCGAGCTCGAAGAGCTTCAGCCTGAAGCTGCACCAGCTGAGCATGGCGTTCTAGGTTTAGTTAGTGATTTTGTTCGCTGTGAAGAGAAATTTAGGCCGGCGGTAGATTTCGTTTTTGGCAACATCATACTCGTATCCAGTGCAAAAACCGCCTACGTGCTCTCCCAGCGCGGTTACAGGTGCATTACGACTTTGGGAGACCTTTTTGAACCAAAGACGGCCGCGCTGGAAACAGGAAGGGTGAGCGAGCTTACGCTCAAAGAAGTGGGACTGAGCGACGCCGAATCAATAAAGCTCGCCGAGGATTCATTGGCCGCGCTACGTGAGTCACTTTCAAGGAGAAAGCAGAGCCTTGAAAGGCTTGAGAGATCGCAAGCCGAGATCGAGGAAAGGAGATTCGCTTTGATGGTGGAGATCAGAAAGGAGGAATCCAATCTCAAAACCTACAGTTCATTCGTCAGCAGGTACAATACGCTTGCAGCCAGAGCGACCCGTCGGGTTCAGCGAATCAGAAAACTCATATCAGATCTCGAGAAGACGATTGGAAGATATGAACTCCGCATATCAAAGTTAGACTCCATAATCACCATGCTTCAGGGCAGGCGCTCTTCCTTGGGAATCGATGCTATGAAAGAAAGTGATGCAAAGCTGGATTCTGCGCTGGCTGGCATATCGGCCTCGATCGAATCATTCTCCAGAGAAATATCCACAATGAATGCGGATATTTCGGGATTTGAAGCCAACCTAAACGGCCAAGTTCTTCCAAGGATAGCCCAAATCAAGCAGTCTTTGGAACAGTCCCAGAGGGACTTGGGTGAAGCGATGGGACAATTGCCAGCCATCGAGGCGAGGCTCTCTGAACTTGAATCCGAATATGCCAGGTTGATTCAGGAGGAGAGGGTGGTGAGGGAGGAAGATGAAAGGGCACTTCCCAAACTCAGAGAGATGGAAGAGAGCATAAAGTCCAAAGAGACGGAAATCCTGTCTGAGAGGCAGAGGATTCTCAGGGTCGAAAGGGATTCACTCAAGATAGAATCGATGGTGGATTCGAAGCTCAACCAGAAAGCTACACTTGAAAATGAAATGGCTTCCATCCCAGTAAGAGAGGACGTTTACTATTCTCAGGGACTGGAACAGCTTCTTGAAGACGTACGGACTGAAGAGCAGGAACTCAAGGATAGCGTTAACCTTCTGGCCCCCCAGAATTATGCGGAGGCTTTCATAAACTACAGGAGCGCCTCCGAGCGAAGGAATGAACTCGAAAGAGACAGGAACGCAATCGTCAGTTTCGTCGAAAAGGTGGAGGCTGAAAAGAAGGCTGCATTCATGAAAGCATATGAGCAACTCGACAGGGAAATAAGAAACGTGTTTACAGTCCTCACAGGAGGAGAAGCATGGCTGGAGCTGGAGAGCCCGGACGACCCATTCTCAGGTGGAATTTTCCTGATGGCCAAGTTCCCGAAGGGCGCTCCCAGAGAATCATCGAGCCTGAGCGGCGGGGAGAAGGCGATAGTTGCTGTCTCATTTCTGCTGGCGTTCCAGACGATATATCCTTCTGGCTTCTACCTGCTTGATGAAGTGGACGCTGCACTTGACCCCATGTACGCGCAGGGGCTGGGGAAGATGCTCTCAGATTGGTCCAGCAGGGCCCAGATAATCGTCATATCCTTGAAGGAGTCTGTAGTCAGCAAGTCCCCCAACGTGCTAGGTGTCTACATGACGGCAGGGTCGAGTAACGTGATAAGACTGAAGAAGGAGGTTCAGGTGGATGTCAGAACCCAGCAGAGCTGATGCCGTAAGACTGCTGCTTAACCCAAACCTGGCCCTGAGACAGAAACCATGGGATCTCAACATACAGAAGCTACTTGAGGAGTTTCTTGAATTTTTGGAGCAGAAGCCTGTCACCGACCTCAGGCTGAGCGGCCTGGCCCTGATCACTTCGAGCCTGATATACAAGCTGAAGGTGGAGAACATATTCTACGAGGAGGTCAGGTACGCTCACAGGCACATTTCCGAGTTGACGGAGCCAGTCGAGGTGCTGAAGATGCCGTTCAGGCTCCAACCACCGGTGTCAGATATTGCCGACCTTATAGGCGCGCTGCAGTCGCTCCTGCTTGAGATAGAAAGGAACCCAGCTCAGGAACACGAAAGGAATCCGTTCACGCCCGGCCTTGAAGCCGAGGTGGTGGAGATTGACAACATCTCAGAACTTCTCGCCGAATATTCACAATCAGTTCTCGAACGCCTGGCGCATGTAAAGCAATTCAGGTTTTCTGAGTTGATTTCTGGAAAGGAATGGGAGGAGGTGGTGAGAGTGTTCATCACGGTCCTCTTCCTTGCCCACCAGCAGAAGCTGGTGATCACGCAGGACGAGACAACGGAAGAGATCATGCTGGTGAGTGTTGGTTGAGTTCCGATCTAGATGAAGACTCGATCGAGACAAGAATAGAAGCAGCGCTTTACGCGGCAGGCAGACCACTCACAGTGGATGAACTTGGGAAGGCGGCAAAGACGATGTCAAGAAGGAAGGTTCTGGCCGCTATTGGCAGAATCTCCGAACGGGTCAGGCAGAACCTGAAGTCGATAGAAGTGGTCAAGGTCAAGGAAGGAAGCTACGCCATGCAGCTGAGACCTGAATTTAACTCTATGGCGAAGAAATTCTCTGTTCAGCCGCTTCTTACGAAATCTGTCCTCAAAACCCTTACGATGGTCGCCTATTTTCAGCCCGTCTCTGCTAAAACGATGGCCGAAAAGAGGGGAAGCTCCGTTTACAACCATCTCAAGCAGCTTGAGGAGATAGGCCTCGTGGCATCAACCCAGGACGGCAAGAATAGCATATACACCACCACCCCGTACTTCGCTGAATACTTTGGTCTGCCCGAAGAACCGGCACAGGTCAAGGAGAAGCTCCGGAAGATGTTTCCTCAGGCTGCGAAAGCCGTCGTCAAAGCTTAAAAGTGGTGTGCGAGTGGGTTCGAATCGGGTGCTCTCGGTATGACTCGATCTGTCGAGAATCTTTCAAAAAGAAAGACCACGGGTGGTATAACAGTCCCGGGCAGGGGAAGACGAAAACATGAAAGGGATGGTTTTGCGCTTGAAACTGTGCTCGGTAAGCAGACCGGCATAAAAAGAAGGATCAGAGGCGGAGCTATTCGTGTCGGTCTCACGTTGGCAGAATATGCAAACGTCGTTGATCCGCAGTCAAACTCCTCAAAGAAGGTGAAGATCTCCCGCGTGCTATCAAATCAGGCCAACAGAGATTACGAACGGAGGGGAGTGATCACGCGCGGCTCTATTATCGAGACGGAGCTGGGCACGGCCAGGGTCACTTCAAGACCTTCTCAGGACGGCGTCGTTAATGCTGTTCTTCAGAAGAAGTGACCTGACGCAACCCTATTGAGATGAGGTGGGACTGGGTTGAAGGACTATCAAAAGCAGATAGTCTGGGTGGATTACTTCGACTCCTCTATATCAAGGTCGGCCGGCCGTAGGGTTCCCAGTCATTCTGCTACAAGATCCCCTACACTTGAAGAACTCAGCCTCGCCGCCTCGAAGCTCGGTTTGGAGCCAGCAGTGCAGCGGGCTAGGCGTCCGGCTTCGCGCTATGTCACCGGCTATGTGCAGATCAGGAAGACAATGAAGAAATCTGAACTGCTCAAGAAGATGATGCTCGAACTGACCAAAGTTCGGAGCGAATCGCGCAAGCGGATGGACGCAAAATCAAAGGGCACTTGAACAGTTAGAGTGTCGTGGGCTGCGAGTCGCAGGAAGGATCGCCTGCACCGGAATGTGTTCTTACGCGCAGGTTGCAGCTGTAAGGAACTCTTGTCATTTCTATCTACGGTCAAGTCGCACTCAATTTCACGGCTGGTTCTTTCTCCGCAGCAAAAGAGGTATCACGACGGAGGTCACGGTGGTGCCGAATATAACCAGTGAATAGGAGGTATTGCCTATCAGTCCTATTGAAAGAGCCACAGTTACCACAACTATTCCTACCGCTCCCCTTCCACCAAGTATAACTGCTACGGTTCTAGGGTCCACGTTGGTCTTCTCGTGCATCACCTTCTTCGTGAAAAAGTATGTCAGTATAACAGATGTAATTAGAGAAGCGGATATTGCAAGCATCATGTAGCCAACGAGCGGATAGTCGGGAGGGCTGAGAGCCGCCTCAACTCCTGCGAAGCCGAAGAATATGGGTATGAAGAAACCCTGGTTCATGCTCTCAAGCACATGACGGAAGTTTTCAAATGATTCCTTTCCGATCAGCTCATCGTGCAGGATTAGACCAGCGAAGAATGCGCCAACAATGAAGCTGAGCCCTATCAGCTGAAACACATATGATACGAAAAGTCCGAATACGATCAGGACCGTATAGGAAAGGTATTCCCTCTTCAATATGGAGGAGGCATAATTCAGGAATCGTCTCAAGGCAACCACCCTTCTGTTCAGCATCCTGTCGATGATCGCGTATGCGATGAGAATAACAGAAAGATAGACAAGAAGAAGGAGCGTATCGTGTGTGTTCTCAGAAACCGTTGCGAGAATTACGAAGGCCACAACATCAGTGACTATGACAGAAGAAATGATCAACTGTCCGGTCCGCTGCTCTACCAGGTCGTACTGCATCACCATCACAGATATTATGGAAATCGAAGGAACCGCGAGTGCCAACGCCAAGATAAAATCTTCGAGCGTCCCGAATGGGAACAGAGAAATGGCAAAGAGGGTCGCGATGATGAGCGGAATGACGAAAGAGGTCATGGTCACAAGTATCGACTCTGCAAAGTGCGTGCGAAGTGTCTCGGTTTTCATCTGGTAGCCTATCAGGAAGATAATGAAGAAAAGGGCTATCGAAGACAGACCCTGAATCTGAGAATTGACGGTCACGACTCCCAGAAGACTCGGGCCAAGTATCAACCCCGCCGCGAGCTCCCCAGCTACCGAGGGCAGCCTCAGCTGGGAGAAAAGCTCTCCCAGGATCAAGGCGCTAGCAAGCACAATGAGTACCTGAAGTATGATTTCGTAAAGCATCCATATTCGGCACGTAATGATTGGTACTTGAGCGTTTCTGGTTGAAACCGGCATTGATCAGCCTGGGCCAAGGATACAGTATTTATTTCAGACTGTTCACGGAAATTTCGTTAGCCTCTTTCTCCGCGAGCGCAGAGAGGATAAGGAACAAACTTATTTACACCTGTGAGGAAGCTACAGAATAATGCGCGAGGTCGGGGTCGCCTTCAGGTTGGCCAGGAGCGGCATGCTGATTATCAAGGTGCAGAACGAACCCATGCCGGGCCAGATGCTGTTCGATTCCAGAAAAAGACCCGTGGGCAGGGTGACAGAAGTGTTCGGCCCCGTCAAATCTCCATATGCCTCGGCCCGGCCGGTGTCCGATCTGGTGAAGCAGGTACTGGGGGAGAAGGTGTATTCAAGAGATGAAGGCCGCAAGTAACCCCGCGATGCCAGGCAGGTGCAGATTCTGCTCAGCACCGCTGATAGGCGATAAAGTAGCGGGGGAGATCGTGTGTGCAAAATGCGGGGCGGTGCAGGCCGAAGCGATGGTGTTTGAAGGTCCTGACTGGAAGGCACTCGATGCTGAGGATAAGCTGAGAAAGAGCAGAGTTGGTGCACCCTTGACGCTCACACAACATGATTTCGGTTTGACAACTTCGATCGACCCGAGCGGGACTGACTTTCAGGGTAACCGGATCGGGGGGGATGGTAGGGCCACAATGTCCAGGATGAGCAGGTGGCAGAACAGGCTTCGAACGATGGACAGTAAGCAGAGGTCTATGGCAAACGTCTTGCAGAGAATAACAGACATATCGGAATCGCTTAATCTTCCTCCTAACGTTGCAGAAACTGCGGCTTACAATTTCAGGCAGTACTCCAAAAAAGGATTCGCGAGGGGACGTTCTTCGATAGGCATGGCTGCGGCGTCCCTCTATCTCGCATGCAGGCAGTGCGACGTGAACAGGTCTCTGGCAGAGATAGCACAGAAGGTGGGTGTCCAGAAGAAATATGTAGCAAAGTACTACCGCCAGGTGGTCACGGAGATGGGCATAGAGAAGGTGCCGTTGGCATCAATAACTAATCATGTTTCGAAGCTCTCGAACAATCTGGGGGTTCCGCCAAGGGTTCAGAGGTTGGCCACGGACCTGGGCAGGAAGGTCTCCGCCGCTTCTATAAGCGGGGGTCGTGCACCATCCGGTCTCGCCGCCGCCTACGTATACATCGCAGCGACACTTCTTAACGAGCATCTTCCACAGAGGGAGATAGCCGATAAGGCAAACATCACAGAGGTCACGATTCGCAAAAGGTGCCGGGAGCTATTCGACAGCTACGATGTGGTTGTGAAGCTCGCAGAAGCGAGACCGAAACTCGAGAAAGAGTTTTAGCTAACCAGTTCAGTTTATATATACTACATTATGACAGATTCAACCTTGCAGCAGCAGACCGACGAAGACCTGATAAGCAAAGTGTACAGCTTGGTTATAGGAAGCGGTGGACAGGGTATCCTTCAGAGCGAACTCTGGAAGATACTGGGTCTGACTAGCCGTGACGGATCGAGGATAGCTTCTAGACTCGAAAAGCGCAAGCTGATAAAGAGGGACCGGGTGCTGGAAAATGGACGTTGGACATACAACCTCTTGCCACTGGTGATTCCGATAGATACCAGCAGCATAGAGGATGCTCCCTGCATCCGGTGTTCGGACGAGGAGAGGTGCCATGTTGACGGTACCGTCAGCCCTCTGACCTGCAGGCTTCTCGAGGACTGGGTCGTTAACGAATACAGAGAGGCTCGTACCGGTGCGCCTCAGTGAAGCCCGAAGGGAATACTTCCGCAGGAGGGCCAGGGAAGAGGGGTACCTGAGCAGGGCTGCGTACAAGCTGATTCAGATCGACGATAAGTACAGGTTTCTCTCAAAGGGGGCCAAAGTTCTGGACCTAGGTTGCGCGCCAGGAGGCTGGTCTCAGGTAGCTTCGGCGAGGGTCACCGACAAAGGTCTCGTTGTGGGTGTGGACCTTTCTCCAGTTTCGTTTAAGGCAAGGAACTATCTCTTTGTGAAGGGCGATATATCCTCTCCGCAGACCTTACAGTTAATAAGGGAAAGCTCTTCCTCATTCGACTGTGTACTTTCGGACCTTTCGCCCAAACTCATGGGTGTGTGGGATGCAGATTCTTCGAGGCAGGTGGCACTCGCTTCAGAAGCCCTTGATATAACGAAGTTATTTTTACGCGGTGGAGGGACGGCCGTGTTCAAGCTTTTCCAGGGCGAGACCACCAATGAATTTATCGGCGAGGCGAAGAAGCTTTTCCAAAGGGTGGTTATATCCAAGCCGCCCGCCAGCCGCAAGCAGGCGAGCGAGATCTACCTGGTTTGTCTTGGGCTGCTCGCCGATAAGTTTGCAGCCGATAAAGAATTGTAGCGCAGATCATTCCTTTCTGATCAGCGATATTACTGCACTCAGGGGTGCGTCTGTTCTCACCCCCTGAGGGTCGATTATTGTCAGGGTTGCGTGCCACCCCTGCTTCACTAGTGACTCGATCACACTTGTGGGGCTGGGGGCCGGTGCATCGAGCCTGTCCGCGATGCGAGGTATGTTGTAGTAGAAAGGAGGGTGGTCGATTTCTTCCGCCGCTTTTATGAGCAGTTTCTCATAGCGGGAAAGATGGTTGCCTCGGGCTTCCTCACCCATTTGACGTACGAACTTCCGGTCAAAGATGGGCCCTGTCCAGGCAGGTCCGCAGTAACGAACCGAGCTTCCACATTCTTCGCAGCTTCCAGTGGGTTCCTTATGAACCGTCACTGCACCACACCTGTTACATTCGATTATGAAGTTAAGCTCATCGATTGCGCGATTTGCGGCCTCTGCCCCCGTCTCAAGAAAGAAGTAGGCTCTCATGTAGTGCTGATCCGAATGGACGAACACCGGTCTGGGAAACATATCCAGGGCTATACCTCTTCTTACCACCATGGCGCAGAGAAGCCGCAGTCCGAGTTCTCGCGAAAAATCTGTCCTGAGTGAATACCCAAAATACTTCCTGAAGGCAACCTTTCTGTACACGCCACTGAGCGGAGCAGTGTCAGTCGCGGTCAGGGAAAGCATGCCACCGTATTGCAGCGCCCTTATTGCGGAATCCACGAATTCTGTGGGTGAACCGAAGGGATCAAGGTCAATTATGGAAAATCTTCTACCGGGCCTCGCATGAAGCTCAAGGAACTGGTTTGCGGATTTGACCGTGAATGAGGCCCTGTTCAAAACCAAATTCGCAGCGGCTGACCGCCTCGCCAGCTTTATTGCCTTGGAGTTCAGGTCATTGATATATGCGTGTGCGATTCCTTCCGACTCTACCAAAACCCTAAGAGATTTTGCACCCACTCCGGCGAGCGGATCCCCAAAATCCGCTTCTCCGTAGAGTTTTGTGTATGCTCTGCAGGCAAGGACAGCAAGGTCTCTTACTTTCCTTCCCCGCGGATTGAAAAATGCTGGTGAGGTTGGAGGAAGGGGAGATGTAATGCTAACGGCCGGAACATAAATTTTGGTCCTTCCCTCGGTTGTGAGCCTATAACTTTCCACGGCCATACTACAAATGACACGCTTAAAACCACACAATTATAATTGAATGCATTTGGATGCAAGCTGTACATTCTGTGTGATGAAGGCAGGTTCTGGTCAGTCACCGAACCAGTCAGCCAACATCTTAGCCCCGTACCCGGCTTCAATTGGTATTATTTTAACATCTGGAACACCTCCTCCCTTGTTTTATATCACTACTTCCGCTGCTGAGCCGCTTGGAAAGAAACGGCACTCTCGTAATTTTGACGGGGCCCCCCGGAGTGGGTAAGACCACGGTTGTAACCAGGATCGTGTACGAATTGAGAAAGTCCGGTCTGTCCGTTGGGGGCGTCTACTCAAAGGAGAGAAGGTCAGGAAGAGTAAGAACAGGGTTCGACATGACTGACCTGCTTACCGGCGAGCGAAAGGTGCTTGCCGACCTCAAGGGAGAAGGACCTAGGCTGGGAAGGTACCGGGTGAACCTTTCCACGCTGGCTAACTTTGCTTCAACGGCAATCAATGAGGCGTGCGCACGGGCGGATGTAGTGGTCGTGGATGAAGTTGGGCCAATGGAACTTCTAAGCCCGGAATTCAGAAGGAGCCTCAAGTCGGTGCTCGATAGCAGGAAGCCGTGCATCATCGTTGTCCACAGAAGCATTAACGACCCTCTTGTGGACGAAATAAGAGAAACGCCTGCGGTGGTATCATTTGAAGTATCATTACAGAACAGGGACGCACTGGTCAAGGAAATAGAAGGCATCATAAGGGGAATGATGGGCCGATGAACATTGATAGGCTGATCGTCGGGGTGGATGACGCCGGCAGAGGTTGTATTATAGGTCCCCTCTTCATTGGGGGGGTGTCGATAGAGGAACGGACAAGCGAAAAGCTGAGGTCCCTTGGCGTCAAGGATTCGAAACTTCTGACTCCGGCAAGCCGGGAGAGATTGTTTAGTCTTATCATCGAGTTGTCCGAATCACACGTCGTTCTTTCAATCCCCCCGACCGAGATAGATGAATTTGTACGCCACAGGAAGAAGCATACAAAATTGAATTACCTTGAGGCGATATACATGGCAAGAGTAATAGACAGACTCGAAGGCGAGGTAGCCTACGTCGATGCGTCTGACACGGATGTCAGAATCTACTCAGAACAAATAAAGGAAAACCTGCACAAAAGCATCAGTATTGTGGCAACACATCATGCTGATAGAATATTTCCGGTTGTATCCGCCGCAAGCATACTTGCGAAGGTGAGCAGAGACAGGGAGATCGAGCGAATAAAACTCGAGCTGGGGGATTTCGGGTCAGGATATCCTTCCGACCCGAGAACTATCGAATTCCTCAAGCAATGGATCGAAAAGCATGGTAAACCACCGCCTTACACAAGGCAGAGCTGGAAAACATGGAAGAGGGTAGGAAACCAGACTTCGGCCGAGCACGTCGGTGACCAAGGAAGCTTGCTGTAACGCAAATCCAAACATGTAAATTGACTTTTGGGATACTTCGCAAGACGTAGCGTCTTTGATGCATGCCTGCATGCCATGGCTCATCAACCTTCAATTCGCATTATCAGGAGTTGCACTGTTGGTAGTTTTACCGGGTGCGAGCGGTGCGCTCGGGAGGAGATTACTCAGGGGAGTATGAGAATTAGTACCTACCTTTCTCTCCTGCCCTCTACGAATTCGAGAAACCGTTCCTTCGCTTCATCATATGGAAGCTGTTGCGGTGGATGTTTGAAGCAGTACGATGAAAGACTGACGAGCTCGCCGGCTACACCTCTCTGTAATGCGATCTTGGTACCCCTTATCGCGTCTATCATGACCCCCCCAGAGTCCGGAGCATCCACCACATGCAGCTTCGCTTCTATTGTCACCGGTGTATTCCCGAAATACCTGCCTTTGATCCAGATGTAGCACACCTTATCATTCTTGAGAAAACCGACGTAATCGCTCGGCCCGATGCGGGTGGGTACCGGGTAGGGTGTCATCGCTCGCACGGCACTCGTCTTGCTTTCTCTCTTATCGGCCAGTCTGCTTTCTTCAAGCATGTTAAGAAAGTCGGTGTCGCCTCCTATGTTCAGCTGATATGTTTCCTCCACCTTTGCACCCCTGTCATGAAGTAGCTTGACCAGAGTCTTGTGAAGTACCGTTGCTCCTATTTGACTCATCACATCATCCCCAGCCACCGGAAGTCCCTTGTCTTTGAATTTTTCAGCCCATGAAGGGTCACTCGCAATAAAAACTGGCATTGCATTTATGAAAGCCACTCCTGCATTCAGCGCAGATGTAGCGTAGGCCTGAACGGCCCTGGTGCTTCCAACGGGCAGATAGTTCACCAGCATGTCGGCGCCGGAGTCCTTAAGTTCCTTCACCACATCTGCTTCCGGGTCCCCTGATAGTGGAATTACCTCCTTCAGGTACTTGCCAACGCCGTCCAGAAGTGGTCCCCTCTTAACCTTCACCCCCATAGATGGTACTTCCTGGAATCTCGGTGTATTGTTCATTCCCGAGAATATGGCTTCCGAAAGGTCCCTGCCAACCTTCCTGCTGTCTACGTCAAATGCGGAAACGAATTCGATATCTTTTGGTGTTATTCCCCCAAGGGAATAAGAAAGCAGGCCGACTGTGTCCGAGCTTGATTCCGAATACTTTACTGTCCCCTGAATCAGCGCGGATGCGCAATTTCCCACTCCTGCCAGAGCCACTCTCACTTTAGGCATGTGTTTTATGGCGATAAAACTGGTCTATAAAAGCATTCCATCATGCGTGGCAGCCTTTCATTTCAAATTTCACTGCAAAATTCATTCTCGGTCGCCAGAGCCTTCGGGCTCCTCGTCCGAAGAGTCTGCGAGCCTTACAATCTTCGCATAATATGTTCCATGTTCACCTGTTCTGTTGGTGTAGGACCATTCGGATGGCCGCTGAGGGTCATAACGGACGAAATCCTTCCTGGGATCCGCCTCTATCTTGGCAAAGAACAGAATATCACTGCCGTCAGAGTCTCCAATGTGAACATACGCACCAAGCTTGTACCCATCTCTATCTTTCATAAGATAAAGGGGGGCAGGTGACTCATCCACCAGCACCCTGTATGAGCTCAGCTTGAGAAGACTCACGACGTCCGACAGTTCCATGGAGATATTCTGGAGAAGACTTGAACCGCCTCTCATCAGTGATTTCATGTACCCTTCTGGTACTGATTTTATTGAAAGTATGGGCGAATAGAGATATCTTGCATCCGTGGCCTCAGACGAGAGAGTCACCTCCTCAACCTCATCCTCCAGCTTGTATTTCAGAAACTGGTCAATCTTTTCGCTTATCGCATAGAAGAATACGGGCGATTCTCCGAGTTGCTCTGAATGAACGGACAAAGCATACTTTCCATCAACAAGGATCCCGAAAGTTGGCCTGGGCACCCTTTCAAATGCGCACGCAAGCCTGGCCAGCTCCTTGACCGATTGAAGCTTTCTGAATATTGGTTCACCCTTGCCCCGGGGCATGGCTCATTTCAAAAAACATATGTATTTAAGCAGTGACCAAAGATTGGGGTAAAGCGATCCTTTGTGGTCAGCATATCGGGAAAAGACTTACAGCGTGTGAAAAATGAGATACGCTCGGCTATTGATTCGCTGAGCCAAGCAAAATTCGGTACAGGAGGCAAAGACCTTCGAACGTGGAGTGCATATTCACACATAGAGATGGCCGTGCTTATAGTCAAGCTTGCCGTGGGCGAGGATATGCTCCTGAGCGAATGGAAGCCTGAGGATTCGCCCACCGTGAATGACCCGGCGCAACTTCTGAGGGAGGCGGAAAGGCTTCTGGAAACTGATGATATTGCTGGCTCTCTTGCAACACTTAGGGCTGCCAGAGACCTATTGATGGAAAGAGTGAAGCAAGAAAGAAGAGAAGCCTCGGGGGGGAGACCTGGAGGAGCAAGGAAAAAGGAGGTATGATAACACTGTCCTGTTTGCCTTTCGTATTTCATACTATCGCTGTTCTATCTTCCGAACCTTCTTTGCCTGCTCTGATACGTCCTTATGGCTCTGAGAAAGTCTAGCTTTCGAAAGCCGGGCCAGTAAACATCCATGAACACCAGTTCACTATAGGCTGACTGCCATAGAAGAAATCCACTGAGCCTAACCTCTCCTGAAGTTCGAATTATGAGATCAGGGTCGGGTTCAGGAAGAAAAGAAGTGAATAGGTATTCTGAAAACTTCTTCTCATCTATACTCAGAGGGTCCAGCGTACCCTTGGACACTTCGGAAGCTATTTTCCTGACCGCTTGAACTATCTCCATCCTGCCACCGTAGGCTATTGCAAAGTTGAGGTACAGGTCGGAGTAGTTCTCCGATTCTTTTTCTAGAATCTCCAGTCTGGACCTCACACCTGGAGTAAGAATGTCCGGATTTCCAAGTCCCTTCACATGAACCCTGTGCTTGTGCACGTAATGGCCATCGATAAGCTTTTGCAGTTTGTTCTCAATAATCTGGAATATGCTTTTCAGTTCTTCCGGGTCTCTTGAAAGATTCTCAGTCGAAAGAGCAAAAAGTGTCAGCGAGTGTATCTTATACTCAAGGCACCATTCCAGCAGACTTTCGACCTTGTCCGCTCCGAATACGTGTCCCATCCACTCCGGGTAGTCCCGCTCCTGTGCCCATCTTCTGTTTCCATCCAGGATCACCCCTATGTGCTTTGGCATCGGCCCCCCCTTTATCTCGGATTCCAGAACCCTCGTGTACAGCCTGTATACCCCAAGGTACCTGAGGGCGGTGCTGAAAAGGTCGTCAGTCTTTGTCATGAGCCGACACCCGTCGGCTGAAAACGAAGCCGTATGCAACATATATCAGGACAAGCAGCACCGCCAGTCCTGCAAGCAACAGTGAGACTATTGGGACAGCCGAACTCGTGGGTCTTTCAAAAAGGCTGGCAAGAACCAGCACGGGCGAGTACATCAGCACAAGGGCGGCCAGGGCTATCAGGTCTCTTACCACCTTCGTGGATTTACGAAGCACGTGGTATACCGCATCCACCCCGATATTTGTAGCGATCGCCACCCATACCAAAAGCACTGAATTTGTCATGAAGCTGCCTACCACCAACCCCAGATGCTGGTAGAGGATGCTAGCGGATTGGGGCGGCCAGAAGTAAAGCTGAGTTACTGCGTTGTATCCTTGAATGCCAGCCACGATTACGATGATGAGAGAAGCCAGAAACGCAAAGAATCTTGCCAGAAAGAAGGTTCTCTTTCTTGCGTTGCTTAACATGCTGTCGAAGCCGAACCCCCTGAAGACGAATATCGCACCCACCATAAGGGCGAGGATGTATCCAAAATCCACGTAGAGGTTAAAGTAGCTGAATATCCCGTACAGAACCAGGAGTATGCCAGGTATTCCCAGGAAGTACTTTGAATACCTTGAATCATAAACGAGCATCTTAAGATATCTTCCAAGAATGATGTAACTCTCTTCGACGCTTGCGCTGTGTTTTATCACCACCCTTCTGGTGCTTATCACTGGTGCAATGTTCGTTAGCAGGGGCAGCACCATTTCGTCGTCGAGCCCATCGGAAACCAGCACTATTCCACCAGGTCTGATCGCATCAACCACAGCACGGACCTGCTTCAGCATCTTCTGGTCTGCTTCAAAGCCGCCATGTTCTGTACCGGAAACCAGGGCTACTTCACATTCGTACCCCTTCGCCTTCAGCTCATCATATTCGGCCACAGCCGCGCATATGGCATTTGCATCTGCTTCTTCTGGGTCGGTAAGCATCAGCTTTACTCCCGCGTCTAGGCATTGCTGCCTTCCGACCACGGGGGTTGAGATACCCGCCTTGCGGCCCAGGTCGTCGTCTCTATCGACGTTCACGACCAGTACCTTCTGCTGATGCTGAGCTTCCAACGGTCCTTTTGTGAGCAATTCGCATAATATAAGCAGTTCGTGATGCTCGTTTCTTATTTGACGTTGTCTTCATCGTAAAGGAGTTTCAGGTCGTAAAATGATATCGATTCTCCTCTACGCATCCTTTCAAGTGCCTCCTGCTTCGCCCTCTGGATAGCCTCCTGGCTGGCGGCTACGCGGGCCGCAAGTCTCTGTCCATGTGCCTTTCGCTCCTCAACCTCCAACTTGGTCTTGAGTTCATCGAGGGCGGAGGTGATCTCCCTGTACTTCTTTTCAAGCTCTTCTATATCCTGGTTTGTGCTTTCCACTTCGCCATAAACCTGTCTGCCTGCCTTCGTGTATTCTTCCATCTTTCCTCGGTGCTCCTCCATCTGCTTGAGGGCCTCCTGTCTATCGGCCTTCACATCAAAGAGTGACGCAGACTTCTCGTCTAGCTCCCTGTCGAGCCTAGATGCCTGGTCCTTCAGTTCGTACGCCTTCCTCCAAACGGAGATGGTTGAAGCCATTTCCTTCATTCTAGCAAGAAGACTCTTTTCCTCCTCCCTCGAGAGGTGCTGGGTCTGCATTCTCCACTCGATCTGCTTGAGCTCCTTTTCAAGGTCTTCTCCGTGGGTCCTGAGTGCGGGTTTCATATGATTAAGCTGCGAAGATGCGTCCCTGAATTTTTTCTTTGAATCTCTAATCTCATCAACCAGCTTTCTTCTACTTTCATTCAGAGACCTCAATCTTTCCCTGAGACCGCTGTATTCCTCACGCTCGGCCTCCAGTTTTTCTGCGAGCTGGTCAAGCTCCGCCACAAGTTCGCTTTTCCTCGAGCGAAGCTTCTTCAGCTGCTCGACCAGACCCCGGCGCTGTTCATACAACTGCGCCAGCTTTTTCTTCTCGTCCGTCTCCTCCATCTCTGCCACACCCGGCTCAACAGCATACATTTAACTTAAGCTATGTTTTGATGTGAAGTAACAGGATGGCAACGATTTCCGACCGATATTCGTAATATATGCACCGGTGGTATCCTATTCAAAATCCGTATGTTCGATATCGTTTTAGGGGGTGCAGGTTGGTTGATACTGCGTATTCATCCCGCAGAACGTCCATGCATATGATGTCCCGTTTGTTACTTGTATGTCGTCAGCCCCGACCTGAGTTGTGTTCCACCCGCTGCTGGAGTAGGACCAAAGGAACCAGAAATCACTTTGCGTGTTCTCAACCCCGAATATGCCGTAGATGTAATGTTCACCGTACTGGGGATACCAAGTCGAATCCATCCTCCCTCCAGTCAATACAAGCGTAGCCTGATACAGATTCCAACCAGGCTGAAATGATGTCCCATTATACCATATCTTTGTGCCGTTACCGAAGTCCACCAGCATGTTGAAGCTGAGCAGGGGAGGGTAGGTGGGCTGCTTTATTTGTACCAAAGGGTAAGAAGAATTTAGGTTTTGTTTGTAGAATGTGCTTGCGAGCAGCTGGTACTGATGAGTTAAGTTCTGATACTCTGCAACACTCGTTCTGAATTGGAGGTTAGCCTGCTGATACTGATTCCAAAGGCTCTGTAAGGCCAGAGTTGCCGACGTGTAGGCCGGCTCCGTTGTATTGAGCACGGAAACAGCCTGAACTAGGTAAGCAAGGGTGCTGTTGTATCCTTTGGCCAGATTTTCGTAGGTGGTAGTGAGGCTGGAGAACGCCTCCATGCTTTGATTATACGCGCTGGAAAGTTGCACGAATGAAGAAACAGAGCCGTTGTACCTTTCCACCACACCGTTATACGCTGAAACGAGCTGATTATATCTACCCGTTTCCGAGTTGTATGCCGAAGTCGCGGTAGAAAGCTCAGAAATGAGACTTGCATTTTCGTTCGATATGGTTGAATACTCATAGTAGTAATATGCCGCGCCTAGTGAAGTCAGGATAAGCAAGACAACGAGGATCGCGCTCAGCTTGTTCCAGTATTTGACGCCAGACAAATTCAGATTCCAGCCTCCACTCTTTTGCCAAGATGGTAGACCTCCTTTCTGGCGCCAAGTCTTCTGGCGTAGTAAATTATTGGGGAAGCTACCAGAGAACCCAGCACGAAGTCTGATAACTCATGCGGTATCATGAAAGGGATCCCCAAGAATTCGTAATCAAGCAACGTCCTTAAGGTCGTGCCTCCGCCGAATACAAGAAATGCAGTTGCCGCGTTTGTCTCAACGTCGAATATGAATGCACAGGCCGCCAGCAGTGATCCCATCAAGACGTTCGTCGAAGAAAATGGTTCTATCCTTTCCTTCAGGATGTGCGAAAGACCGCTTCCTGCTACGGCGTAAAGCAGCTCTCCAATCACCAAGAAAGGTATTATCGCACCGCCGAAACCGTAGGGGCTCATTATCCCCCACAGGGTTTCTGATAACACCGCGACTGTGATTCCTATTCTCAGGCCGAACACAAACGCGGCGACAAAGACGAGCAGATCTTCAAGCTTTACATTGGCCAGCGGAGTCAGGCCATAATTCGTTGCTATGATGATCGAAACGAAGGCAGCGACGACGGTGACTCCCTGCACCCGCATCATGATGGATGGATAAACCATCCAATATAAATACATGACTCTCGCCCAGGTCTCAAACGTTCTTTGACATGTTTCCTTCAACCTTATATAACCTGAAAAGCGTTTTTAGGCATGTGTGGGCAGAACAGCTTCTCACCCTTCAGAACCACCAGCCAAAGGGACCTACTCCATCCTTCTCGGTCTGTCACCTTATACTCACAGTTCTGTACATCGGCAACAACTTCGTTGGTAGGAAGAAACTCGCAGAGGACGTGGGGGTGGGGGAAGGTACTATCAGAACAATTATAGGAAGGCTGAGGTCTGCGCACCTGGTGTCCACTCAGGCGGCCGGATGCTTCCTAACCGAAAAGGGGTTAGAACTCTTCAATCAAATAAAGGAAGATATCGAGTTCTTCACACCCCCCGCCCAGCTGCCTATATATGGCAAATCTGCGGGCCTTTTGGTCCACGGCATGTCTCGAGCCATATTGAATGGCTTGAAGGAAAGGGACGAAGCAGTTAGGTCAGGCGCGATAGGTGCGATGATAATGACGTATGAAAGGGGGAGACTCGTTATGCCCGGGTTGACAGATGTCACAAGGGAGCATCCCGAAGAGGCTTCGTTACTCGAATCTCAGCTAGGGCTCAAGGACGGTGACGTTGTCATAATAACATGGGCTCATGACTTCGAAAGAGCCCGATGCTCAGCTTTGGAAGCGGGGATTGCAGCAATCACCGCCAAAGCCACAGTGAACTGAAGTTCTGTGTAAACGAGTCAATGGGGCGAAGTCCGTAACCACCATGAATACAGTAATTTCAATAAATTATGTGGGAAAACGGGCTTTTATTGACGATTCACATGTAGAAGTAGTCAATGAATTCTCAGGCCATCCTTCTCACCCTTCCTCAGCTGATAGTCGAGCCTGACTTGGTAGTCATGGATGTCGTCCACCATATCGGATAATAGCGTAGGACTATATCCTGTGATACTTTGCGCCGGGGGTGGGATTTGAACCCACGAGGCCCACTAGGGGCCACGGGCTCTCCTTCCTTCACGACAACTCAAGGCCCGCGCGTTAGTCCACTCTGCCTTCGGGCTCTGTAGAACCCCGGCATCCCCCGGCATCAATGTAGTCCTAAACCTCCTTCATAAGCGATAATAGTGCGCATCGAAGGTAGAATATGGACACCACAATAAATAACCTATCACTAAGAAGGGAAGTAGCAGGGGGTAGCGTACAGGTGCAGGTTTCAGGCCACAGGCAGATTCCACACATGTCAGATGCGTTTATTGAAGTATGGTCTCCCACTCTTGAAGGTGCGTTTGAAGCCTCCGCCGCGGGGCTCGTGTCCGTAATTACTGATCTTCGGAGGATAAGAAAGACGATCAAAGTAAAGACGCCGCAGTTAAAAGGAAATGATTTGGAAGAACTCCTCTATGCTTGGCTCGAGTTTATTCTTGTTAATTTTGATACAGAAAAACTTCTGCTGCCCAGGGCCTCGATCGCGATAGAAAAGGAAAGAACAAAATTCGTCCTGAACGCGACAGCTTCGGGCGAACGATTCGATCCTGACAGGCACGTTCTAAAACGAGAGGTGAAGGCTGTCACGTATCATGAGATGAAGATAGCAAGAAGAGCACAAGGGTATCGGTTAAGGTTTCTGCTCGATCTCTGAACATCGAGGTTACTTTTACTCGGCCAAATGTAACACTTAATTCCTTCCCTTTCTGGACACCGGCTCATGTCCGATGACCTCCTTTCTATGGATACTATCAGAAAATATGCCAAGCAGATCGAGGACCTAAGGTCTGGACTGGATTTCGAAGTCTTGGCTCACTGGTCAAAGGTTATAGAGTCCGATGCTGTGGAGCTGGCTCCAGACGATTTAAAGGGGACCATCCAGATCATCCAGGACGAGCTCCTTCCGATGAAGTTCAACTTCAAAGCATCAAAGAGAGCAGTGCCTTTTCTTGTTCAAGCAATCGAGAAAAATCTATCGGAGATGCCCATGGCCACCAGACTTTACTTTCAGAAGGTGGAGGACGTCATATGGGAGGAGTATCAGAGGTATTCAAAGACGCACGGAAAGAATCCTTCAACCTGAACACCATTTAAATAAGTCACAAATCCGGAGATGAAACATGCACGAGAGGGAGATTACGGGCCTGGTCTGTGCAGCATCTTCTGTCAAGCCGTTCATACTTCCTGAATCTTTTCCCCATTATGTGCCTGACAGACCGTTTGAGTTGCAACATATTCGGATACAGATTACGCCAGACTTCGAAAGGGCAGAAATTACTGGAAACGCGAAGTTGCGTTTAATATCGAAGAGAAAAGACATCAGGAAGCTCACCCTCGATGCAGCAGAACTGGAAGTGCATTGGGTGAAGCAGGGTGATGCACAGCTTGAGTTCGAACAATCAGGTGGCAAGCTTGTCATCAACCTCACTTCTCCCTCAGAAATCGGAAGCCAATATGAAATATCAATCGGCTACCAGGGTCATCCAGAGAGAGGTCTCTACTTTAGAAAGCCGTCCCCCGAAAGACCCGACCGCCCAGTCCAGCTGTGGACACAGGGTGAAGATGAGCTTTCACACTTTTGGTTCCCCTGCATCGATACTCCTGCGCAGAAAGTGACGAGTGAAGTGATAGCGGAGGTCCCTGAAAAAATGGTGGCTGTCTCGAACGGCAGGCTCGTATCAGCAGAACCTGGCCCTTCCGGAAGAACCAAAATCTATCACTGGTCTCAGGACAAGCCCCACAGCATCTACCTGATCAGCTTGGTAGTAGGAGAATATGTGAAGCTTGAGGACACGTCAGACGGAGTTCCTATCGAATACTATGTTTACAAAGGGAGGGAGGAGGATGCGAAGCGGAGCTTCTCCGAAACTCCGAGAATGATGAAGTTTTTTGAGGAAAAAACAGGCATGAAGTACCCCTGGGATAAGTATGCACAGGTCGTTGTCAGTGATTTCATATTTGGCGGCATGGAAAATACGACGGCGACCACGCTGACAGACACGACACTGCATGACGAGCGGGCTCACATCGACTTCAGCAGTGTTCCGCTTGTGGCGCACGAACTTGCGCACATGTGGTTCGGTGACTTGCTCACATGCAGGCACTGGTCCCACGCCTGGCTGAACGAATCCTTCGCCACATTCTTTGAAGCCCTCTATCAGGAATTCAGCAAGGGCAGGGAAGAATACATCTATGATCTTATGGAAAATCTTTCGACCTACCTCGAGGAGTACGAAAAACATTACGCTCGTCCGATCGTGACCAACATTTACGAGAACCCAAGCGAGGTTTTTGACAGGCATCTCTACGAAAAAGGAAGTCTGGTCCTGAATATGTTGCGTAACAAGCTGGGTGACTCCGATTTCTTCAGATCGATTCAAAGATACGTTAAGGATAATGCATTCGGAATCGTGGAATCCTCTGACCTGGCTCGCGCAGTCGAGCGAACAACAGGGATCAACCTTGATGAATTCTTCGACCAGTGGCTCCACAGGCCTGGTCATCCAGAAGTATCTGTAAGCCTTGGGCGCCTTGATGGTTCCGGTGCCATATTACGGGTGAGACAGAAGCAAGAAGAAGATGCATTCAAGTTTGACCTGAAGGTGGTCGTTGATTACGGAGATACCAGGGATGAACATCAGTTTGTTGTTCTATCCAAAGACCAGTCGTTTTATCTCCCATTGAAGCGAGACCCGGAATATCTGTCCATCGACCCTGATTTCACAATCCTGGGAACCGTAGAGTTTGAGAGACCGCTTGAGATGATGCTCCATCAGATTGAAAAAGACGGAGTTACGGGGAGGATAAGCGCCGCGAAGGGACTTGCAAGAGAAGGAGGTTTGTCTGCCATCAAGGCGCTAAAGAGAGCACTCCTTTCGGACCCGTTCTGGGGGGTACGAGCCGAGTGCGCAAGGGCTCTTGGTGAGATCGGTAGCGAAGCCGCACAGTCAGCACTCCTGGAAAGCCTGAGCGTGGAGCATCCAAAGGCCAGGCGAGCGGTAGTCCAGGCACTTGGCAAATTCAGAAAGGAATCCGTTGCCCGGGCCCTTGCTGAAAGGCTGGAAAAGGGGGACCCAAGCTACTTTGTGGAAGCCGAACTGGCTCGAAGCCTGGGCAAGACAAAGCAAAAAGGGTACGACCAGCTGCTTAGGAACGCCCTCTCAAGACCCTCACATAATGGGGTGATACAGGTTGGCGCACTTGAAGGACTCTCGAATCATGATAATGATGAGGTGATCGAGCTTCTGAAGGAAAGCACTTCGCAGAAGTACATACCCGCCGTCAGGTATGCCGCCACCATGGCACTTGGCAAGGTCGGATCGTCAAGAAAAGATATTCACGACCTGCTGGTCTCGCTGCTGAAGGATGAATGGTTCAGGGTAAGGTCCGCCGCCGCGCAGGCACTCGTGGAGAGAAAGGACCTTGACTCCATCGGTGACCTCGAGGCCGCCGTGAGGTCGGAAGGTGACGGCAGGGTCAGGAGGTCGTTTTATGAAGCAATATCAAGCCTCAGGTCTCTTGGCCCAGCCAATGAAATAAAGCAGTTCAGAGAAGACCTCGAAAAATTGAGAGAGGAGAACAGGCTCATCAAGGAAAGGTTGGAGAGGCTGGAGGGAAGATTTGAGAGAAAACCTTCAAGACGCCGAAGTAAGGCAAGGAGAACCGGAACGAACGAAACTGTATAAGTTGGTGATTTGCATCATGTTTATAATCAAACTTGCCCTTACAGTGAGACGTCAATGAGCCAGATGCTCTACCGCGTCGCTAAGAGGTGGATAGCGGGGCAAGATGCAGACGAAGCCCTGCAGATAGCCAGAAGCCTGAATGCTCGCGGGCAGGGTGTGATGCTGAACTATCTTGGTGAGGATATCCTTGACCAGGGGGTCATATCAGCCCACAACGAGGAGTACACCAGACTTCAGGAATCCATCAATACCATGAAGCTCGACGCTTCCATATCCGTGAAACTGACCCAGCTGGGGCTCGGCCTGGACGCGGACCTGGCAAGAAAGAATCTGTTGGGCCTCGCCGAGAAGGCGTCCGGTTTCAGGCAGTTCCTTTGGGTCGACATGGAAGGCTCGAAATATACGGAAAGGACGCTGGAGCTGTACCATGAACTGTTGGGTTCATTCAGAGGGGTGGGTGTGGCTATTCAGGCCTATCTTAGGCGAAGCGAAAAGGATGTGGAGGCCATACTGGAGAAAGGAGGCAAGATCCGACTGTGCAAGGGAGCGTACAGGGAAACCCCCGACATCGTATACACCGGAAGACCAGAAATAACCCAGAATTATGTCACGATCATGAAAAGGGTATTCCAAAGTGGAGGAAGAGTGGGGATAGCAACTCATGACTCATACCTTATCAGCACGGCGAAGGACCTAGCAAAGGACACCAAATCAGAATTCGAGTTTCAGATGCTCAAGGGAATAAGAGACGAGCTCAAGGATAAGCTGGTATCGGACGGCTACCGGATGGTGACGTACCTCCCTTATGGGACAAGCTGGTATTCCTATTCCAAAAGAAGAATTATGGAGCATCCAAGCAACATTTGGTTGATTCTGCGTTCTCTACTCTAAATATCGTCGCGTAGTCTTGTTCATTGACTTGACTTCGACAACTTCCATGCACGCCTGTGGCTCCCTTATGCTCGGATTTTGCATGAATTGTTTCTTCGTATTCAGAAATCGGGATTGACTTAAAGCACCCCGACGCGAAACCTTCATCATGGTAGGAATAACTCCTCTGAAATATCTGTGGATGGACGGAAAGTTTGTCGCTTGGGAGGATGCAAAAGTCCACGTTCTTACCCATGCGCTACACTATGGCTATGCGGTGTTCGAAGGTATACGATGTCACAGCACCCCAAAGGGACCGGCCATATTCAGGCTGGACGAACATCTCGAAAGGTTTCTCAACAGCGCGAAAATATACAGAATGAACATCGGGTACACAGTAAAACAACTGCATGATGAGTGCGTGGAACTCGTAAGACGAAATGGAATCCAGGATGCATACATAAGACCGATCGCGTTTTCTGGTTATGGACAGATGGGACTGGACCCAACCAAATGCCCGGTGCAGGTCGCCCTCACTCTATGGAACTGGGGAGCCTACCTGGGCGAAGAAGGACTGGAAAAGGGTGTGAGAGCAACAGTATCAAGCTGGATCAGAGTGGATTCAAGGGCGCTTCCACCGCAGGCAAAGTGTGCTGCCAACTATGCCAATTCAGCGCTGGCTAAAATGGAGGCTACATCGGCAGGTTATGATGAAGCCATAATGCTGAATTCAAACGGAATGGTGGCGGAGGGGCCGGGCGAAAACATATTCAGGGTCAAGGATGGTGTGGTAAGCACTCCGCCGGCGAGTTCAGGTATCCTAAGGGGGATAACGAGAGACACTGTGATAAAATTCGTAGAGGACCTTGGATATGTTTTCCGCAGGAATGACTTCACAAGAGAGGAAATATTCACGGCAGATGAGCTTTTCTACACAGGAACCGCCGCTGGCATAACCCCCATCAGAGAGGTGGATGGGAGATTGATAGGAAACGGTGGCTATCCCATTACAAAGCGCTTTCAGACGCTCTACGATAACGTTATTCATGGCCGCGAACCCAAATATGAGGCCTGGTTATCGTACGTCCAGTGATATACTGGCAGTGACTGTTCAGGACTCTGCCGATGTAGATTCGAAGACAAATGAAAGCCCGGGCTGGTCCACGGTTAGTCGAAACTTGTTACCTGTTCTCCGCCCTCATTTTTTCATAAACTTGCCAGTAGCGGTCAGTGAAATCTTTAATTCTCTCGGCTCTGCCTCCTGTAACCAGAGTATCAACTTCAGTTCCCCCCACCACCTCGCCGATGCGTGCCGCGGAGATGCCTCTCTCCCTTAAATTACGAAGAAGATTCTCTTCATGTCCTTCTTTACAGGTCACAAGGAGGGAACCCTGACCAAGCGTCATTGCGGGGTCCAGTCCGAACAGCTGGCACACAGCTGACGTGGGTTTTGAAATTGGAATGAGCTCCCTTTCTAATCTCAGCCCCATCCGACAACTTCTGACAAGCTCAATGGCACCCTTCACCACACCGCCTTCTGCGACATCATGTACTCCCGTGACTTCGACTCCGGAGCCTACAGAGTACGATACAGCCCTTGCATCATTCATGACAGATAGAAGCGCAATGTGGTCCCTTGCCTGTCCCAGTATCTTCCGGCCAAGCCTGTCGGTTATGTATTTAGGAAATAACCTTGCAAGCACCGCTGTTGCTTCTATGGCCGCAGTTTTTGTCATGATTATCTTGTCTCCTTCCCCGACTCGTCTTCTGAACACAGAGTCAAAACCACCTGTGCCGATAGCCATACCGGCGCCTATCACGGTGTAATTCCCACCCGGATATTTTCCTGTGTGCCCTCCTAAAATCGCAACCCCCTCACGCCTGCACTCGTCACTCACAGCCTTCCAGTACCTCAGGAACTGTCTCTGGCTCATCGATCGCGGAAGGTTGAAGCTGAACAGGGCGTACTGCGGCCATACACCCGACGCAGCAAGGTCAGCAAACAAGGACCTCACAGAAAGCGCGGCCGAATCCACTGGTCCCAGCTCGCTGATGTAACTCATGGGGTCTGTGGATGCACAGAGCACCTTCCCCTCTCCCAGGTCAACTATCCCCGCATCAATGCCCACCCCGGGGCCCACCATGACCTCCTTGCGCCTTGTTCCGACCCTTTTCAAAATCTCACCAAGGAGACCTTCGGTACTCTTACCTTCATCATCCCTTATACCTGTATCCGGTGTGGGCAAAATGATCAACCAGCGTTCAGGTATCCGATGGGATAAATTTATTTCTGAAGGATGACACAAGCAAAGCAGCCCGCTATCAGGTACAACCTTCCCGTCCGTTAAGATTTACAGACGTCTAGAAAATGCAATCAGTACTCCGTTTTCGTGACAATCGGTACATAAAGATTAAAAACCATCCACGTATGTTCGAATACTTATGCCTCACTTCATCGTTATTACATCCAACGCCAAAGATGAACTGAGAACAAAAGAACTCAGTGATGCTCATATGTCGTATCTGAAGATGCTGCAAGATGAAGGCAAACTCGAATTTGCCGGTAGATTCGTGGATGGTGAGGGCGGATTATATGCTCTTAACGTTAGTGATCGAGTGGAAGCAGAGAAACTCGCCGCACGTGATCCCTATCACTCGAGCGGCTACAGAAAGTACATGATACGGGGCTGGGAGAGGCGTCTTTGACCGGGCTGAGAGGTAGTTGCAGTCCTTCTCGATATGCTTGAAAGTTTGTGATCTTAATCTCATTCGGCAGATTCCGCAGAAGCTACGGTTCTTTCAACATGCATGACTTTGCGTGACTCTGAATACAGCTTAAATGCAGCGTCAACACTGGCTTCCTCGTGTACGATTGCTCTAACGGCCTTTATCATGCCCACCGGGGAGTCAGACTGGAATATGTTGCGTCCCATGTCGACACCCACAGCGCCTTCTGATATGGCATTGTAGGCAAGTCTGAGAGCATCTTCCTCAGGAATCTTCTTTCCTCCAGCTATCACAAGGGGGACCGGACAACCGTCGACGACTTTGGAAAAGCCCTCACAATAGTAGGTCTTCACGATGTGCGCCCCCAGCTCTGCCGCAATTCGGGTGGCCAGGCCCAGGTATCTCGCATCTCTGTTCATTTCCCTTCCTACAGCGGTCACAGCGAGCACCGGCATGCCATACCTTTCGCCTTCATCAACCAACCGGGAGAGGTTGAGCAGAGTCTGTCTCTCGAACTCGCCTCCAACAAATATCGAGACAGCAACAGCGGAGGCGTTGAGTCTTATCGCCTCTTCGACGGACGTTGTAACACCTTCGTTCGACAGCTCTTTGAGTATACTTGTCCCACCCGAAACTCGAAGCACAATTGGCACCCTGATATCATCAGAAACAGATGTTCTCAATACACCCCGCGTCAACATCAGGCTGTCTGCATAAGGGATCAGAGGCTCAAGCGTCCTTCTTGGATTTTCGAGACCCGTGGTCGGGCCCTGGAAGTAGCCATGGTCGACCGCGAGCATTACCGTTCGTCCTGTCTGCGAATTGAGAATTCTTGCGAGCCTGTTTTTCAAACCCCAACTCATATTCTATGTCCTACCTGCCTTCATCAAATGACGGCATGGCACATATAGTTAAAGGTTATCGGATTTAGTTCAGTCACTGAACATCACGGTTTTCAATGATTCGCCTTTCATGCTCAATTCCACCGCCTTCTCAAATTCTTCGAGCCGGAACCTGTGAGTTATCATTTTGCGGAGCCCCAGGTCGTCATCTTTCATCATCTGAAGCGCCAGATTGGTCTCTATTTCGCTAGCACCATAACTCGTTTCTATCGACTGCTCGGAATTGAAAAGATCTGAAAGGTCATACTCAAGTCGAGAACCCTTTATCGGCACGCCGAACAGGCAGATTTTCCCTCCCTTTCTGATCGACCTGACCGCCTGCGTCACTGCCGCCGGACTTCCCGCTGCCACGATGGCCAGGTCTGCACCCAACCCCGAGGTCTTTCTTCGGATGCTGTCAGGAACATCTGTTTGACTTGCGTCGTAAGCTTCCTCCGCCCCCATATCATACGCTATTGCAAGTCTCTTCTTGTTGACGTCGGAAACAAACACCCTTGTGCCCGACCTTGACAGCAGCCTAACGTGGGTCAGTCCGACTGGACCGGAGCCAACCACTACGGCCGTTTTCGCATTTTTTGCACCTGCTCTCTGTAAACCTCGGATGCAGCAGGCTGTTGGCTCAATAAGCGCTCCATCCTCAAAATCGAGTTTGTCGGGAAGTTTCAGCACCCCTCCCCTTTCGACGTTCCATGCAGGGGCGATGAAATATTCTGAAAATCCTCCTGGTACGATGTTGCTACTCCTGTATCTATTGCACATCGTCGGATTTCCGGCGATACAGAGCTCGCATTCACCACATGGAACATGGTGGTGGACAAAAACTCTGTCGCCCGGAGAGAATCCCTTTACTCCCTGTCCCGTTTCTTCCACAACTCCAGCAGGTTCGTGTCCAACCACGGGCATGGCCGCTGTGTACGTACCGTGGATCTTTTCCAGGTCCGTGCCGCAAAGACCGCACACCTTCATTTTCACAAGGAGTTCTCCCGGTGCGGGGTGTGGAGCCTCGATGGTTCTTACCTTGAACCCTCCAGCTGGGTCGTAAATGACAGCCTTCATAGCTCGTCGACAACCACTCATCCCAATTTAAGCGAATCATTCATTTTTGAATTCGTCTAGGGAAATTATTTCTAGAGTTTGTCTGTCGACAATATTTCGTATTTCTGCTCGAAGCCCTTTCATATCGATATCATTACATGAGCTGACAGGCACGGATTCGAGCTTTCTCAGTACCCGAGGCATCATGTTGAGAGCTACCTCCAGCTCCCCCCTTTGATAATGAACGTACACAGCACACAAAAGTATGAGCCCCTGAAGTGTCTCCTTACCACCGCCGGGCGGTGTCCTTCTCCAGATCGACTCAAGCACCTCATGAGCCTCCCAAAAACGCTCTGCGCGATAGAGCGAAATCGCCGCCGCGAAAGCTTGATCATCGGATTGGAACCTCCTTTCCCTGCGCAGGTCTTCGATCGTTTCCACTGGACCCAGTACCTGTTCCAGCTTGGATGCTGACATTGCCACCTTGACCGGGTCTTCAGAAAATACATCAAACTCGATAGCCCTGCTCGACACCCTGACGTTCACAGCTTGAAGAGAACTCGCTTCGGATACGATTCGCTTCACCCAATTTATCGTAGATTCATTAGGTGAAAGATCGTTCTTCAGGAGCCTGATCAGCAACCTGTGTTTGCCACCATCACCAAGAACTTCAGATGGCATCTGCTGAGCAAAGCGGGAGAAGACCCACAAAAACATTTACATCAAATCTATCTCTTTGACCCACCTGCTTAGCTTGACTCAACATCATCAGGAAGAAGTCGAACGAGGGCGATAGCAGCATCGAATTTCGAAATTATGGCCTTCCTCACCTGATCATCATACGCTGAATCTCCACTCCATCTCTGGCCTGTAGCTGCGCTCTGGGTTCTCTCTTCTTTCTGGGCGAATTTCATCCTCATGCACTAACCAACCTCCCAGAACTTTCTGAACGTTGCTTCTCATAACAGGTCAGCACAATGGGCTTAGGCCAAATGGTCAAATATCAATCACCAAGACCGGATGGTCCCAGATTCTTTCCGAGCCCGCTGCAACGTCAGACGTGTCAGATTTTTAGAGTGAAGGTTTAATTTGTCCTTTATTATGATCGGGATTATGAGATGGAGAATCGAAAGCGATTATCTGGGGAAGGTGAAGGTGCCTGAAGGGTCATACTGGGGGGTACAGACCCAGCGAGCGGCGGAAAACTTTCCAATTTCGGGATTGCATGCGAGACCCGAATTCATTGTAGCAACAGCGATCGTGAAGAGAGCAGCGGCCGAAGCCAACATGAAAGCGGGCCTACTGAAGCCCGAGAAAGCCAGGGCAATCATGAAGGCTGCGGACGAGATAATAAATGGAAAATTGCACGACCAGTTCGTTGTCGACATATTTCAGGCTGGTGCCGGTACTTCTCATAACATGAATGCAAATGAGGTTATCGCAAACAGGGCGATTGAAATTCTCGGAGGAAAGAAGGGCGATTACTCGATTGTGCATCCAAACGATGATGTAAACATGGGGCAGTCGACGAATGATGTCATACCCACTGCGATAAGGATCGTTTCTCTCATGCTATCCAGGACTCTCCTTGAAAACATGAATGCTCTTGCTGAGGAACTACATACGAAGGCGTTGGAGTTTGATGATATCATAAAGAGCGGTAGGACCCACCTGATGGATGCAGCACCGATAAGACTTGGTCAGGAATTCGAAGCATGGGCCAGAATGCTACGTCGGGATTCTGATAGGCTACGGGCCTGTCTTCCGAGGATAAGGGAACTGAATATAGGAGCCACCGCGGTTGGTACCGGCCTTAATGCGGATCCCGATTACGTCCAGGGTGTCGTATCGGGGATTGGTCGCTTGATCGATGAGAAAGTCAGACCTGCAGAACATCTACCCGAAGCCACACAATCTCTCACCGACTTCTCCGAGGTCTCCGCCTGCCAGCGCTCTTTCGCCCTGGACCTGATCAAGATAGCGAATGACTTACGTCTGATGAATTCAGGTCCCATGACAGGACTGGCCGAGATAGTACTTCCCGCCGTTCAACCAGGGTCATCCATAATGCCTGGCAAAGTGAATCCAAGCATACCAGAAATGGTAGACATGGTTGGTTTTCAGGTGGTTGGTAATGATCTAGCCATATCGATGGCTACCCAAGCTGGTCAGCTGGAGCTCAACGTGATGATGCCACTTGTGGCATATTCACTGGTGGAAAATTTCAAAATCCTGAGCTCCGCAGCCAAAGTGCTCGCTGAAAAGTGTATCAAGGGCATAAGCGCTAACCGCGAACGGATGGAAAAGATGCTTCACAAGTCACCAGGTGTGGCGCTGGCCCTGAATCCGTACATAGGATATCAGAAGGCAGCCGAGGTGGTCAAAAGGGCTCTCGCTGAAGAAAAAACAATCAAGGAAGTTGTACTTGAGATGGGACTTCTTGCGCCGGAGACGGTAGAAAAGATATTTGACCCGCATTCGTTGACTCAAATGGGGATCGCAGGCAAGAATCAGTCCAGACTTCCGAAAAGAAACCTAAAGACACCTGCCAAACAGGTCTCGCGTTGAACTTACTTTTTTTGAAGGAATTTGATTCGAATCAACATGTCAACTGGGTTGCTGAGTGGAACTCTTTCTCAGGTTTCTCAGATACTCATCGTAAATCTGCCTGACCTTTTCCCCGCTCGGCCCGGTTCCTTCCACAACTCCGCTTTCAGTCACCTTTATCTTATCCATCACTATTATGGCTCCAATATCATCCCTTACCCTGACAAGGCCCGGAAACGCTCTGTTGATAGCATCAGCCAGCGCCTTGAGGTCGAAAGGTCTTTCCATCAGTTTGATTTCACGCACGCTGTGTCCCCCGATAGCCAGTTTGAAAGACCTCTCCTCCCCCTCGATGCCGCTTAGAATAAGTGACAGGTTCTCCTGTATCCCCAGCAAAGTCCCATCATACTTCTTTCCATCTACCGTTTCTACAGATACCTTACGACCCACAAAGGTGGATAGCTCCTCCGCAAATCTTCTTGATGCTGACATGGCAGACGAATCACAGGTAAACTATTAAACTGTTGGGGTAGTGCATTTCAAAAAGGATTTCATTTCGAGGATCTGTGTGCTTCAGATTCATGACCCTACAAGTATTACTTTAACCGTGATGTAATTTTTTCTTCAATCACTTTCAAACTCCTCCCTCCACTATCAAAGCATCTGTCTGAGGGGATAAACTGTAGCTTGAACCGGACAATTTGATTCCGTACAGCAAATATTTGGAACTTATTGCTAATAAGATACTTTGGAGCACACGAATGAGGGTACAGTTTGTGCGTCGTGCGGCGGCAGATTACTTTCAGCGGGTGATGAGCTTGTTTGCAATATGTGTGGGGCTACAAGTAGTATCCACCAGGATACAAATTACAAGATGTCGGTTGGCAGGGTAAGCGAAACTCCGTACGAACTTGGTAGCTATCTTGGCCCCTATGAAGGAATCCGGGCCAAGGATTATCCTGGCTTCAATTTCTCCGGGTCCACAGCCTCATACATCAAGGTTATCTCTGACCATGGGGTTGTTGAGCCCGGAATCAAAAAGTACGAGTATGTTTCAAATATTATCGAGAGATGCGCAGAGGCCCTCCATCTTTCCAGCCATATCATTCTTGATGCAAAGAGAATCTCGAAGAAGATATTGAAAAGTCCAGACCTAAAACGTGGAATGTTGCCTTCCGTGGCTGCAACTGCCGTAATACTGGCATGCAGGTTCGATGGTAAGCGCCCGGTCAGCTGGAGGAGGTTGAAAACCATAATGTCTAATCTGGGCTACTCCGTAAGATTCAGGTATGTGATCGATGTCGAAACCCGATCCGAGGAAAGACCCCGACTGGATGTGAAAGCTTATGTCAGATATTTCGTGAAAAAAACCTTGGCTGACCCTAACCTTTTGCGCAGACTGGCCAACAGTCATGTCCCTCCGATAGTTTATGAGTCCAAGCTCGAGAGCACGGCCATCGAGGTGCTTCATCGGATAGGTAAAGTAAGATTCTACGGTTATAGTCCTTTTGCCATATCGGCAACTTCGATTTATATTGCAGAATCTTTGCTTAGCGAAAGGGAAGGCAGAAGGAGGCTATTCAATCTTGCAGAAATCACACGCAATTTGGGGATGTCAAGGTCCACGCTTAGAGAGCAGATAACTAAATTCAGAAAGCTGGTCTTTGGACATCAATCGGTTACAGAAACTGATGATGATCTGGAGGATAACCACTGAAGTGGTACAGGCCATCTGGCAAACTACCAGAAGATTCAGTCTGGTCGTGTTCTTGCTGTGTACTTACGGGACTGACGTGTCCGGATTCCCTCAGCGACACTTCCCAAGAGCCTTGCCGCGTGCAGTATGCTCCTTTTACCTGAGCTGTAATCTGGTAATATACAATCGAAGGCTTCACGAAAACCATGGTCGTCAGGATACCGCCGGATGGTAAACCGACAGATTGATTCATAGAGGCTGATTGTGTCAGGGTCGAATTGGTCGAAGAAATCTCTGTTCTCAGAACAGAAGCTGTGCGGTTAATTACAGCGTAAGTCTGAAGCAGTGGAAAGGGACACACTGAGGTCACTGTAACATTCCGGATGGCAATGTCATTACTCTGATCCGTAGCATTGACGACAACAGAAAAAATTACTCCCGTACTCTCGGCACCAGCTGGGTAAACCTCAAATTGGGATGGAAAACCTATTACAACGACGGATGTCATCTCAAACTTCATCGATTCGACCCCCTGCCTGCACGAATTTACCAAAATCGTAGAAAGTGATGCCACATCTATGGAGGGTGCATGCTCAAGCGTATCGTCCAGAGAAGCGGCGCATGCCACCAACGCGCTCTGTCCGTATGCATTTATTCCTGTGAAGAGCCTATCTTCATTCAGGTTCGATCCTGCAATAGAGGTCGCCACCTCCCACTCCTGCGAGAGAGCAAACGAACTCGCCAATATTACCAACCCCGTAGCGAGTGCAAAAAGGGTGAGGGTTACCCCGCGTCGCAAAACACATCCACCTCCATCACTTTACCGTGGATCATGAAAGAAAAATTGAATAATGGTTGAGCAAGGATTGTCTGTCCAACCTCAAATGTGACACAGGATTGGTTTTCCTCCCCTCCGAGATATGCTTGGTTTCGAATCAACGGAAGCAGGTGTAGCATCGCCGAAGCCTGGAGAGCCTTCTGTAAGGCAAACTGTGTATCTTGGGCCTGCTTCCAGTTGGTTGCACTTTCCTTGGCTACGGATAATGCCCCAGTTACAAGCAGTGCAAGCAGCCCCACGGAAATCAGCGCATCAACCTGTCTTATCAACCGCCCCAAACACCCACCAAGGCTCCTGCGCTGGCCCAGAGAATCCAAAGGTCCAGCAAAAGGCAGAGTAGTGACGCGCCCAGCTCAACGTACTCATCCATACTTCTGCACCTCCAGATTTCCCTGATGTAGCCCGACTTGCCAGAGGCCTGAAGAATCAATTACAAAATATCCTTCCATACCGTTCACGATGAAGGTCGCAATAGTTCCATCTAAATTCACGAACCCCCGCCCGTTGAAAAATGAAATATTGGAGTGTGGAGGAAGACTTACTGCAACTGTAATTGTCGAATCTTGCTTTAGATTTCCAAGCAACAGTGTGATCTCATTGGCAGTCGCAACAGCCGCACCACTTTCAGGACTCTCTGTGAGTCGTATGACATAGCCCGAGGCGCCTATCGCCAGGATCGCCGTAAGGACGGCCACGAACGAAGTACTTGACATCGACTCTAGTAGCTTGGAACTCAAACGGTCAGGCAACTCCGATGTCCACGATTCCGTCTTTCACCTGAACATTCAACGTACCGCTGGAACGAAGACAGAGTAGAACATGCACGCAGGGGATTCCCAGGTCGAGTGTGTGGTATCCCGCCTTGTTGTTGACAACAAGCACGCCACCTCCGCATGTCAAATTTGTCGGGTACGCTACAACGTATTGGATGGTAACAATTTGTCCGTTCGATGAAGCATTTCGAACCGCCGAATAAATCTCCGCAGTCAAACCAGCTGCCGACTCCTGGGCATTCACTTCCTCGATCTGAGAGTTTACAGCAATGACGGAGAATGAAATAAGGATGGTCAGTGGCACGGCCGCAAGAAGCTTCCCAACTAACTGCATACCAAACAAAGTATGTTGCCTATATTAGCACATGCATCCTTTCCCATCGTTGCATGAAATTGCTTCGGCTGAAGGGACAGCTGTATGCTTGTTTGAAAGCATGCTGACGAAGTCCCAATATGTTCCAGAAACAAGCTACAGGGTAGGCCCGTTTACTGTCGATATACTGAGGCACAAAACACGAACCATCTACAGCCCGAGGTTGACTCTGGGATCGACGAAAGACATCGATATACTCAGAGCGGCACTCGAGGCAATCGAAGCATCACATTTCGTGCCTCGCAAGTTTCCGAGGTCTCTTGGCGACTTCATCGAGATGGTGCAGAAAGAGGTAGCTCCCCTCCTTTGTGGATGTTACCTAGACCCCCTCCTGGCATCAAGAGTCGTTGCGTATGAGTACATAGGACTAACACGATTGATGCCCGTTTTTGAGGATCATCTTGTGGACGAACTTTTCGTGGACGACCCTCTGTTGCCTCCATACCTTGAGCATCGTACCCATGGCAGGTGTGATCTTGGATACAGCCTTACCGAAAGAGAGCTCGAATCCGTAAGGACCCATGCGGAAATCTACGGAGGGGTATCACCGTCTTACAGGACGCCATCGATTAAGACCGAACTTCACCTAGGAGGGGTGAAGCTGAGGGTGGGTTTGGACACATATCCTGTTGCATACACCGGTTTTTCCCTGCACATCAGGAAGGTTGGCGGGAACGCCCTGACTCTCACTGCACTTGCAAGGGGTGGGGACGTGCCCATCGAAGCCTCTTCGCTTCTGCTTGCTTGTCTGCAAAACAGGTTGAATGTAACTATAATAGGTCCTTCCGGTTCGGGGAAGACCACACTTCTTAACGCGCTCGATATGTCCATCGACCCAAGGCTGCGCCGAGTCTATGTTGAAGATGCGGTCGAATCCATAGACCTGGCTGCCTGGGGTTTCAGGCAGCTCAAGCTGAGAGTTCCGTCCATTGAAACTGGATACGATGAAGGACAAAACAAACTCAAGGAGGTACTGAAGACCCTCCACCGATCTCCCGACATCCTGATACTTGGGGAAGTCCAGGATGCGTCCCACAGTTCTGCCATGTTTCAGGCCGCCGAGGCCGGGATAACAGGGATTCAGACGTTTCATTCATATTCGCCAGAACAGTCAATAAGAAGGTGGACATCTACGCATGGCATTCAGAGGGAACAGCTAGCCGACCTAGGGGTACTCGCCACGATGGTGAGGGCGAGCCCATTTTCGCCCCGAAGACAACTTGTACGGATATCTGCTATACTTCCTTCTATACAACTTATTGACATTTACAGAAGCGAACAAGGCGTAGTCTTCGAAAACCTGGCAAGGTTAGAACAGGAAAGAAACCTAGCCAACTCTTCGTTACATAGTTCGTTGGAGGCTTTCAGTAAATGGCTTCATAGGGCTTTTGTCGAAGGTTTCTTCGACCAGAATGATTTTCTAGAGTATGCAGTTTCGGAAAGACCGGTGACCGATTAGCATGGGCACGAAATTGAAGGCATTTGACCCCACCCGTAGACCGGAAAATCTGATTGCGATACTTGTTGTATTTGTTGCAGCGCTTGGAGTAATATCATATATTCTGGTCAAAACTCCGCCTTCCGTCTTTTCAATGATATTTGTTTCTTTATCAACGTGGCTACGTTTCAGAATCTTGAGGGAAGGCAAAACCACCGATATATTGCTCCCAATCGAGGACGCAATTGCGAGGCGTGCTGTGGCGCTAGCAACCAGGTCAAGGATAACGGTACTTTGGGAGTCGTACTTGGCTGGATCCAAGTCCGGCGAGCAGTCGGTTTCGAAGTCTTTCAGAGGTATACCTCCGGATCGGGCAGTTGCAGCTTTGGACTGTCAAAGGGGACATGCCCAGGAGTATTCACTTCTGTCGCCAGAGCCACCCACGGTCAAAGAGGTTGCGAGCCTCGCCGCCCTGGACGCACGACGTCAATATGCGAAGGTTGCTTCGCAGATAGAAACATCGTTTACGTTACTTCAGGGGATCGGTTTCTTCCTGCCCCTTATTGTCATCATTTTTTCACCCCAGGTAGGTCAACCACTGATCAACGGGATATACTTCGCATTTTCGTATTATCTTCTTCTTGACGGATTTAGGAGGCGCATGAAACCTCTATGATGGACCTCATCCTTTCGGCTGTATCTGCACTCGCCGGTGCTCTGCTTATCCTCACAAAAGAGCATGGATCCACTTCTTCCACCTGGATGCATGAATCAGCATCACTCATACAATCGGGAGCGAGTGCTTCGCGTGCGATCGCGTACTCCAAATCGGCACCACGCGAACTGGTTTCGAAGGTGTTGCGTGGTAGACCCCCTTCAGAACTAAAGATACGCGATCCTTCCGTAAGAATATCTATTCGACTGAGCGAGTCCTCCAGGCAGGCCCCAAAGGAAGCATTACCCGTCTTCGGTGAACTCCTTGCGGATTTCGAAACCGAGAAGATGAAGATAGTTCAAACAGCCGGAGCGTTACAACAGAGAGGCGCGATCATGTCATTCGTCCTTGGTGCGATATCTCCGATTCTATCAAAGTTGGGCCCCACTCTAATCCCGTTGAATTCAGGCAGTTCGGCACATGGCGCCCAGCTCTTTTCCGCACTGATGGTCATTGCCGCTGCTTCAGGAGGTGTGGACTTGTCTCCAAGGATGAAGGCGAGTTTTCTACTGTTTCTCATTTCTGAGATGCTAATGTCCTTGTATATCGTCGGATTCATAACCCCCTGAGGGTCCTTATATTCGCCCAGCATTATCTAGGATAATGACCAAAAGAAGAGGAGTTCAACTTGTTGAAGAAGCAATTCTTCTTGTTGTTGCGGTTGTGGTACTTTCCCTGATAGTGGCGGGCATACAGGGTGTGCTGACCAAAGCAGGTGGCCTCACCACGAATGTATGGACAGACATAAGCAATTCGCTGAACAATTTGTTCGGTTTCCTTTGGCACTGGTGAGCCATGCGTGAAGCTGTGGCCACTTTCAAATGGGCAGAGATCAATAAACGAACTTCCCGATGGCGTTGTGCTTACCCAGAAAGGGAGCAATTTTACGTTACATTCTTTTTACGAGATCCGTTACGTAGCGGATCTTCCTGATAAGAAATACAAAAACTACGTTGATCAAGTTAAACCTGACGGCTCTTCTGTTTTTGAAGGCTTGCAGAGGACCAATACCCCGTTTTCGTATTTCCTGCTGGCCAGACCGCTCGAGGGAGAGTTCTTTGAGTATGAATCATATCTTGGTACGTGGGTTTCCTGCAACAAAGGGTCCATGTCAGACGCCCGGACTGCACTCGAGCAGCAGATGAAGGTCATAGCCGCTGCACTTGCGGTGGGTCTGCCAGGATGCTCGTTCAAGCGAATTGAAGGGTCGCGAGCCGCTCATCTGGTGGACAGGCTTCTTTCCGCTTCACCGGGTTTGAAGAGGCGCATGGTTCCTGCTGCAATGGGCCTGCTGGCCCCTGTGGAATTCTCGAGGCGCGGTGGGGAGTCACCCACGCCAGAATTCTATGTGCCTACATCAGTTGAAAACTTGGTCGAAGGCGTTCCTGTTGCACGAATAATCGTGAATGGTCAGGTAAGGCAGCACCTTTACATGGATCGCGAAGATATTGCAAGGCATATCTGCATACTGGGGATGACGGGATCTGGGAAGACAACCACTGCCATGACAATTGCGAGAGGTCTTGCGGAGAGGGGCATACCTTTCACCGTGCTTGATACTCACAACGAGTATGCAGAGATGGCAAGGTCACTCGGTGGGGTGATTGTTGCACCAGGGCGGGACGAGTTCATCCTTAATCCACTTGAAAATCTGGGCACTTCAAGTATTTCAGAGCATGCAGCGCTCGTTACAGATATTTTTGGAGAGATCTACAGGTTTACAAGTCCGCAATCATTTCTCTTCAGAAACTCAATACTGAAACTGTTGAGCGACGGTCACTCCGGCAGCGAACACAGGCAGGACCTTTCAGGTTTGACCGAAATCATCGAGGGCTCTGCCATAAAGTCAGCCTACGACAATGAAACCAAACTCGCCCTTCTGAGAAGGCTGCTCCCCTTAACTGAAGGGCAGGGAGGGCGCGCCCTCTGTGGTGTCGGGACAGTCAACATGTCAGAACTTCTTTCAAAACCAACTGTGATCGAGCTTGGTCATTTCAGAGACTTTGAAACCAGGACCCTTTTCGCAAGCTTCTTCCTGAAGGCCGTTCACGATTACCGTGTTGGTAGTAGCAAGTCCTCTCTGCAACATGCCATGATCATAGAAGAAGCTAGATACCTGGTTCCTTCAAGGCGGCCGGAAGATCCTCCTCACGTGACTGAAAGACTGTCATCTGAGCTAAGAAAATTTGGTGAGGCCGTTGTGTATGTTGCACAATTCCCTTCACAGATATCAGCAGAAGCTATCAAGAACACCGGCGTTCGAATCGCGCACAGAATCGCGTGGACTAGTGATCTCAATGTTCTGGCTGATGCCATGAACCTGAATCAGGATCAGGCCAAATATCTCAACCAGCTTTCTGTGGGGCAGGCGATAATCAATATAGCACGCCTGCGCAGCTCGGTTCTTGCGAGCATAATAGCAAGCGATTCGCGCGAGGACCTAAGACAGGTACTTCAGTAACCTTTTCTTCGAAGAAGCAGATGCCAGCCAGTCAACGACTTCACCTCTTTTCGATTCGATCGCGTACAGTATCTTCTCTACGGCGTTTGAAACATCTTTGCCACTGATATCGATTTCAACGCACTTCTCTCCGTACACCTCGAAGCATTTTGCTGAAACATATCCGATTAACTCCCCGACCACGTTATCTGCAATCCGTTGCTGTGAATACCCGGTTCGTCGGTACCTTTTCTCAAGGATAAGAGGGTCGCACCTAAGAACCACCACAAGGTCGAGCATAGACTTCGGAACCAGATCCCATAGGAAGCTGCCCTCCACTACATACCCTCTAACACGATCCTTCAGAAGTGTCTCTCTTACAGCATTTCTCGCCTTTCTGATATTAAGTACGAACATTCCTTGATTGTCGAATCCGCCCGCCTTAGCCTCCCTCGCTACCTTCGAGACATCTAAGTGAGGAAGGCCCAGCCTCTTCGCTACCAAAACCGATAAAGTGGATTTACCGACTGATGGCGAGCCAGCCACTCCCAACCGCGCGTTACTTGACCTTCTTCCTCGTCGGGTATATTTCAGTTCATACCCCACCTTCTATTTATTTTTGACATGTGTACCGACGGCTCCCTCGCTTCACTTGAGCCACGGCTTGGTTTTTCCCTTTCAAGTCTTATATGCAACTCCGGTCAAGTCTTTCCCCGGTCTTCTTTTCAAAGCTGCGCTCCTGAAATAATCGATGAGTGCGAGCGAAACAAGCAACGAGCCAGAAATGATTAGCTCAGCCTCTACTGTTCCGTTCAGAGGTTTTATGGACGCAAAAACAACAAATTCATTGACTACCAGATGGAAAGAAATGGGTACAAGAATTCGGCCAGAATTGAGAAAGAGAATGGCGAACAATGCACCATACACGAAACGCAATACATAAGCCTCATAGCCAGATGATACGGCCACATGAGCCGCATCAAAAACCAAGGCTGAAAGTATCACCGCATTCCATCGTCCATATTTCAAGAAAGCCTTCAAAAGATACCCCCGAAAGAAAACCTCCTCGCAAAAGGGTACCACCCCGAAGGCAAAAAGGGCCGCAAGAAAGCTTGATCCAGAAGCGAAATAGGTCGCGGCCCCGGCTGCTGCCGCGATCAAAACGATGTATGCTACCTCTGTGGGAAAAGGATACCCCAGCCCAAGCGAATCCCTGATTCCGTCTCGACGATGAAAAAGGTAAATCGGCAATACCAAAAGAACCAGGAGGTAAAAGGCATAAATTGTGGGTACATTGTTGAGGTACGGCTGATTTATGGCTATAATGCCTGCTACCACGAAAATGGTGAGTGAGATCACTTCTGGAGTTGGATACTCTGAATGAGCCAACACTCAAGCTGCCCAGAGGAACTATATGAAACCAGCGGAGCAAGGCGGGTCACGCCGCACGACGATTTTTTGTCATTGGGGTGAACTTTTTTGCATCACCACATTATATCTTCATATCCTGCGACGGCTGACTTCAATGCGTTCCCAGAAGACAACCGTAATCGGCGAAGTCCTTCAAGTCAGAATGGGCCGGAGAAGAATAGAACTCGTCCTTGCGCCGCAGGATACGAGACCGGAGCAGAAGTCAAGAAGAGCCGTTAGCGTAATGACTGCAGAAGAAGGGGCGATTGAACAGGAGGACCCTTTTTCAACCGATGGTGCATTCATAGAGCCTGCATGGTCATTCTATCTCAGCCGGACAACATTCGAAGCTATTGGGCGCCCCACCGTTGGATGCGAGATCATGGTCACGTTATCGACCATAAAATGAACAAACAGATGCTTCGTCATATTATTATATGCTGCTGATGCGCCATTAAAGCACTTGATACTTGTCCGCATTTTGGGACATCTCACATTCGACCTCATCAAGGTTGATGGCGGTATCGAATATCAAAGCCTAGGAGGGCCTCCGGCTTATGCAGGCCTCTATCTTGCGAACTGTGGAGCGTCCGTTACCGTAAACACGAAAGTAGGACCAGACTTCGGCGCAAGGCAACTTGGTTTACTCAGAAAGAGGGGGCTCCATTTTGAACATCCATTCCGAGGCCATAAAGCAACAACGAGATTTGAGATCCAGGTGAATCGCGCAACCGGCGCAAGAGCCCTGAGACTCCTAAATGCGTGCGATGGGATCATTGCAGATCTGCCAAAGGGGGTGAAGGCGGATGCAACAATTATCGCACCTGTTATTGGAGAAATAGATCCAAAAGATATCCCGAGATTGGGATCGAGTCACTTTGTTTATGTTGACCCACAGGGATTCCTTCGCGTAGTCAGACACCAAAAGGTGACACTTCAGCCGAACCCCGCTCTTGCATCACACCTTTTGGAAGTCGATGCCATCAAGGTTGACCGTGATGAAGGTTACGTGATGACAGGCAAGAGGGAACCGAAGGAAATAGCAGCATCGCTTATGAAGCTAGGTGTGAAAGAAGTTCTTGTTACCTTGGGCGGCGATTCCGTACTACTGTTCTATCGCGGCCAGACGTTCAGCGCGCCCGTGCCGGCAGCCAAACCAATTGACAGCATCGGTGCGGGGGACATACTGGGTGCAGCCTATACACTCCACAGACTTTTCGAAAATCCCGAAAGGTCCGTGCTGGCGGCCGTTTCTGATGTTTCGCACCTGATTCAAGGAAAGGGGATAAGCAAGGTAATGAACCGCAGGTCTTTTGTCCCAATAATCAAAGGTCTTCCCCAGCTTCGGCGAGGTCTGAAGAAGCACTCTGGCTAGTTTCAAGGACCTTCGTGGCAAAGATGAGGTACGCGGTGTGCCCCACCATCATCATCGATGGCCTTGTTTTCCCTTCCCTTGCCTCAATGTTCCGAAGCATGATTTCGATGCACTTCACCCTGCTAAAGCCCGACGCCCTCAGGACTTCCGAAAGCCTTTCAGCCTGATTCATTGTCGGAGTTACACCCACAAATCTGCCTGATGGTCGAAGCGCCTTCCAGCACTGAGGTACGAGGACCCACGGGTCGCCAACATCTATTACACATGCATCTATATTCTTCTCTTCGAAGCCCTTCGAAGCGTCCTGAAGTTTGAACGTCACAACGCCCTCCAGTCCAGCCTTCATCACGTTACGTTCAGCCATTCTCTTGAATTCTTCCCTTAATTCGTAGGTGTACACATGTCCCTTCGGCGCCACTAAACTTGCAAGATACGTGGTCATGGCACCGCTGCCCGAGCCAGCTTCGAGCACACTCGACCCGGACCTGATGTCAGCTTCCAAGGAAATCATACCCAGGTCCTTCGGATAAACTATCTGCGTCTGCCTCTCACACTTCATGACGAAATCCTCTATTGTAGGTCTCAGTGCGAACAGCTTCTCTCCCTTTTCAGAATATATGGGAGACCCGAAAGGCTTGCCCAGTATATCTGAGAACCTCACCTTGCCCAGATGAGTATGGAAATCGTATCCTTCCATCGCCCTTACGAGCCAGGTTTTTCCTTTGCCCAGGAGGAGCACATAATCGCCGGGTGAAACGTTATTCTTCTTCACAAGTTAGGCCCGCAGAGGCATCTGTTTTTAAACGTGATGAAGTGTAGCGCTCAAGCTTATATATGCGTTGAACAGGGGAATGTGAACAGAGGTCTCGAAGCAGTTGGAAGAATCTACACCGAACCCGGAAGGAAGTCAAGAAAGAAGGGGATTGCCTCGTTCGTATTTTAAGCCGAAACCTGTCAAGGTCGGGGACGAACTGGAAGTGGAAATAATGGAAGTAAGCAAGAGGGGAGATGGCCTGACTCGAGTGCAGGGCTACGTGATCTTTGTCCCGAACACCAAACAGGGGGATAAGGTCAAAATCAAGGTATCCCAGATCCGTCCCAGCTTTGCGCTTGCAGAAGTAATACCGCAATAAGCAAGTCTGGTTGGGCAAAATCCGGCAATCTTTTATCAGTAACCGTTTTCAATGACTTATGCGATGCGACATACATGACTAGTGAAAGTGTGAAGGAAACTTACGCTCTTATCAAGGGAATGAAGATAAGGGGGGCAGGCCGGATTGCAAGGGCCGCAGCCGCAACCCTGGGGTCGTTGGCGGAGAGCTCGAAGGCAAGCTCTGCAAGGGAGCTATATGAAGAGCTGAAAAGCGCGGGGGAGGTTCTCAAGTCCGCCCGACCAACCGCGGTATCTCTGCCGAATTCGGTTAACTTCGTAATATCTGTAGCCAAAAGGAATTTGGAAAAAGGCGCGGATCTTGCTGGAATGAGGGATGCGATTTCCGATGCTGCCAACCTCTTCTGCCGGACAAGCGAAAATGCTATCAAAACGATAGGCTCCATCGGGGCGAAGAGGGTTGTTGATGGAGATAATGTGCTGACCCACTGCAACAGCGAATCGGCAATTTCCATACTCTCCACCGCCCACAGGCAGGGAAAGACGTTCGATGTCATCGTTACCGAGACAAGGCCGCTGATGCAGGGTAGAATGACGGCTTCGATCCTGTCCAGGAGGGGATTGAAGGTCACTCTGATACCGGACTCGGCCGCGAGACTCTACATGCACAAGGTGGACAAGGTTGTGGTGGGGGCCGATGCCGTCGCCTCAAATGGTGCGGTTGTCAACAAGATAGGTACTTCGCAACTGGCGCTCATTGCCCACGAGAGCCGTGCCAGATTCTACGTAGCCGCCGAGACCTATAAACTCAGTCCAACCACAATGCTTGGGGAACTTGTGGAGATAGAGGAACGCAGTCCACTTGAAGTCGTTCCGTCTTCCTGGCTGAAACAGAACAAAAAGGTAAAGGTTAGAAACCCAGCCTTTGACATCACCCCGCCTGAATACATTGACATTATAATTACAGAAAGGGGTGTTTATCCTCCTCAGGGCATCGTGCTCCTGATGAAGGAGCTTTACCCCGAGCCTGATTCAATAACATTGTAGCATCCAAAAGGCACCAATAATTTCCAACCCGCCCATTTGAACTGATTACATAGTTAATACAGTGTAGCACTCAATCTCCCAACTGGAAAAGTCATGAAGCTCTTCAAATCAGGATAGGCCGGTTGTATACCTGAAGCCGATTCCGCTTTCGGTCGACTTGGGTTTTTGAAATACGAAATCGAAAGATGCTTATCGGTAGGTAAATGAAACCGAGTTGTGGCCGCCTGAACCGATCCGTTTGCGTCTTTTTATTTGGTAGTTCAGACATTTCTGGCTTTCAGGCCCGCCACCAGTCAAAGGCCAGGTAGGTAGGCTCGTTTCCTGAAACAGATGCTATTAGAAACTGTTTCCTGACAGTTGTGGCAAGCCTTCCTGAAAGCACCATGTGGGTCGCCGTAATTTCATCAGAAGGCTTCATCACCTGGATCAGGAATGGCGCATGGTCAATGCCCGGCCCATGCCTGTAGACGGCGAAGTCGCATCCAAACTTGATTCCCGGGGTGACCACATAGCCAAGTGACCTGAGGTGGTGATAAACTGTGTACTTTTCTCGAAATCCAACATACTCCTTCAAACACTTTGACCTGAGTTGCTCCACTCCAACCCTTCGCCCGGCCCTTCTAACCCGTAACATCTTTGTGCGGACCAAATAGTAGGCTTCTATCAGGTCGAGTATCAGAGGCGCATCGAAATCCTTCCCCTTCGGCTTTGCGACTCCAAGGGGTTTTCCGAAATATCCCTCTGAATACAACCTCCTTGAATTCTCAATGTTCCAGACTATTACTCTGTTCTCCACGAGTTCCCCGTAAACAGGCTTCATCGGAAGGCCACTGTTTCCCTTTTCCTAAATACCCAGGGAGATAATCACAACGAGATCAGCGAGACTGAGGGCCAGGTCGGACACCGTCTCGATCCTTTCCAGCACGTCTTTGAGCAGAATCAATTCCTTCAGGTCATCCAGCTCCTTCATCGTCTTGATGGTCGAAGAGCGATACTTTTCATCCATAACACGTTCCGCCTTTTCGACAGACTGGATAAGCTCGTTCAATTTTGCGGGGTTGAAGTGGAGCGCCCTGACCGTCTCGTGAGTCTTTCCCAGGATATCAATAATCTGGTCAAGAAGTGTGGCAAGATCCTCAGTCATACCCGCCTTCTTCAGAACCTGCATCTTAAGCTGTGAAACGCGGAATGAGATACTCTCAAGATAGCTGGCTATGGTCTCGATCGTATACGCAGCCCTTAAAAGGTCCTCCCTGTTCATCATCATAGAGCCTATCTCCGCAAGCTGGCGGCTCAGCGACCGTCTGAAAGCCTCCACGTCGCTGATTGCGAGGTGTAGATTTTCGAGTGCCTTGCTGGCAGCCCCCTCATCCTTCGCCACCAGGGCGGTATTCATGTTTGCAAGCTCCCTTGCAGCATCCAGAACACGCCTGCTTTCATCGAGCAGGACTGCAAGGATACGACGTCTGGCTTGGATTTCAGCCTCACCGGTGTACATTAAATAATGCCCTCAACATCAATATTGCACGATAATGATATAAGTCTTTTATGATTTTCCCCTGATAAATGAATTTTGTCTCTTTTGTTGGCAGGATAGACTGATCGCATCAGATGGCCCTGTTCTTTGATCCGAGGCACTTCCCCCAGACACAATTTTCAAGCTGAAGATTCCCGTGTTTCCTCCACCTTTTTCAGCTGCATGCGGTACATCTCCACCAGTTCCTTCGTAGTTGTGGCCTCTTCCGGCGACTTGTCGTCTCTTACCTTGCCGGTAAATTTTGGAAATCTCAGGGCAAGACCCGAGTTCTTCCTGACCTTACCCCATCCCGCAACATGGATCGGACTTAGTGTCACCTCCGACGCGATCACTTCCACAACAAGTTTCGGAACAAACCATACGTCTGCTTTCATCGTTGACTTCACTCTCGGGCTTCTCTGCGGTAAAACCAAATCCTTCAGCTCCTTGTGGAATCTTTCCAGATCCGCATCGGAAAAACCAGTCCCCACTTTGCTCACAGATTCAAAGACATCGTCATCCTCGTTGTAGACAGCGAGCAAAAATGCACCATAGACGCCGGTTCTCCTGCCTCTGCCGTGAAAGCCTCCGACCACCACCAGGTCTAAAGTATCGGTGAGTTCACTTCTGTACTCCCTCTTGAGCTTTATCCAGAGAAAGCCTCGAGAGCCTGCCTGGTATGTACCTTTCAGGTCCTTCACCATCAGACCCTCGCAGCCTGCCTGGATTGCTTCCTCCATGTATCTGTCCATGGTTCGGGGCGAGGTGATCAACTTCGCGGGGGCTACCTTCGTGTGCTCCCCCACGATGACCACCTTTTGTAATTCTTTCCTTCGCTCAGTGTACCTCACGCGTGTCATATCCTTACCGTTCACCATCAGAAGATCAAAGAAGAAAAGCGAGATAGGTATGGTCTGCATGGCCTCCTCTATGCCATACTTCCTTCGTCTGTGCATTAACTGCTGGAACGGAAGAAGGTCACCTGTCTCACTGTCGACGGCTACAGCTTCACATTCGAGGATCGCCGTCTCCGCCGATATCGAATCCTCCGCAAGGCGCACCGCATCCGGGTAGTTATTTGTAATTCGCTCGAGTCTTCTCGAGAATATGACGACCTGCCGCCCGTTCTTGTGTATCTGCATTCTTTCGCCGTCGAATTTGTATTCCGCGCTGCACCTTCCGCCGAGTTTTTTGATGATATCCGAAGAGCTTGGAAGTCTCTCCGCAAGCATCGGCCTTATCGGCTTGCCCACCTCAACCTTGAATGCGCGAAGACCACCAACGCCGCGAGCCGCAACCGTAGATGCGACGAGCCCCAAGTCGCTGCAGAGGTTGTATGCTCTTTCAAGCTCTGCCCTATTTGACTTGTCTCTGGTGAAGGCTATTGCGAGTGCGTCGAGTGCGGTGTAATCCGCCACTCCAAGTCTCAGCTTGCCAATAGCTGTCCTGATTATGTACTTCGCCTCTTCCGGTTTTGAGTTAACTAAAAGCCCAGAAAGAAGCGAGAGTCGGGTATCGAGGGAACCTTCCCCGGAAGTTCGTGCAATCTTGTCCAGCGTATCATAAACCTGCACGACTGTGAGCTGTTTCGAAAAGAGAGACGTTTGAACCCTTTCTCTCAGCACCTCTTCGGCAGCAGATCCAAGGTCCCCCAGCCGCCTGTACAGTTCCTCAACCTTTTTGGAGTCAATTCCGGATGCCTGGCTTATCGCCCTTATGGCCAGCTTCTCGCCAACCCCAACTTCTATGCCCATATAGTCAGGGTAGAGCTTTCCCTGATTCAGATAGATCACCTTGTCTATGATGTCGATCGGGGTTTTCCTGAAAAGAGAAACTAATGCATCTGTCAGCTCACCTCGCTTTGTGGTGGACTCCATAATTCTGTAACATTCCACCATCTCGGAGTATGGCATATCGGCACCGGACATGGTCATCCCCTACGAGGGGTCTATCCCTTAACCGTTGCAGATTTACAAAAGGACTATAATCATAAGCAGGAATATGCATGACCGAGTCTACAAATGAAAGTTCTACCGATACTGAGGAAGAGGCGCACGGTGAGGAGATTCAGCGATAGGGGCGTTTCAAGAGATATGGTCCGGACACTGATAAGGGCAGGCTGTTTTGCTCCGTCGGCTCACGACCTGAGGCCCTGGCGTGTGGTCGCGATCGACGATATGAAAGTGAAGGAAAGGCTTGCGGACCTATCGAGTGCTGCCTATCTCCGTTCCCTAAATTCAAGAAAGGTTGGAGGAGCCGAAGAAAAGGCCGCCCGGGCAAGACTCAGGCTTATCAGGGCGCCGGTCATACTGGTTGTTTGTCTGGACAGGTCGTCGCTGAGGCAGGAAGACTCATACCGGAGGAAGAGAAACGAGTGGATAATGGCAACCCAGTCGGTCTCCGCGATGGTGCAGAACATCCTTCTGCAGGCGTCGGCCATGGGGCTGGCAGGCTGCTGGCGAGGCGTCGCACTCTTCCTTGGAGCAACACTCGGCGCCGTCCTTGACCTCCCCCCCTCTTTTGAGCCACAGGCACTGGTAGAGGTGGGATATCCATCGGAAGTTCCGCGCAAGAGAATGGTCCAGCCGGTCGACGTCGTCCTTCGGTTCAATACTTGGGCGGGTGAATGAAGTCTGAAGGTTACTGTTCTTTGCGGAGGGGTGGGGGCATCAAGGTTTATGCAGGGCCTCTATCCATTGAGGATGAACCATCAGATAAAGGCGATTGTAAACGTAGGGGACGATGTAACCATCGCAGGACTCCATATTTCCCCAGACCTGGACACTGTCACCTACGCGCTATCGGGACTGGTGGATGAAACAAAGGGCTGGGGAATATCCGGAGACACTTTTTCCTTTATGGAGGCTTTGAAGAGGCTAGACGCGGCCCCCTACATGGCACTCGGGGACATGGACCTTGCCACCCATGTCTACAGGACGAGCAGGATACAGCAGGGTGCAAAGCTGGAGGAAGTCACGACGGAAATTTCGACACGCCTTGGTGTTCGCATTGATATCATACCCGCTACAAACGACAGACTGACCTCCATGGTGGTTGTTGGAGGAAGGGAAGTCACATTCGAAGAGTATTTTGTCAGATTGAAGTCCGAACCTTTTCCTGAAAAGGTATACTTCCTTGGTTCAGCCTCATCCAGGCCTCCGAAGAGGGCGGTCGAAGCGATCAGGGAATGTGACCTGCTTGTCATCGCACCCAGCAATCCCGTAGCCAGTATATCCCCGATCCTAGCCGTCAGGGGTTTGTATGAAGAGGTGGCAGCTTCACAGGCCTACAGAATCGCCGTAAGTCCGATAGTATCAGGGAAGACGATCAAGGGCCCGGCTGATAAAATGCTTGTCTCATGTGGCTACGAAGCATCAGTAATCGGGATTGCAAGATACTACTCCGGGCTCATCGACGGTCTGGTAATAGATTCCGTGGACTCCGGTCTTTCCGATGGCGTACGCAGGCTCGGTATTGACTGCTTCGTAACCAGCACCATCATGAAAGATATAGAATCAAAGGTCAGGCTCGCAAATGACGTGATGAAGTTCGCAGGCAGCCATCGTCCTACCTGAAGAGGTCTCTTGACACGTGCCTGAGTAGTTCCTTCGAGCCACTTCCTTCCTCATATCTGTATCCTCTGACAATCACCACGGGAACCCCCTTCGTTTTCCCCATGACAAGCTCTGCTGCCGCGGCAAGCTCATCTGCCTGAGCTATAGCGGTGACTCTCAGGTTTCTTCCGTTCATGTCGGGGGTTCCCCTGTAATCCCTGATACATTTTATTCCAGATGCGCCTATCGCAAAATCCACCTGCCCTTCCCTCCAGGGCCTTCCGAAGGTGTCGGAGATCACCACCGCAATTTTCTTGCCTGTGAGGGATTGAAGACGCCTCCTAAGTCTCCAGGCCGACATGTCAGGCCGGAGAGGCAGAAGAAGGACGTTGTTTTCTCCGGGGACGTTAGACCTGTCCACCCCTGCATTCGCGCACACTATCCCGGATCTGGTTTCGGTGATAAGGATTCCAAGCCTTGCCTTTACAACCCTTCTGCTCTCGCCAAGAATTACCTCAACTTCGCGAGGGTCCTTCCCTATCTCCCTTCCCAGTTGCATCGAAAAGCGAGAGGGAACGACCTTTTCTAGGTTCACCATCCGCCCTTCAGCCTTCGAAACCACCTTCTGAGCTATGACATAGATATCACCATCTTCAGCTCGTATACGACTCTTTGATTGGGCCTGCCATATCAATCCAGCAAGGTCTTCTCCCCTCTTCACCTCACCGATGCCCCTGATGCCTACGAGCTGGATGGATAGTATATCGCTATCAACAGATGCGGAGGTCTCATGGGCCTTTGTGTTCATGCGGACGGCCACATCCAATGTGGGCTTTAAACTTCCCCGATTTGAAATCTATTCCCGCAAAGACTCTTCGCGAGACACCAACTTTTCGGCCAGGCTCTTGAAGGAAGGAGTTATCTCACCAGGGTCGAGTGGTATTCCTGTGTCGCCAGAAGCCGTCAGCGATGGCATCAGGGGAACTTCACCAAGGAATTCGACGCCCAGTTCGCCCGCCAGCTTCTTTCCACCTCCTTCACCAAAGATATTAGATCTCTGACCACAGTGGGGGCATTGGAAATAGCTCATATTTTCCACCACCCCGATTATCGGAATCTCCAGCTTCTTGAACATGTAATACGACTTCGCAGCAACCCTTGAAGCCGCCTCCTGAGGTGTGGTCACCAAGATCACACCACTCACTGGCAGGGTCTGGGCGAGGGTAAGCGGCGCATCCCCGGTGTTGTGGACAATGAATCCCTCTGCCACAAAATTATGGTAGTTTGAGACCGTAACATCGTAGGTCTCCTTCGGGCCAACAGTTTCGACAGATTCCACTTCAAAATCCTGCATAACGACACATTCTGAAACAATGGTCTGTCCCGTCATTCCACTATCCAAGCTTCTGGTCGATACCCCGACAAGTCTTTCACCTTTGATAACTTGGTCCAGTCTTTTCCACCCGAACTTCTCGCCCTCCCTGATTAGGAAAGGATGGTTCCCGGTGGCCGTAACGCTTCTTCCTCCTGCCTTCAGTTGGTACGCATTCAGCCTCCCTTGAGAAATTACGCCCTCCACCTCTTCGGCAACGAATTCCTTTCCATCGAAGCTTACTACCCTTGAACCTTGGGACAGTCGCTCAACCGGGATAAATTTCCCATCTGAGGCAAGTACCCGTGTTCCCTCGGCAACGCATCCTGGGGGAAGGTCCACGACAAGAAAGTCAAGTTCCCCCCATTCAGTAAGCTCAATGAAATCACGCACGGCCTTTCCGACGAGTGGTCCTCGCCAGATGACCGGATTCTCCGTCTGAGTAAAGTAACCCATGGACATCATTTTGACCCCCCTAACCGTCGGGGGGATAATGCGGTTATCGTGTGATGCCATCGGTTCGCTTGACTTTAGCATGAGATGGGCGCTCGCACCGTATATGTCCGCATCGAGCAGTCCCACCTTTTTCCCCCTTTCGGCCAGTGCAAGTGCTGTGTAGATCGCGACAGTGCTCTTCCCCACGCCACCTTTGCCACTGGCCACAGCCACCACGTTCTTTATCTTCTCAAGACCCGTGAGTTTGAACTGTCCCTGAGGAGCCACAGTAAAGTCCACCGAGACCTTCGCGCCCTTACCGCCAAGTGCACCGGATACTTCCCTTCTGAAGAGGTCGATTCTCTCGGGGGTTGGATTGCGAGGTACGAGCAGCACCTCTACCGACTCGTCTGAGAGTTTCACCTGCTTCACAAAGCCTGAGGAAACCAGGTCTCTCCCCGTCTCCGGGTCTCGAATCATCGACAGCGCTTTCAGAACTTCCTCTCTGGTCACCATGGAAATCGCCGAGCTGGAATCAGGGATGAGTTGAATAAAAACCTGTATGAGAATTATACGTCTGTCCCAAGGTTTCAGATTATCTATCTGTGCTACTCTTAATAAAACACCCGACGCGGGAGCCAACTGTGAAGCTTGCAAGATACCTCCAGGAAAACAGGGTGGACTACGGCTTCATCGTGGGGGGAGCCATAATTCCCCACGGAGATGTGGCTCCTACCCTTCCATCGACCCTCGACGAGCTTGTAAAATCGGGTCTGCTTGCCTCCCCCGAAGCCCTACTCGAAATAAGCAGTCTGATCCCTCCTGTCAGGAAGGGCATCTCTCTGAAGAAGGTCAAACTCCTGAATCCTCTTGATCGCCCTGGTAAGGTCATCTGTCTCGGCCGGAACTACCCAGAACCTGCGATAGAGGGAGGCTACAAGCCACCGAAGGGATTGGCATTTGTCCTGAAGCCAAATACGTCTCTTGCTGGACCATACGACCAGATAATTCTGCCTAATAACGTCAAGATGCTGGACTACGAGGGGGAACTTGTCGTCGTTGTAGGCAGGACTTCGAAGTGGGCAACAAATGACGACGTTCCAAAAATGGTGCTGGGATACATGATAGCGAACGATGTGAGCGCAAGGGACATTCAAATTGCCGATCGCCAATGGACGAGGGGGAAGTCTTACGACACATTCGCACCAATGGGCCCCTGGATCACGACAAAGGAGGAACTACCTATACCTCTTTCGCTCTACATAAGGACGTGGGTGAATGAAGAGCTCCGGCAGGACGGAAACACAGCTAGCATGTTCAGGAAGGTCGAAGAGGTGGTTTCGGAACTTACACAGGGGATGACGCTCGAGGCGGGCGACCTGATCCTCACCGGAACACCCGCAGGCGTAGGATTTTACACCAGACCGGAACCCCGGTTGCTTTCAGCCGGGGATAAGGTTCGGGTGGAGATCGAAAGACTCGGTTATATTGAGAACGAAATAAAGGCTTCAACAGTTGATATTACAAAGTATCGTTGAATCCATATATCATTGGCTCACTGTCTACTTTCGAAAGCTAATAAGCACCAACCGGCTGCCGATAATGGCAGGAGCCAATGGCAGTGACTTCTCGACTTCGGCAGCTTTTGAACTCCGAAAAGGCGGTGCTGGTGGTGGAGCTACCCAGCAACAGTACAGAACTAGCGGAGGGAGCAGTGGCCGGGGGAGCCGATTCGATTCTTGTCCAGCTGAACAATGAGCATCCCGTAACTCACTCCTACACCGGAGGGCTGGATCTTGAAACAGCCCAGATAAGGGAGATGTGCCAGTCTTCAAAGGTACCCGTCGGCCTTCACATAGGGACCCAGGGGCGACTGTCAAAGGAGGACTGGATAAAAGCCACCCAGCTTGGGCTAGACTACATAGCGACAAGCATTCTGACCATCCCGCCATACATGCTTGCCGATGATTCGGTGGAAAAGATGCTGTACGTACCAACGGGTTTGACTCTGGAGCATTATCGTTCGCTTGGGACATTCGAGCACGTGGTCGCAATTTCACTGGAGGCCCTGTCACAGGTCCAGCCGGACCCCCAGCTTCGGTTCAGCATAGTCGACTTCCTGAACCTGGAGACGGTTCTGCGTCTGTCAGGGGTACCTGTTCTTTTCAGGGCCTCTCAGGACCTGGAGCAGGAAGATGTAGCCCTCATGATATCCAAGGGGTGTAGCGGGCTCGTCCTTGACCCTGCCTTCACAGGCTCTACACCGGAACATTTCAGGACCGTGGTATCATTCTTCTCGTCTGCAATTTCCAATTCGAGGAAAAAGTCCAAATTCATTGGATACAGCCCCTGGGGCTGAAAGAAGATGAAAGCGGTCATACTAGCGGGCGGACTTGGCACCAGGCTCAGACCTTACACTCTGTTCGTTCCGAAGCCTTTGCTCCCTCTTGGGGATAGACCACTGCTGGAGCATATACTACTCTCGCTGAAGAAGTATGGTTTTTCAGAGGTGGTCATAACTGTGAGTTACCTGAGCAAGCTTATCGAAAACTACTTTGGTTCTGGCGAGGACCTGGGTGTCAGCATCGAATATGTCAGGTCGAACAAACCGATGGGGACAGGCGGTCAGCTCAGAACCACAGAGGCAAGGCTCGACGGGACATTTCTGCTGCTGTATGGAGACCAGTTCATAGATACGGACCTGAGCAAATTTGTAGATTATCACAGGTCAAAGGCCGGTTCAGCCACCATGCTGCTCATGCCTTACCGACAGACATTGAAATATGGATTCATAGACTCCGACGAAAATGGCAGGCTGACGAACTGGCGGGAGAAACCCGCGGTTGAAGGCTGGATCAATGCTGGTTGTTATGTGATGGAGAAGAAATTCCTGGAGTACATACCACCAAACACCATGTACGGTATGGACGAAGCATTTAGGGAAGCACTCAGACGCGGCGAACCGATATACACATTCAAGGCCGAAGGAGATTTCATCGATATTGGTGATAAAGAAGGGTATCTCTCCGCTCATGAAAGGTACCTCCAGAAGATCGGACGAATAAAGTAAGCAGATGCACCCATGATTCTTTGATACTGTGTTGCGGACCGGAACCAATCCAGGGAAAACCCATAAACGGCAGCCAGTCCTGAAGAGCAGTGTCGTAGAATGCCTGAACTGGTCGTCTTCCAAACGGAGCGGGACACCCTGTATCCGCTGTCTCTGTCGAGACCCGCGCATTCACTCATATACTCCTACAGGCCAATACTTTCTCACCTGAAAAGAGGACTGGGGATATCCCCATCCTGCTTCATTTTGCCCCAGCGCCTGAAGGGCTACATGGAGTCCAGGGAAGTCAATTCAAAGGTCAACGATTCCTCTACAATCCGAGATTCGCTATTTGTCAATGGCTGCGTCAGACCCTCGATCGAAGTCCTGAAGTCGATTGCGGATCTGGCTCCAGGCACGGCGCTGGTGTCCGATAACAGGATCGTTGCTGCGAGACTTGACTCACATCCATGTGATACCCCCCCTTTGATCGGTGAGCTCGAAAAGCAAAATGTGAAGATGATTTCTGCACCTCAGAGTTCACTTCTTACACCTTGGCTGTTAATCGCCTCAATGGAAGCCAAACTCGAGGGCAGGGGTGTGGTAAAGGGGGACGGTGTCTCGGTCGAACCTCCGGTCTATTTCGATACCACCGCCGGGCCTGTCCTGGTCGCCGAGGGTGCAATTCTCGAGGCATTTACAAGGATTCAGGGACCTGCGATAATCGGAAGGAACTGCGTCATCCACTCAGCAAGGATAAACGGGCATACGTACATAGGCGAGATGAGCAAGATAGGGGGAGAAGTAGAGGCGAGTATTGTCTCAGCTTACACCAACAAAGCACACTTTGGATACCTCGGTCATTCATATGTGGGAGAATGGGTCAACGTGGGTGCAGGTGCCGTTACCAGCGACCTGAAAAATACGTACGGACCAATCAGGGTCAATTCAGATGGAAGAAGGGTTGACACAGGCATGACAAAGCTGGGTGCGGTATTGTGCGACTACTCAAAGGTTGCCATCGGCGCCCTGATCTATGCAGGAAAGAATGTGGGCACTGCTTCCCATGTTTACGGACTTGTCGATGAAGACGTTCCGCCCTTTGTAAGTTATAACAATCGTGACACCTCGACCGTAAAGGAGCTGAATCTGGATTCTGTTGTAGAAACTGCCAAACGAATGAAAGCTCGAAGAGGGCTCCTTCTTTCCAAAGACGAAGAGTTTTTGATAAGGAGCTGCTTTGAAGAAACCGCGAAGGAGCGGCTGAATCCTTAATTGATGGATATAATTCAATTTTCAGACATTCATGGAAGTAGCGACCTCCTGAGCGCGATGGAGAAGCTTGTCCACGGAATCGACCTGGTCATTGTATCGGGTGATGTTACATCGTTCGGGCAGAAAAACTATTTCGATGAGTTCATGAAAACACTTGCAGCAACTGGCGTGAGATCGCTTTACGTGCCTGGAAACAACGACCTTCCAGGCTTCAGACTTCCCAGAGGCGTAGAGTCCATAGACGGCAAGAAGCTGGAAATCGACGGGTTATTTATTGGAGGAGTCGGAGGGTCCCCCCCGACTCCTTTCAACACCCCGAACGAAATCCCCGAAGAAGAACTAGCAAGAAGGCTGAGCAACCTTGGCAGCGTCGACATCCTTGTTTCACATTCTCCGCCTTACGGTACACCTTCTGACCAGCTGAAAAATGGGGGTCACGTTGGCAGCAGGTCAGTAGGTGAATACATACTGAAAAACGGACCCAGGCTTGTGCTGTGCGGGCATGTACACGAAGCCGTATCGAAGTTTCAACTGGGTAAGAGCCAGGTAGTTAATCCAGGCTCGGCATACGAAAGAAGATACTCAAGGATAAGGCTCGAAGACGAGGGGGTTAGGGTAAGTTTGCTAGTTTTCTGAGCGAATCCTTTACGAGGAAACATTAAATTGTGTCGCATCGAAGGCAATGCCGATTCACGTCTTGTCTTCCCAGCCTATCGACCAGAGATATGACGGTTCTGGACTGCTGTCGGAATATCAGAACTGGGCAGACGATGGACTGCGTGCCCTGGAGAAAGAAATCGACGTCAGCATCAAAAAGTGCAGCGGAGAGATATACTACGCAGCGATGGGGGCATCCGCGGCGCCGGGCGAGGTGCTTTCTGACTATCTGAAGAATGAAGGTGTGAGGGTTAACGTCATATCCAGTCACGTTTTGCCTGAAAACGTAACCCCCGCAGACGCTTTGATGGCAGTCAGCCTTTCGGGTGGAACCGAGGAAACCCTCTCGGTGGTGGAGAAGGCGATATCCCAGCGGATTCCGGTGATAGGGCTTTCCGCCGGAGGGAAGCTGAAAGAACTCTGCATCAGCAAGGGGTTGCCTCATATTCAGCTTGAAAGAAACCTTACGAGCAGATCTAGTTTCCCGCTGATACTTGGAGGAGCATGCAGGGTGATTTCTTGTCTGCTTGACAACGAAAAGGCTGTAGAAAATGCAACGGCTTCGTGGAAAAATCTGAAAGCCCTAAGTCAGTCTCTACTTGATGATTCACAGGAAAGCGGCCCCGCAATGTTTGCTCGCTGGCTATTCAACGCACCTCATATCGAGATCTACTATTCGCCATTTGCACCCTGTATCGGAAGGAGAATGAAGAATATGCTGAGTGAAAACGCAAAAACGAGGAGCTCGTCCTCCGACATACTTGAAGTACAGCATGACGGCATAACCGCCTGGGAAGGAGATTTCGGGACAAAACTTGTCCTCGCAAGGAGCCCCTACGACGATGTTTTTGTGTCAAGAAGGTTCACCGCAGTTTCGGACGTAGTCAGGTCCCTTGGGTTTGAAGTGAAGGAGCTGCCGACCGCACAGGCTGGGTTCGATTACTTCATAGATTCATTCTTCTACATCGACCTTGCTTCCATATATCTGGCTCTTCTGAAAAGGGTTGACCCCGCTGTAACAAGAAGTCAGCGACTTGTTCGAGCGAGGTTGGATAACGCCCCGGCGTGAAGTGTGCGTAATGTTTAATTGAGTTTGTGGGCAGGTTACAGCGAGATTCATTTGTCAAAAAAGAGAAAGAGCAGGGGAAGGTCCAAGGGCGGGAAGGGCTCAAGCGGCTTCGTACAGTGCAGTCAGTGTGGCCGACCAGTTCCAAGAGACAAGGCAAAGAAGGTCACACAACGTGTAACCCTTGTTGAACCGACCCTTGCAAGGGAGCTCCGAGGCACTGGCGCTTACGTCCCCAGCTCCACCGTTCAGAAGTACTACTGCATTTCCTGTGCAGTGCACTTCGGAGTTGTAAAGGTGAGGGCCAGGGCCGAAAGGCGGTTCAGGTAGAACCTTTACTTGGCGTACGAAAGGCTCTTCGAGAAGCTCACCAAGGAAAACCTTTGGGTATACATACTCACCATGCTCAAGGAGCACTCGGATTATGCCCTAAGCCTGAGGCGGAGAATCAGAGATAGGTTCGGCTTTCTTCCCGCCAAGATCACGTTCTATATTGTTCTGTACAGGTTGGAAAAGGAGGGACTCGTCGAATCTACGAAGGTGCAGGGCAGGCGAATCTACAGCATCACCGAAGCGGGAAAGGAGGCGCTCGGGAGGGCAATCACGCTCCTAGAGAGGACGCTCGATTCATTCAAGTCTTGAGCCATACACGTAAATTCTCTGAAGGAACGTCAGGATGGCAACCACGGCGACGAGGCCGACTGCATAATACAGATATGGCCCGCCGATGAAGCCTCCTACGGAAAGGATCAGCAGCCTTTCGGCCCTTTCCCCGACCCCCACCCCTTCTGCTTTCAATCCGGCAGCCTCCGCCCTTGACCTCGAATAGCTGACGAGCAGGGAAGAAGCGAGGGCAAGGCCAGAAAGGAAGGAATAGAACCCCTGGGTGAACATAAGGCCGAGGTAAAGTGCAGATTCGCCGACGCGGTCCATATTTGAATCCAAGAAGCCGCCTCTCTTTGAAACCTTTCCCGTGGCTCTAGCAACCGCGCCATCAACAACATCCATGAAGCCTGAGGCAAGAACCAGCAGCGCGCCCGGCCTCGACTGATGCACCGAAAAGAAAAACGCCGCAAAAAGAGAGAACAGTAGACCAAGCAGTGTCCAGAAGTTCGGACTGGGCACAACACCACCGAATACTGTACCCATTTTTGCCACGAATGGTGATATGGCCTGCCTTAGTCTTGTAAGCAATTACTCTGGGCTGGCTTTATGGGCTGAATAAACCTTCTTGCGCAGCGGTTTAACGTGGGCTCGGGGTATCTTCCGGTCGGCACCCGAGCTGCCCGATCTTTTCCAGATACGAGTTGGCCGATATTTCGGAGTTCCTCACTAGGAAGGTAGCTCCCACTGGTAGGATAATTCTGAAAAAGTCCTCTTCAGGTTAAGTTTATCAGATTGCCTCATGGGGGTAGTAGGATAAAGCGGGGGTTATTTAGATGGGTGGGGGAGAACCGTGCTCTGTGGAAGGTTGTTCGTCCGAAGCCATAAGGTCTCTCAGCCCAAAAAGGCTCTCCGGCACCTCCCTCAGGCTCAAAACCGGCTCACGAAAGGCGGCGCTTTGCAAAGAGCATTACAAACAGTTTAAGAAAGAAACCAAAGAACAGAGAAAGATTGAGAGAGATCGGTTCAGGACCTGGTCCAAATAGTGGACCTGGAGGACCATGACAACTTGAAGATTCTGCTAAACCATGTCGATTATCTAGAATATGAGCCGGTCAGCAAGGAGATCTCTGATGCTGAGGAGGCAAAGAAAGAGAAGGTCAAACTGGAAGACGGCGTCGTCCTCTTCGTTGCCGTAGAGCCGGAAGACGACTCGGCGGTTTCAAAGGACGCTGCATCGGAGATATCTTCGTCCCTGAACAGGCTGGGGGCCAAAAGGGTTCTGATCTACCCATATGCTCACCTGAGTCAGAGTCTGGCGCGCCCTTCAACCGCCCTCGAGGTGCTGAGGCAGCTGGAAGACAATATCCGAGAACTCGGGTTCGAGGTAAGCCGAGCTCCATTTGGGTGGAACAAGGCTTTCGAAATGAAGGTCAAGGGTCATCCGTTCGCCGAGCAATCGAAATCCTTCGGCAAAAAATCCACAAAGGAAGTTTCAGCGTCGGAGCCAATATCGGAACCCTCTTCCAAGACCACCCAAGCCAGGCATTCGAAGCAAGAGACCCTCTCCGAGTCGGCCATGCTGGCCCGGGTGAAAAAAAGCGAGTTTGCAGGTTTGCCCGAAACTGACCACAGGGTTATCGGAGAAAGACTGGACCTCTTCAGTTTTCAGGAGCTTTCGCCAGGTATGGTGTACTGGCATGACAAGGGACTGACCATCAGGAATTTGCTACTTGAATTCGTGAGGTCGGAGCAGAAAAGGAGAGGGTACCTGGAAATCAGCACCCCCGCCCTGGCCAACACGATTCTTTGGCGCGTGAGTGGGCACTGGGATCACTACAAGGACACGATGTTCTTCACTCAAATGGGAGAAGAGCAGTTCGGTCTGAAGCCTATGAACTGCCCGTCCACCTTCTTGTTTTACAAGACCCGGAGGTGGAGCTACAGGGACCTGCCGCTCAGGGTGGCAGATTTCGACCCACTTTTCAGGAATGAACTCAGCGGCGTAGCGAGTGGAATGTTCCGGGTGAAGACATTCATTCAGGATGACGCACACATATTTGTGGCGGAAGACCAGGTCGTCGATGAGATCAAAAACGTAATCGACCTGATGGCTCGTCTATATGCCATATTTGATCTTCAGTACACACCGAAAATTTCCACCATGCCGGATGAACATCTGGGAACAAAGGAGCAGTGGGATGTGGCAGTTTCGGCGCTAGTCGAAGCCGTGAAATCCAAGGGTATCGAACCCATAATGAAGGAGAAGGAAGGAGCATTCTATGGACCCAAGATAGATGTCGATGTCAAGGATTCCATGGGAAGGGAGTGGCAGTGTGCCACGATTCAGCTCGACTTCCAGATGCCACGACGATTCAGGTTAACCTATACCGGCGCAGATGGGCAGGAACACACCCCTGTGGTAATACACAGGGTGATTTACGGCTCACTTGAAAGGTTCATAGGGATTCTGATCGAGCACTACCAGGGGAGGTTCCCAACCTGGATCTCCCCTGTGCAGGCAAGGGTGATACCTGTTTCCGACCAGTTCGTGGACTACTGCAAGGAGGTCCTTGGGTCCCTTTTGGAAAACGAGGTGAGGGCGGATGCCGACCTGGACTCTTCGACACTTGGGGCGAAGATCAGGAAGGCTCAACTTGAAAGGATACCATATATGATAGTCCTGGGGAAAAAGGAACAGGAGTCCAAATCCATATCGATAAGACGGCTCAAAGGTGATGTGGTGCAGGGTATTGCACTACGGGAATTCATCCGTCAGATTCAGGATGATGTGGCGAATTTCAGGTAGCTCTTTTCAGACTCGACACAGAAACCAGCGTAGAGAATACAGACGCCGCTGCGATCGCAGTTATTCCCGAGTGGTCGTATGCGGGGTCGAGTTCGACTATGTCGAATCCTGCTATTTCCTTTCCCTTCAGCTGCCTTAGCATGTAGAGAAGTTTGTTTGAAGATATTCCGCCCGGCTCCGGCGTTCCCACTCCCGGCGCAAACGCGGGGTCGAGTATATCGAGATCCACCGAAACGTAGACCTTGTGAATATCCGAAAGGATGTTTTTGTATCTCCGCTCAAAGTCAGCACTTTCGATTTCTCGGGACGTAAGATGGCGTATCCCTCGTCCCTTAACGAAGTCCCACTCTTCCTTGGATGCGGCACGTCCGCCGACATGCACGAACCTGCCAGTCTCCATCTTTTCTGAAAGTCGCCTCAGGAACGTGCCATGGCTGAGCTTCCAACCATACAATTCGTTCCTCAGGTCAAAATGTGCATCGAATATCAGCAGCGTCGCGTCCTTGGGCATCGCCAGGAAGGAGCCGAATGTCAGGCTGTGCTCGCCCCCTAAAAGTGCTGGCCGTTTTGACTCGCCAACCAGCTCAGAAACCACCTTCTGCACCGCATCCACCATCTTTTCAGGCTTTGGCATTGGGTCAAGGTTTCCAAGGTCTTGGACTGGAATCTTCTCCGAATCGGTATCCAGTTCTGGATCGTACACCTCGATCTTCCAGAACGCATCCCTTATCGCATTCGGGCCAAACCTGCAGCCTGGCCTGTAGCTTGTGGTCACATCATAGGGCACACCCAGAGTGTAAACTACCGGGTCCTTCCCCTGCACCACGTTTGTTATCGTAGGTTGGGCAGATACAAACAGCTCCCTGTATGACATAGGGGCAAGGATGTTTTTGTTCAGGATTTAAGCAAGAGGGTCGACTGGAAAAGTTGCTATGATACCATCTTGGATGAATGTCCCTACCCGCCAAAGAAGAAGTCCTCGAGTTTCCTAGCTCCCAGAATCTCATCGAATTCGTATCCCAGTGCGTCTAGAAGCTGGTCGAATGTTCCCCTTAGGTATTCAACATACTTGTCCACATCGACATCTTCTGGCTTTGTAAATTCGGCCGGTTTTACTCCGGTCCCCCCCGTTGTTTTGACGAATGAAATTATCTCTCCGGCCTTTATCTCTCTTCCTCTCGACTTGAGATACTGGGCTGCCTTTACATGCTGCGGGGTGGTATCCAAGTATCTCTCCAGTGGCTTATTCATCATTACATGAAACGCCAACTGGTCTATGGGGATCTTTCTGGCCTTGAGGTCCAGGTATGTCGTCCTGAGCAATTCCCTGATCTTTTCTCTCGCCCTTTCGAAGTCTTCGGTGGTTTGAACCTCCGCCAGAACATTGAGGACCTGCTTGAACACCACCTTTATGAATTCGGGCACGTTGCTCTTCTTCCCTGTTAGGCCCTTCACCTCTACGCTGCCGTCGGGATATACTCCAAGATAGTTTTTCTTCCGGCCGCTGAACGCAGCGTACCTGTAGACTTTGTCGATCTCCAGCTCGATCCCCAGTTCCTTTTTAGCCCAGTCCAGCATTTCCTCCACCTGCTCTTTCGAAGGCGATTTAAGAAAGAGGCTGTCCGTGTCCCCGTAGGCTACTTGTATTCCCACCGACCTAGCCTTGTCTATCGTCTTTGTTATGCTGTACCTCCCGAGTGCCGCGGTGGCTTCTGCCACAGGCAAACAGTATAGGGCGAAGCTCTCGAAACCCATGACACCGTACGACTGGCCGACAGGCACAAATCTGCCGTTTCTACCGGCGAATACCGTATGATTTTTCGCGGTTGTCACGCAGTAAACCATTCCGTTGTACTTTTCGATCCTTGCGTTCTTGTGGTGTCCATTTCCTTTGAAGGTCAGGATCGACTCATGATTTCCGAACAGGATGAGGGTCGAATTATCCGATACAAGTAGCCTGAAACGCCTGCCGAGAGTGCCAAGTAACACCGTCAGGTCGTCCGTGAGGGAAGGGGCGCCTGACATCAAGTAAAATTCTCCGTCATGGGCCGAGGGTTTCTGGGCACTCAACAGAAAGGATTCTGCGGCAACTGCAGACTCAAGTATGAATCTAGGGATCATTCGTGGAGTTTTTACTCCAGAATGAACTTCTGTTCCATGCAAATGTGTTTGAATCCAGTTAACAAGTGCTGCATTTCTTACGGTCACTCTCTTCTGGCGTGGAACCATTTCTGCGACGTCGAACGACATCTTCATCGATTCTAACAGGTCGGCTGCGCTTTCGCCAAAATCAACAACCTGCCCAGTCCCACGATTCAGCCCAGTGAGTGGAAAGGTATCTACATGCACAACTTCGCCAGTGTTTGATGTCTGATATGCCCCGTAACTCGGATTATAACCTTCCACCCCCGGTGTAGAACCACACGTCATGGCTGCCAATGCTACCTGTCCTTTTTGCACACCTGGAGGATAAGCTCTGAGAAGATCAGCGTTCACGGGTCTGATGCATCCTTCACTGAAGTAATTTCCACAGAGTGATGCGAACTCCTTCATATCGTACCTCAGCGGTATCGCATTTTCAGTTGAATCTCCAACAAGTAGTATGTAACCTGCTGCTTCAAGAACGTCCACAAGTCCTTCATCGATCGACCTTGCGGGGAAGGACCAAGATTCTTCTGCAAGGTTGAACCGGTTACCAACATGGAAGCCAGAATCGGAGGAATCCGCAAATCGTGCCCTCCGGTCAAACGACCATGCAGCGTCGGAGGACGGGCTCCTGACAATAAATATTCTGGCGTTCACTTTTTGGGCAGATTCGAGAATCGATATCCTGCCTGTGATTGATGAAGGTACGTCTACCCCTCTGGTCTCCGGTATTGCAGCGCCCGGCATCGAGTAAACTTCCTCTGCCGCCCTGAACGTTGGTTGCCTCTTTGCGTCGTCTGATGAAACAACAAGCATTCTGTGGTTGGGCGTAACCCTAAGGTCCACAAACTTCTTGTCGTCAAAATGATATAGGGGCCCGTCGTAGGGGAATGCCTGGACCTCTACAATTTCGTCAACTTCTGTCTTCAGGGTGACGGGGTTTACATTTATGACACGATCACCTACTTTGACATCTTTGATATTCTTCGTGCCCTGGGTGGTAAGGATCTCGGTGTCTCCCGTAAAGCATGCATTCAAGAATACCTTCAGGCTCTGCGAAATAACATTTAGGAATTCTTTTTCCTGCTTGGATATTCCCATCTTTTTTGACAGATTCTTGAAATGACCAACTCGAACATCCCTCAGCGATCCAATGAGTAGACTCGTAATGCCCGTTCTCAGCCTGCACACCCAGTGGTCCGTCTCCGGTATCCTGTTCGTCCTGCATTCCGGGTGGACGCAGTTCACTGTTTCATATGAAAGGTTGTACACCTTGATTATGCTGGGATACAGAGACGCAAAATCAAGCACCACGGCGTTGAAGTGAACGCCGGGCAGGGGTTCTATCACGAGCCCCCCCTTGTACTTCTTTCCTTTGATTATGGCCTCTGACGAGGCCGAGCCCTTGGCCTCCAGGTCATCCTTCCTGGGGACAAGCGCATTCCATTTCCTGTGCTCCCAAATGAGCAGACTCTTTATCCAGTTGGACACATTGAGCCGACATGCGTCTTCGATCGGCATTTTGGAGATCCTTGATATTGTCAGGAATAATCTCATCACTAGGTCACTGTTGAAGGTTGTGAGCTCAAGAGTTATCTCCGCATCAATAAAGTTATAGTATGAAAGAGTTCCCAGAGGAAGCATGCTGATTCCTTCCTCAAGCTCCACCTTCTCCCTCCCTAGCAGTGCGGATGCTATACCGTTGAGCGTGTGGTCGCTGTACCTGTTGCTGAAAGCATATATCTGGATCGACCTGTTGTTAAACGCCTTGTAAAGGTCCATGTGCAGGCCATGCTTGATGTTGGCGAAGTCCCTTCCCATGGATATGGGTACCGCCTCCTTTTGGAGTTCCAGCTTGATGGCTCTGTTGTAAAGGTATGGAAGGTCAAACCCATCCCCATTAAATGTGACGATGATGGGGTACTCGAGCATGGCATCGAAAACACTCAGCAGCAGCTCCCCCTCTGACCTGTACTGAAGCAGGGTCACTTCCTCGGGAAGCTTCCTCTCGCCCTTCTCCACCTCTGACCTTTCCAGCACGAAGACCTTTTTTCTGCCGTCATTACCAACCAGCGCTACACTGATAACCGGATATTCTGCGGCTTTAGGATCTGGCAGCCTGTTTTCCTCGGGGGAGTAAACTTCAATATCAAGCGCGGCACGCTTGAGGAATGGATAAGGCTGTGTCAGGAGCAGCGCCCAGTCCTTGATGTATTCCGCCAGCATGGGGCTCGCGCCTTCGGTGCTCTTCTTCAAAGAATCCATTACAGAGCTGCTCGCCTCGAAGGGCAGCGGTTCCAGTTTTCCGCTTTTTATCCTGAAGTATGCTCCCATCTGCAGCTGCCTGTCATAGACGTAGTTTTCATAGTACTTGATGTCAGCTTCGTATGCAGTGATCGTATCCCTGATAGAATTGGTTCCTCCTCCTCCGATTGCGAGCGGATCCTTTGTTATGATTTTCGACACCACTATCGTCCGGTCGTTTATAAGGTCCTTCTTTTCCTCTTGGACGATTTCCTCGACATCCGGTCTCTGCTTGATGCTCTGCAATTCCTCAGGTGGTTGCTTGGAATAACAGTATGGCTTGTGTCCTGATTTATCAAAGTAGAATCTTATCACGTTACCCTTGACATCATAGAATTTCAGCACAGCAAGGCGACGTTCTCCGTCGTACCCTGCACCAATTAGCAGGCCGTTTTCAAGATCGTTTACATCCTCCTGAGCCTGTCTTATTTTTGCGCCTACATTGTTAGCCAGGGCCACACTGCTCGACCGCGAACCGATTCTCCAGCCTGCATATAACATTAGTCAGAACAGAATAGCTAGCACTTCTACCCTACCGGTATACAAATCAGAAGAGGCGCTTTCTCCCAGAAATTAGTCATGGTACATTTTGCATGCAACAAAATGGGTATTCACAGATTCAGAGCATAAAAGGGGGTTCAGGGAGGTACCGATATTCGAAGATCCCCGCGTCATCACGCCCCAAATCCGGCATTTGTGCGTAAACCCCGTTGATGCGGCACCCTGTGTCGATTTTCACTGTACGGTGACCGGCTGGCAACGTGAATTCAGATACTCAGTCGTGCAGAGACATTTTTAAAAGCCGCACCGTGGCGGCAATGCCATGAAACGTTCCGTCCGGCTCGCGTTTGCGGCGGCAGATTCCGTGGGATCTGTTGTCTATTTGGGATACTCTGCGGGGAGTCCTTCTGGATTCCCCGCAACTGTATTTGGAGTAGTCACTCTGCTTCTGTCGATTTACTCTGCCTTTCCCTTCACCACACGTAGCGGCCATCTGGCCTACATATGTTCCTCCACCATGCTGGCCTTTGGTAGCTTCGCAATCGGCTATGTCGGGGCGGCCAGGTATGCGTTTTACGGGGGAATGCAGAACTTGTTTGTTGGTTTGATTGGGGCTGTTGCAGGAGTGATTTTTATTCTCCTGGACCTTATCTATGCCTCGTATTCCCGCTAACAATGGTGTGATGTCTCTTGGATATCGAAGGAAAGGTGGAGCTTGCAATCAAACCCCCAACGTTGGAGGTATTGACCAAGGAACAGCTACGAGAGCTATTTGAGACTAATTCTTCACCCGGCCACTACATAGGGCTGGAAATATCTGGCCTCCTTCATCTTGGAAGTCTGGTTGTCACGGGTTTCAAGCTCCGTGATCTTAAGGAGGCGGACGTCAGAGTGACGGTATACCTGGCCGACTGGCACAGCGTGATAAACAGGAAGCTTGGAGGGGACTGGAACAGGATAAGGAAGGCTGCCGAATACTATGCCGAGGCTTTCAAGACATTCGTGCCGGGTGTCAAAACAGTGCTTGGCAGTGACCTGTACAGGGAAAATGATGAATACTGGAAACGAGTACTCGAATTCAGCACTCATGTATCGCTCGCCAGGGCCACCAGGACCCTGACCATAATGGGTAGAAGCGCAAGGGAGAATCTGGACATCGCGCAATTTTTCTATCCATCGATGCAGAGCGTGGATATACATGAGCTCAAAGCAGATATAGCTCACGCCGGGATCGACCAGAGAAAGGTCCATGTTCTTGCAAGAGAGGTCTATCCCAAACTCGGCTGGGTTCCTCCCGTCGCTCTGCACCATGAACTTCTGCTCGGGTTGTCAGAGCCCGTAAGGTCTGGAATCGACGAAGACGAAAGGGAAGACCTGGTGGTGTCGAGCAAGATGAGCAAAAGCCACCCCGAGTCTTCGATATTCATTCATGATACCCCCGAACAGGTGGCATCCAAGATAAGAAAGGCATGGTGTCCCGAAGGCGTCGTTCAACTTAATCCGATTCTTCAATACGTGCGGCTTCTTGTATTCCACGAAAAAGATGAAATGATTGTTGAGCGGCCACGAAAGTTCGGAGGCGACATCGTTTTTGGCAGCTATCAGGAGCTTGAGAAGGCTTACCTGAGTAAACAGTTGCATCCCGTCGACCTGAAGTCCGCGGTGGCAAAAGAAATTGACAGCATTATAGCACCGCTCAGACAAAAATTCAGTAACACTTATGACAAGATAAGCGAACTCATGTCATCCGCCTAGGTGGCTAAAAAAAGCAATCAGTTGATAAGTCTGGGTGCATTGGGGTGGGGACGCAAGAGAACGGATAGTCAAAGTGACGACATTCGTAAGAGCTAAAAACTTAGTGACACCCCACAATGTCATGGACGGCGTAAGGGTGCCAATAAACAAGCCGTTTATCGGCGATGAAGAGATAAAGGCCGTAAATGAAGTCCTGAAGGAAGCCAATCTCACTTCAGCAAACTTTGATGCAGGCAAAAAGGTCAGGGAACTGGAAAGAGCACTTGCGGCCTACCTGCAGGTGAAAGATGTCGTGGCTGTAAATTCTGGGACTTCTGCGCTTTTGGCATCCTTGATGGCGCTGGGCATTGGTGTAGGTGACGAGGTGATCGTACCCTCATTCACATTTGCTGCCACAGCAAACGCCGTCAAAGCCTGTGGTGCCACGCCCGTGTTTGCGGACATTGGTCTGGATGACTTTTGCATCGACCCAGCCGACGTCAAGGCCAAGATCACGCCAAAGACGAAGGCGATAATTCCCGTGGATATTTATGGCAACGTGGGAAAGGTGAGGGAGGTTAAGGAGATCGCCTCCGCGTCCGGTATACCAACGGTTGAAGACGCAGCCCAGGCACTGGGGAGCATGGACAATGGTGCTTACGCGGGGACGCTCTGTGACCTCGGATGCTTCAGCTTTTACCCGAGCAAGGTCATAACAACAGGCGAGGGCGGAGCTATCGCCACGAACAATGAAGAACTTGGAAGAAAGCTCAGGATGATAAGAAACCATGGCATGGTCCAGGGATACGACACCACGATACTGGGCCTTAACCTGAGACTGCCGGAGATGGAGGCGGCGATAGGAGTCGAGCAGCTCAAGAAGATGGAAAACTTCATTCAGATAAGAAGAAAGAATGCTCTTGCCTTCAGCGAGAAACTTCGCGATGCCAGCACGGTGGTTCCCCCTACGGAACCCACCGGAAAAAGGTACAACTGGTACCTGTACACGATTTATGTAAAGGCAAGCAGAGATGCTCTGATGCAGAGACTCCGAGCGGCCGGATACGGCGCGGTAGTGTACTATGACCCACCAGTGCACCTGACACCATACTATCAACAGTTCGTCAGAACTCCTCTCAAGGTCACGGAAGACGCTTCAAAACATGTTCTCTGCCTCCCTGTCCATCAGGGGGTCAAAATGGAGGAGATAGAAGAGATGGCGCTGCTGGCAAAAACCTTCGGAAACGCTTAAAGCCTGTCTGAAACTGGTGAAGATAACCTTGTCTGAAGAAAAAAAGTCTGGTATTATCTATGAATGTGTCAGATGCGGAACAAAGGTAACGAGCGAGGAGCTGATCAGTCTGCCCGAAATAAAATGCATATGCGGATACAAGGTGTTCAAGAAGGCCAGACCACCTGTGGTCAAGCAGATAAAGGCGGTCTGAGCCCGAAACGAGCGAATGTGCCTCGCAGCATTTTTGCGTAGATTTGTGTAAACCGACCGATACCGTTTTTAATATACAAAATTTAATTTTGCCCGATATGACAGGTATTTATCGGACATTCCCGAATCGAAGAAGGGGTGAAAGGAGCTGAGCGATGCATACATCATAGCGGCGAGTGTAGTTCCGGTAGGAAAGCACCCTGAAATGGGAATAGGGGACCTTATGGTTGAATCAAGTGTTGGGGTGCTTCGATCATGTGGAGACCTGAAACCCGACAGGGTGATTGTTGGGAACATGTTCAGTGGTGTTGGTTCGAAGCAGGAGCACCTCGGGGCTTACCTGGCGAGCTCCCTGGGACTCATCAACGTGCCTGCGTACAAAGTCGAAGCGGCATGTGGAAGCGGAGGCGCAGCACTGCATAACGCTTACCTGGCCGTGAAATCTGGGGAAAGCGACGCGGTGCTCGTTACCGGGGTCGAAAAGATGACAGACCTCAACGTTTCAGAAGCAACCTCGGCGCTCGCAATGGCAGATAACCAGGAGTACAGCGCTTCCGTGGGCGCTACATTTCTGTCACTCAACGCGCTCACTCACCGACTTTACTGCTCAAAGTATCATGTAACAAGGGAGGAACTTGCCAGTTTCCCCGTGCTGTGTCATACGAATGCCGTGTCGTCTCCTCACGCGATGTTCAGGCGGAGCATCTCTGTTGATGACGTGATCAAGAGCCCCATCGTTTCTGACCCAATAAGGTTGCTCGACAGTGCACCGATATGTGATGGTGCTGCTTCAGTCATGGTGGTTAGCAAGAGAAATTTGAAGAGGGCCCCTGCAGGCGCAGTAAAAATCGAGGCAAGCGAAGTCGCGGTAAACGTGTTCGGACTGGCCGAAAGGCCGGACCCGCTTGACTACATAGCCACCCGCGCGGCAACAAAGAGGGCTTTGGCAGGGTCGGGAAGAGAATTGAGAGATATTGACACGATGGAGGTTCATGACGCCTTCAGCATCACCTCGGCACTGGCGCTGGAAGCAATGGGTGTGAGCAAGAAAGGAGGGGCACCCAAGGATGCACAGAATGGCAGATTCTCGAGGTCGGGGGAGCTTCCCATCAACACATTCGGGGGGCTGAAGGCGAGGGGTCACCCGGTAGGAGCATCCGGCGTGTACGAGGCTGCAGAAGCGTTCATGCAGCTCACTGGATCAGCTGGACAGTGCCAGGTGAAAGGCGCAAAGACGTCATTGATACACAACATGGGCGGTGTCGACACGACAACCGCCGTCCACATACTCAGCGAGGTGTCATAGGCAGACATGAATGATGCATCGTACAACCGTCTAAAGGCGAAGTATGTTGGCCTTCTCGGCTCAAAGTGCAAGAAGTGTGGAGCAGAATTTTTCCCCCAAGCAAGAGTGTGCAGAAAGTGTGGCTCTTTCGAGTTGCAGGACATACCGATGCCCCCCACGGGGAAGGTTACTTCGTACACGATACTTAATGTTCCCGCACTGGAATTCAAGGATGATGCTCCGCTCGTTATCGGGTATATCGAACTCAGCAATGGGGTAAGATTGATCGCTCAGCTGGCAGACATATCTCCCTCCGAAGTAAGAGAGGGTATGCCCGTTCGCATGGAGGTCAGGCCGCTCTCGCAGAAAAGCGGAGCAGGTGACCCCATGGTTGGTTACAAATTCGTCAAATCCGAAAAGTAGGTTTTGCTGAGATCCTTGTCACAGGAAGCAGTACACTGGCCCGATTAGCTGTGAAAGAATTCCTCCCCCCCCCCCGGTACTGAAGAATCTAACAAATTTCCTGCGTGGAGTTTTCCTGCGGATTCGACCAATTATAACAGGACAATAGTGGTCAAGGCTGGTTTACCGGTACATGGGGCGACCTTTACGCGCCGCCCTGGTGGGTCCATCATTTGACGCCAAACATGTCAGCCATTTCACGTCTTGCCCACTTCCCCAGCTTCTCTGCAGCCTCTTCGGGAACCTTGGGAAGCACATAAACTCCAAACCCATCTTCAAGGGAGTCAGAGGTGGAGTTTTGAGGGTGAACCTCGACGTGCCAGTGATACTGCGATTGCTGCATCCTTTCCGGTGCCATGTGAAAAGCAACACCGTATTCAGGCCCATTCTCCTTCACAAACCCGCCGAGAGTGCATCTCATTATCATTGCCAATTCCTTGATCTGATTCTGGGTAAGCTTAAGGAAGCTGCGCTGGTGTTTTTTAGGAACGATCCAGAATTCAAGATTTCTTCTTGGTGCCCAGGGTACGAATGCGACATAACTGTCGGTCGAAATAATCTGCCGTGGCCCTCCCGATTCGACATTCACCACTCTGCACACAGGGCATATACCCAGTTCGTCATACATGCTGTCTGTGGCAGTCAGTTCCGCTTGCACAATGGGAGGAATCCGTCCAAGGCTGACTAGATTGATCTGTGGATGGGAAGCACTGCCTTTGCCTGCGGTCATGTTGGCGTAAGCTGCGACATACGAGATGCCCCTTCCCTGATAAAGCGTCTTCACCTCTTCCTGCATAGCAATCAGGCCGTTGGCAAGCTGGTTTACGTTCGCTGTATGAAACTGTTCTTCATGAGATGGAGATGTCACCACTACGTAATGGCTTCCCTGCGCAGGCTCTCCCACAAGCGGTTCGTCACTGAAATTTGCACCCGGATCATCATATACAAGGGGGCGCGGACTCTTGAAAACTCTTGCCACCCAGTCCGAATTTCTTTCCTCTTCTGTATCAGACGTTTTTACTATTCCACCAAACTTGTCGAGCAGCACCAGCTCGGCCGGTGGTGTCTCGTTTTCCCTCCCGGCGCAGAATTTACAGTCTTCAACCTCCCCAGCAGCCCGCGCGCTTCTTTCGGAGGGAACAAGGGTTACAGACCTGGACATGTAGTCTGTTCTTAGCTGGGGCAAATTACTTCCAAGGCTTCGTTTAAGCCACTTTTAAGTCCTTTTCCTCAGGTCGAGTATTGTTGAGCTTTTAGAGAATTCGTTTCTTCTTTTACCATTAAACGGTCGTCTTTTGAATCTTAAGAGTGAGAGGAGTTGCCGGGAGTCACAATCGTATTTGGCCTGCATCAGCCGATGTATCTTAACAGGACATTTCCCTATGAAAGATTAAGGAGAATCGCCGAGGAATCGAGTCTGATGGACAAATATGTGGATTACGCTCTCCTGCATCGACAGTTTATCGACAAGAGCAGATGGGTGTACGGTCCTGCGATCAACGGTTTTCTCTCCGTGGCCGAGGAAACCCAGCGCACAAACTCGAGCTTCAAATTCGCACTCGCCCTGTCCGGTCTTTTCATTGAGCAACTCCTTAAGGAGGACACCGCCCTGGTGGCCAGCATAACCCGGCTTGTTGGATTGGGGGCGGTCGAAATACTGGCGGGCACCTACTACAACAGCCCAGCCTCCGTCTATCCGGCAGGGGAGGAAGAGTTCGAAGAGCAGGTAAGGGAAAATATTCAGTTGGTGAAAAAGGTGTTCGGCGTCGAGCCTAAAGTTCTTGTTAACACAAAGCTGATCTACAGCGACGGTGTGGCGAAATGCGCGGAAACACTCGGGTTATCAGGGGTCATCGCTGATTTCGTCCCCGGTCTGACGGCACCTTCGTGTACCGAGGTATATTCAAGCGGAGCCCACCCTACCGTCAGAATTCTCGTAAGGAATCCAAAACTCAGCCGGGAATTCGTTCAAGGAGATTTTGAAGCAGGCCGTGCTGGTAGTGATGGCGTCAACATCATATATGTAGATGGCGAGGACCTTCCCCGCGCGGACATCTCTGCCTACCGCAATTTGGCGCTTTCAATTGTGCAGAGGAGCGTGGAGACAATCCTTCCTCGGGATATAATTGAAAATACGAGTCCTTCAGGGAATCTTTCAGTGCCGGAAGCCGCGAGGTGTGCATCGTATGAGTTAAACGGAGACGTGAGTACGCTTATCCAGAACCCCATGCAAAGGATGTTTTACGAAAGAGTTTCCGCCCTAGCCCCTTATGTGAAGGAGATCGATGACCCGAGGATAAAGGGGCTTTGGAGGATTCTTCAACAAGTGGACCATCTTTACTGCATGGATGATTCCGGCACCCTGCAAAACCCCAGGGTTTTCAGCAGCTCTGCAGATGCCTTTTCTGTTTGCAATACTATATTGGTTGACTTCGAGGGTAAGGTAGGAACGCTGGTTCAGAGGCTGAGGAAAGCTAAAGCGCAGGCGGCACAGGCCGCTTTACACCCAACACCCCAGCCCGCACCGGCTGCAGTACAGAGGATGGCGGAAACACCTCTTCAATCGAGACCACTACAGAAGTTCTGAACAGGTCACTGAAATCAGCAGGAACTTCCCCTGCCGATGTTAACATCGGCCATCTATTCAAAGGAGTAAAATGGTTTGTGTTTAAATATAGAAAGCAGTCGGCCAATACCGGGTCAGATCTTATTGAGACTTCTGGAATACCAGGCAAAATCTCTCTTTAAGTCATACAGCGTCCCGGTACCCGAAGGCGTTGTCGTTGACTCCCTTCAGGCAGCGGTCGAAGCCGGTCGCTCGTTGGGCTATCCAGTCGTGCTGAAGGCTCAGCTTCCCCTAGGAGGAAGGGGAAAAGCAGGGCTCATAAAGTCCGTGCGCGAGGAATCAGAAATGGGCTCTGCTTTTTCGAGCATCTTTGGCCGGACCGTTCAGGGGCTGAGCGTGGACAAGATCCTTGTTGAGCCCTTCTTCAATCATGAAAGTGAGATGTATGTCAGCTATACGGAAAACAGGAGCGAGCGATGCTTTTCGATCGTCGTATCCCCGGCGGGTGGAATCGATGTGGAGCAGGTCAAGGAAAAATTCATGGCTAACTTCGGTCTCGACGGTCCCACAGATGAGATAATCTCACAGGCCACGAAGTACCTCGGCCTACCTTCTTCCGCCCTTTCCAAATGCAGTTCGCTTCTGAAGGCGTTGTACTCGGCGTTCAACGGGTCTGAGGCTGAACTGGTGGAAATAAATCCACTCGTATACTCCTCAAAAAATGGCTTCATGGCGCTCGACGCCAAGGTGATCCTGGATGACAACGCGCTCTTTCGACATCCAGAATTGAAGCCCTATCTCCCGCATGACATATCTGTCGAAGAGGCCGAAAAATTCGGATTCAATTTTGTGCCTCTGGATGGCGAAGTCGCGGTTGTTGGGAACGGAGCCGGGCTTGTCCTGTCTACACTTGACATGGTGGCATCCCGCGGTCTTTCGGCGGCTTGCTTTCTTGACCTTGGTGGCGGCGCCTCTCCCGACAGGGTAAGGGCGGCCCTGCAGCTCCTTTCCTCCGCTCTTCCAAACATGAAGGCGCTTTTTGTGAACGTGTTTGGTGGTATTACCAACAGCGTCTCTGTGGCCGAGGGTTTTCTTGATGTAAAGAGGAGCGGATACCTGACGAAACCATTCTTCCTTAGGCTGTCCGGCGCGGGCGAACTAGAGGCAAGGGACCTTCTCAAAAAGAATGGAATAAATTCATTCATAGAAATCGAGCATGCTCTTGATGCGCTCGAGGAGTGGGGAAGAAAATGAAGAGCAGCATCCTGTCCGACTGGTTGACCGGCAGAGTCGAACCAAGGAATGCAAAGGTGCTGGTTCAGGGCATAACGGGGAGGTACGGACGCCTTCATGCTGAGATGATGAAGGCCTATGGCACAAACATTGTAGCTGGCACCAGTCCAGGGAAGGCGGGCGAATTTGTTGCCGGCATTCCAGTGTTCAATGACTGCAGAGCGGCGGTCAAAGCCTGGGGCGCCGAAGTCAGTGTAGTCTTCGTTCCTGCACCGCACTACCTTGAAGCGGTAACGGAGGCGTTCGAGGCCGGGGTCAACCTGGTTGTGGGGATAACCGAGCGGGTGCCCGTCAGGGACACACTTCGCAGTATAGATTTGGCCAAAAAATATGGCGGTCACATCATAGGACCCAACACTCCAGGGATAATCCTGCCGGGCCAGATCAAACTCGGGATAATGCCTGTACAACCATTCTTACCCGGGGGTGCTGTGGTTCTCTCTCGAAGCGGTACTCTGACCTATGAAATCTCCAACTATCTGAAAAAGGAGGGGCTTGGCATATTTGTTGCGCTGGGTGTGGGGGGCGATCCGGTCAACTCCACCAATTTCATAGAGTGCCTCGATATGGTCAGGGAGAACCCCCACGTCGATTCTATCGCGTTGATAGGTGAAATTGGCGGAGACGCCGAGGAAAGGGTTGCAGATTTTGTGTTGGAGACAAAATTCCCAAAAAGAGTAGCCGCTTATATCGCGGGGCGGTCTGCACCCCGGGAGAAAAAGATGGGACACGCCGGGGCGATCATAATGGGGGAGGCAGGAACAGTTGAATCGAAGGAGAAGGCGCTAAACAGGGCAGGAATCCCCGTAGCACGAATGCCCTGGGAGCTTCCCGCGCTCCTGAAGTCAAAAAAGTGATATTAACTGGGTCGGGTAGGACAATCATCGGGCCTGTGCTAGCTGATGCAGGCTTTCGATCCTCCTGTTCCCTGCAAGCCCATAATTCTTCACCTTCTCGACGTCGAGTCCCTGTTTTCTGCATATTCCTTCAACGACTCTAAGCATCGCTCTGCCTCCCAACGCGATGAGGCTGGATGCCCCCATCTTTCCAAGGAACCAACCCTTGCCAGATTCGTAGGCGTCTCTCTGAGCCATTTTCGCAAGATGTCTGTAGGATGCGTAGTAGACGGCAAGCTGTGCAGGTGTTAGCATGATTGTAGAAAACTCTCTGCTCTTTATGAGACCAAGGGGTACATTTTGCATGGGGGTCACTGTGAATTCAAACGGTCTGTCTCCGTAATATGATTCACTCAACCTGTTGATGAGTGCTACCGTGCTCCAATTGTCCTCGTCGGTTTCATCCCTCTGCCCGACCTGGACAGTAAATGCGGGCCTCCACCAAGCAAGATTCATGTTCCTGACCCCCTCCCAAACAATCTCCTCCCAGCTTCCGTCGGGCCCTATCTTGAGTGGTAGCGTCTTGTTGGGCATGTGAATCTTGGCCAGCCTGTCGCTGCCCGTCTCGAGACCCACCTGAATTCCGATCCAGCGGGAAGGTCCGGCTCCGATTATGTTGCTGAGCCTCATTACCAGGTCAGGGTAGGCCGCGGGGATCGAAATCCTACCATGCGTGGGATTTGTGTGTTTTATGCCAGGGGTGGAGATGACCGCCTTGAAAAGTTCCACCAGCGCTTCCTCGTTTGGCTCGAACCTGTTGCCATGCTTGTAGGCGAATATTTCATCACTGTGCATCCAGGCATGGGTCGAGCCAGCCTTTGCGTTAACCGTGAGCTCCCTGACTATCTTTTCGATGGGATAGTACCTGAGCGGCCTCAAGGTCACCTCGCAGAAATCGCAACCGACTCCGCAACCTCTCATGACCTCCGTCATATCTTTCGTAGTGGGTCTGACGATGTCAGGTATATCATCTAGAGTAGGATACATTCTGATGCCGGGCCTCCTTGAAAGAAAACGCCTGTCATCCTTGAAGGACCTTACAAAGTTGTCATCATACGTCATATATCCATTGAAAAACAGATTCGAGTCGAACGAATCCTCGGAAATCTGCTGAAAGAGGGTTGAAATTATGTCGTCCGACTCCCCTTGATATGCATAGTCGACACCGAATTTATCCAGCTCTTCAGGGGCAATTGTGAACTCCCAGACACCGGGCCCTCCAACGACGATCTTCGCCTTTTTCCCCCGCCTTGCTGAGGCCACCCTGGTTAGCAGTTCCTCCCACTCCTTACGAACCCAGGCAAATGAATTTGTTCCGAACAGGGCCGAATAGGACATCGTCAGGGGGCCAAAACCCAGCGGGTCCATCGTTGTGACCCCGATCACCTCTGTGTCATCCTTGATGAAATCTCTAATGTATTTTGAGTGGGGTACAGCTACTTCCTCACGTTTATGATCTCTCAGAAGACCGGCTTCGATCTTTCTCAATGCGTAGGGAGCCCTGAGGGACTCTCCATTATCCATAGGAGGTGATTCCTTGCCCTGAAGAAATCTGTAAACGACGCCTGGCATCATGTTCGATGGTGCGCACGGGAGAAAGTCCAGCAATGGGAAATCTCTGTAGTCATGAAGCAGCGTCAAGTCAGACAGCAGAACGTATTTAGCCAATATCATCACACCTCGTTGAGACTCTCACCGAAGCCGTATCGGTACACAGTGGCGGCGCCTCCACCTCTCGTCCCCACCTAATGGGTGAGACTAGAGCAAATGGGCAACGCTCATCTAGTCTTAAAATCGCCTCACAAGACTCTTGAAAGGGCATGGATGGCGGATTGCAGAAGATACTAATAAATCTCTCTCAATTTTGCTCTAATGAATGATTCTCTTCCACCGTTGAACGGAGTCCAAAACGCTGGAGGTTTTGCTTCCGGGTCGGATACTGAGCAAAAATGAAAAAGTAGAGTGGGCAGTTATCTGTAGATCAAGCAGCCTTGAGTTAACGAACTGTCATCAGGCAGGTACTCCCGGTAATTTTGCCATATTATCTGGCTTCTGCCTGCTGCTCGAGTACATTCAGGCTCGACGGGTCCCCGAGCACCAGAAGTACATCATTTTCTCTTAATCTGAAGGATGGGTCGAATATGTCGCGCGCCACCATATCGTCTCTTACCACACCTATTATCGTCACATACCTCGCGACCTCTCTTAGCCCTCTGCCGATCAGCTTGGATGATTTGAATATAGAAAATTGACCGATTTCCTTTGTTCCAATCTTTTCTGAAAACACAATACCGACGAGATCCTTGGTGATGGCAGAAAGGGCGAGTAGGTGTCCAACTGTCACGGAGGACGAAATTATGACATCGGCACCGGCATTTTTTGCGGTTTCGATCAGGTCTGAATTGTGGACCACACACACAACCCGGACGTCCGACTTCAGCTTCTTCACGCTCAGCACAACCATCATGTTCTCTGAATCGGAGGCATGGCACACGATCACGGTGGATGCTTTCTCGATGCCCGCCTGTCGAAGTGCCTCAAGCGGGTGGGTTTCTCTTTCAAGAACGGAAAGAACTTTCTGGTTGAGTAATGCATGGTGAGTCTGGGGATCCTTTTGCACGACAACATATGGTACATTCATTTCATCCATCTTCTCTGCGACGTACCTTCCCAGATGGTTGTACCCAAATATGATCACATGCGATTTCAGCTTCGAGATCAGCCTCTTTTCAGCTTCGCCTTGCGCCAGCTCACCGGTCATCATCGCGCCAACGGCACTCTGAACTATCGACGCACCTGCCCCCACTGAAACAATGATCATTATGATGAGCAGAACGGCCTCTGAAGTGTTCATGGTGAGAAAATTGCCGCCGTTTGGAACGTATAGTCCGATCGTTGTGATAGTCGACACAGATGCAAGGAAGGCTGGTATCAGAGGAAGCCGCTCAAAATATGTGAAGACGCCTGCTCCCCATACAAACATCATCGCAAGGATCACAAGCTGCTTGTAAGTCGCCTTGACCAACACGATCGGTTTGTAGAGGTATTCGTACAGCACGAAGGATATGTTCTTTCTTCTTTTCTGGACAGTTATTCTGCGTTCAGCGAGAATTCTTTCTTCCTTGGCAAACACAATGGGGGTCCCCGGAGGGTCAAATTTACGTGTTTCCTGACAACGTAAAAGTACGTTGACACACCGAAGAATGTAAGAAGAGATCCTGGCAGAACTCCAGCAATCCTTAGCAGAATTCATTGGGTGTGAGAAGAAGATTAGCACCTGAAGCTCCTAAGCTCGATTCCAGATTCGAATGCCGTGGTACCCTTTGCACATTTAGTCGTAGAACCTGAATAATAGTCAAGGATGTCCGGTGAAATGAAAGCCAAAACTGGGAAACACTAAAATACCACAGATATGGGCGTTGCCATAGGCTTGCCTATAGCTGATGCGGCTAAGAAACAGCTGGCGATGGAGCGTCGCCTGTTCTTCAAGGTGTGCATGAATTGCGGCAGCAAAAACCCTCTGGTTGCCACTCGGTGCAGGAAATGCGGCAGAAGTGACTCTTTAAGGCTGAAAAACAGGCAGACCGGACCAAAGAAGTAAAAAACCCGATTTTTCAGATTCAGAACCAGCCACGAATACGCATGGCAGTTTCTACTCTCTGTATTGAAACTATATTCGCTGCTTCCCTCATGTTCACCTTGCCGCCAAACTTCTGGTATGTATCAAGAACGTCATGGAATGCCTTTGTCATCTTGGCATCAAGCTTTTCGTGAACCTCTTCCTCCGACCAGTAATAGGAATACAGATTCTGAACCCATTCAAAGTAGGACACGGTGACCCCGCCCGAATTGCACAGGAAGTCGGGTATGAGAAACACACCTTTTTCCTTCAATATTTTGTCGGCTTCAGGAGTCGTCGGTCCGTTTGCAAGCTCTGCAATCATTTTGGCATTGACCTTTGAAGCGTTATCCTTTCGCAGCTGGTTTTCAATGGCCGCAGGTATGAGTATGTCCACCTTCAGCTCAAGCAATTCTTCGTTGGAGACCTTCTGCCCGCCAGGGAATCCGGCAAGTTGCCCATTTTTCTCCTTGTACTTTACGGCCTCGTCCACGTCCAGTCCATCAGGGTTGTAGACACCGCTCTTCGAATCACTTATTGCGACGATCTTGCTTCCGAACATCTTCTTCATAAGAGTCGCCGCAAAATGGCCGGCGTTGCCGAAACCCTGGACCGCAACACTCGCCTTTTTGAGGTCCATCTTCAGGAACTTGGCAGCTTCCCTTATGTTATACATCCCACCGAGTGCGGTAGCATCGCCTCTGCCAAGTGATCCTCCGACCTCTATCGGTTTGCCGGTTATCACCCCGGGCGCGTTATAGCCCACCAGGTGACTGTATTCATCCATCATCCATGCCATTATCTGCGGATCTGTGTAGACATCAGGTGCAGGTATATCCTTCTCCGGCCCTATGAACCTTCCAATCGCCCTTATGTAATTCCTGCTCAGCTGTTCCAGTTCCCTTTTGGACATCTCCTTAGGGTTGCAGATAACTCCTCCCTTGGCTCCACCATAGGGGATGTCGGCAACTGAGGTCTTCCATGTCATCCACATAGAAAGCGCCTTAACGGTGTCGAGGGTCTCTTCAGGGTGAAATCGGATACCACCTTTGGTGGGTCCCCTCGCATCGTTATGCTGCACCCTGAACCCCTTGAATACCCTTACCTCCCCGCTGTCCATCCGCACAGGCACCTGGACCTCAAGCACGCGAAGCGGCTCCCTCATGATCGCCCTCGCGGCCTTATCCATATTCACCAGCTCGGCTGCAGTATCAAACTGCGACTGGGCTATTTTGAACGGATTCAGCTCCTCCTTGGACAAACCTCTGTCTCACCTGACATCGGCCTGAGACGGGATGTTTATAAGAATTGCAACAAAAGTAACGGCATTCTGCATAAGATGTACCTGTTCGAGTAGACTGAAATATACGGCAAACGTATGATAAAATTCTTTTTGGTAATCGCACTAAATTTTTAAAGATGTACAACATAGGCATATATCAGTAGAAGGAAGATCATGAAGCTCCCCATCTGCAGTTTTGATGCGAAGGTCGGCGTTCTTTGCCCGAAGTGCGAAGCAAAGGTTCAGAGCGGGGAGCTCACCAAGACAGACGTAGACGTCTCTTTTGCGCTGGCGAAACTGTCGGGAAAGCAGCCGATCCTTGACAGGATCACACTCAGAAGGGCGTACATGATCGACGGAGAGACGGTTTTGCTGCTGGGCCAGGGTGATACTTCATTGCTTCGGAGCAATCCGAAGGTGATGCAGGCGATTCAGGAGGCGCTGGGAAGAAGAGTGTGGACCACCGAAGCAGATAGCGATGACAGGCGATTCCTAGAGAGCCTGCTTTTCCCTGCACGTGTCATGACGATGAATACGATTTTTGTGCCCGACGGCAGTCGTATAATGAAGGTGATCATACCCGGGCGAATGACGCCGAAGTTTCCCGTTGACCTTGAAAAGGTAAAAAGCATCGTCCGCGAGACCAGGGGAATCGACCTGGTAGTAAGATTTGAGCGATAAAATTTCTTCCATTTCATCCGCGTTAAGTCAGAAAGAGGGGAGCCCTGTACAGGTAGCGGGCTGGGTGGAAGATCAAAGAGTTCTCGGGACACTGCTTTTCATTACCCTAAGGGATATCGAATCCTCCATTCAGGTCGTTTTTAATAAGAAAGCGGTTTCCGGTGAAACATTCTCCTGCGCATCTTCCGTTCCAAGACAGAGTTACGTTGTGGTGAAAGGAGTCACTCAAAGGAGCAGGTCCAAGATAGCGACTCTTGAGCTCCTTGCTCAATCCTTTTCTGTTGTCGGCCCGGCCCGCCATCCACTTCCGCTGGACCCGACGGGCAGGGTGGAGGCGAATCTGGAGGTTAGGCTTGATTCGAGGGCGCTCGACCTGCGTAACCCGAGGGTCGCCTCGATATTTCGCATAAGGTCAGGTTTCCTGAAATATGCAAGAGATTATCTCGGCTCGCAGGGCTTCATCGAAGTGAACACAGCAAAATTGATCGGGGCAGCCGCCGAAGGAGGGGCCGAACTATTCAGATTGAAGTACTTCGACAGAGATGGTTACCTTGCTCAGAGTCCACAGCTTTACAAGGAAGAGCTGACGCTTTCGCTGGGACGGGTTTTCGAAGTGGGCACATACTTCAGGGCTGAGAGAAGTCACACTACAAGACATCTTAACGAGTTCGTAAGCCTGGACATCGAGGCCGCGATGTACGGGAAGGAGGAAGCAATGTCGGAGCTTGAAAGGATGATAAGCGAAGTGACGAAGCGGCTGGCAGAGGATTATTCCAGAGAATTTGAGCGTCTGGGCGTTTCCCAGCCCGATGCGAAGGTTCCTTTTCCTCGCCTGACCTACAGGGACGCTCAGGCCGAAATAGGAAAAATGGGCGGTTCCACCAAATGGGGGGAGGACCTCGATTCTGAGAGCTTGAAATTACTTTCCTCAGGCAGGAGTGGTTACTACTTCATTACGGATTGGCCAACCTCAATCAAACCGTTCTACATAAAGCCTTCGAATCAGGATTCCCAGGTATCCGAATCATTTGATTTGATGGTCGGCCCGCTTGAGCTGGCATCCGGCGGAGAACGATTATCCTCAAGAGCTGAATTGGAGCGAAGGATCCTGGAAAAGGGGCTCAATGTCCGGGAATTCAGTGAGCATCTCAAAGTGTATGATTGGGGGATGCCGCCCCATGCGGGCTGGGGTTTCGGTGTGGATAGATTCATCGCAAGCATAACAGGCTCATCAAACATCAGAGAAGCCGTGCTATTTCCAAGGGATGAGCTCAGACTCACTCCGTAGACGCTTGATCGGAAACTTCAGTTGTCTGCTTGCGCAACCAGGCTCCGTACGACCACTTTCGTTCGTTCCAGTAAGTGTAACTCTATTCATTAATAAGCTGTCGAACTCGAACAGACTCCGTACTCCGCGCGCCGTGGTCTCAGGATTGCGGCGATTTCATACCGAGTGAATTAGGGTCACGCAAGAACGTTCCACGTGACCTTCGCCTGCACAATTGAGCCGGAGTCTGATTCGACCCTGTTGATTATTCTAAGCGGCATTCCGTTCACCTCGAGGTAACCCATGAACGCAAGCAACCAGATCGATTCGGGTAACTTGGCTTTCGAGCTGGTTTCGAAGGTTATCAATTTGGTCACATTATCATATCTCGCCCTACCCCTGTCGCCAAGTGATAGGTCCACAAGTTCCGCCCAAAGAGGAAGTGCGGCCTCAGGGCTCATTGTAAACACCCTGCTCGGGATGCTCGAAGCGATTTGTCTGTACAGCTCAACGGCAACCCGTTTGAGTTCACCTTCATCAAGTGTGTCAAGGAGAGCCAAGGGAAGATTCCTGTATATTGTCAAATCTCCCTTGAGCAGCTGAAGTTCCCCCGACAATCCAAGGTTGGCCAGCCGGGTAAACTGACCAAAGTCGACGCCATCCTGCCAAAGTGGAATGAAGATATTCTGGTCGATCAGTCCTGCAATTTCTCCGGTCGAAATCATCATAGCGTTGCCCGTGCTTGAATTGCCTATCATGACCGTGTTCTTGTCAAATATGAACACAGATTTTCCATCTGCCACCTTACCCGCCCTTACCTGGAAAGGTATACCAAAGAGCTCCTGCACGGATTCTGCTTCCCTATCCGAAACCAGCAACTTGCAGTCTACCTCCTCTGCGGAAGCAGAGGCGAGCTGCTTGCCGCAAGTCTTCAGCATTTCCAGTCCCTGTGAGTCTACGATCGCATGAAAGCTGTACTGCACATCGCCAATAAGTTCAGAAAGCTTCGCGACTGCTTCGTGAGGAACGAAGATATAGTAATGCCCCTCTGCAAGGCTGTGTCCTCTCATCCCCTGCTGCTTCAACCGCTTCAACCTTGCCAGATTGATCTTCAGCTCCCTTAGCCTCTTTTCCTCCTGCCTTACGGTCGGCTCGAAGACTTCATCGGCATCGGCTGCAACACACCTCATCGGGTTGTCTGAAAGTCGAATCAGTCCCTTGCTCGCCAGACTCCGAACGGTCGAATAAACCTTCGTCCTGGGAACTCCCGCTCTGTAGGACAGTTCCCTTAGAATCACAGACCCGCTCGTAAGTGCAGCCATGTACACCTTCGCCTCATAATGAGTCAGGCCGAGCTCCCTCAGCACTTGGAGTTCCCTTGATTCTGCTGTTGCCAACTGAAAAACTATGCATGCCGGCATGATTAGTATTGTCATAGTCAATCCTTGTTTACAATCCGCTCAACAATGTCACCGACAACCCTGTAACCGCGGTGACAGGCCGCGCCGGTCACAGTAGCGATATAACAACGCCTCCCGATGCATAGCCAAGCGAGCTGAAAATGTCCGAATTCAGTAAGAAATGGACGACGCCGAATACGCCTGGCTTTGGTGACAGGGTCAAGGAGGCCGTAAGGCCTGCCGGTCCCCTAAAGCCAAGGATAGATGGGGCCGTACGCAGCATACAGATACAGATTTCGAAACTGGACTCAACCAGCAACAGACTGAAGGAAAGGGACACTACACTGTTCAACAAGGTCGTTTCCTCCATTCAGAAGCATGACACACAGCACGCGTCCGTTTACGCTAATGAACTTGCCGAAATAAGGAAGATGAGCAGGATGGTTTCTTCCGCGAAGATAGCGCTGGAGCAAATCGTTCTAAGGCTCAGCACCGCAACCGAGCTTGGTGACATCGTGGTCACTCTCGCACCGGCTATGGCGGTCATCAAGAGCGTGAAGACAGGACTTGTCGGAGTCATGCCCGAGGCTGAACAGGAAATAGGCGAAATCAACAACGTACTGAGCAGCATACTGGTTGACGCCGGACAGCTTGGTGGTCTCACTCTGAACTTCGAAGCAGCCAACGAGGATGCGGAGAGGATTCTCGGTGAGGCATCTGCTGTGGCCGAGCAAAGAATGAAGGACAAATTCCCAGACCTACCTGCCCTTGGCGCATCCGAAGGCCAGAATTACTCATCGCAGTAGAGGCGTGCCCCGCAGCTCTACGAGGTTGCGTGACACCCTCTATGTTTCTTTCTTTTTATTGAGTTGTTAAATATTGTGGACAATTGAGGGGTATATCTTATTGAACGCACAACCCATTCTCGGGGAAGTCAGCTCGTCGGGTGGTCTGTTGAGGATAGGACTGTTAGGCAGGTCAAAGGGGAAGAAGGTGGGTATCAGAGATAAGGTTACGGCGGCCATCCATAATTTGGAGCTTCATAAAAAGGAGGTCCAGACCTTAAGGAAGAGACTGCAGGACAGAAGCAACAGGTTGTTTGAAAACGTCGTGGTCGCAATTCAGGCGAATGAGAATGACAAAGCTACGATTTACGCAAACGAAAACATAGAGATAAAAAAGATAATGGGTATACTTTGGACGGCCGAGCTTGCGCTCACACAGTTTGTGTTGAGGCTTGAAAGCATCAGGGATGTGGGTGAGGCCGTAAATGAAATGAGCCTGGCATTCGGAGTGATCAAGGGAATGGAGAAGACACTTCAGGGCTTTCCTGCCGAAATGAGCACAATCCAGTCGAATATACAAAACACCCTGACAGAGATGATGTCGGACCTAGGCCAGATAGCACCAGACCTTCATGTGAATCTGGAAACATCAGATGGGGAGCAGATATTAGAGGAGGCAATGAAATATCTGGACGAACAGATCGTCAAGAAGGAACTCTCCGTGCAACCATCTCAGGTCCCCGGATCGTCCCAGTTTGAGGAAGCGAAGAAGACTGCGCTTCTGGCTTCCGCTGAAGATGAAGATGAGGACCCGTTCAAAATCAGTCTGGTAAAAGTTCCCGCGGTTGAACTGGATGAAGCAGTCAGTCAGCACCTCCGGGACAAGTCGGGCAGGCTGGACGTCTACGAAACCGCAGCAGCGGTAGGTGCACCTGTCGATGATGTGGAAAAAACAGTTATGAAGCTGGTTTCGGAAGGTAGACTGAAGCTGGACAGGAGGAGCGATCAGGCTTGAGCGAGCAGGCGGCAAAGGAGATAGAAGAAGCTGCGAGGAGATATGCTGCAGAAGCGATAAAGGCAGACAGCCAGGGGAGCTACGGAACCGCAATCAATCTTTACCAGAAGGCGATATCAACCCTTATGCGCCTTGTACAGCTATATCCTGAATACAAACTCAATCAACTTTACCTTCAGAGGGCGATGACCTATCAAGAAAGGATCAAGGCACTTCAATCAGCGAGAGGCATCATACCTAACGATTCCAGCCAGGAAGAATTCACTCCCAGAACAGGAACCGCCGCATCGGGTGGGACTATGGTGGAAACACTGAAGGCCTCTTATGACGACCTTGTTGTGAAGGAGAAGCCGGAGGTAAGAATCGAGGATGTGGTGGGGCTGGAGGATGCGAAGAGAGCGCTCAAAGAATCCATTATATTTCCTTACAAGAGGCCAGACCTATTTCCCCTCGGCTGGCCCCGCGGGATACTGCTTTACGGCCCACCGGGATGCGGGAAAACCATGCTCGCTGCCGCCACGGCAGCGGAGATCGACGGCTACTTTATGACAGTCGATGCTGCTAGTATAATGAGCAAATGGCTGGGCGAGGGTGAAAGGAATGTTGCGAAACTGTTTGCGACGTCCAGGAAAATGACGGAGGATGGACATCCTGTTATAATATTCATAGACGAGGTGGATTCCATACTGGGCGTAAGAAATCAGGAAGTAGGGGGAGAAATAAGGGTGAGAAACCAGTTTCTTAAGGAAATGGACGGCGTGCTGGATAAAGGACACAAGCGCCCTCTCTATGTCCTAGCCGCAACGAACAAACCGTGGCAGCTGGATGCTCCATTTCTCAGAAGGTTCGAAAAGAGGATCTATGTTTCACTTCCTGACACGCCTGCCAGAAGATTCATGTTTGAACAGTATACCAAGCCTCTTACCCTGGACCAAAGCGTAAGCCTGTCCGAACTTGCGAGACTTTCAGAAAACTACTCCGGCAGCGATATAAAAGATATCTGCCAAGGGGTGCAGCTCAGAGTGGTTTCCGAACTCTTCGACGGCGGAAGCGCGATGGACCCCAACAACAAACCGAGGCCAATCACCATGAACGACTTCAAGGAAGTATTCAGGGCGAGGAAGCCCAGCGTCCCCAGAGACGCCCTGAAAGCATTCATAACCTGGAGCGAGAATTACAAGGCCCTCTGAGTATCAATCTAGCTTGTATCAATTAAGCTTAAATTCGTATGTTTCGGCGGTACAACCATGCCAAAGCAGATCTATGATTCAAAGACGTTCAAGAGCCTTATACCCCGAGCCGAAGAAATCAGGGTGGCAAGGTCGAAGGGAAAGACAAAACTGAAGGTACGTACGAAGGGAATGCTCTATACATATGTTTCAGACGATTCTGAAGCCGAAAAGCTGCTCAGGAACGTGGATAAGCCCATTGTCGAGGTAAACCCGAAGACTGGAAAAGCAGAAGAAAAGGAGAAGGGAACGAAAGAAAAGAAAGAGAAGGAGAAAGAGAAAGAGGAAAAGGAAGAGGAACCCGAAGAAGCAGAAGAAGCAGAAGAAACGGAAAAGGAGGAAGAAACCAAGCAACCTAAGCGCGCTCAGAGAAGGACGAAGAAGGCTCCAGAAGATTCAGGGAAAGAGGATGAGGAAGAAGACGGTGAGAAGTAGGGGAATCGTCAGACCAGGAAGTGCCCTCCTCCGGCTCAGAAGCGCCAGTGTAAGGAAAAACCCAACATCGACAAGTACGAGAACCCCCAGAGCGCCAATAACCCCCTTTATTATGTAGCCTGTTGCAGGCGCCATCGAGTAAAAAACCTGGTCACCGAGTCCTATCGAAATATGACCGACGTCAAAGCTGAGCATACCGAACCCCGGTTCATCGATCACCTTCTTTAGCGGTCCCCTGAAAACTGCAAACACATCGTATAACGCGAAAAACAAGAAAACAAGGTACACGGTGGGGGGTGTGAACATGACCGCCAGAAATGAACCCGCTTCTGAACTTATCAGCACCGCGTAGGCTGCCTTTGAAATATCCTTCCCCCTCATAACTGTAAGATAGCCCACAATACCAATCACCACCCCAAATGCCTCTGGAAGAGGGTCAGGTATTCCTGTCAATGCCAGAATTATGTATGTCAGAAGCACCACCAGAAGCGACTCGGCAACAGCATAGAACTGTTTTATCGCTGTCCTCCTTCTGAGCTTGAGAAAGGCAAGGGTTCCTGCTATGGGAAGAGAAAGAAAGATCAATGCATTCAGCACGGGCGCGCCTCCGCCGCTGTAGGGCTGAAAGGTAACCGCGCCCTGGAGTGGCATGAGTTCATAGACGAACGCCAGCGCCGCAAGCTGGGTTACAAAGGTCACAAGTACCGGGTAGGTCGAGGAGCGGAGTTCCATCTTCGTCTGGCCGGTGTGCAGAAACCCTCTATTAAGCCCTGTGACCTTATCTGTCTGGGACACATATTCGGTCAGAGTTTGTTCTGCTCAACCCTTGACGCGCAGCTTTGGCAAAGGTACGGCAGCCTGGCATCCACATCCTGAACAGTTCTGGCAAAACTCATTATGCAGGCGGGATTCTCGCAGTGGCCCAGACCTACAAGGTGGCCCAGTTCGTGAGCAACCTCCTTGTATATTCTCTCCCCCAGAGTCCTCCCCGTCGCCGAATCTCGCAACCGGTGAAGAGAAACGACCGCCGCCCCCTTCCTTGGGTCTGCAAGGCCGAAGACAAAATTAGCACCCTGAACATAGAGGTCGGCTTCGGTAATGCCGAGCACGAAATCAGTTCCTCCATTTCCACGAATTTCAGCCAGTTTCGGTAGTATCTTGTTCGCGTCCCACTGCCCTCTTTCTGTACTGAAGCTGTTGCCGTCCAATTCGATTGGGCCCTGCGCATTGATAACTCGGAGACCGTAAAGGCTGGCTCCGGTGGCAGCCGGCATCGGGTCATTGAAGGTCATAGGGGTGCCAAGGAAAACAACTGAAAGAAGACGTGTTTTATCAGACTTCAATTTCTTCACCTACTTTTGGAACGCTCGCATCTAGGCCGATTTCCTTTCTGAGTGTTTCGGCGAAACCTTCACTGTACTCCTTTTCCCCGTGCACCACAATCACCTTGGGCGAGCCCTTCACCTTGTGCCTGAAGAAATTAAACAGTTCGGTCTTACCAAGATGAGAGGAGAAGTCAAACCTCTGAACATCGGCCCTGACACGGCTGTACCGCTTTCCGTCCAGCTTGACCTCATGCCTTTCGAGCAGCCTAGCACCAGGTGTACCGGGCACCTGGAAGGACACTATAGCTATCGCACTTCTGGGATCCTTTGCCACATGTGAATTATAAAACACAGATGCGCCACCTACCAGCATTCCTGCAGGGGAAATTATGACCGAAGGATCTCTGACGGCTCTCTGCCTGGTTCCCCACTCCGTCACATACTCCACCCTCGACAGGGCCTTGGAAAGGTAATCAACGTCCCTCACATATTCGCCATTTTCAAGAAGAATCTGGTTGGTCTTCAGGGCCATGCCGTCCATGTACACCTTCCCTTTGAATCCATGAGCGTAAAGTATGCAAGCGATTTCCTGGGCACGACCGACTGCAAAGGAAGGGACCAGAAAAACACCACCGTTGTCCACAACAGACCTTGCCGCCTCCACGAACCTCTTTTCCTCCTCGTTCCTGTCTGGATGGTCAGAATAGGAGTAAGTACTCTCGGTTATTATGACATCAACGTCAAGGGAAGGAAGCTTCGCACCGTCTAACAACTGTGTCTTTGATGTGTTCATATCACCCGTATAAGCAACACTGGAACCATTCTCCAAGAGTGTTATTGCGCTTCCCGGAATGTGTCCAGCATCATAGAGAAGCATCTTGATTCCGCCGATCCGCACCTCTTCTTCATACCCCACCGGAGAATAGGACTTCGAAAAATTCCTCACCGCATCCGAATCAAATGGGAGCACGGGTCCGCTTATGTGTAAAAAGTCATGGAGCAGGAGCTCTGTCAGGTATCTGGTGACCGGGGTTCCATAACATGTGGGTCCGGCGGAAAGGTAGAGTAAAGGAGCTCCACCAACATGATCAAGGTGAGCATGGCTCAAAACCAGTGCATCCAGGTCCTTTGGCCTGACATGCGCAGGGAAAAGTGGCTCCCTGTGCATCTGAACGCCATAGTCGAGCAGCACCCTGCTCCCTTCGGATTCTACAACAAAGGCAGACCTGCCCACCTCGCCTGCCGCTCCCAAAACTTTGACTTGCATGAAATATCACGATATAATATTGATAGGCTGGCTTTTTAAGGGGTGGTTTTAAACCTTTGTCTGGCCCTCAAATCATGATAGAAGTGATTCCCAAGGACTTGGACCTCAAGGGTGGCAGGATCATCACTGGTTTCCATGGAATAGGCGCCACCGGATACTGGACAACACGGTACCTTATTCAGAAACTGAATGCAGAGAGGATCGCATTTCTTGATTCAGAATACATGGCACCCGTGGCTGCTACTTCGAGCGGAAAGCTGGTAACGCCCCATGAATTGTACAGAGCCGCGAACCTGTACTTTTTCAAAATAGATGTGCCCGTTTACAGGGAGCACGAAGTCCCGTTCTACAGGGAGCTTGCCACCTGGATTCAATCCGCTGGCTTCTCGGAGGCTGCACTGATCGGTGGTCTGGACTCAAACCTAAAGGTGGATGACAGCTCACACAGGGTGGTGTTCACCAGAAGTTTCATTCCGAGACCGCCCCTGACCGATTCAAAGGTGCTGGAGGACGATCATATAATCGTGGGGCCCGTTGCCGCTCTTTTGAACAGGTTCGAGGTTCTCGGCTTCCCCGCGTTCGCGATACTCTCCTACGCAACTACGGAGCGTGTGGACCCTCGGGCGGCCTCTGCCGCAGTGGAGGTACTCTCTTCTCTTTACTCCCTGAACGTCGACATCGAGCCACTCATCAAGGGAGCGGAAGCATTGGAACAGCAGACTTACAGGCAGGGGAGACCTGCGGAAGAGGACAGACACCCTGGCTCAATGTACACATGAATAGCCTTCTACCAGCCTGACCTCGAGAGGGATGGCCTTACTCCGGCTTTTTCAAGCAATGCCTTGAGTTCTGCTCCTTGCCTTCTTCGACCCTTTCCTGGCCTGATCATCACTTTTTTGTAGCCGTTCTTCTTAATGAAATCTGCCAGTCTGTTCGCAGAACTGAGAAGGACCTCCCTCGATGGTTCCTCAATACATACGTTCTGGGCAAGGGGATGCAACGAAACCGCTGTTACCGGAACGATGGAAAGGAAAGGGTGGAAGAAAACCACGTCTTCATTCCTCTCTTCTGCTTTGGAAATTATCCTTGCAGAATGGACAAACACCACATCGAATTCCCTTCCTGCCAGCAGAACAGACAGGGTTCCGTGTCTGGCTGAGAGGTTGATATCCACCTTCCTGATATGCCTTCTCACCTCCGGATTCATAAGATCAGTTTCGTCAAAGAAAAATGTCGCCTTGTCCTTTCCCCACCTCAATCCCGAGTCAAACAATTTCAGTGTATTCTTTTCAAACTTCAGAGCAGCAGCAAGATATGGGTGACTCTTCATTCTCTGAACCATGTATCCCCAGAGTCTTCCTTCTCTCAGCGCTTCTCTCGTTGAAGCAAGTTCCGATTTCATAATGTGAAGGTTATGTACAGCAAGCTTTGCGGTGAGTTCAACCTGTGTCATCTGTCGAAGGTCGGTAGTGCTGGTGGAGGAGCAGACAGGGCAGGGACAGGGCAGCTCCTCCAGTTCATGAATATCCCTGATTGCGGAGGGGGTCATGTACTTCCCCTGCTTGGCGAATAGTATGTATGACGCAGAATCAAACAGGTCGCACCCGAGTGCAACAGCCAATGGAATCATGAAAGGGTGTCCGGCTCCGAAGAGGTGCACCGGTTTTTCCACAGGCAGCGCCGATTTTGCCTCAGTAACTAGTCTGACAACTTCTCGAAACCTGTATCCATTCATGAGCTCCACGGGGGAGCCGATCGCAAAGACGTCAAAGTCCATCTCGCTCATCCTTCTTGCAGAGAAGCGCACAAGGTCACTGTATGTTCCACCCTGTATTGGCCCGGCCCAAAGGGGTGGCTTATGCGCGATTTGCTCTATGCATTTTCTCGATGCGGACAGGGTATCCTGCACGGTTTCATTCGCATGGGTTCTGCTTGATGGATAGCCTGTCGGTCTGTCCAGGATCACCGCTATGTCCGTACCGATTTTTATCTGGAATTCCGCAACTTGGACGGGTGAAGCATCCACATCCCCATATTCGAGAACCTGATAGCCACCCGAGTCTGTCATTATGATTCCATCGAAGCCTACCTGTTTGTGTATGTCAACCCCCTGTGGAAAATGCTTCATTGTGATGTAGGAGTTCGTCATTATTGCCTCGAACCCCATCTCCTTCAGAATGCTCACCGGCACCTGCTGCCGGATTGGATGGACGACGGGCAGATACGCCGGTGTTTGCATGGACCTTCCGCCAACTTCGAGCCTGCCCAGCCTCCCTGCTAGGTCCGTCGCCCTTACTTCAAACATTGCGTCCAGCTGGGCCACCCCGCAATTTTAAGGGTTCAGCCAGGTCCAACTTATACAGAGAACGAATCAAAGCAGATCACGGATGCAACCACGCCGGCTGAATCTGCCCGAAAGGTTCGACTAGGAAGCAAGAAGCATTTTTTTCCTGTGGCGATACCGCTGTTGTTCTCTAAAACGAAGAACAATCAAGGATTTATCTTCCCTGATTTAACGGCGTGGTCATGGCGGGGTATTCTGTAGTTCGGGGGGGCACAATTATAACTAACGATGTGACTAGGAGGATAATCAAGAACGGAGCCATTGTGTATGAAGACGACCACATCTTAAAGGTTGGAAAGGAAGAAGAGTTGTCGAAAGAGTTTGAACACCCTGATTCGATAATCGATGCGCGGAGAAAAATAATCATACCCGGAATCGTCCAGGCCCACACTCATGTTATGGGACACCTCTTCAAAGGATTCACAGAAGACGGTGCAGAAGATGCATTTTACAAGGTCTGTTTGCCCATGGAGGATTACATAACGCGTGAGGACGCCTATTGGCTTAGTCTGGTAGGCTGCATCGAAGCAGTAAAATTCGGAACCACGATGATCAACGACATATTCCACTATGCCGATGTAACAGCGGGCGTCGTCGAGAAGGTAGGGATAAGGGGGGTGATCGAGCAGAAGGTGTTTGACGTAAAATCCCTCGGCAAGATCGGGGATATGGACTACTCAAGGGACATCGATGCCGGGATGAGGCGTCTGAAGTTGAACGAAGAACTGATAAGGAAATGGAACGGGTCATCAAACGGAAGGATAAGGTGCTGGGTCGGAAATCACGCACCGGACACCAATTCCCCCGAGCTTCTTTCTGCTGGTAGGGAGCTTGCAGATAGGTATGGCGTCGGAATACATATCCATGTAGCGCAATCAACAAGAGAAGTCAGATACGTGAAGAAAGAGTATGGAAAGACCTCGGTAGAATTTCTCAATTCCCTAGGATTCCTTCGAGATGATGTCGTCTGTGCGCACCTCTCCTTCGCTGATCCTAAGGACATTGCGATGCTTGAGGCGTCAGGCGCAGGGATGGCGCACTGTCCTGTTATAATGGGAAAGTTTGGTTCTTTTCCAAGGATAGCCGAATTTCTAAATTCAAAGGTCACAATCGGGCTAGGCTCGGACTGGGTTTCCCTGAATCCATGGGAGGATATGAGGGCGGCCATAGAAATCACCCGGTCAATTGCAAAGAACATTTCTCTGCAGAATGCCCAACGGGCGTTCGAGCTCGCAACACTTGGTTCCGCGAAACTTCTGAAGGCTGATCAACAGGTGGGTTCCATCGAACAGGGAAAGAAGGCGGATATCGTGATCGTGGACCCCAACAGACCCAACCTGGTCCCGATGAGGGATGTGCTTCAGAGCCTGGTTTACAACATGACAGGAAACGAGGTGGAAACCGTCATCTGCGACGGCAAGCCTGTGGTCAGCAACTTCAGAATGGTCAACGTCGATGAAGATTCGGCGATTCGAAGGGCCCAAGAAGTGGCCGAAAGGATCTGGACAGAGTCAGGAGTTCATCAATCACCCACCTGATGTCAAGCATTTAAACGACTGACCCTTTTGTCGTGCGGACGGGATTTGATTGAGCTTTAAGGAAACATCAGAGAACCTTTTTGCTGAACATCTGCCCCGAAGAAGGGAGGACTCGAGAAAGGGGGAGAACGGACGGGTTCTTGTCGTCGGAGGAAGCCGGACTTACCATGGCGCCCCTTTCCATTCCGCCAAGGGAGCTCAGGCGGCGGGTGTAGACCTTGTATACCTGGCGCTGCCTTCGCCCATAGTATCCCCCATAAGAAGCATGTCAGCAGACCTGATAGTTTATCCCCTCCCTGACTACAAGTTCACAAGTGGGTGTGCAAGGAGACTCCTCAAATGGTTGCCCATGGTGGATGCCGCGGTCGTGGGGCCCGGCCTTGAGGGGGTACGAGTCGAAGTCCTGTCGGAGTTCATCCGGAACCTGCAGCTGAAAAAGGTCAAGGTGGTGCTTGATGCCGGTGCGATACAAAGGGGATTAAATCTTCTTCCCGGCTCCAGAGTTGTATTCACCCCTCATGCAGGTGAATTCATGAGGTTGACCGGCGTCGAACTCCCGAATGTCATAGAAGACAGAGTACCGCTCGTTGCAAGGGAGGCGAAGAAACTGGGGGCGGTGATACTCGAAAAGGGTCATGGAGATGTTATCTCAGATGGAGAAACCACATATGTCAACCACACAGGAAGGGCTGCCATGACTGTAGGGGGTACCGGCGACGTGCTTGCGGGACTCACCGCGGGCTTTCTTGCACTTGGGGTTGGCGAGCTCCAGGCGGCAGCAATGGCGGCTTACGCAAATGGTGTGGCGGGCAAATCCGCATGGTCTGAATTCGGTAACAGGATCACCGCTTCGGATTTATACGAGAGACTCAGAGTTTTCCTGGGCAGATTTGACAGGGAAGATAAGACTTGAGCAACACGAATGAACAACAGGACGAGGACAACCTGGGTCTGGGGAAAGATTGGCACCGGCTTCTGGACGACCTAGACAAGATATCCAGTTACTACGACGAAGGAAATCGGATATTATCCTTTGGAAGTGACATTCAGCTCAGGACCAGGCTGATTGAGCAGGGACTCCCGGAAAAAGTGAATGGAAGGTTTGTCGACGTGGGTTGTGGACCCGGAACCATGTCAGCGATTGCGCTTTCCCTGAGACCGGAAACGGCGGGTGTGCTGCTGGACCCGCTCCCGAGCATGCTAGGAGAAGCTGCCAAGAAGCTCGGGGAGGAGAAATGTGACTACGTCTGTGGGATCTACGAATACCTCCCATTCCGATCTAATGGGTTCGTAGCATGCCTGGCCGGTTTCACACTCCGTGATGCAAGGCACAGAATCGAAGCCTACAGGGAGATAAGGCGAGTCCTTTTGGAAAATGCGCCCCTTATCATGGCCGACCTCGGCAAGCCGGACTCGTTGATCAAAAGATTCTTTGTTGCAAGTTACTGGAAATTTCTTGCCCCACTCAGACTGAGGCTTGCACTCGGGGAACGGGGGAAGCCATTTGCCGACATATACCTGACTTACAGGCACCTTCCCAAGAACAGTGTGCTGCTGGCGGATGTGGAAAAGAACATCGGCCCGACCCGTTTTGAAAAGAGAATGCTTGACGGCGTGGTACTCGTGACTGCCACGAAAAACGCTGTTTGATATCTGTAATTTCGTTTTTCAGTTTTCTTTATAAGTTGAACGGATAAAGCTTCGTTCATGGGAGGAACAAAGAAGAAGACCCTGGCCGGAATGGAGAAGGAGCAGACCAAGAAGGCTGAAGAGGATTCTTCAAAGAAGAAGGAGGGGAAGCAGAAGGGAAAGAGGGGAGGTTCCGGGGCAGGGGGAGCCCAGCCGCATCTCACGTTTTCGCTACGTGACGATGACGCCCTGTCTTCGCTGAAGGGAATGAAGGCCATAACTGTGTATTCTGCCGCGAAGGCGTTCAACGTCAAGGCGAGCGTAGCCTCCATGACGCTGAAGAACCTTGAGGAAAGGGGGATGGTCAAGCGTGTTGGAGGTTTCAGTGGTCACTACGTATACTCACTTTCAAACTAATCACTGCTGAAACAGCAGGTCGGCTGTTTCTCCGGGGTTCACACTATCGAGCACTTCCATTCCGGACAGTACATTGCCTATATGATTCATGGGTCTGCTCGCATCGGTTTCTGAAAGAATAAATCTTATCGAACCGTCAAGGGGAAGAAAGGCAACATCACCACGGCCAAATCTGCGGACCGGCTTTTCCAGGCCGGCGGTCACCCCCGAGACCAAGACAACGGCATTCCCTTCCTTCGTAACGAACCCACGCAACCTCTTCATCTTCAACATGGTACCTATGCAGAAGGGCGCCAGGTGTCTCACAAGTTCGCCTTTCACCACCTTCCCTGAAGTGAGCGTAAGGGTGAATGGTATTCTAGAAAATGACCTCGCCTGATTCGTGTCAGGGGGGTTGGTTGACAATCAAAATCACAATCCTCTACCAGGGCTAAACCGCACTCGAGACCACCTTGTCCAGCACTTCCTTTCCGAGCAATGTCCCAAGCGACCCATGTGAAGCTGATTCTTCGTCGAATGAACCGATACCATCGGAACCTAACTTGCTTCGGGATATCATCAGGGGAACCGGATCGTCTGTGTGCGCCTTCGCCAGGCATGGGGTGGAGTGGTCAGCCGACACGGCTATGGTAACCTTCAAGCCGGCGATTGATGGAAGCAACTTTCCGAAGTATCCGCTGTCTATCTCTGAAATGATCTGTGTCTTGAGATCCCACAATCCGTCATGCCCGGGTTCGTCTGGGCCCTTGATGTGTATGTACACAACGTCGCACACCTTCAGCGCCTGCAGCGTTAGCTCGACCTTTTCTGCATAGTCTCTTGACGGCATAGACCTGTACACCTTGAATCCAACGAGTTTCGATATACCAAGCTCCACCGGCATATCCACCACCGCGCCGAACTGAAGGCCATACCTACTGCCAAGCGTGGGCAGGTCTGGGACAGTATCGCCTGCGTCCCTGAGTAGCACTAAATTTGCGGGGAGCGAACCCCTTTTCCGCCTTTCTGCGTTTTGGGCGGACGAATCAAGAATATCGAAAGCCTTACTCGTGAATTCATTCACCAGGTCCGCCGTTCTCCTCGCTTCCGGACTGTTCGCCAGAGGTTCGCACTCCCTCACGTGTGACTGGTCGCCAGTACTGCTCGCAACCCCCATGGATCCCAGCCTCGCGTACCCCGGGTCTGTATTCGAAACCTCTCCACTAAGACCATCAGGGTGACGCAGCACTAAAACGCATCTATGACCTTGGGTATGAGTGAACGTGAAGGTGGTTCTTCTGTCTTCAAACTTCAGCTTCTTGTTCAGTTCTTCGGCCAAGGTCTTTCCATCCTGCTGAGTTACATCTCTGCCGGCTCTTCTGTCAATGATACTCATATCCTTTGAACCGGTGGCGAAGTTTGCACGCAGAGCCACATCGCCCGTCCTGAACTCCATATCAGCACCAATGGCCTCCACCACGCCACGCCCAACATACTTCTCTCCAAAACCATAACCGAGCATGTTGAATACTGCAATATCAGATTCGGGCGCTATCCCCTTTCCGACAGAGTAGACAAGTCCCAGGACAGCATCTTTTGCAAGCAGTTTCAGATTCGTGGTATTGGCTGACTGGAGGGGGGTCTTTCCCCCGAGGGCAGGTATTGGTCTGTCCCCCACTCCATCCAGGAGGACATAAAGGATTTTTGTCATAGCCCGGCTTGGGGGATGCAGGTATTAATGTTTGATTAGAATGCCTTACCCCACCACCGGACCATGCGCCTTTGTCGATACAATCGCCTAAACCTTATTTGTTAAGGATTTCGTGAAACCGGCGTGCAGAGAGACTACCGGGTGATATCCGGTTGCCTTCTGGTCGTAGGTGTGCTCACCGTACTGTTTGGTATAATGATTGGAGAATTCGAATATCCTGGATACAGCGTGGCACAGAATGCACTGAGCGACCTGGGCGCCACATGCAGAGCAGGCGTGTGCAGGGTGTATACGCCATCCTCTTACCTGTTTAACGGTAGCCTGCTAATCACGGGCGCTCTCGTGGCCCTGAGCAGCGCCTTCATGTATCGTGTATTTCGCTCGAGGCTGTTATCCACCCTTCTGGGCATCGCAGGCGCGGCTGCCTTTGGGGTTGGTATCTTCCCCGAATCTGCAGGCTCGATACATGGCGAACTTGCAGGAATAACATTTCTCGCGATGGGTTTGGCGGCGATATATTCGCTGAGGTATGTCAGTTTACCAATGAAACTTCTTTCGGTAATACTCGGAGGGCTGACTGTCGTGCTTGCAGTTCTATTTGAAATGGGACTCTACTTCTCGTTTGGTTTCGGAGGTATGGAAAGACTGGTTGTTTACCCGACACTTTTCTGGGGGTTGATTTTTGGCGGTTACTTGATCAATCTAGGAACTAATATTGTAAATCCCACCCAATCCGATAGTCGTTAAATTTTTGTCAAGATTACTTTTTTCCGTTACGAACTTCCAGTAAGCACCACAGGACGATATGCTTTAAATCAGGAAGGTGAACCGGCGAACCATGGCTAACATGGCCGCTCAGATATTTGATGATATGGGTGGAAAGTTTCAGGCTCGGCTCAAGGGGATGAGGACAGAAACAAAATCCGCTTCTAGCGGTCAGTTTGAAGGCACGATGAACGTAGCGCTTCTGGAGGCTAAATTCGACATGGATGTCTTCGATAGGCTTCATGATCCAACATTTGTTGCTATAGAAAGAAGTTCCAATTCAGGAACCACCTACCTGGTTTATGAGGTTGTATCGGTCCACCCGATGCACTACCAGATGCTTGGCGTGACGGCCAGCATCCCTCAGCAGATAAGGGAAGAATTTCTTGAAAGAGTAAGCGAAAGCTGGGGGCACAGTCAGGAAACCTGGATTGACCTTGGTGCATATCAGACGGGTTACAGACTTTCGCTGGTCGCCGGGAAACCTGAATTCGAACGTTCAAGTCTGACCCCGCTTCAGGGCTCTGTAGCCCACATTCTTTCAAGGGAGTCCGTTGAGGAATTTCTGTGTGTGCGGGATGGCCTGGAAGTGGGTAAGGTGAAGGGGCTGGATATCCGTTTGAAGGTTGACGACCCATCGCTTGTAATGTATCACGTCGGTGTTTTTGCTTTTACTGGATCAGGCAAATCCAATCTGACGTCATACATTGTTCGTTCACTCATGGAAAGAGACAGAAGACTCAAGGTTTGTGTGTTGGATGTCTCCGGAGAGTACGCGGTCCAGCTCATTGACAGGCTCGATGATGGCATGGTTCTAACCACGGAGGAATTTGATGACGTGGAAAAATTTGCCCAGTCTCAGGTCATGCCGGAGACGCTTGGTTTGTCGACCAAACAGGAGAAACGCGTTCATGCCATATTTCAGAAGCTCAGAGATGATGGACGTCTCAAATATCTCATGCTTGATGAACAGACGCTTCAGTGGGATTTGGAAAAGCTGTACCGGATACTTCAGGCCATGCTCGAGGGCGGAAAGGTTGGCTCGCTTCCCGTGGAGGGAACCCTTTCCTCATTGAAGAGCCACTTTGCATCGAGTGGGACCCCTCAGCGGACACTCATTCAGAAGCTAGGTTCAGCCGACCTGGATTACATCATAAAGGAGCTGGAGTCCCTAAGACAGAAACTGCATGAAAAATCGAGTGCCATCAAGGATGTGGACGCGGCACTGGAGATCATAAACATGCAGAAATCTTCGGCCGGGTCGGTCATAGGCGGGACCCCTGAACAGGCCGCATACGACTTTCTTGCAGGCGACGAAAGGCTGTTGATACTGTATACACCGGAACCCAGATTGGCTCAAGAAGCTGCCGCCAGGTTCCTCGATAGGATGCTCTTTCTAAAGAAGGTGCACGGCTTTCGACAGAAGGTGCTGGTGGTGATCGATGAAGCCCAGGAGTTCGCAACAAACGACCCCAGGGGACCACAGATAGACTCGAACAGGGCTGTGGAGGCACTGCTGAGACAGGGAAGGAAGTACGGAGCATCGGCACTAATAAGCACGCAAAGAGTGGCTCATCTGAACACCAATGCACTGCAACAGCTTCACAGCTATTTCGTCAGCACACTCCCAAGGTATTATGACAGGATGGTCATAGCTGACTCCTTCAGCCTTGACCTTGGGGTCCTTCAGAAGACGACGGAGCTTCAGACCGGGGAGTGGCTTTTCGTGAGCTACAAGGCCACAAGGCAGAAAAACGTTCCTGTGTTTATCGAAGCGCCGAATAACGAAGATGCACTGAGAAAATACCTTTCGGCGGCAGGGCCGGGAACAGAAGCCAGCTAAGCACGCAACTTCATCTGTATTCAGCAGACTATCTGAAGCCGATCCGGTTTCAAACTAGTCCATGAGAGAACGATTTGACATGTGGACGTATCGATCGTCCCACACTTTTCAGCTGAACCGTGCCTTCTTCAACACGACACGTCACTGCAAAAATGTAATAAACTCAATAAAGCCCACAGATTAGGGCCGCACAACACATGAAGGTAGCAATTCTGGGAGGCACTGGTAATTTTGGAAAAGGCATCTCGATAAGACTCTCCAAGGTTCACGATGTGATTCTTGGATCGAGATTCAAGGAAAAGGCCGAAGAAATGGCCACGAAATATGAAAGGGAGGCAAGGGCAAGCCTTTCTAGGATTGACGGCTCACTATCGGGAACCACAAATGAAGAGGCGGTATCAATCGCCAGGCTTGTTGTCACTGCAATAAATGCAGGCGCTCTAGAATCCTTTCTCGATTCCTCGTCGGATTTCGACTGGGGGAGCAAATTGGTTCTATCGCCCGTCACAAGATTCGAATATTCCAAGGGCATCTTCACATACAGACCCTTTCAATCTGCGGGGCGTGAGCTGTCGGCGGCTCAACTTATCAAGCAGAGGCTGGGAGACCCTGCCCAGGTTGTTTCGGGGATGCAGCTTGTTCCCGCGAGCAAACTTGCCGACCTTGATTCAAAATTGGGGTACGATGTTCCGCTCTGTGGCCCCAAAGAAGCATGCGCAGAAGTTTCCGGCGTTCTTCGTTGCATCGACGGACTGAGATTCCTCTATGCCGGTCCGTTGAGCATTTCTTATTCAATAGAAGCCACACTGCCGCTGATGCTAAATATCGCGGTCAGAAACTCCCTGGGCGAGCCAGGGTTGAGGTTGGTCTAACAGCTTTGAAACTGGGAAACATCACACTGGCATCGATATCAGGCGTATTTCTGATATCTCTCTCGCTGCTGTTCAACTACTCTTACACCTGGAGCACATCGAACTCCCAGGGGGCAATCTCCTACAGGATGAGGGCATTTGGACTTCCTCTTCAGTACGTTTACCAGGAGGTGAGCAGTCCTGTAGGGCCATCGAGCTTCTTCAAAGTATCACCCGGCAACCTTGTGTTGGACTTCGTGGTTTGGGCTGTTCTGGCCTATCTGGTCCTGAGGCTGGCAAGACGCGAAACTTCCCACCAGGTCGCCCCAACCTCAGCTTAATGACCTGGAGCTGGAATGGGGTTTAATACCGGCTGTACCCCCTTGCAGCATCTCGGCGACACATTTTTCTCAATGCATTTGATGAGGTACACCCGTTGAAAACAGACATCCTGCTGGGAGCACATGTTTCTATAGCCGGATCAATCGACCAGTCTGTGGACCGGGCCCAAGAGCTGGATTGTACAACCTTTCAGATCTTCACCAGGAGCCCACATAGATGGAACTATGAGCAGTTGAATCCGGAAGCTGTTTCAACTTTCAGAAAGAAACTTTCGAAATCCGGAATAAAGGTTGCGGTTGTACACATGCCATACCTGCCCAACCTGGCTTCGCCCGACACCAAAGTGCATTCTGAATCAGCAAGGTCACTTGCCGAAGAACTGAAGAGAGCCGACACATTGGGCCTCCCCTATGTCGTGACCCATTTGGGCAGTCACATGGGCCGCGGAATCGAACTCGGGCAGAAGAAGGTCGCAGAAGCACTTGTTCAGGCAATGAATGATGGAAGTTCGGGCAGCATGATCCTTCTTGAAAATATGGCAGGCCAGAAGAATTCCGTGGGGGCAAGCTTCAGTGACATCGGTAAAATAATAGACCTCGCGGGCGGAGACCATCGAATTGGGGTCTGCCTGGATACCTGTCATGCATACGCCGCGGGCATAGACATCGCGACTCCAGGAGGCATGGATAGTGCGCTTTCTGATTTTGACAGCAAGGTTGGCCTCAAGAGACTCAAGGTGATACATTTGAACGATTCAAAGGGAGGATTGGGTTCAGGGCTGGACAGACACGAGAATATTGGTAGAGGTCACATCGGGTTGAGCGGATTCCGCGCCATTCTTTCTAGGAAGGAGATTAGGCATTTGCCCATGATTCTAGAAACTCCCGTGGGTGACTATACGGATTTCAAGAAGGATATGCAAACTGTGCTGAAGATCCTTTCCCAGACGCAGTAACGGACCGCCCCAGGTCAATTTTGGATTATTTGTTACCGGAACTCGTCCTTCCCCCAAACCTAGATTTCATGATGTCAAGCTTGAGAAGTTGAATGGCCAGCGCAGGGTCCACGCCCTTGGGGCAGACAACTGAACAAGCCCCGGCGTATTCGCATCCCCATACATCATCAAGTGTATCGAGTTTAATGAGTCTTTCCCTTTCCCCTTCATCCCTTGAATCCGAGTTGTATCTGTACGCCTGAGACAGCGCCTGGGGGCCAATGAAGCTCGGATTTGTGTTGGAAACGGGGCAGGCATCAACGCACAGCCCACATTTTATGCAGTTTGCAAAGTCTAGGTAATGGTCCACCTGTGTCCTGGTCTGGACGTATTCCTTTTCCGCCTTGAATTTTTCTTCTGTATCTCTTCTGATCAGCCAGGGGTTCGCGTACGCATGCTTCTTGAAGAACTCGTTGAACTCTGTTGCCAAGTCCTTTAACTGGACAAAAGCTTCAAGCGGGCCGACCTCCACCTTATCCGTTCCAAGGGAAAAAAGATTTGTCTCGCAGGCCAGTCTCGGCCTGCCGTTAAGCACCATCGCACACGAGCCACATATACTCATCCTGCAGCTGTATCGCATTGAAAGGGTTTGGTCTTGGGTCTCCTTTATTCTGATCAATGCATCAAGAACGGTGGTGAACCTGTCCGCTTCAAGGGAATAGGTTTTTGTAACGAACTCTGAAGAGTCCGGGTCGTACCTTTTTACCACCAGGTTGAACCGGCGAATCCCCCTGCTCTGACTCCCGCTCATTCTCGTCTCCTCCCGTGAATGTATATCGTTCTTACGCTTACAGCTCCGTAAATTATCGAGCCTGCTCCTATCAGAATCTCAACAACATCTCTTACAACGCCAAACGCACTACCTGAAAGGGGCGATAATATTGCAAGAATTATTATCAGCACGGGGACGCCTATCATCCCCAGATACTGGAAGAACATCAATGTCGAACCTTTCATGGACTCCACGCCACCACCAGAATAACGAGTGAAGCGAGCCAAATCGCAGCCACGACGGCAAGAAGCACCCTGTAGCCAGCGGATCCTTTGTGATACCTTGACTTGTAGAGATAGGCGAATTCAGGGTTCAGATGTCCAAAAGCGATTCCCCTTGATGATGCCAGTGAGAGTCCCTTGACGGTTTCGAGGAACTGTGGTGTGAAAAGTATCCACAAAATGACCAAAAGTGCCTTTGCAAGAGTTACTGCGGAAGGGAAGAGGGCAAACCATGCCAGAAAAAGCACTCCGAACAATACCGAAAAAGGCGCGAGTATCCTGTTGAAAAGCATATGAACAAATGCTTCAAGGTAGAACCTTCTCAGCCTTCCTATTCTTACCTGGGAACCCCTAAGGTCCTTACCAGCCCGGCTGGGCCCTCCATCGGTTTCCTTTTCCGGGGCCATCAGTACTTCCTCTCCATCGGCTGCCACTTCGTTATCTTCACTGGCGAGGAGGATAACTTTGGTTGATCGTCTGTCCTGTAGGCTATTGTGTGCTTCATAAAATTGGCATCATCTCTCTTGGGAAACTCGACCCTTGCATGAGCACCACGGGACTCCTTTCTCCAGAGAGCGCCGGCAACTACCACCTGGGCAAGCTCTATCATATTACCGATTTCCAGTGTATCCCTAAGATTCGTATTGAAAATACGACCTTTATCTTCAACGTGTACCTGAGAATATCTCTCCCTTAGTTCCTTCAGCTTATTCATTGCAGTTACCAGTCCCTTTTCCTCCCTATATACGTAGACATAGGTGTCCATCGTGTTCCACAGCTCCTTCCTCAGACTGTACGGGTTTTCGGTACCTCCACCGGAAAGAAGTCTTTCAAGAAACTTTGTGTTCTGGTTCAGCTCCACTTCTACCTCGTCCAAAGCTGGATAGTCCGATTTCGAAAGAGCTCTTTTTGCCGCCGCCTCTCCCGTCATCCTCCCCCATATGACACACTGGCTGAGCGAATTGCTTCCCAGTCTGTTTGCGCCGTGCACGCTTATACACCCACATTCACCCGCCACCCAAAGCCCCTCAACGGGAGGGCCCTGATCGCCGGAGAGTACCTGACCGAACAGGTTGGCATGAATGCCACCCATAGTATGGTGAGCCACGGGCCTGACTGGGATGAGCTCATGAGCAGGATTTATCGAAAGAGATTTCATTGCCAACTCCTTTATCATCGGAAGCCTTTCGTCAATCTTGGCTTCACCCAGATGCCTCAAGTCCAGCCACAGATGCATCATGTTGGACGCTTCATGAAGGACCCCCCTGCCCTGGTTTATTTCGGTGATCATGGCCCTTGCGACGATGTCCCTCGGCGCCAGTTCCATCTTGCTCTTCGCATAGTTTTCCATGAACCTCTTACCGTCAGAATTCAGAAGGTATCCTCCCTCGCCCCTTGCTGCTTCTGTTATCAGTATCCCGCTTGGAATCATCCCGGTTGGATGGAACTGGGTGAATTCCAGGTCCTTCACGGGAAGGCCAGCCTTGTAGGCCAGAGCCACGCCGTCACCTGTGCTCGAGTAGGCCGTGGTTGTAAAGCCGAATATCCTGGAGAAACCGCCAGTAGCGATGATGCATCCCTTCGACAGGAAAACCCTTTCCTCGCCAGTGGCAAGGTCGATCGTAGCGAGCCCCCTGAATTCATTCCCTTTCAGGAGCAGTTTGGTTGCGTAGTGTTCGTGAAATATGTCAATGTTCTTGAAAGAGAGAAGGTTGTCATAGAGTGCACTCATCATGAAAAAGCCTGTTTTGTCCGCCGCGAAGGCTGTCCTTGGCACACTCATTCCGCCAAACGCTCGGAGGACTATCTTACCCTCAGAATCCCTGTTCCAGGGAACACCCAGATGATCAAAAAACCTGATCTCGCTGGGAGCCTCCTTCACAAGGAGCTCTATAGATTCCTGGTCACCAAGGTAATCACCTCCCTTCGCCGTATCAAAACCGTGAAGGTCTACCGTGTCTTCTCCAGGGTAGAGGACACCTGAAATGCCACCCTCTGCGGAAACCGAGTGGCTTCTCATCGCATGCAGTTTAGAAACAAGCGCGATTCTTAATGCACCGTTCGAAACACGCGCCGCCTGCAGCGCGGCCCTCATCCCTGCAAGACCGCTGCCGAGGACCACAACATCATAACGCAGTGTTTCCATTGGAAAGCCGACGGGGGCTTCTCAAAAGTGTCTATAAGCTTTGTTGAAATCCCATAGAAATCTGGATGGTAACTGTTGACTCTTGGTTCGAACTTTATCAGTGGTTAACCGTAGCTTCCAACCTGCTTTCTGACGACCAGTTCCTTGGGGACAGAAGCGAGTCTGACTATATTCGCTGTCTGAATCGCATAAATTGGAAGGCCTGTATTTGGGTCGTTCCCCACTCTGAATATGGCGCTCACGACGCTCTTGAATTTGAGCACGCTTCCATCCTTGAGTTTCAGCTTAACCCAGTGTTCCTCTCCCTCCGCTTCAAAATCAACGAGTTCCCCTCCAGTCGGCATCATAGGAGCTGACATCGCAATCGCATATGGTGGTCCAGACAGGTGTTTAAACCATTCATTTTACGGAACTGGAAGAAGGATTCCTTAAAAGCTTATGAAACCTCACATTTCTCGACCTTGCGTGAAGCGACCTTCAATACTCGTGAGCAACGATGACGGCCCCGCGAGCCCGGGCGTAAAGGCACTCATCAGGTCCCTTTCCGGATTCGCCGATGTGATTCCTGTCATTCCAGAAGGTCCGAGAAGCAGCACAAGCATGAGCCTGACGTTTCATAAGCCACTAAGAATAAGGGAAGTAAAAATAGCTGGAAGAGATGGATACGTGGTCTCGGGGAGTCCTGCCGATGCAGTAATGGTAGCTTTGTACAAGATACTTAAGAAAAAACCTGTCGCGATGGCGTCAGGAATAAACATAGGGGACAACACGAGCCTTCAGGACGTGTTCGCATCGGGAACAGTCCAAGCTTCGATTCAGAGCGCCTTCTTCGGAATACCTTCAGTGGCATTCTCCCTGCAGATCGAAGAAGGGGTTATCTTCTCCCCATCCGAGGCATTCGGACATTTTACACAGGCAGCCGAGCATGCTTCAAGGGTGATGGAATGGGTGTGCAAGGAGGGACTTCCTCCGGGAACCGATATACTTAATGTGAATTACCCCATAAATGTCAGCTCATCCACACGAACCGTATACACAAGGCTGGCACTCAAAAAGTATCGCAACTTCGTCGTTGAACGCAGGGATCCCCGCGGCAGACCTTACTACTGGGTGTGGGGGCATAGGATGAACAGATATGCCGAGGGGTCTGATGCGAGGGCAGTCCTTCAGGACGGCCTGGTTTCCGTTACACCATTGCGTGTGGACATGTCCACCGACTCCTCAGGAGTGGCCAAACTGCTAGAATGGCTTAATCAGACGAGTGCAAGTTAACTGGTGCATCTCGCTTTCCTGAAAGAAGAGCATGCATATTACTCCATCTTTCAACCGAACCAATACCGCGCCGGCTGCAAGCGGATTTTTCGTTGGGTCGAGAGGAATAATCTTTAAGGCGTATGCCCGACTCACTGCGATATTATAATGGATTCCAGAAAACGCGGCGGAAGGAAAAAAGATGAAGAAACACTAGAGAGCAGGCTGGTCCACACAGGTCGCTATTTGAAAGTCCGAGTCGACCGAGTCAGGTCGGGCAAAAGGGAGATCACATACGATCTTGTCGAACACCCCGGGGCCGTGGCCGTGCTGCCGGTCACTCAGGACGGTCAGATCCTTCTGGAGAGGCAGTACAGGCATGCTCTTGGTGTTTCCATACTGGAGATCCCGGCTGGCACCCTTGAACCAGGTGAAAAGCCAGTAGAATGTGCAAAAAGAGAGCTCATCGAGGAAACGGGCTTTGCCGCGGTTTCGATTCGGAAGCTCGGCGTCATATACATGGCACCAGGTTACAGCAATGAAGTGATACACATCTTCTTCGCTAGGATCAAGTCGAATGGAAGGGGACCTTCACCCGAACCGGATGAATCAATAACCATCTCGGAATATGCACCAGATGAAGTTATGGACCTGGTGAAGTCAGGTAAGTTGATGGATGCAAAATCACTTGCCGCTCTGTTTATTGCTGAACGACTGCAGCTTTTGCAGCTGTAGGCTCGGCTTTCGTAGGCTCCGAGAGCGTGCTGTGTTCGAATGATGGCGCACTCGGTTCCAGCATCTTTTTGATCTTGTTGGCCGCTGTGGCGGCCTGTCCAAAGCCAACGGCTAGAAGGTTCTGCCTAAACCCTGACCTGGGAGACGCTACATCACCAACAGCAAATATGCCGGGTACATTTGTCTCCAGAGTTTCATCCACAAGGAGTCCCCGGTTGTCCATCTCGATTCCCCATTGCCTCATGATGCTCAGGTCCGCCTTGTATCCGACAAGAACGAGCACATCATCAACTTCGAGCTCCTCATCTTTGTTGGTCTGGGTATTGGTGATGGTGACCTTCCTCACCCAGTCATCGCCAGAAACGGATTTCAGTACGCAGAACAGCTTCACTTCGATGTTGGAGTGCATGAGTGCGCTTACCGACATTTCGTGAGCCCTGAAAACTTCTCTTCTATGGATTAACGTAGTTTTGGATGCTATGTCCTTAAGATGAAGCGCCCAGTCCACCGCGGAATCCCCGCCCCCGACGATGAGAAGTCGTCGACCCCTGAACCTCTCCGGGTCACGCACGTAATAGAAAACACCCTTTCCTTCGAACTTGGGGATGCCTTCAGCTTCCACCTTGTTCGGTGAAAAAGTGCCTATACCAGTTGCCACCAGAACGGCCTTGCACGAATATGCAGATTTGTCCGTTTGTACTTCAAACCTCTGTCCTGCCAATTTGGATATTCGGAGAACCCTTTCACCGAGTCTGATTGTGGGTGAATATCTCATGGCCTGCTTGACCAGATTGCCGACGACCTCCTTGCCGGTTACCTCGTAAAATCCGGGCATGTCGTAGATAAATTTGTCAGGGTAAAGGAAGGTTATCTGACCGCCAAGGTCCTCGGTCGCTTCGATCAGAACAACCTTGAGACCCCTGAATCCAGCATAATAGGTCCCAAAAAGACCGACAGGACCTCCGCCTATGACGACTAGGTCGAATTCGTTATCTACGCCCATAGTCCAACGCAGGGGCGGCTTGTACCTACTATTTTAGTTATTGGTCAGAACATGATTATCGCCTGTCCCGATTCCGCCTCAGGCAATTCAACCAATGGTTTACCCCCTTTCTGATAAAAAATCCTTATAGACTCTTGTGCCATAGCCAACCTAGGGATGAGTTCAGAAACCGATAAGGAGATTCTCGAAGAGCTGAAGAAGATCTCGGCGCTTCTCACGCCCAAGCCTCCCCCTCCTCCGGCCCCGCCCCCTAAGGGGGTATGGCAGGAGTTCAAAGCTTTCATCGGAAAAGGTGGAGTGCTGGCTCTTGCAGTGGGTTTCATAATGGGCACGTACATAGGAAAGGTGGTGTCGGCGCTGGTGAGCGACATCATTCTCCCAATACCTGGAGCCCTGGAACCGTCTGGCAACTGGACATCGGCCCAGATCTCGATACCTGTCGGTAACGGAATACATTTTCTAGTTGGGGACTTCGTCAATGCGATCGTCACCTTCCTCATCGTCGCCATCGTGGTATTTTTCATCGCCCGATATGCAAACAGAATGGGCATCAAGTAACCGGCCTGAGACGAACCGCCTTAAGAAGCCGAAAACCTACAACACGGTTCAGAATATCGCAAGACGATTTCGAATTCTTCATAAGGACAATGCCAGGGATGACTGTCGTTGGCACCTTACAAGTTCCGGAGGGTGATCGATTTCGAGGTCAAGCCCGGGGCCTCAAAGTCAATATCAACCGGTATGTCGAGGGCGGGTGGCTTTGAGGCCAGGGCCTTTGCCGAAGCTGTGCAGGCCCTCAGCGATATGTGGCAGGACAGGGAATGCAGCCGGATCATATCCTTCACCGCAGATCTGGTCTCGACTGGTTTGAGGGGAGTTCTCAGGCAGCTTGTAAGGGATAAGAAATTCGACCTGATAATCACAACCTGTGGAACCCTGGACCATGACATAGCACGCTGTTTTTCGCCCTATCTCGAAGGAGACTTTGGTTTGGACGACAGACTCCTTCTGAAAAAGGGGTTTCACAGGCTTGGGAATGTTCTGATTCCCAAGGATTCTTACGGCCCCACCCTCGAGAGGTTCATTCAGCCTCTTTTGGCGGACCTTTATCCAGGGAAAGGAGAAACCGTACCCCCACACAGACTGATTTGGGAGGCAGGAAAGAGGCTCGATAACAAGGATTCAATACTTTATTGGGCATATATGAACAGGATACCTGTGGTGGTGCCGGGAATCACCGATGGGGCATTCGGATCCCAGCTCTGGCTGTACTACCAGGCTCACAGGGGTTTCCAGCTTGATCTGATGACGGACGAGCAACTCATGTCAGACTTCGTCTTTGACGCGAGGAGACTCGGTGCCCTGATGCTTGGAGGCGGAATTTCGAAGCATCATACGATATGGTGGGCACAGTTCAAGGGGGGACTGGATTATGCCATCTATCTGACGACTGCTGTCGAATATGATGGCAGCCTTTCAGGTGCACTTCTGAAGGAGGCGATAAGCTGGGGCAAGGTCAAGCCTCGCGCTCGACAAACAACTGTTCATGGGGATGTCACGGTACTCCTGCCGTACCTGGTTTCTGCTGCGTTGTGAGTCATATTTTCCTGGAACAACTATTCACAAGTAGCTTAAATCACAGTCAGTGCTACCCTCAAAGTGATGAAGGACCCGTTCGAATATGTTGCCAAGGAGTACCTTCCATGGATGAAAGGACTCATATCCATAGACCTTTCCACGAAGGGACTCAGTCAATCGAACATATCTTCTCTTATCGGGGTCACTCAGCCGTCCGTGAATTATTATTTAAAGAAGCAGAGGCAGGATTATCTGAGAAAGCTCGAAAGAATAGGCCTCTCTGATTCGACCATAAAGGACCAGGAACAGCGCTTTATTGAGGCTCTGCTGGCGGATACAAAGGATCGCCCTGCCAAGGTGATTCAGACTGTGGTTGATGCATTGGTTAGCGGAGAACTTTGCGACTATCATCGGAAGACGTACAATGTGCCCGTTGATTGTGACGCCTGCATGAGGCTGTGGGGGTCAGGCACTTCAACGGACAGGTCATCTGTTGTTCAGGAGCTCGGAAGGGCGGTGGAACTTCTGGAGCACTCAGAGTACTTTGTCCATCTGATACCTGAGGTGCATTCGAACTTTGTGCTTGCCTCGGCTGACCCAAAGAACGTGAATGATGTCGCAGGCATCGGCGGGAGAATAGTGCGTGTGAAGGGCAGAGCGCGGGCAATGTCGAGACCGGAGTTCGGCGCCTCAAGGCACCTTGCTGGCGTTCTTCTGGTGGTACATCAGAAGTTCGCGGATGTGAGGAGTGCGATCAATGTGAAGTTCGATGAAGAATTAAGGGAGTGTATGCTCAAGCTTGGCTGGAGACTGCTGGATATACCCGTTCTGTCATTGGAGCACGAAGACCCTGTGATGGATGCTGTTTCACACGCTATTTCTTCTGTTAATGAAAAGCCGGACGTTCTCGTCCAGGAAGGCGAAACCGGGCTCGAGCCTTCGGCTTACATAATAGGGTCTGATCCCTTCGAGGTTGTTACAAAGACCCTAGACCTGGCATCGCTGTATGCAAGGGAGCGGACACGGGTTCCCTCCGTCACGGGCTGAACCGGACTTCCGGAGTCACTGAACCTTTTACCTTCAGGCTAACCTTACGAGCCGAATTCTTTTATATGGGGTTTGAGGGCTGTTAGTCTCATGACGCTGGTTGGCTACCTCATGGTCGTGATAGGTGGCCTCCTTGCACTTTATTCTCTATACTGGGGTATCCTACTTGTAACAGGTGGTGCTTCAATCAGGAGAATGAAATCTGCCGGGGGCCTAAAAACCCGGACCGACCTTCAGTCGATGAATCCATCGGCCAAAGAACTCCCCTTTGTGTCGGTCGTTGTGGCCGCCAAGAACGAGGGCAAGGTGATAGGGAGGCTCATTCGCTCTCTCCAGCGTCTTAGGTATGACGGCAATCGGATTGAATTCATAATCTCCGAAAGCGGCTCGTCGGACAATACGAGTGAAATAGTGAGACGTTACGCAAAGTCGGACCCCAGGATAAAGCTTGTCACTTCCGAAAAACCGGGAAAAGGTAACGCGTTGAATGCGGCGATAAAAATCGCCAGGGGGGATGTTTTCTTTTTCCTTGACGCGGACTGCGTTCCGGAGGCCGATTATCTCATGAAGGCTATCCCCGAAATCGTTAACGGCAATGACCTGCTTGTCGGCTATTACAGGACAATCAATTCGGGCCAGAGCATCTGGACGAAGCTGGCGACATTCGAAGATTTTCTTTGGAGGGTGATGGGAGCAGGAAAGGCCAGGCTGAATCTTTCAGTTCCACTGTCTGGACCTTCCACAGTAATGAGTAGGAGGGCTCTCGAATCTGTGCATGGTGGTTTCAAGAATATACTGACCGAAGACATCGAGCTGTGGGTGAGGCTGCTCAAGGCAGGCTACGCCGGCAGGTATGTTGATGCCTATGTATGGATGGAGGCTCCTGCCAGACTCGAAGTGCTGCTCAGGCAGAGGATAAGATGGTACAGGGGCTACCTGGAAACAGCTTTGATGCATCTGGACATCTGGAAATACACGAGTCCTTCAAGGGCCCTGGATGCGATGCTGATGCTCTCCACCCCGTTTTTTGCGATGCTTTCCCTGCTTTCCTACGGCCTCTCTCTTCTCAGCATTCCTGTTTTGCCCAGCAATCTGGCCGTGATACTTTTTGCAGGATGGTTCATCGGTTCGAATATAATCGGTCTTTTCCTTCTGAATCTGGGGATCATAATGATTGTGGGGCAGGAGGGGGCTTCAATGGCAAGAATGTCTCCTCTGGTGTACCTTTACACGGCCGTCCTGTCTCTTTCTTCATCCATAGCAATACTTAATCTGGCTTTCAGCAGACCCAGAAGGTGGATAAAGACTGAACGCACAGGTTATGTGGACCCAGCCGTCCTTGAAGTCAGGAGCTAGCCGATTTGGAACGGAAAGGCTTTTCGCCCAGAATCAGTCTCTTTGATACAATGTCGGGCGAAAAAAAGACGTTCGACTCAACCGAACAGCCCACACTCAAGATCTACAACTGCGGGCTGACGGTTTACGATTCTCCGCATGTGGGGCATGCAAAGGTTATCATCTTCTTCGACACGCTCAGGCGTCTTCTCCTAAGAAAAGGTTTCCGCGTCAGGTATGTCGAGAATTTTACCGATGTTGATGATAAAATCATCCAGCGGGCCAGAGAACTGGGTATATCCACCACCCTTCTTTCGGAGAGGTACATAGCCGAATATTTCAGAGACTTTGGAACACTGAATGTGATGAAGGCGGATTCCTATCCAAGGGCAACACGGATCATGGCCGATATAATTCAACTCGTCGATGGCCTGGTAAAGATGGGAGCTGCATACGTTGTCCCCAGCGGGGTTTACCTCGACGTGGGAAAGGTCAAATCGTACGGAAAGCTCTCAAAGATAAAGCTCTCCGAGCTCAGGGCCGGCGCAAGGGTGGAGCCTGACCCTGAGAAGAAGGATCCACTCGACTTTGCCCTTTGGAAAATATATGACGAAGAACCCTTATGGGATTCTCCCTGGGGAAGGGGTCGACCAGGCTGGCACATCGAGTGCTCGGCCATGGTTCACAAAGAGCTTGGGGAGCCCATTGACATCCACGGCGGAGGGGAAGACCTGATATTCCCCCATCATGAAAACGAAATAGCTCAGTCGGAAACCCTCTTTTCGAAGCCGCTCTCGAATCTCTGGCTTCACGTGGGAATGCTGAGGCTTTCAGGTGAGAAGATGTCGAAGTCTCTCGGAAATGTCATCCCCATTGCTGAGTTCGTTCGAAGGTGGGGGCCGAACACGCTCAGGTACTACCTTTTGTCAGGTCTTTACAGAAGGCAGCTCGAGTATTCGATAAACGTTCTACAGAACTCCAGGGAAAACTGGCGAATAGTAGAATCGGCAAAGGCGATATCCGATAGATTCCCACGAATAGGAACCGGAGAGAAGGGAGATCAGGACGATTCTAGTGCCGTCACCTCTGCAATCCTCAACTTCGATTCCGCGCTTTCCGACGACATGAACACGCCCCAGGCTCTTTCAGAATTGGTCAAACTATCAAGGCTGATCAATCTTCGGTTTTCTTCGGGGCAGGTTGACGGCGATAGAGAAGAAAGTCTTTCAACCGGTTTCAACCTTCTTTTCGACACTTTGGGATTTTCGAAACCATCGATTCCTGATGAAGAAACAAAAAGTGTAGAAGAAAGAATAACTTCAAGAAACGAACTCAGAAAGAGGGGTGAATTCGGGAGAGCCGACCAAATAAGGTCCGAACTTGAAAGAGCTGGATACGCACTTGTCGATTATCCCGGGGGGACCCTCTGGTACAAATCGGAATATCTGCTCCCGGGTGGTTCGGAATAAATAATACAGAACATATTTTAAATATGGTAGATGTCCAGTTGGGGCGTAGAGCCGTATAATGGTACCTGTTTTTGCAACGTCCGGGACAACCGCAGCGGATATCGTCAACTATGCCCTCAATCTGGTCTGGATTCTTGCCTTCGCAGTCTTCCTGCTCTACGGGGCCAGGATACAGATCTACTTTTCGCTCCGGAAGGTGGGCGGAAGCCTGAGGTCGCTCGAGAAGATGAGGGATGATACGAAGACGAGGTTGATCCAGGAGCTCACAAAATATGGTGGCGACACGGGCGCGATAAAATCTGAAACAGACAGGCTGCTTTCGAGCATTGTCATAGATCCTGTGGCAATGGACCCGAGTGGCATCGTCTACAAACTTGATCATATGATAAAGACTTACGAAGATTACTTCAAATCGAAGGTTGCGAGGCTGACTCCGAACGCGGACAAGGTCACGAGGCAGAATCTTTCGAACCTTGTGGAGGTTGGCATGGCCCTCGATTATCTTTTCAGATATGTCAGACACCTTTACGCATCTGCCAAGAGATATTCCGACCTCTTTGCCGTCGTGCAACTTCAGATGAGTCTTCCGACCATAATGGATTCTGCATCGGCCTACTTCGCCGCGACAGACGCATTTTCCAAGGGAGAACCAATCGGGGACAGCATGGGCCCCCTGATCGCTTCCAAACTCATGGGGGATGTCAAGCCACAGCTTGTAGCCGAGGAAACCGTCTACTCCGAGGTCACGTATGAAGGAAGGAAGCTCCTTGTAGTAAAGGCTGAGGGACCCGGAGGTACGGTTGGCAGGCCTGGAGAAGCCATAGAAAAGCTGCTCGAGATGCACCCCGAAGCATCGCTCGTTGTCACAGTCGACGCGGCGCTGAAGCTCGAGGGCGAGAATTCGGGCGAGGTGGTGGAGGGTGTGGGTGCCGCTATTGGTGGCCCGGGTGTGGACAGGTACAGAATCGAAGGAGCTGCCACAAGCAAGAGTATTCCGATGTACGCCATAGTGGTGAAGATGTCCGAGAAGGAAGCGATCACGAAACTCAAAGATGAGTTGAAGTCTCAGGTGGATGAGGTTCTCAGAAGGTTCAGACGCCTGATCTATGAAAAGACGGAAGCTAATGCCACGGTGCTCTTCGCTGGAATCGGTAATACGATTGGCGTGCCCTAGCCAGAAACCACCTGTGTAATGTCCGATGTCGGAATCAACTTAATAATTTCAGACGCCTTGCAACAGTTCTTCTGTCACCCTAAGCCAGGCGTTGGCAACATTTTCAGGGCTGTACCCCCCTCCACCCAGCACGAGTAACCTTCCATCAGAGTATCTGTGGGCGGCTCTGTGAATCCTGCGCGCAGCTTCCCCGTGCGACTTCGCACTGTAGCGCAGGTGTGTTAGGGGGTCACCCAGGAGTCCATCGGCGCCCGCCTGGAATATTATCAGCCAGGGGTTCGACTTTTCAAACACTTCTTCAGCTTCCTCCAAAGCACTCATGAATTCATCGTCCCCCGCACCAGGTCGAAGGCAGAGGTTGATCTTTGTGCCGATTGCCCTGCCAGTACCTGTTTCCTCCCTGTAACCTGTGCCTGGATAGAGATATCTACCATCTTCATGTATGTCTACTATGTAAAGCCATGGGGCTTCCTCGAACGGGTAGTACACTCCATCGCCATGATGTGCATCGATGTCAAAGTACAGTATATTTCTGTCCGGGGTATGCTTGTGCGCAGCCATGATGGCTATCGAAGCGTCATTAAATACACAGAATCCCCCCGCCCTGCCCGGTTTCGCATGGTGCAGTCCTCCCACGGGGTTAATTGCATGTTTTACCTCACGACCGTCTTCAATGTACTTCAGGCAGTTGAGTGTCGTGCCGACTATCCAAGCCGAAGCATCATATATACCGGGGAATGCTGGCGTATCTCCTTCATCGAGCAGTCCCGCGCCCGCTTTCGAAGCCTCCAAAACGAATTCCACGTATTTTGGCTCGTGAAAAAGCTCCATATCCTGTCTGGCTGCCCTAGCTGTGGGTATTCTTTTCACGTTCGGGTCCGAATGAATACGTTTTTCCAGCTCAATGGCAAAAAGGGAGAGACGCGTGACATTCATGGGGTGACCTTCTGGAAAGCTGTACGAAAGAAGCTCCTGCCCCCACGCCACACCCACAGGGCACCCCATTGCAATGAACTACCTCTTGTATCCTATCTTTCTTAGGAAGACCCGTCTGTTTTCCTTATCGGATTCCTTCTCCACACCCTTTGGTGAACCACCGTCGATGACACCGAGAACCCCCCTTCCCTGATCCGTTTCTGCAACCACAACCTGCACCGGATTTGCGCTTGCACAGAATAACGTGACAACCTCTGGAACGGCTCTGAGCTTCTCCATTATGTTTATCGGATACGAATCCTTCAGAACAAGAACGAAAAGGTGACCTGCCCCAACCTTACTGGCCACATCGACAGCCTTTTCCTGACACTTTGGATCATTCCCGTCATATCGGATCAGTGAGTCACCGCTGGCTTCGCAGAACGCCACCCCGAATTTTATCGAAGGGGAAGATGATACGATCGCTTCGTAGACATCCTCAACTGTCTTTATGAAATGGGATTGCCCCAGAACGAGATTGAATCCCGACGGGTCAACGTCAACAAATTTCAGTTCCATGCTCTCGATTAGGAAAAAGGCACGAATATAAGCACCATGCTAGCTTACTTCGGCTTTCTCACCGACCAGCTACGAGTTGTTTTAGCCTGATGGTTACCTTGTTTAATTTACTCTTTATCTCACCCACCTCGATTCCAACACCAAGCTCCCTGACGATAGTACCTTTCATCGCCTCTTCAGAGTCGAGCAGGTGCGCCAGGCACCAGTAGGAATAGAAAAGGCAGTCAAACAGTTTGCTGTCCCTAGCGAGTCCCTCCAGCTTGTTCCGTACAAGTGTAGCTTCATCATGAACAAGCGCCCCAGATATTTTCTGGGTCCTTCTGCTGCAGTTCGAGCTGCTGGGAAGGTCGAAATCCGTTATGTCCGAAAAGAAGGACATTTCGTTCAGGGTCCTCAGGTCCTCCGCAAGGTGGGAAGGGTGGACGGGCACTCCGTGGTCCAGCACCACGGCTTCAGCAAGCCTCGCGAGGGCTGAAAGAGTGCATGCGCCCGCAAGCTCGGGGTCTTCACGGTCAAGGGCCGTGTATCCAAGGACAAGGAACTTCATCGCCTCGGTTTCCCTCTGCTCCATGACGAACCTCTGCAGGGCGTCGAGTTTCATTTTTCTGCTGCTGGCCAGTACGGTCGAGACATTCCAGTTGTCATCCTTTACGATTCTGTGAGGTTCTTTCACTATCAGGAGAGGGTCGGTTACTGGTATGAGCTGAAACAGCTGCTTCCCCTGCCTTAAGAGCCTGGGAGAGCCGATGGCCGGGTAGGCCACCATGTTGACCTCGCAATATTCACGCTTTCTTCCATCGGCCGCACAACCCAGCACCACCAGACTCGAGCCGGGGAAGACGGTCAAAGCCTGCTCCACCACCTTAAGGGGAACCAGCATACGTGAGATATCATGGCATGGGGCTTTTTACCTTACTGGTTTCGTGAAAATGGACAAAACAAAGCTATTCGTAGCAAAGCTTAAATAGGTATGATATAAGTAATTTTGCAGGCGATATCTCGCAAAGGTGTAATTGATGAGTTTTAGAAAAGATACGTCAGGAAGCGAAAGCGGAGCTGCGGGTGAAAGATGCCCCAGGTGCGGAAGAGGTCCCATGGTGGTGGATCCTGCGAGCGGCGAAATGGTGTGCGGCTACTGCGGATTCGTAGTGAAGGAAAGAATCGAGGAAACCGGTCCGGAGTGGCGCGCGTTCTCGAAGGAGGAGAAGAATGACCGCAGCCGTGCAGGCATTCCCATGTCACTCGCCATGCATGATATGGGGCTTGCGACCGTTATCGGTCCAGAGGACAGGGATGCGTCCGGAAAGTCCCTTTCCAGTAGTGTAAGAACTGCGATGGACAGGTTGAGGACGTGGGACGGCAGAAGCCAGGTTCATGAGCCGGTGGACAGGAACCTGCGTCAGGCTTTCAGTGAACTGGACAGGCTTGCGGACAAGCTTAGCATATCCGATGTCGTTGTCGAGCGCGCGGCCTATGTCTATAGAAAGGCACTCGAAAGGGGTCTTGTCAGGGGAAGGAGCATCAGCGCACTGATAGCAGCATCAGTCTATGCTGCATGCAGAGCCACAGAAACACCGAGAACCCTGAAGGATGTTACTGCTGCTAGCAGCGTCAAGAAGAAGGACATAGCAAGGTGTTACAGGCTCCTCTTGAGAGAGCTAGACATAAGGATGCCGATAATGGACCCCATCAAGAATGTTTCAAGGATCGCGAGCAAGGCGGGGCTGACAGAAAAGACAAAGCGCAAGGCTGTAGATATACTGAAGCGTGCGATTGAATCACGGAGCAGTGCTGGCAAGGACCCAATGGGACTCGCTGCTGCTGCGCTCTATGTCGCATGTGTTCTCGAAGGCGAAAGCAAGACACAGAAGGACATTGCTGAGGCTGCGGGTGTTACAGAAGTCACGATAAGAAACAGGTACAAAGGACTCAAGACAGCGCTGAAGATACAGGAACCCGTCTTGCATGAGCCGCCGGTCGCCGAGTGAACTGGATGTTCAGTTCGCTGAGCTGAGTTGAGTTGAGCTGAGCCGAGCCGGGCAGCCGGGAATAATGCAAAACACAATCTTTTCTGCTGCATCTATCCCGCATTCCAGCAAATTTGCATGTCTGTCCACAACTCTCGATGATTGAGAATTGTCAATTTGATAGTTCTTCTGTAGAATGAACCCTTCCGGATGCCAGTGACCTTAGCTCATTCTCATTATATGCTTCGGCGAAATTCTGCAGTAGTATGGATAGATACATGTTCACCTCATTGTCCGTCATGCACTGAAACATGTAGCGCCCATGGTACGGCGAGGGCGGACCTGCGCGTGAGACGAGCTCGAAGTGCATGAAAGGGTCGCTGGCTTTGATGGAAACTGGCTGCCTATCATTGTTTAGATTCACCACTTCGAGGGCGAGCCTGCCAACGAATCCACTGTGAACCTTCGCCGCGTTTAGAAAGGAAAGACCCATACGGCCGAATTTGCTCTTCGCAGTCAGATGTGCTACATATGCTGGAGGAACAAAAACTATCTCCTTCGAAAGGAGGTTTATGTGCTGAAGGTAGGAGATGACCACGTCATCCTTCACGGTAAGAACGTAGCCGTCACCGTCCATCAGAGACTGGGAGAACGGATGTATCACGCTGAATTTCTTCTGCAGCTCCTGAAACACTTCCTGCCCCGCTACTGCCATATCCAAGTTGCGCCGGAAACGAGGGTATATCAGCCTGCTTAAATGTGCTACCTCTGCCTCTCCTCAGTGTTCTGAAGAATATTGCTGCGAAGTATATGTAGATCAGTATCCCGCCTATAACCAGTATGTAGCTTATCCACAGTTGGGTGGAGTAAAGTGCGAGAGATGGGATCAGGTTTCCTGAAGAATCCGTCAACCCCCTGAGCTGGTCAAAATATGCGTATGAAGACTGGTAGTAGTCGAAGGCCCAGTGAAGCATTACTGCTGCCGGAAAGCCATGGGTGAAGTATACAACCGCAAGAATGACGCCAACGATGGATGCGCTGAAGAACTTTCCAATTTCCCATCCGCCGCCCAAAACGTGGGCCGCTCCGAATACAACGGCACTCAGCGCTATGATACCATACAACGCGGGCTGCCTCCACACCTGGACACCTGCTTCGCTGAGTGATTTCGAGGGATGCCAAAGGGCCCTTAGGGAAGTCAGGTCCTTGGTTGCGTTGTATGCGACCAGAAAACAAACAACCCCTACAAGCGTAACCCTGAAACCGATTTCCTCCCTTATGGGTGCAAACGCATCGAGCAGGAAAAGGGACCTCGGGTCCGTGTTGGGCAGGCCCCCCACAGGCAGACCGGAAAGGTTGAGAATGGATTCGACCGCTATAGCAAGAAGGAGTGCAGGCGGAAATACCATCGCAACCGTAAAGCCGGAGTTTGCGTACAGGGCCAGCCCCTTGTCCCTCCTAATGCCGCGTAGCGAGTCGAGCAGGCCTCGCCAAGGTCCGGAAAGCGCGATGACAAAGAGGGTGAGATTTGCTGCCCATGACAGAAGAAAGAATTCTCCCAGCGTCGCGGTGAATGGAAGCGGGATTGACGAAGAGACTCCGAAGAGTATCAGCGGGAGCACATTGACAGGCGCGGCCACGGTGCTTCCTCCCAGCGAGGGCTCAAAGAAGGAGAAAATTCCTATGGGGAATGAAAGTGCCATGGTGAAAAGGACGAGTAATGATATTCCAGTCACCACGTACAGGAGTATGTCTCGGGACCCTCTAGTCTCGACTCTTCCCAATACTAATCAGCCTTTTCCAAGGCCACAAAGCCAGAATATCCGCATTTTTCACAGAAGTAGCGGGGCGGCGTCACCCAGCCCGACAGGGCACCGATAACCTTCAGAGGATGGAGACAGTTTGGGCAGAGTTTCTTTCCAAAGAGCTTCCGCCTTATCCTGACCCCTTCCTCCAAGGATCTCACTGGACCTCGATGCTGTTGCCGTCGAACCCCTGAAGGACGAGCACGTCCTTAACCCTGTGTCTCTGGTCGCCCTGCAGAACTATTGAACCATCCTTTGCAGAGCCACCACATGCGAATTTCCTCTTCATTGTTCTGGCAAGCTCCTCCAGGTCAATGCGTTTGGGGTCAAGTCCCTCGATCAGTGTAGTAGGTTTCTTAAAACGTCTCATTTCGAGGCGTACAACTATCCTTGCTTGCTGCCTCTCCAGTTCTTGACAGACGCAAAGGTCCTTAGGGAGCCCACATACGGCGCAAACTTCCGCCACTTTTCACCTGACGTAAAACGTTCGTAATATGATTAATAAACCTTGCCGAGATTGTTCAGCAAATGCAGGAGCGGGCTCCATCCATCGATCGAACCCCATAAGTATAGGCCTGTGCGATGCCAGCAGGCTTATATTTTCATTAAATAGCTGATATTAGAAGGCGATGTCATCTCCCGTGAACCCCGATTTCCTTATTCTGGCTGTACAATTCGTCGTCGCTTTTGCGATAGCCATAGTGTCTCTGGTGGGTTACAGGATGTTCGGAAGCCGGACCCTGTTTCGCATGGCTTTGAGCTTCTTCCTTATCGGGGGTGGAATATTGGTACAGGATGCGGGTAATATCGCCACCGAACTGGCGGGTTTCGGACCCGAGCTGTCGATCCTGGGCCTTGTACTTGAGGCGCTTGGTTATTTTGTACTTGCTATTTCACACATATACACTGTAAGAAGCGAGGTGGGAGCAGAGGTCAGTTCCATGACACTGCTTCTTCCTTTCTTCGCGGCTGCAGTTCAACCTTCTACCGCGCTTGTTCTCGAAGGGGTGGCACGCTCTGTTTCATTCTTTCTTCTGCTCTACATACTGAGTGAAAATATCATATTCTTGGTCAAAAACAGGAATGCAGAGGCCTTGCTGCCCATCGTCGGATTCGCCCTCCTGCTTGCTTCGCTTTTTATTCGTCTGTTCTTCGTCTTACCCACAGAAACGAGCGACTTGGTGGACCTGCTGAAGCTGGCAGGCTTCCTCATACTGTCTGGTCCCGTGCTGGTCCTCCTGGTTCGTCTTCGTGGTGGTCCCCCCTGACCTACAGAACGCAGATGATGATAGTAAGTGACATACTGAAGGTGGTCAAGGAGGAGGGGTCAAAGGGTGAGGGGGCAAGAATCTCTTCGTTGCTCAGGAAGGCGAATCTACCATACAACAGGCTGACCGAGATAACCGACAGAATGGTTTCAAACGGTCTGCTCGAAGTCACCCCACAGGAAAGGGGGTCGATCTACAGGATAACCCCAAAGGGTGAGGAGGTGCTTGACTCTCTTATCAAATTCGAAGAGTTTGCTAAGGCCTTCGGTTTGCGTCTCTGAAATGGAAGTCTGTCCATTGCCCTGAATGATCAACCAGCAGAATCTTGTTCATCAGCCAAAGCTGAGTTTATAACGATACTCATACGTCGGGGCTGCGGTGCCAGAACTGCGTATCTTTGGACGTCTGTCAAATGGGGAGAAGGAAATAATGGATCAGCTCAACCAGCATGTAGAACTCTCCGTCAAAGCGGCAGAGCAGCTGGGCACCTTTGTGGACGAAGTTCTTTCCGAGGACTGGGATGGTGCCAGAGAGATATACAAGAAGATAGACGAATTAGAATCGTCCGCCGACGCCGTCCATAAGAGGGTGGTGGAAAAGCTGAGCTCGGGCGTCTTCTTTGCGGGTATTGGTGTGGACCTGATAAACCTGGCAGAGAACATTGACGGGATCGCCGACAGCGCTAAGGATGCGGCGAGGGTGCTGATTTACAGAAAGCCCGAAATTTCCATGCTTGCAAGCATAAGGAAGTTGCTTCAGGATTATTTAGTAGTCTGCATCAAATCTGCACATGACATCCAAAGGGCGGTGAAAGCAATTGGTGAAAGCAGAGAAGACGTGCTGTCAAACACCAGGGAAACAGAGCAGTATGAAGAAGCTGCGGACGAACTCAAGGACGAGCTGATCGAAAGAATATATGGCCTGAATCTGAACGTCCTGTCGACCCTTCAGTTGAAGGATTTCGTTCTGCTTGCGGACGACATAGGCGATTATTCTGAGGATGCGGGCGACATAATGTACATCCTCATGTCGAAGGGGTATGCTTGAATCTTACCCCCGTACTGCTCTTTCTAACATCATTCGTATTCTCAGCGAATAACATCGGCGTTATCAGGCCCGGCTTCCAGGGAACGGCCTACCGGCGCAGAGTGCTCTACCTTGGCCTGACGGCCCTCGGTTTTGCCCTGGGCTTCTTTGCGGAGGGGTATAAAGTGGGAAGCGGAATCGTCAGAGATATTTCTCCCCCTACCCAATCCGGTCTTGAACTTTCTCTTCTTGTCACGCTGCTTGTTATGGGTGCATTTACACTGCTCAGGCTCCCTTCGAGCATTTCCAACGTGGCTGTGGGTGCCCTGCTTGGACCACTTGTTGCATCCGGTGGCCTTCCCCCCGTCGGGCCACTCACGACCATCGTGGTAGCCTGGCTCGTAGCCCCTGCCACGGCGGCCCTTCTTTCCCTCGCAATCTATGCAGTCCACAACAAAGTTATTTGGGCCTGGCCTCTCCTGAAGGTTTCGATGTTCAACAGATACTTCGGCATACTGGCCATCCTTCTGTCATCGTACACACTTTCTGCTAACAATCTTGGTATGCTCACAAGCTTTGGCTCTGGCGCCCTGGATTCCGCCCTCATACTCATAGCCGCGCTTCTGGGTGTTTTCATCCTCAGCAATCTTGTAGCCTCCACCATGGGGTGGAAGCTGGCCGTGCTCACACCGGGTTCATACTCTTCGGCCCTGCTGGGGGGATCTGTGAACCTCTGGGTCTATACACAGCTTGGAATCCCTGCAAGCCTAACCCAGTCGGTCGTCGCCGGCGTGATGGTGCTTTCCCTCGTTACCAGGCCGTCGGTTGTCAATACTAGGACGATGTTCGAGATACTCGGTTCGTGGCCCTTTTTCCTTGCAATAAGCTTCGTGGCGGCATTTGGTGCCTGGTTTCTTCTGTAGCGGCCATCATACAAGTGTGAAAGAGTTCATATTACCGTTCGGACCGCCTTTCTGTGCTGCTGAACATGGATGTCGAAAAAACAGAGCGGTACACCAAACGCTTACAGCTTGTACTCGCACTGGTCATCGTTCTGCTTGTTTTGCTGATGGTTATCAGCGGCGTCGGAACCCTTGCATCGTCAAATGTAGCAACATCGGTTCAGAACATGAACAAAGACTCGATATCCATTGGGGTTGATTATTCATCCTTTAACCCTGGACCCATCGGACTCCAGCCTGTCAAGGTTAGCATAGTCGTTCTTACCCCCGCGGGTTCCCCGCTCACCACACAGGCGGATCAGCTTGTATACCTGAAGCCCTTCAGCTCGAGCACTGGACACCTTGATTTCAACATGACGCTGCTCCCGGGCGCTGCTACGACGATACAGACGCTCGCGAAACAGGGGCTGGGGCCACTGGTCTCGATAAAGGTGTCTGCCACCTTCTGGGGGATGGCCTACACCACGGTAACGTTCGAGTCGAACGCCACGCTTGCATAGGGATCGAATGGTGAAAATGAAATGGTGACAACCAAAAATGTGATACTTGGCTGGGTTGATGCCGTAATTACGATTATCGTCTTCGTGCTCGTGCCTATCTATTTGCTGCCTTTTCTTTCTCAGTATGTGTCGCAGGTCGGGCCAAATGTTGGCTGGATACCAGTCGCAGGCATAGGGTTAGCGGCCCTTGCCTTTTTCTTAAGGATCAGCAAGGACACGAGGTACAATGGGGTGGCCATCGCGGTATGGGGCGTTGCGATGATAGCTTACGAACTTGTGCTGTTCGGGTTTGGTTCACTTTCCTTCGCAGTGAAGCCAGCGCCGGGCCAGACAGTTTTCGTGGACATCGGCTTCCCCGTGCTGTTCATTCTTCTGCTCCTGATTCCTTCACTGTATATAGTTCGTGGGATATTGGTGTACGTCGGAAACGGGTCACGTCCTGCAGCAATACAGAAACCGGAGGAGGAGCTTCCGACACAACCACCTCCACCGCCTCCACCACCCGAGCCGCTGGATGGCTCGGTGGCGGACTGATATCAAGGCAGATCCCAAGCGCTTTGCCGAGGAATCTACGCCAGCTTTTATACTCGACCGGCGGCACTCGAGTTGGCGGTGGGCGGTAAGGTTGGTACTTGCGGGCAAGATATTCAAACTGTCGGAGCCATTCCCGTTGAATCAACTTGCACAGAAGCTGGAAGGCTTCCGTGTAGAAAAGGAGGATGAGCAGTCAAAGCAGATGCTGATTACTGAAGTGAAGGATATGGAGATAAATGAAAATTCCGTTTCCGGGAGGGTTTCCAAAGACGAAATGTACATGGTGAGACAGAGGGACGAGCTCAAACCCGTACTGAGAACTGTGAATGCTCCATTCGTATTCAGGCAGATAAACGAGCAGGTATTTCTTCTTGTTCTCGAGAAGAAAAGAAGGGCCAATGAAATAGCGAACGACCTCAGCAGGATACTTTTTCTGAGGCCCGGCCACATAATAGAGGCCAGGATAAAACCCGAAGTGATGGAAAAATACTACGAATCCAGCTTTGAGGACGCCCGGATCATATTTTTTGACCAGGTGGACATCCCAAACGTGGAAAAGATGGCCCTTTATGGTTCTGCACTGGCGGACACCGACCTGTATCACGATTACCTAAAGCATGGCAGGCTGTGGTACATAGTAGTTCAATCCAAAACCAAGGGCTTCATAGTGGGAATAACGAGAAACTGTGTGGTTACGGTTTTTTCCAACTCCGCCCCTTCAGACCTTGTACAGTATTCCTTTGAAGAGGTCGTTCCGCTAACACTCGAATAGTGGCAGGGGTGCGGAGAAGGAGACGATAACGCTTGTCGAGAATGAGAGAGCTCTCGTGCTCGAATCTGGTACCAGGTACCTTGTGATATCAGACCTGCACATAGGCCTTGAGGAGTCCCTTTCAAGGAAAGGGCTTCACCTGCCGGGTCAGTCCATAAAGATGGCAAAACACGCCACGGAGCTTGGCAACAGAAATGATTGCAGCTCCCTTGTTCTTCTGGGTGACGTAAAGGATGAAATTCTCGGGGTTTCACCCTGGGGGCTCGTGGCACTTTCTCAATTCTTCGAAACCGTGATGTCAGGTTTCTCTGAGGTAATACTGATACCCGGCAACCATGATGGGGGCATCGAGCAGCATATTCCTCCCGGGGTGAAGCTGGTAAACCCTCATGGAATTCTAATTCGGTCCGTTGAAGAGAATGGCAAGGAAGAGAAGGTGGCCCTTCTGCATGGCCACGCGGACCCCTCCCCGGCGGTCGCATCCGCGGACACCTACATCGTTGGTCATCGTCATTTCATGTTCCGCGTAGGGCGAAAGCCTCAACCACTTTGGATTCGGGGCCGCTTCGGAAAGGGTCTTGATAAGTACCTCATAGTGGTCCCCCCCTTTAATCACCTCCTTCCCGGAGCAATGGGTTTGGAGGGAAGGTCGGGTGCCAGGTCCAAGAATTCATTCGTTGCAAGGGCTGTGGATGGAGCCGAAGATAGCCTTGAAGCCCTCCTTCTGGATGGAACTAATCTGGGATCGCTGAAATCTCTTAAAGGTTCACTGGGTGCGGTAGATAACTAAATGAAAATACTGGTCATGATGTTATTTCTCGTCCTGCTGTTGCCATACACACAACCTCTGACACCAGACTTTGCTTCAGCAACCGGGAGTGGAAATTCGAATAGCTATGTAATTCTCCTGCAGCCACCTTTTTCGAAAAATATTGCAGCACTCTCACAGGCATTTGATGCGAATCTTCGGGCCATCGGGGTAGATGCAGGAAAGCCGGTTCTGTTTGGCGGGATCGGTGTGGGCGGCATATTCAATCTGACCTCCTCGGAGCTCTCTGTCATCAGACAGGTTTTCCATCCCTATCTGGTCATCCAGGACAGGCCTGTATTCCTCCAGTCGAGCTCCGGAAATACGTCCCCTCTACTGAACTGGAGCTACTTTCCCGGGGGTCCGTATAGTGGCACGGACATCAAGGTGGCAGTAATCGATACCGGGATCGATACGTCCCTGAGCGCCCTGGGTCCTTCATTTGCATCCAGAGTTGTCGGAAGCTACAATCTGGTAAATCCAGGCTCTCCACCCAATGATACCGATGGCCACGGTACGGCCGTAGCTTCGATAATAGGGGCGGATTCTACCAACTTTACGGGGGTTGCCCCAGGAGTCCAGCTGTTGATATACAAGGTATTCAAGGGCAATGAGACGACTTCGAATCTTCTTGTTGAAGCTCTCGACCAGGCCGCCCAGGATGGCGCATCTGTCATAAACCTCAGCCTGGGAGGGGGCCTCGACGCCGGTACGCTGTGGCAGCTTGGTTATCTTCTAAACCAGCGAGGGATAGAACTCGTGGCGGCCGTAGGAAACGACGGTCCCGACTTGGGAACGCTCTCGATTCCGGCCGCGCTTCCTTACTTCCTCTCGGTGGGGGCGTCGACGAGTCAGTTCTCAAATCAACCCGTTGCTGAACTCTTGCTCGGATCTAACTTCACCTTCGACACAGCTCAGCCCATGGAATTCTCCCCCCTGACGAATCGCCCCGTTCAGGGCAGCTATGTATTTGTGAGAAGTGCGACCCCTGCCGAAATCGCAGGCGTGGACCTTTCCGGCAAAATAGCAGTCACGTTGAGGGATCACAAAACAACATTCGCAGACATGGAGCAGAACGTCTCAGAAGCTGGTGCGATCGGACTTGTGGTGGTTAACGATGAAAACTCCTCCTTTCTCGGCACCCTTCAAACGAACTCCAGCACGAGTCCATCCAAGATACCCGTTGTCAGCGTCGCATATCAGGAGGGTTACCGTCTACTAAACTCCGACCCCAACGGGACTGTTTTAAGAATGGGTATTTTCATCCCACATAACCCCTACCCCGCTCCGTTCTCATCCCGTGGGCCTGGCGGACCATTCCTTCTGAAGCCCGAGCTGATGGCGCCGGGCGACTCCGTCCCGGTTGTAACATTCCAGGGGGTGGGGCTCGAGTCGGGCACAAGCTTTTCGGCTCCACAGGTTACAGGGGCGCTTGCGCTGATTACACAGGAGCACCCGGGCCTTTCCCCCGACCAGTACTATTCGATTCTGGAGCTGTCTGCATCCCAGCTCCACACGAATGAGATCGATTTTCCCCCTTACGTGCAGGGTGCAGGCGAGCTGAATATTTCAAAAGCCCTGGCAACACCATTCACTGTTTCTCCGGGTGATTTCATCGCCCTGTACCCATATACCGGGGGCAGTTATTCAGATACAATTCATGTCAGCTTCTTTGCAAATACATCTCTCAAGGTATCCTATATCGGTGAATACCCCCTCACCCTGAACACAAGCTACCTGGACCAAACCGAAAGCGGCCTGACTGTCACGGCCTCACCTTCCTCAGGCGGGCAACTAATGTATGATCGGCTCATTTTTTCGACTAACAACATGAACTTTTCATTCCCGGTGATGGTAGAACCCTCAGCGGTTGGTGTTATCTACAACATGACAACAGGATCGTTGCAAATTGAAGGCGGGGGCGGTGGTGGGTATATAGCACAGATTACATATCCTGATGGTACACTGCACAGTCTTACTCTCGATACATCGGGTGGAGCGGCTGACCACGTCGGTACCCCGATGCCTGGGTTTTATTTTATTGAGGTGCAGCCCCTGAACGGCAACGGGTCCACCGGGGAGGTCGGATTCGGCATGTTTTACATAGGAAGCGTAACTCAGAGCCAGTTTCCTGGCTATACCATAACCGTCTTGGCTGGCTATTCCGCTTTCTTGTGCCTGGTCGCATTTGCGATATATCTCAATCGATGGTTCAGGATACGGCGCGGACCTCGATCTGCCGTCCGGCCACCCATTTCAGCCTGGAAGCCACCCTCTTTCTCAGCGCGTCTATTGTTTCGAACCTGCGGACTATCCTTCCGTTCCTGATTAATGGCTTCAGAAGCGGGTTGCAATTTTGTGGCCTGGCGTTACGGGCAAGAACAAGGTAATCCACCATGTTTTTTTCGTCTCTGCACACTTCTTTTTCGCCAGAAAGGTCCCCCCTCTTTGCACGGGGAATCATAACACCCCCTTTCCCCTCCACCTCAACCATCTTCATGTTGAAATCGATGGATGGCGCGTTACTTACGCTCGTGCCCACACCGAAGCCGGAAACCACATCCTGGAGTTCTCTCACATCGGATTCATCCAGCCCACCTGACACGAATATTTTGACATGTTTTCCTCCACGCAGGTTGAGCTCCCACCTGACTTCCTCGATTATCTTTCGCCAGTCGCCTCTTCTGGAGGCAGGTGTGTCCAGTCTGACCCCTTTGAGCTTCCTTCCAAGTGTTTCAAGTGCCATTATGGACTCGGTCTTTTCATCGAACAGGGTGTCGGCCAGCACGATCACATCTGATTTCTCCGGAAGAGAATCCGCAAATGCTTTCCATGCGTCTTTTTGGGAATCAAAGCAGAGAATGAAGCTGTGTGGCATGGTACCCGCCCCTTCTATTCCGAGCAGTTTCGCTCCGCAGATGTTACTCACCCCCTCGAATCCGGCGATATATGCAGACCTCTCTACCAGAGGAGCAAGCGCAGGGTGCGCCCTCCTTGTGCCGAAGCTCAGAAGTGTTCTATCACCTGCAGCCAACCTTATTCTTGCGGCCTTGGTTGTAAAGCCACTCGCCGAAGCTAGGAACCCGAGAAGGGGTGTTTCATACCTGGCGAAGTCGGCGTACCTCCCCTTCAGTTTCATGACGGGCTCGTACGCTAGCTCGTTCTTGGGAACGGCAAACACTTCACCTTCATCCATCGAATCGACGTCAAGTGGCAGACCCTCAAGAAGTTTTGCCGCTTCGTACACACCGGATAAGACTCCCCACGTATCGGCGTAAGGAAGGTGCCTCGTGTACACCTCCATCGTCACCTTGGGGTTCTTCCCTATCTTTCTGAGTGCCCTTTCTGTATTGATGAAGTAGCTGTCTGTAACCTCGGCCTTCTTGATCTCGTCCTCTCCCGATATCCAAAACATCCTGTCATCGAGGTCTTTCATTATCTTCCCGTCTTTTCACTGTCCCATTTAGTCATTACTGTATCCATGGACCAGACCCTGACGGCAAAGGATTAGTTATACCCGGTTATGTGGTTGGATGATGAGCGGGGCACTGGACCTCAAGGAAGCACGAGAAAGGATCGTTTCCTTCATAAGAAAACAGGTTGAAGATGCGGGAGCCGACGGTGTCATATTGGGGGTCAGCGGGGGCATCGACTCCGCTGTAACTGCTTACCTGGCCGTCGAGGCTCTGGGGAGCAGGCGAGTGCAGGCGCTCCTCATGCCTGACCCGAGGGTGACGCCGGAGTCAGATATGAGGGATGCTTCTGCGATAGTCTCGGAACTGGGCATTAAATCTAGGACTGTGGACATTTCGACTATTCACAGGGAGTTCATGAAACAACTGGAACCGAACAAGGTCGCAGAAGGTAATCTGAGAGCAAGGATCAGGATGGCGCTGCTTTACTACCATGCCAACCTGCACAATCTTCTGGTTCTGGGCACAGGGGACAGGTCAGAGCTGATGCTTGGATACTTCTGCTATGACGACAAAACAAGAGTCTACACGGTGGACGGTCCAAAGAGGATTGGACAGATCAGAGGGGATGAAACCATATACTCGATGGACACAACAAGAGGGGTAATCGTTTCGGCCAGGATTGATGGAGTTTACTCTTTCGAATATGATGGCGATGTAATGGGTGTGCAGTCAGACTTGGTCGATCTTAATGTGACCCCCAACCACAGGATGCTGGTCGGCGAACACGGAAAGGACTACCGCTTTGTTCAGGCAGAAGAATTCGCAAAAAATCGACCCGGTTCGACATTGTGCATGGACGACGAAAAAATCAGACGAACGAAGATTTCTGGAAGCTCACCGTTCGAGAACCAGCTTCCTCTAGCATTTCCGAATCGCAAAGCGGAGGTGTATTCTGAGCACATGAAAGGCAGAGTCTGGTGTGTGGGTGTCCCCAAATATTGCAATCTGCTCGTTGAAAGGAATGGCCAGATGGCATTTTCCGGTAACACAAAGTATGGCGATGGTGGTGTGGACCTACTTCCGATTGCAGACCTTTACAAGAGTGAGGTCAGGTCGATGGGAGAGATACTTGGTGTAAGCAGGGCAATCATATCCAAAGAGAGCAGCCCTAGGCTTTGGGCCTCTCAGACAGCTGAGAGTGAGTTGGGCCTTCCATATTCTGTCATCGATAAGATACTGCAGCTTGACGCTGAGGGCAAATCGTCAACCAGCGTGGCAATCGAGGGGAAGGATGTAGACCCTACAGCCGTACAAGAACTTTTGACAAGGATGAGAAAGAACCACCACAAAAGGTCTTTGCCACCTGTGTGTCGACTTAGATGACCCCACCGATTCCAGACACTCTAAGACCGTCAGGAGAAAACATTAAAATAATAGATAGAAATATCTGAGAACCAAGTCAAGTGATTTACTGTTTTGTCCATGCCGCTCGACGATTCAAATGCCAAACTTGTAAGAGCAATCATACAAGTTGGTCCTGGTAATTTCTCGCTTCTGTCCCGTCTCACGGGAATACCGCCTGAAACGGTCAGGTATAAAATCAAGAATCAGCTGATGAAGAAAGGAATTAATGTTCATGCGATCATAGATGCAAGCAAGTTCGGCCTGCAGCGTACGATTGTGCAGCTGAAGTTTTCCGAAAAATATCATCCGATATCGAAGCCGATCTTGCAGGCACTGCACGAGTTGTCGTATCTTACCTATTATTCTGGAGAGTTGATGACTAGGCAGTATTACTCAATGTTTCAGATACCGATTCAATATAGGACGGAATTCGTAGAATTTCTAGATGCCATGGTCAATTTTGGAATGCTAGATTCATATGCGGTACGTCCTATTGTTTGGATTAACCATATGTCCCTCAGACCTGAATACTTCGATATCGCGCGCAGCCGATGGGATATTGACTGGCAAGGCTTGAAATTGATGGACGAAGTGCCTAAAATACAACAAACAGAATATTCAGGCATTGGATTTGACAAGCAAGACCTTCTTATTGCCACAAAGCTGACCTCCGATGCGCTGGCTACAATCGCTGACATGTCAAGAAAGTTGGGTATCAATGTAAAGACTCTTCAGTATCATTTTTCACGTCATCTTTTGGAGAGACAAATGATCTCAAAGTATGTTGTTAGATGGATGGGCGATATCGAATCTAGCCGGAAGCATCGCATAATATTCGGAAGAATCTATGCCCATGATATAAGCAAAACCGATATGGAATTGCTGAGAAGGGTCATATACAGCCTTCCTTTTAGCTGGAGCGAAACCATTTCGGATAACAGACAGCTGTTTGTCTCAGAAGTATGCATACCTGTTGAACATTTGGTGTATGTTCAATATTTTCTGAATAACAATCTCGGAGAATTGGCCAGCCGAATAGAACTAAGAACTATTGATAGCAGTTCATCTATGGCATTTACCACAACAACGGACTTGTATGATTCGATTTCGGAGTCCTGGAAGTATGAACTCTCAAGGAATATTGCCCGCCTAGAGAAACTGCAGGAAGTTTATCGCTGAGGATTATCAAGATAAACCGAACTTCCGACACACACTGCGAACTACTAACGATGGGCAGAAAACAACTTATCCATGTTAAAAATGTAGACAAAACATTGCTATTATACAGAAGACTTTTATCTAACCTAGATTGACTACGCCACCAACTGCTTCAAGTATGATCGGAGTCACACCGAGCAGGGCCAAAACGGCCACTGGCGCTACTTTCTCAACCAGCAGTTCTTTCTTATCCAATTCGAATTCCTCCTATCTTTTGGTAAAATAGTACTCCCAATTAAGCTTATCGGTTTAGCAGTAAGTGTTGTGTCATACTGATTGAAAGATGACGTTTTCCACATTTTGTTAGAATTATATGAGTGCTATTCTTTAGTATCCAATCCACATTTAAACATATCACTGATGTCTCGACTTTGGGACCATGCCAGGTCATTGCTGCCCGAACTGATCCTAAAAACGTCTTATGGACAAAGGTCAGTGAATCTCGGGTTCACTAAACTTGAATTACGAAAGGTACGGAGAGCACGGCTCGACATTGTTCTAATTTTCTAGAACTCCGCCGTCCTGCTTTAATGGAGCTCTAGAGTTCGGTCCATTATATACTGACCCGACTTGAGCTTTGAACAGGTGACGCGGTAAAAAATGAACAACAGATACGCGATTCTTGCAACATTCGTAGGTGCCCTTGTGGCACTTTCGGTGTTTGCAACGGTCGGAGGCAGCATTGCATTAGCAGACAGCCATCCAGGTGAAGATGACAGAGGAAACCTGGGATCAGTGTTCAACGATCACTTTAATTTCGGCCAGGTGAACGTGGGCGAAGATAGCTTTTCATCGGTATCCTCCACTCAGGTAACATCGAAGAACCTAACGTCTAGGGTTCTGTTTGGCTTCTATGCGAAAGCCGAAGATGCACCAATGTTCGCGGTGGCAATGGCGAACATCACAAGTTCAAGCGCAGGAGACGGCAGAAACACTTCCGTAACTTGGGCACTTGGAGCCATAAAGGTTCTTGGTGTATTCGAGTACAACGATTCTGCTAAGACAGGCATCTACAACAGGACGGTAGACGGCCAGCCCCTGAGTTCGATCAACTTCGAAGACATGGATTGGAGCCTTTCCTACAAGCCAGTCACTTCCTCCTCCAACGCACAGGGATACGAGGTCAACATAACAGGCACCAAGGGTACTTTTGTCTTCACCATGTCCGCTGAGGTGTTCAACACGGGCGTCCAGATCGCGGGTCAGAAACTGGCCCCAACAGAAGCCAAGGTCAACTTCAACATAACAAACTATCCATTCGTCAGCAAGACAAGTAGACTGGGACTTCTCATCTCCTACGGGGGCCAGCAGCACTATGGCAACATAATGACCATCATTTCTTCAGTGGCATCAGGTTCAGGTGAAGATGAGGTTCAGACGGTGAACAGACAGACCACCGCCGTGATGACGAAGGGAGCCTTCTCGTACTTCACCTGGTCTCCAACAGCAACGGTGGACGGGAAAACCATCAATGTTCAATCCGAACAGCTCAACAACGGTACCTTCTCTAGAATAATACTCAACTATCCACAGGGAAGCAGCATCATACACGACCCAATTCTCGGAGTCGGAAGTGGATCACCAAGTCAGATACCAGGTTACAGTTCAGTCGCTTCCGCAGTTTCTGGAGTTTCACTGGACCTGTTCCTGATAGCCGGTTCTGCAGTTGTTATCGTCTTGGTGTCCGCGCTGGCACTCGCTGCGAGACGAAAGGCAATAGAACCCCGACTGTTGATGTAAGATAACGCAAATTTTTTTATTTCTGCCAGCCCACCGTAAGGTATCGTTGAGTAGAGACCCAGATAGAGGCGCACCTTTACTGCCCCTGATCAGATGCAACAATAACCCTTCTACATACAGATGAATCTGCTTTATTACTGGTAAACGATTCCAAAAAACAACACAGTTGATATTACATAGTATATCAACTGCAGGAGGAAAGAACGCTCGAGTCTGTACCCATACTGGCTGGTGAGATAACCTGTTCCGAGTATGATCGATATCAACTGTGAAACTATGAGAGCAAAGTCCGTGCCCCGGCTCATGTTAAGGGCGATTAGCGAGCCCACAAGCAGGAATGGCAAATACACGAGGCCGGTCGCAAGGAAACCTGAGACGCTGACTACCCTTCTACCAGAGATAAAGGCGACCAGAGTTGAATATACATAATAGGAAACGAGCGCCAGTGGAAATGAAAGGGCAGAAATTACATAGCCCTGACCGGAATATACATTCATCAGAGCCAACAAATATCCTTCCACGCCGAGAAGATAGCCACCTGCAGCCACAACAAATACAAATACGATGGCAGTAACCGGAAGAGAATTCATCATCCGTGTAAATACCCAGGCCGGAATGAGAGACGTCGTCTTTGGCTGAGCTGGGAGTGGAAGTCCCTCCTTCTGGGCCATTTCTGAATAGAACTTTATCCCATCCTTTGTCAACACATACTTCTTTGACCCATCCTGAGTGACAAGCCCAGAAAGGACATCGAGATGATAGTAAAGTGTGCCCACGGGCAATCCAGTTTCCTCCCTGAGTTCGGAAAAGGAGACGCTCTGTTTTTCCCCTAGAAGCTCGATAAGCCTCTTCCTCACGGGGTGGCCCATCACCCTTACCTCTGGGGAGGCGTCCTTTACAGAAGGCATGCGGAAAAGGGGTTCAAAAGGGAGAGTTATAACCGGTTTGACAGTTAAAGTAGCGGAATCGTGGATCCGATGTTTGATTGCATTACCAATTATCAGGCTCGTTGGAGCAGTATGGCAAAACCCTGACCACCTCCAACGCAAAGTGTGGCCATTCCATACTCCTTGCTTGACGCCGCAAGTTGCCTGGAAAGGGTACCAACAAGCCTGGCACCTGAAGCGCCCAAGGGGTGCCCGATCGCTATCGCTCCCCCGTTGATGTTTACGTTCCTGTGGTCAAGCCCGAGTTCTCTCATCGCATAGAGCGCCACGACGGCGAACGCTTCATTGATCTCCCAGAGGTCCACCTTGCCTGCATCGAATCCAGCTCTCTCAAGGGCCTTCTTGCTCGCCGGTACCGGCCCCTTACCCATCACGCTGGGGTCAACCCCGGCCCACCCCATAGAGACTATTCTTGCGAGTGGCTTCAGTCCATAATCCTTCACCTTTTTTCCTGACATGATCATCACGAGCGAAGCGCCAGCATTAAGTGGAGATGAATTCCCCGCCGTAATTATTCCACCCTGCTTGAAAGCCGGAGGTAATTTCGCCAGCTGCTCCAGGCTCGTGTCCTTCCTTATGCTCAGGTCCGTGTCCACCACCGTTTCCTTACCCCCAAATTCGACCGTCATTGGAAGTATCTCGTCCCTGAACCAGCCCTTCTCCACCGCACCTGCAGCACGCCTGTGGGATTCCAGGGAGTAGGAATCCATCTCCTCCCTGCCTATTCCTGACTCCTCTGCTAGCTTCTCAGCGGTCAGGCCCATCACGTATCCAACATTCATCTGATACTTCGCGTACTCCGGTCGAAGGAGCAACCTCATGTTTGGCGCAATATGTGGGTTGTTACTCATCGGCACATGCGTCATGTGTTCCATCCCACCAGCGAGAACCACATCCGAATTCCCTGTCATGACCTCCATCGCGCCAATCGCGGCCGCATTCATGGAAGATGCACATGCCCTGTCCAGCGCCATCGCCGGCACCTCCACAGGAAGGTTCGCCAAGAGAACAGGATGCCTCCCTCCATACAGCCAGTTCTCATCCGCCTGCAGAGCGCAGCCGGTTATGACGTCCCCTATATCGCTGGGATTGATATGATTCCTGTCGATTATCTTCTGAATAAGCAAAGCCAGAGCCTGATCCATCCTCACGGAGTTGTATGCGTCCTTCTCAGGCTCGTTTGGTCTCGACCTCGAAAAGGGAACCCTCTGGAAGTCCACCACATACGCTTCTGACAAGGAGCTCATTTGCATACTCACCTTCACTTTCCCTTAAACTGGGGGTTTCTTTTCTGCATGAAGGCCGCTATTCCTTCTTTCAGGTCTTCCGTGCCGAAAAGCACACCCATGGCCAGTGCCTCCATCTCGAGACCCACATCGGATGGAACCTCGGCGGCCTTGTTCAGCAGCCTCTTTGCAAGTGTTACAGCTACCGGGGCCACCTTGGAGGCTATCTCTGCCGCATAATCCACGGCGAAGGAATCCACGTCCCCGTTCTCAACAACGGTATGGACAAGTCCGGCGCTCAGAGCATCCTTCGCCCCTGTCCTCCCCCCTGTAAGAATTATCTGAGATGCCCGGGATGTCCCCACGAGCCTTACGAGTCGCTGCGTCCCCGACCAGCCCGGCACAAGACCCCTGGTGACCTCTGGAAATCCTATGGAGCAATCACCCGATGCCACCCTCAGGTCGCAAGACAGCGCCAGTTCCAGCCCTCCCCCCAGCACGTGGCCCTTCATCACGGCAATTGTCAATTTCGGCATCTCGGTGATCTGTCTGAATATTCTCTGCCCGCGTCTGGAAAACTCGGCGAAGTCCTGGGTTGATGCTACGAACTGTCCGAAGTCTGCACCTGCTGAGAAGTTCTTTCCCTCACCGGTGATCAGTACTATTCTTGTATCCGGGTCGGATGAAAGGTTGGCAACCGCAGCTTCCAGCCCCTTCAAGACATCAGCATTGAGCAGGTTCAGCGGAGGCCTGTTGAGCTTGACCACGGCCACGCCACGTCCCCTCCTTTCGACCACAACCACTTCGGAAACCGGTTTCAGTTGTTGCTGCGCCGTAGCTGCCGTTGCGACCGTCTTTGGTCCTGCTTCCTCCTGCTTGGCGGGTATCGTGACGAGTCTTCCCTCGATGGCTTCCCTCAGCCTTCCTTCTGTAATCGACTTCGTTGGAGAGAAGACCTTGCAGTCGAACCTATTTGCAAGCTCCTCGAGTTTGGACCTGAGTTCAGAAGAGGTGAAGCTCTTCGCGACAGATACGGGACCAAAGGGACGATTCATGCCCAGCATGACTGCGGTATCTATGTCTGACGGGGTTGATACCCCCTCTTCAATGAGCTTGACGGCTTCGTTTATCTCAATAGCGAATAGGTCCATCATCGACAGGGCGGAAGTTGGTTTTGACTCCGGTATAACAGCCCGTCCGTCCCTCCACTCATAGAAACCAGCCCCACTCTTTTTTCCGACCCTTCCACCTTCAACCATCTCCTTCAGCTTCTGGAATCTGGCATAATCGGGGGATACCTCCTTTGCAAAGTACTTTAATGAATCATAGGCGATGTCTACTCCTACAAAATCAAGGAGTTCGTAGGGGCCCATCGGCAGACCCTGGGACTTTGCATACGCATCGACTTCGGCGGGCGAAGCCAACCCCTTGTCGATTATCAACGAGAACAGCAGAACATCGGCTGCGTTTATCCTGTTGACTATGAAACCAGGGCTATCCCTCAGAACCCTGACGGGCGACTTGCCAATTTTTCTGCACAGCTCGACCACGGAATCGAGAACCTCTTGGCTTGTCCTGCTTCCAGGAATCACTTCAACAAGCTTCATTGACACGGGAGGATTGAAGAAATGCATCCCCAGGAAGCGCTCCGCCCGGGCAGTAGCCGATGCCAGGTCGGATATCCTTATGTTTGATGTATTCGAAGCAAACACGACCTCACTTCCCGTGATCCTGTCCAGCTCTTTGAATATTGATTTCTTGAGCTCCGGGTCCTCAGGTATAGCCTCCACCACCAGGTCCACTCCATCCACCGCTTTGCCGAGGTCTTCGACAAAGCTCAGCCTCGAAAGTGTCGATTCAGCATCCTTCTGTGCAAGCCTTCCTCTTGCAACAAGTCTTTCCAGGCTGGAACCAACCCTGTCCCTTGCCCTCGTCAGGGCTTCGGGGAACTTGTCTGTGAGCCTGACCTCAAGTCCTCCCATGGCGAAAACCTGCGCGATGCCGTGACCCATGTCTCCTGCTCCAACCACAGCTATCCTGCGATACTCGATCCCCAAAATTACCGACTCCAGTTGAACCATGTGGTATTCAATTTTTAACTGTGTCGAAGAATACATAAACAAAACATCAATCCTAACACTGCCGCTCAGGCTTTACGCTGTGTACAGGAGAAAAAAAGAAATTTTGATTCCTTACTGTGAGGCTGACACCTTTGCAGGAGTCGCCGTTACTTCTTCTGGTTTGGCCTTCCGAGGTATAACTGCACTCAGAACGATTGTTATGAGCAGATTGATGCCCAGCGATATTATCGCTATGTATATCGAACCGATGGCCGTCGGGTATGCAGAAGTGACAAGCTTCCCGAAGTGGTTCGCCAGAAGTACCAGGTAAACCCCCGAGAATATTCCTCCCAGCAGACCCAGGATGAGAGCTTCCTTCTTGAACCATCTTGTGTAGAGTCCTATGAAAAGTGATGGGAAGAGCTGCAGTATGAGTATTCCTCCAAGAAGCTGAAGCTGGATCGCATACGTCGAGTTGATGACGAACACGAAGCCAAGTGCAATGAACTTGAAGGCTGCGGAGGCCCACTTTGCCAGTCTTGTTTCTCCCTGGGGGGTCATGTTTGGCCTGAACTCCTTGACTATGTTTCTTGTGAGAAGGTTTGCCTGCGCAATCGCCATGATTGCTGCGGGAACCAACCCACCTACGAATACGCCGAGGAGGGCAACACCAGCCAGCCAGGGGGGGAGTGTATTAAGTATCAGCGCCGGAACGACGTAAAGCCCGGATCCGAATGACTTTACCATCGCCAGTGCGCCTGGCACGGCGTACACGAGAACCCCGAACAGTGCAAGCACACCAAGGCCCACACCATAGAGCGAAAGGAAGGATGTGCTCAGTCTCAGCTTGTGCGCACTTTCTGCACTCAGGATTCCATTGACCGCATGTGGATACAGATACAGAGCGAGTGCGCTACCAAGGACCAGAGACATGTACGCGGGAAGCTGTGGGGAGGATAGTGCGAAGTATTTTGCGCTGAGGGATGGGGTGAAAACATGTCCGAAACCTCCGATCTCATAGAGGGCGGCTCCGATCACCGTGATCACGGTGAGCCAGATGAGGATGTCCTTGAAAACCGCGGTAAGCGTTGCCCCCCTGAGACCGCTTGTGAAGGTGAAGGCGGCGAGTACGATGAATGCAAGGACGAGCGCGATTTCCTCGACCAAGGTGTTGTTTGCGGTACCCACAAGCATTGAAGCAAGAACGGTCTGCATTCCCACTATCTGAAGTGCGATGTAAGGCAGCAAAGCGACTATCCCGACAATCGCCAGAAGAATCGAAAGTGTGCGGCTGTCAAACCTGTCCTTCACAAAGTCAGAGCCGGTTATGTACCCCTTCTCTCTTGATATCTTCCAGAGCTTTGGTGCAAATGCCAGCGCCACACCAAAAGTGATCGCCACGTAAGGTATGGCAAAGGCGTACAGTGCACCCGCCGCGAATACGCCGGAGGGAACTGCCACGAATGTATAGGCTGTGTAGAGGTCTGCACCAACCAGGAAGAACGCGAGGGTCGCCCCGAGCCTTCTTCCCGCCAGCGCCCATTCGTGCAGCTGTCCCATGTCCCCCCTGCGCCATCGAGAACCATAGAATCCCAGGAAGGTGAACACCGCAAACAGTGCCAGAAAGGCGCCAACAACGGTGTAGTTGATCAACTTGTAGTACCTCCTTGAGACTCTGTCGTCTCGTTGTGTTTCTGAATGTAGGTGAAAGCCAGGTAGAATGGGACCACTATCACCAGCAGAGCTATCTGGAACCACCAGAAGAAGGGCAAACCGCCCAGAGTCGGATTGACCATGTTATAGTACGGCGCATAGAAGTTGAGAAGAGCAGGTATGAGCAGCAACAGTACGAGAACCGCATCTGTCGATTTCATATCGTCGTGGAGCGATTTGACAGCCGGTCGTCTATTTAAGCATTGTTTCACTGTTACCGGTAAAAATCGATACTTTTGGCAGCAGAATATGAAATTTCTACATGTTACGGCTTTTCAAAGGGTGCCTCAAAGCCTGGCTTCAGAACGACCCTCTGCGTCCATACCAGTACGCCCTCCTGTGCATGCGCCCCAGGTAGTATCCTATAACCAAACCAAAAAGGGCCCCCCCTGCATGGGCAAGCCAGTCCACCTGGGCTATCAAGAATGAATTGAAAACAAATATCACGACGAACCAGCCCACAAGTGCGGAATTGAACCTGCCGTTGAAGGCGTAGTCATGGCTTACAGCCGCCGCTACAAGGCCGAATATGCCACCTGAGGCGCCGAAGCTGATTGTTCCCGGGCCGTTAAGCAGGCTCACCACGTTCCCGATAAAGCCCGTCGCAACAAAAGTTGCAAAGTATTCCCTGTAGGTCATCGAGTATGCAAGAAGTCCATCAATGAATATAACTGATATTGCGTTGAACAGCGCATCGGTTGCGCCCAGGTAGTCAGGGGCAACCACGATCAGACTGGTGAACAGAGAGGGGATATTTCCCTGGTAGACGAGCTGGTTGGTCTGTAGTAGATAGAACAGAAAGGGTATGCCGTTGACTGCTATGAAGGAAGCAACGTAACCCACGCCGAGTCCCGCAATTATCAGCGCGGCAAGGTAGACGCCCTGTTTGGAAACCATGCCGAGGTACCATTTTCTGGCTCTAAAAACTCATCTACGGACGAAGCTCTGTTTCCTTTAGGGAAAAAACGAACCTCGCACCCTGGAACTCCTCCTCCCCCACCCTCTTCCAGTCCACCTCGTAGGCTTTTGCATCCTTCGCGCCCATTACGATGAGCTTCTTTGGAAGCCGTGACCACAGGTCCTCCACCTTTTGAGGATCCTTTGTGAAAAGAAGACTCCTCCTTCTCTTCATAAGGTACTTTATCGCCACCTTTTGATAGTCGTACCCCTCCACCTCCACCTTCTCCCCGCCGGTATCTATTGTGAAGCTTCTCTTTCCCATGGGCTGGAAAGTATGGGCACCACGATTAAAACGTTGGGGCCGGTCATGAAAGGTTCGCTGAAATCGGTTCAACTCCGGTACAATACGTGAGTGAAAGCGACCGTTTACATCATATCATATAATATGGAGTCTTCTTCCAACCTTTTCGAGCTTCCCCAGGGCAAAATCAAGGTCCGACTCTGTGTGTCTCGCATTTACGATGGTTCTTATCCTTGCAGCCCCCTTTGGCACCATCGGGAACACTATCGGAATCACGAAAACTCCCTCCTTGAAAAGTTCGTCCGCCATTTTCTGGGCCGCGCCGCTGTCTCCAATCATTATCGGTGTTATCGGCGTTTCACTTTTTCCGGTATCGAAGCCAAGCGACCTGAGTCCTTTCTTGAAGTATCTTGTGTTGGACCACAGTATCTTTAGCAATTTAGGGTTCTTCTGGACATATCTTATCGATTCAAGGTTGGCCGCCGCCACGGAGGGGGGATGAGAGCCGGAGAGCAGAAACGCCCTCACCTTGTTTCGAAGCATCTCACAGAAGTATTCGCCGGCCGCTATATATCCTCCGACGCTGCCAAACGCCTTGGAGAAAGTGCCCATCTCGATATCAATCTTACCCTCAAGCCCAAAGTGGTTCACGGCACCCCTACCATTTTCCCCCAGCACGCCATCTCCGTGGGCGTCATCCACATACGTGATGGCTCCATACTTCTTGGCTAACTTGGCAATACCGGGAAGGGGTGCGATGTCGCCCTCCATGCTGAATACCGCATCTGTCACTATAAGCATCTTCCCCTTTGGGTTCGCCCGGTCAAGGGCCTCCGCAAGGGAATCCATGTCGTTGTGCTTGTAAACCACCTTCTCACACCTGCTCATCCTGATGCCGTCTATGATGCTTCCATGATTCAGCTCATCGCTCAGCACCAGGTCGTCTTCATCGAGAAGTGTGGAAAGCACTCCGAAGTTTGTCACATAGCCGCTCTGTAAGGTGATTGACGCAGGCCTTCGTTTGAATGCGGCAAGCTCCTCCTCGAGCTGCTTGTGAATGCTCATCGTTCCCGAAATGACCCTTACGGCACCCGAGCCCACCCCGTAAGCCTCGGTGCTGGAAATAGAGGCCTTCTTCATCTCCTCATTGTTGGCGAGACCCAGGTAATCATTGGTGCACAGCATAAGCTGCTTTGTGCCATCCACGACAGACCAGCTGCTGGCTGGACTTTCGAGCCTGTGCTCCTTCCACAATCTGTTTTCAGATTCAAGCTTTTTCAGCTCCTGCTTGGCCATCTCTTCAAGGGACATCATATCTACCATGACTCCGAGTCGAGCACGCTCGATTATAAATCGATTGAAAAATGTGGTGGAGAGGTATCTTCCAGCTCAAAGGAGTCGCACCAAGCCACCACCCATACCAGGATTTTATTCCTAAAGTCGTGCAGCTCGCTCCCAGATCTGAAAGGATATCGAGTGACATTTTATTCGCTAGACTTGGAAGGACGGACTTTCCAGTGTGACATGATTCCGATAACGTCTGATCGGTTTTCCTTCCCGCCGAGCCAACTCTAATGTTCCGGGTCGAAGAAATGCCCGGGCAGGAGAAGAATCACTGAGGTTCAATCGTAGAGGGAGGTTTGTTTGATAGTGAATAACAAACCATGGATACATCTGGTAGGGTGTTAGTGACTTCTCTGCTCACCTTGTCTAGAAGGCTCCAGGGCAGCTTGGCGTAAGATGCAGTCATACCATCCTCTGACTTGACCGCTCTCAGTGTAACCATGTACCCGTGTCTTCTGTTGTCACCTGCCACACCCACAACTCTGTCATCACCTACGAATGCGAACGCCTGCCAAAGCTTCCTATAAGCTCCTGAGCTGACCAGTTCCCTCTCGAATATGTATCCTGCTTCGCGACAGATGTTAAGCTTGACGGGCGTGACTTCTCCGATGACTCTGACCGCAAGTCCGGGGCCGGGAAAAGGATGACGATACGCGAAATTCCTTGGGATTCCAAGCTTCAGAGCGATTTTCCTTACTTCATCTTTGTACATATCCCTCAAAGGCTCCAGCACCTTTAGTCCAAGTTTCTTTGGTAGGCCCGCGACGTTATGGTGAGACTTTATCCTTGATGAGCCCGGGTAAGGTGTGGTGCTCTCCACCACGTCCGGATAAAGTGTACCCTGGACGAGCCACTCCGTGCCCGGTTGCTGTCTACTGAATTCCTCGAATACCGTCGCAAAATTTTCACCTATCCTCAGTCTCTTCTCCTCTGGATCACTGATTCCCTTGAGGGCTTCAAGGAAGCGTACACTCGCGTCCACGTATTCCACTTTTATTCCGAGGTTTTCCCTAAGAAGACGGAGCACGTCTTCTTCCTCATGCTTCCGCAGTAATCCATGATTCACAAAAACGCAGCTGAGTCTGTCGCCTATCGCCATCTTCGTCAGAAGCGCCGCGGTGGTCGAATCAACGCCGCCACTTACCGCGCATATGGCCCTGGAATCTCCAACCTTTTGCCTTATGTCCTGAACGATTTCAGATATGACATCTTCCCGTGATCCGTGACTTTGACATCCACATACCTTGAACACGAAGTTGTGTAGTAACCTTTTGCCAAACGAGGTTTGGCTCACCTCAGGGTGGAACTGAACTGTGTATATTCTCAGCCTGTCATTTGCAAAGGCTGAATTCTCATCTTTTTCTGACCTGGCAATCCGAACGAACCCCCGTGGAATGGTTTCCACCCTGTCGGCATGGCTGAACCAGGCGCTGAATCTAGAAGGAAGATTCTGAAACAGCACATTTTTCTTCATCACCTCCACCTCTGAGCTTCCATATTCGCCGGCCTTTCCGGTGACTGTTTTCCCGCCGAAATGCTCTGCTATGTACTGGTGTCCGTAGCACACCCCCAGAATTGGAACGCCCAGTTTACGGACGTCAAATCCCAGAAAGGCCGGATTCCGTCCCACTACGCTCGAGGGTCCGCCAGAAAGTATTATGCCCCTCGCGCCGCTGTTCTTTATTTCCTCATACTCCACATCGAATTTTTCGAGTTCACAGCGGACGCCCATCTCCCGCACCCTTCTCCTGATAAGATGTGCATACTGGCCGCCAAAATCGATGACTATGATGCCGTCTTTGACGTTAACCATATCAATGTTACACCAGTCAATTATTTAAACTGCTGAATCCGACCCTTCATATGGACTGGCTGAAGGAGGTAAAGGAGGACCTTAAGAAGGCAAGGGTCGTCGAAATAAAACAGAGGGACCGCTCTTACGATTACATTGTCAACCCCCTGAGTTCGGGCGTACCTGAAATCCCAAGCCAGGCACTCTGGGGATGCGCCTACGAAATGGCCCGGATGCTGGATATAGAGGGTGCGGACAAGATCATGGCTCCCGAAGCAATGGGTTTTCACATAGGGGCTGCACTGAGTATGGTGACGGGACTGCCTTTGCTTATGATCAGGAAGAGGCCCTACCTGCTGGAAGGCGAGGTCACGATAAGAAAGAAAACCGGCTACGAGGACTCTGTCATGTACATAAATTCAGTTAGGGAGGGGGACAAAATTGTGCTTGTGGATTCCATTCTTGCGACAGGCGGAACGCTGCTGTCGATCATACAGGCGTTGCAGAGTCATGGTGTGTCCGTTCAGGATGCGGGGGTTGTCGTGACCAGAAAGGGGCTGGGCGGATTCGAAAGAGTGTTAGCCGATACCGGAGTAAAGATAAAGACTCTTCTCTATGTGGAAATAGTCAATGGGGAGGTTTTGGTGACAGAGAAGTAAGCTCCATACTTTCCCCAAGTTGAAGGTTATATTCAGTTTTTGTTTTTTGAAATATAAGCCCGCTTCGTTTACTACCAAAGTAGGAGAGCTTGCCTTACCAGATCAGGAATGACAAGTCCAAAAGACCTGAAGACTCTGCCGGAAGCATCAGCGATACAAGCTTCAAAACCATTATATACTGCCATTATGCGGTTCATGGTAACGCATAAGCGACGGACGGACAATCAGGTTAACCGGATTTCCAACGAAGCTTTGCAGTGAAACGTGAAAGAATAGATGACAAAATTCGAGGAAATGGATATCGATCCCAGAATACTTCGGAGTCTGAATGAGATGGGTTATACCGAAGCCTTCCCGATTCAGGAGAAGGTTCAGGCTCCGTTCATGTCCGGAATCGACTTAATTGGACAGGCCAAGACCGGCTCGGGTAAAACCGCGGCATTCGGTCTGCCTCTCCTGCACCTTGTTAATCCCTCACAGAGGGAGGTACAAGCTTTGATTCTGGCGCCGACAAGGGAACTTGCGGTCCAGATAACCAAGGAAATAGAGAAGCTGGCGAAGTACACCGGTACCAAGGCTGTAACGATATATGGAGGTCAATCGATAAATGTTCAGATTGATGCACTCCTGCGCCGGCCACATATCGTGGTGGGCACACCTGGAAGGGTGATAGACCTTATCAAAAGGAGAAGTCTCAACCTCTCCAAGGTCAGGTATGTTGTCCTGGACGAGGCCGACAGGATGCTTGACATGGGCTTCATAGATGATATTGAATTCATACTTGAAGCCACACCGGGACGAAGGCAGATGAGCCTTTTTTCGGCGACCATGCCAAGGGAGATCCTTGACCTTGCCAGAAGGTACATGAGCAACCCCCAGAAGATACTCATAAGCGCCGACGAGCCTTCGGTGGAAGAACTCGACCAGTACTACACGGTTGTGGATGACGGGTCAAAACAGGACAGGCTTGTGGAGATTCTGAAAAGCGAAAGACCAAGCAGTGCCATCGTCTTCTGCCGGACCAAGATTGGGGCGCACAGGCTGGCAAGAGACCTTGAAAAGAGATACTTCAATGTGGTGCCGCTCCACGGCGACCTTTCTCAGTATCAGAGAGACGCCTCAATGAATGCCTTCAGGGCCGGACAGGTCGAGATACTTGTTGCCACAGATGTTGCCGCCAGAGGAATAGATGTCCCCGGCGTACAGCTCGTGGTGAATTATGATTTCCCGGACGACCCTCTCGTGTACTTCCACAGGGTTGGTCGCACGGCAAGGGCCGGGTCAAGCGGAAAATCAATCTCCATTATACAGCCGGACGATTTCCCCAATTTCTACAGAGCACAGCATCTTACAAAGACGATAATAAAACCCCTCACCCCTCTGGACGAACAGAAGGCCCTTCACCCGAACACGAGACGTCAGCAGAGCAGTTTCATCAGGTATGGTGGCAGCCGTCCCTACAGAAGAACGGGATATCAGCACGCATGGCAGTCATACAGGCGAAGGTAGGAATTCAACGAAACGGAAAGAACAAGTCACAGTGACAGAGACTATTTAAAATTCTGATAATCCACGCATTACAGATTGGATTGATGCGCTGTCCATACTGCGGCAGAAATCTGAATGACGGTGCCAGATTTTGCTCTGGATGTGGCAAACCCTTACAGCAGGAGATGCAGACGAGCTCCGCGAGGTCGCAGCTCCAGCTCCAGCAATCACCTGCATTTTCTATGCAGGCAGGCGCCACGGCATCAACAGGTAACGGGAGAAAGACGAAGTCTGAAGGACAGTCGTACTGGGAGCCCACGAAGGTAAGATGGTTCATCGTCCTAATTACGACGGGTGTAGTAACGTTCCTCAGCCTGCTGACTATGCTTGTTTCCAGCGATGCAATTCGACGAATTTCTACCTTTCCTGTAGATACCACACTGGTCGCCGCGAACGAGCTGTCGGACGTCAGGTTTGTGATGTTCGGAGCCCTGGTCCTTCTTGGACTTACTATTGCGCTCTCGGTTGCCGGCTTCAGGGACGGCTCAAATACACGGAACCGCACCTTCTGAGAGCCAAGTCGGGTCAAACGAAATAGAGCAAAGCGCACAACTTATTTCGAAACGTGAATATTGGCCAACATGAGGTAGATAGGTAAGCTATGACTTTTCTTATCCATGTGACCGTTGGACATCTTTTGCCGGCTAAGCTTATAGCTGGGGAAGATTTGATAGGGGCCGTGAGTTGTGAGAAATCTTGCATGCCATCGTCAAGAAGACTCCGAGCGAAGGTGCGGTTTTCACAGACGTTCCTGAACCTTCTCCTTCAAAGAACCAGATTCTGGTCAAGGTGAAGGCGACATCCATATGCGGCACAGATGTGCACATCTACGATTTTAACGCCTGGGCTAGGGCAAGAGTCAGGCCACCTCTTATCATGGGGCATGAGTTTGCAGGCGAGGTTGTCGAAGTTGGTGAAAATGTCAGTTCATTTGTCAGGGGGGACAACGTTTCAGGAGAAACACACCTCCCGTGCATGCATTGTGAACAGTGCAGACTCGGGAATTACCACATTTGTTACAACCTGAAGCTCAGGGGGGTGGATGTCGACGGCTGCTTTGCGGAGTACCTGGTCACAGATGAATTTACAGCATGGAAAAATGACAGAAGCCTTCCATTTGAGATAGCCTCGGCGCAGGAACCCCTCGGCAATGCAGTGCATACCGTGTTCGAAGGAGGGGGGGTTGAAGGAAAGAAGGTTGCGGTTTTCGGATGCGGTCCGATCGGTATAGCATCTGTTGGCCTGGCGGCGGTCTCCGGGGCAGAGAAGGTCATCGCCGTCGACATATCGGACTACAGGCTGGACCTGGCGAAAAAATTCGGTGCCGACGTTACGATCAATCCCAGAAACGAGGATGTCGTTCGGGAGATACTGAACCTGACGGATGGTAGGGGGGTGGACGTGTTTCTTGAAATGGCGGGGGTTCAAGAAACACTCACCGCCGGGCTCAGGGTCCTGAAGCCAGGAGGGAGAGCTTCTGTATTGGGGATTCCCGATGGCCCGTATCAGGTTGATTTTGGAAATGAAGTGGTCCAGAAAAATGTGACAATAAGGGGTATATTCGGAAGAAAGATGTATTCCACCTGGTTCACCATGGCAGGATATCTGAAGTCCGGAAAGTTCGACCTTTCAAAACTGATAACACACAGGTTCCCTATGAAGGAGTTCGAAGGCGCGTTCAACATAATGAAAAGTGGGAAGAGCGGCAAGGTCGTAATGCTTCCCTGAACCGGATCGGTTTCGGTCGACCTGCTTATATATTGGCTGAAATTACACATAAACCGTCTTGCCCCAATCTCAGAGGACCGCCAGGGAGGAGTGGATGGAGGAGGTCACGAGAAACCTCGACTACTACCTCGATACTGAGGAAGGCAAAAAGAAGCTTCTGGAGGAGGCCAAGAGGCAGGCCGAACAGGCACTCGAAGAGGTCGCCCGGCTTCACAAACCTCAGAGGAACATAATCTGGCTTTCCCGGTTCTGCACCACATGCCGATACTATTCAGCATCAAGAGGCGGAAGGATGAGCTGCGAAAGGTGGGGGGCAAGAATCGTCAAACCATTCTACGGCAAGCCGCTCTGGTTCATATCTAGGGATGAGGAGGGGAACCAGACCTTCAACGTCTCTGACATAGACTGGGAAAGAAAGTGGCTTCAGGTTTCAGAGAAGATCGTAGAGGAGGCCATAGATGGGATAAACAATGGCGAACCCTATGATTGCTTTGAAAGGTCTGCAGTTCCCAGAAAGATTGTTACATAACCGTGTTACTTGACCACAAGTGTCTTTGCTATTCTGTCCGTGTACCGTTGTCTGTAGTCTCCCTTGGTGAAAAGCCCTGCAATAAGGTCAAGTATCAGGAGAAGCCAGTACACTTTTGACACGTTCCGGACGAAAGTCTGCTCGAGTGTCGCCTTGCCACCATTCTCAAGCGCTACGTGAAGGCCTACCAGCTTCTTCCCGATGGTTGCACCATAGATACCCTCCATGAAGGAGGCATAGAGGAACATCAGAACCCCTGCGTAAAGAGCACCCGTAAGCCCGACAAGGAAGAACAGGTTGGCAAAAGCGAGCGGAGTTAACAGCAGAAGTATATACGCTACAATACCTATTATTATAGCATCAACCACATAGGCTACAACACGAAGCAGCCAGTGGCTCTGCGCCTCACTGTCTGAAGATACCTTGTCGAATGCTGTCCCCCCGAAGGGCGGTGTGGTTTGAGAGGCGCCAACGGGACGCCCACAGGAAGGACAGAACTTGGCATCATCTTCAATCTGTTTTCCGCAGTTCGGGCAGTACATGGGATGGGATTCATTCTGGGGGCTTATCAGCCTTTTCATTTTTCATGGCAGGTTCGGAGAACTCCGCCTCCAACAGCTGCTTCGTTCTGCTTATGGCATTGACAGACACGTTGAACACCCTGCTGGCTTCGCTCAATGTTACCTTTCTTCCTTCACTGTTCGCAATTACATAATAGGCGGTGGCATCGAGCACAGACCTGCTCCTACCTTGGAGGAGAAGCTTTCCTGAAGTTCTATCAACTTCCTTCAGCCTCAGGGAATACTCGCGGGCACGGTTGAGAAGTGAGCGGTCGGCCTGAGGTTTGGTCTTCTGGTTTCCAAGGATCATCCCCATCTCAGAATAAAGCGCTAGAAAACGGGCACCCTTTGAGGTACAGCTGTACCTTCCATCAAGTACCATGAGAAGGCCTGCCTCGCTCATTTCTTTTAAGAGTCGTTTGAGCCTGCCATATGAGACGCTTGACGAGTAATACAGCTGGGTCAATCCCACACCTTCACCAACACACCTGGTCAGTACGTCCGCAATTATGTCGTATCTGGAACGATACTTCTGCAACAAGTAATGGGCGATGAATTACGGTCTTATATGCCATGATATAAATAAGTTAGACAAATGTGTTAGAACTATTGTTCATAGTATTTATAAACCAAGTTTTCGATGCCGCCACTACCGAAAGGTGCAAAGACAAAAATGAATTATAAGACGATATTCGTAACGACAATATTCTTACTCAGCGTATTCGCATACATCGCACCAGCGATTCCCGCATTTGCATCAACAGGAACTGCCGGTCTGGGTGTGGTAAACACGCCGTACCTGAAACCGGCATCGACCTTCACACCAGCCGCCAACAACATCACTGTAAAAGGTGGATCTTCGACTGTAGTCAAGATAGACGGTACAAAAACATCTGGGTACCTAGCATACGATCTTTCAGGAGTCACTTTCTCTGGATCCCAGTTCTTCCTCTACATCTCCACCAACGGTCTTTCACAGATATGTCTTGGTCCAAACAATCCTGCTGGTTGTACTTCAGCAGACCTTGAGTTTGCCGGTCCGTTCAGCGTTGCTGCGTTAAGCGGCAGTCCGCAGAACGTAACCAACGGCTACTCGATTGGAACAGTCAGTGGTTCTAAGCTAGTTGAGGGACCAATTCCTACAAACCTTTCCCAGGGTAACTACTACATCAAGGTGTATGACGGCAGCTCTACAAGCGTAGCGGTCAGTGCTCCATTTATACAAATAGTACCCAACCTAGTGCTGTCACCGACTTCTGGCCCCGCAGGGGCGTCGGTAAAGGCAACAGGCTACGGCTATTCTGCAGGCGGAATCGTCAACGTATCCTTCAGCCCGAAGGTTGATACTTCTGCCAATGTGACAGCATCTTCAACGGGCGGGTTCAGCTATACCTTCACCGCCGGCTACCTTGGAAGCGTCGCTTCACCAATGATATACCATAGTGCAACAACGGTCAGCCCCGCTAACTACCAGAATTTGACGGTGACCGCTAAAGATTACACATCAGGCCTCTCTGCTTCTGGTAATTACAGCGAGTATTACAGGGACTTCGCCTATATCCAGTCGTACAGTCCTGCCAATGCTTTGCAGACAGTGACGCAGGGTCCGGGAGGCGGAACTCCTCCACCTTATTCGAACGCGTCTTCAGTGAATGGATATGTACTACAGAAGTTTAATATAGCAGGAGACTTCTGGAATCCGACACAGAATCTGACCTTCACATTTGCAGGCAGTCCAGTCACCCCCGTGGCTTCCAGTGGCGCACCAAACGCAACTGGATACTTCTGGGCTAACTTCACGCTACCAGTCGCTTCACTTGGTAATCACGCCTTCACTGTGTACGATGCCAACACCAACATGTCGATAATCGTAAACATTCAAACCACATTCCTTGTATCACCCACTTCAGGCGTCGAAGGTTCTTCTGTAACAGCTCAGGGGTACGGATTCACAAGCAATGCCAATGTAACAGTCTGGTGGTTCGGTACCACACTTTCGTCCAGTACTGTAAACCCAGCAACCGACAACATCCTCATTTACAGCACTTCGACAGGTTCGACTGGATCGTTCACTGTCACATTCAAGGTCCCCAGCAATGTTTATGGTGGGTCTCACATAATATTCGCTAATGATTCATCCAAGGTGAGTGCTGACGCAGCCTTCTGGGTCAACACAAGCTTTGCGCTCTCCAGCAACACCGCGGCCCAAGGAAACACCGTCTGGCTCTACTTCTACGGTATGTGGACAGACCAGAGTACTGGTCATTACTCGACAACTGATGCAAACTTCAGCGTCGTGAATGGTCAGAGCACGGGTACTCCGTACAATGAAAAGACCTGGTATCAGGTAGGGTATGATAATGCTCTGGTCTATGGACCATACGTTAATGTCGAGGGCAATGCAACCGGATTCCAGGCTGTACCCATCACTGCTGCCGGCTTTCCAGGACCTCACTACGTCAATGTGGTAGGATGGTACTTCTACAATTCACTCACGGCTGGCTCTCAGCTTAGCTCCACTTCATTCCTTCTGAACGTGACAGGCACTACAACCGAAGGGGCAGCGATCGAGTCCATGCTTCAGTCTGTCCTCAACGCACAGTCCACCGAGATGACAACGCTGAACAACATTCTGAGCGGGGTTGGCGCTAACGGTAACGCTATTGCCAATCTCAGCACACAGGTAAGTGGGGTGCAATCATCATTGACAACACTGTCCAATTCTGTGGGATCACTCACTAATTCGGTGAACAGCGGATTCACAAGTACGCAGAATTCACTTTCTGGAATCACAAGCACGCTGAACAATGTACAGAGTCAGACCTCGCAGATTCCAACGGTGTCCGGAAACCTCGGAAACGTATCGACCTACCTAATAATTGCCATCGTACTAGCAGCAATAGTCCTGATACTCGAAATCATTATACTTGTCAGAAAAAAGTAAGAATATAGTTTAGTTTAATTTTTTATCCAATACAAAGCTAGCGCAAGCTCTTACTCGATCTATTGCGTCTGTTCCTTAAAATCAAAAAGACCGACACGACTACCGCAAGCGCAAACGCACTTGATAGCACGTATATTGATTCCAAGCCGGGGCCTGAAGGGGGTATGTTCTGCTGGGTGGACGAGTTGCCAGAATTATTCTGAATTGGAACAGGAATATTCACAGGCACGCTCACAGGATAGCTGACAACGGTTACTGTACCGAATATTGTTTTGTTGTAGCTTGCTTGGAATATAATTTCATAAGTGTACCTCCCTGGCGGAATCAGAAAGGTAACCGATTGTCCATGGATCGAAGTCTGTGTGATATTTGAAAATGTGACATTCCAATCAAGCGATAAGGCCAGACCTGACGGGATGAAGGTAACAGCATACAGCTGCTGCTCGTAAAGTTCCCACATCCCACTTGAGACGCCTCCGGAACTGCATCCGGTCCCATTCTGCTCTGTCGCCGAGCCACCGAACATGAATACGTTTCCTTCAAGAGGGTTAAATGCAGCCGCTGAACCGTAGAGCGGAGGCGGAGGTGTAAACGAAGCCTGCTTAACCCATTCACCATTCTGGTAAAGCCATGTATCCTGCAAGGCACATCCGGAGGCATTCCGGCCGCCAAAAAGTACCGCTGCTGACGTATTCTTATCATATGTAAATGCCGGAAAAGCCCTTCCTGTGGGTTCGCTTGCCTGGTTCGATTGATTCACTCGACTCCAAGAACCCCCCGCAAAAATCCATGTGTCAGATAGTACATCTGTTGAGTTCAATTGACCACCAAATAGAACGAGTTCCTTCAAAGAAGGGTCGAAGGTAAACCCGGCTCCATACCTGGGGGTTGGTCCTTGACTAGTCGTCAGCTTTACCCAGGATTCACCATTAAAAATCCAGGTGTCGCCAAGAGCCCCATTATTTGAAAGGCCTCCAAATAACACGAATTCATTTGACGTCGGATCATATGCAAAGCTTGCGAAAGATCTGGGAGACGGCGACACAGGTGTGGAGATGGGGGACCAGTCTCCACCGGAGAAGCGCCAAGTATCATTAAGAAAGGAGGGGAAGGAACCGGAGGATAGACCACCAAATAGCACACCATACCCACCCTTCAGGCTGTAGCCGAATGCGGCACCTGCCCGTGCTGAAGGGGATATTGCAGCGGTCATGTTTCTCCAGCCCCCATTAACCCAGGCCCAGGTATCCGAAAACGTAACTCCGGCCGAATTCATTCCTCCAAAAAGAACCGTGTAGCCGTCTGCCTTGTCGTATGTCATGCTTGAGTAAACCCGGCCAGCGGGGGCCTGGTTCGTTGCTCCTGAAATGGGTAGCCACGCTGCATCCATCGGGGCTCCGACGTAGGAAGGAGATGACGAGCTGGAGCTCGCAAGTGCGCCAGCATCTGCGTTCGCAGGGCTTAAAGCTAAGGTAAGGTATGGCAGTAGAAGAATAAATAAAATCAGAATAATCGGTTTTCCTTTCGCCAGGGGATGGCGGGAGGCTGCTTTTCCGGGCAACAAGCGTCTTACGCCCTGCTTATGACAGTTCCATTCACATCTTCCGTAAGAGATGAAATTACACGTCCCTTCTTTAAGCCATTTACTACAACGATGTCGGCGGGATTTCTGGCTCTTTTCATAAGCTCAAAGACCTCTTTGTCTATGCATGAATTCCGCAATTCAAGCAAATCATCAGGCGTACCCCTTTTAATCAGATTGGCATTTTTGTTTAACTTTGGATCGTCGTCATAGATCCCATCAACATCCCTCACATACACAATCCTTTTCATGCCGCAGGTAGAGGCAAACAGATACACACCTGCATCTGCGCCCGTAGGGGGATCCCTTCCAAGAGTAGGGGGATGCTCCCATATGTCGTAAGGAGGCACACCGTTGAAAACCACGGCCCTCGACATCTCCAGCATGGCAGGGAGCATGTGAACCATCTCAGCATGAGTTAGCTCGGGTATCCCTACCGGGGACAACAGCGCACCTATTATATGCGCGTTGAGTTCTGAATCGAGTCGCCTTAGCTCCGCCACGAGCCCAACCGGTAAGCCCAGGTCGATGGCGACGGACATCACATGCCTCGCTCTCTTCCCTGAACCCGTAGCGATGATCATCTTGTTCCTTTTTACGCATCTCTTAATTTCTTCAAGCAGGGGTATGATTGCTTCGGCGCCCGAATCAATTACTTTCCCACCGATTTGCAGTGCCACTACATCGGGCATTAGAGGGAAGACTTCCACCTGTGACCTCCTCTTCGTATGCTCACTGAGCAATGTCTCCTTCATGAAGCTCGAAGATACATGCCTGAACGCACCCGTTCTCATGAAATCGTCATCCTTACGCTTCGATAATCGATCCAACGGAATCACCGTTCAATGCGGCAGATAGTTCGCCTTCGTGCAGGCCGTTAATCACCTGTACTCGTCTGATATTTTTTGCACGTCCCAGAAACTCAACGACGGGCGGCTCGATGACGAGATCTGGCAGATTCATTTTTTTGAGTTCGTTCACATTGATCCTTTTTATGAACTGTGCTTTGGGTTTGATTTTCGGATTGTCTGAGTAAAGGCCATCTTCATCCTTAACATATATCATGCCCGCAACCCCGAAGGTTTCAGCAACAAGGAAGCATCCCGTATCTGTTCTGTGGGGTGGTATTAGCCCTATATCCGGAAATCTTTCCCAGAAGGTGTAGGGGGGCATGCCGGGGAACACCACCGCTCCCCTCTCTGCAAGGTCGAATGGAAGTTTGCTGCTGAGTTCACCAGGTGAAAGAACCGGTATGCCTCTGTCTGCAAGCAGCCATCCCAGTATTCTAGCGTTCTGAGTAGCAACCCCCGCCCCCAAGGCTGATAGCACACCAGTTGGTAGCCCAAGCTCTACTGCAAGACTGTAAGCGTGTCTAGCTCTTGTGCCTGCGCCCGTACCTATTATCAGCTTTTTCCCTCTGTCCAAATTTCTCTTTATTTCGGCGACCAGCGGCATCACAGCCTTGCTTCCCCTGTCGATTATACTCTGACCACCGACCTTGATCACCCACGCGTCGGGGAGAAGCTTGAAGGTAGGGCTTTCATTGTCATGTTGCCGCACGTTGATCTGGTTCAATCTGGCAGGCTTGACCAACCATAAAGTGGTATATTATGCCTTGCTGTTCAGAATTTCCTGTAGCACTTCCCGCTCTCCAAGACATATTCATGGTCAGCCCATTGGGCATCTTCTTCATTAGGTGTGGCGTATATTACATCCATATTCGAAGAGGCTGCCAGTTCCTTGAAGGCTTGTATGAATGTGACCTTGCTGTCAATACTTGAAAAAACTTCATCGACGCATATCAGGCTTGGGGCGCTAAGCAGTGCTGATGCTAGGGATACCTTTTCTCTCATTCCGAGACTTAACGAATCCATCCTTCCATCGTAATCTATTCCTAACTTTTGCCGAATTTCGGAAATTTTATTCTCATCGAAGGTTAGACGCCTGGCTCTCGCTCCCCATATAAGGTGCTTTTTTACACTCAATTGAGGGATGTAGGATTCTGGGGTCACCAACACCACATTACGACGTTCTATGGGAACCCCTGTTAAATCCTCATTCCCCACTCTCACGTAACCTTTGTCAGGCTTTAAAACACCGGAAACGATCGACAGAAGAGTGCTCTTTCCTGAGCCGTTCTTTCCCCACACGCAAATGAAACCTTCATCACGGAGCACCACTTCGAGGACGAACTGATTCAGCCGCTTCTTTATGTTCAGGTCGATCAAACCGTAGCCGCTTTAGCTCAGAATGTCCCGGTTTTTATTCTGCCTACCAGTCTGACGCCGATCATGAGTGGAATAGAAACGAGTATCAGAACGGCTGAGGAGGATACGGCTGCGGGAAGGCCATAATAGCTGTAGTACTGGAATATAAGAACTGAAGCGGGGCTTGTCCCACTTAATGAAAATGGGGCCTGGAGAAGCAGATAGGCGACAATAGCAATCGAACCGAATTCACTCATGGCACGGCTCATCGCGATAAGTGCTCCATTCAGCAGACCTTTGATCGAATTTGGCAGTACAACAAACAGGAAGGTTCTCATGCGGGAAGCTCCAAGTCCGAGAGCGTAGTATTCCTTTGCTGGGCTCATCGATTGGAAGAATCCCTGCATCGATTTTATATAGAATGGGGCAGAGACGATCACAAGCGCTGCAACCAGTCCGGTGAGCGTGTCGAAGAAATTTATGCCGATGGAAAGCAGAAATTTTCCGGTTGGAGTCAGCGGGCTGTCCAGTACAAGCAAGGCAACTCCGACAATGGGATGAGGAATGACTGCGGGGATGTCTGCAAGAGTCTCGGCCACCGGGTTGGCATTGCGTGAGAGAAAATAAGAAAGCGGTGTAAACAGCACCACTTCAAAAACGACCGCCAAGGCCGACGCGAAAATGGTAAGCATAATTGATTTCTGTACCTGTGTACCGTAACCGATAGGCGTGTTGAAAGGACCTAGCCCCCAGTAAAGTAAGACCGCAACCGGCAGGATGAGTAGTAAAAGGGATATGTACGAGATAATTCTGAGCGGATTCATAAAGTGCCTCCGTTCACCAAGAACCCGCCTTGTAGAAGCCGAGTCAGTTGCTGAGGAACGGAAGAGTCGTTATAGAGAACAGAGGGAGAAAGCGGTTCAAGCCCAAACTTTGAAAGTGTCGTGGCATGCTTCACCACCCATACTACAAAAGCGTAGGAGGTCGCAGGGTCGGTGCTATCCTTCGGGACGGTAATGTAAAGTATTATGGGTGATCCTGCCTGCACTCCTGAAGAAGTGTCATATGTCAAACTCGAATAAAACGAAGCCAAGGCAGGATCTCCCTGGTTAATATATGGTGGCAGAGCCATCATCTGGAGGCTGTGTGAAATGACAGCTGATTTGTACACAAAAAGAAACTGAATCTGACCCGCCTCCAGAGGTGCGAACAACTCTGCAGCACTGGGTGCCGTTACGTTTCCATGATCATTCAGCAACCTCTCAACAAAATAACTCTGGTTGTCGTTTGCGTAAAGTCTGCCGGCTGCCTCGAGCGCTAGCCACGCACGTAGTCCTGCAGGATCGCTATTGGGGTCAGAGATACCAACCTTATAGCTACCAGAGGTAAGGGCCTGGAAAAAGTTATACCAAGAAGTGTTAGACTGGGTGCTCACCGCAGCCTGGTACAGACTCATTATGCCTTCGGGCGGCGATCCAGAATATGCCAAAACAAGCTGGTCTGTTGCGAATCCGATCGCCCAGCCGGATGATTCATTCCCAAGGTATGAAGACGTAACTGCAGATTTTGCCACAGAAATAAAGACGCTTGAAGGCTCTCCCTCAGCTATCTGTCTTGCCAGGGCAAAAGAGCCGCCGCTCTTCGGCGGCGCATAGGATATGCCTGACGAGTTGGCAAAGCCACCGTACAGGTATTGGGATTCAGCAACATAAGCATCTGCGGTGTAAACAATAAGAGGGGAATTAGATTTACCATGTTGTCCAGTGTAAAGCAGATACCCTGCTGCAGCCACTACCACTATGATGATCAGAAGAATCGCAACAGTTGGCCTGGACACTCCCATCTTTCTAGCTGACAAGGTAGACCGTTATGCAATGCACTGCATAACGGCGTATTTAAACTTGAATGGTAGGAGAGTCTTCGGCACGTGAATAAACCTGCTGTATCAGTTTAGGCGTCACGAATGGAACAATCCTCGGCCAACGTTGAACGACATGATAATATGCCAAAGGTAAAGGTTAATTCGCTGTTCATTTCTGTTTAACGTATGGTTCGTAAGCGAGGCGTGGCACAGGACATGAAGGGAGGGCATGGGGCATTGTTGAAGAAAGATGATGTTAGGAAAGGGCAGGATATCGAACCTACCTTTTCGCTCATGCTTCGAGAACCACATGGTACGGTTATCGATCATGTTGATGCGTTGCTGCTGAACGGCCTCGCTGAAAAGAAGTCGATCATGGAGGCTGCGAAGTATTGCAATATTTCTTACAGGAATGCCTGGGAAAGATTAAGGCGAATACAAAGAAACAGTGGCCACAAGGTGGTGGAGGCTAGACCGGGAGGCAAGACAGGGGGAAGCGCGTCCCTCACACAGGAAGGGATGAATCTGCTTAGGGAATATAAAAAGATAAACGACTATTTGTACAACGCGCTCGGAGAAAAGGATTACTGGCAACATGCAAGCTACCGCCTCAGCGCAAGGAATAGGCTGAAGGCGCATGTTATCGAGATTGAGCGGGGCTCTGTAATTTCTGAGATAAAGATGAAGTTGGATTCAACTAGTGTCCTGACTTCTTTGATTTCTAACGAAGCCGTGGATGATTTGAACCTCATGGTTGGTGATGCGGTCGATGCCATCGTAAAGGCCACGGAAGTAATAGTGGCGAAGAGGACATAGCACTGCACTTCCTGAAAGTTAACGCCATCTGTAACTTTTCTGACCTTCCGCCCGAGAGGAGTAATTCTTCTTTTGACCAATCAAACTTAAGAGACGGTTTAGCAATGGCCTTGCTCGATACTCCTTTGTCTTTTCGTGCGGTGGAAAGGGGCAACGTAGTGCGCAATAATCTGGTCGTGGAGATGCATGCCCTTACTAAAATATATCCACCAAGCACCAAGGCAGTCGACAGTCTCGACCTCGGTATTTACGAAGGCGAGATATTCGGCCTTCTGGGGCCAAACGGGGCCGGAAAGAGCACCACGATTAAGATGTTGTTGACGCTTATTCCCCCGACCTCAGGGAGTATCATCGTGAACGGTATGGACCCTCGAAATCAGCAGACACAGGTTCGAAGGGTTGTTGGATACGTTCCTCAGGAGGTCTCAGTGGATGGAGATCTCACCGGATTTGAGAATCTGCTGATCTCAGCCAAGTTATATGGCGTTAAGGACCCGGAACGGTCCTCTAGGATATCTTTACTCCTGAAGCAATTTAACCTGGAATCTCGAGCCAATGAACTTGTTAAGAGATATTCTGGAGGAATGATGAGAAAGCTGGAGATTGCTCAGGCATTGGTCAGCCAACCACGCATTCTTTTCATGGATGAGCCTACGATCGGTCTTGACCCCGTAGCGAAGAGAGAAGTTTGGCGCCAGATACTCGAACTCAGGATGACGATGGGTATGACGGTCTTTTTATCCACCCACGACATGGGGGAAGCAGATTTCCTTTGTGACAGAATAGCAATAATGAATGCCGGCCGGATAGTCATAGTCGGTGAACCCGGAAAACTGAAACAGGCGGTGGGTGGAACCGTGGTCAGGCTTAGACTTCGCAGCAGAACCGATGCAGGAGATAAATCCCAGGTTGTTGGACTAAAAGTTCAACAATCAATAAGGCTCCCATCCGATTTAAACGCGAAGGTAATCAACGAGTCTCACTCAGAGTCAGAAGGTAGAGAAATCTCAATAGCTTTTGACAAATGGTCTGACGATGCCCTACCATCTATCATCAGATACTTTGAAGGATGTGGCGAGGAAGTGCTGGCTGTGAACGCATCGACGCCGGGTCTGGATGACGTCTTCCTAAAGTATGCAGGCCTGAGACTTGAAGAAGCAGAAAAACGTCCTACCGCGGGCAGGAGAAGTTTTAGATCCCATGCGCGCTAACAGCATCATTGAAAATGCGGCTTTTCTGGGAGCAGCAGTTACGATCGCCGAAGCAGAGGCAAGAAAGATACTCCACGCATCATCGGAGCTTTGGATTCGTGCTATCCAGCCCGCCCTGTGGTTGCTAGTTTTTGGTGAAGCATTAAGTAAGGTGAGGGGAATCGTACCCCAGAACTTTACATACCTTCAGTTCATTTCCGCCGGTATCCTCGCTCAATCGGTTCTCTTCATTGCGATATTCTATGGAGTTACACTTGTTTGGGAAAGGGACCTTGGGTTACTTAGCAGGCTGCTTGCCAGCCCCGCACCTAGGATATCAATAGTCTTGGGAAAGTCGCTTGCTGCTAGCATAAGGGGAATATTCCAAGCAACAATCATATTTGGTATATCGCTGATCCTAGGAATAAACATCAATCTGGACCCGCTGAATGTGGCGGGGGTTTATTGTGTAGTGGTTCTTCTTTCAATGTGCTTCTCTACAATGTCGATGGCGATAGCTTCTCTGGCGAAGACCCGGGAAAGGATGATGGGGCTTAGCCAGGTCATCACATTCCCACTGTTCTTCGCAAGCAATGCAATCTATCCCTCGGCCATAATGCCCGAATGGCTCCGCCTAGTCTCTACGGTTAATCCGCTTACCTACGGGGTAAATGCATTGAGGGCGATAATGCTGACCGGTCGCTACGCCATGATTCCTACAGATATCGCAGTGCTGGCTCTGTATCTTACACTTTTCATTGCTCTTGCCACCATATCAATAAGCCGGATTATAAGATGAATACATCGACCACAAAAATAGCGACAAAATTATATATTCATTGGGCTGATTTTTTATTCATGGACTTCGATGAGTGGTTCCGCAAAAGATTTTCAAGGTCGTGGCCTTTTCCCGATATAGATGAACTCATGAAGGAGATGGAGGAGGAGATGCAGAAATCATTTAGGGAGCTCGAACCGACTCTTCCCAAGCATCTTGTCCGAAAGAAGAAGATGCCAGATGGAACAGAGATAAACGAATTCGGACCCTTCATTTACGGATATTCGATGACCCTAGGACCGGACGGCAAACCGATCATACGAGAATTTGGCAATGTCAGACCAGGGAGCGCACCAATAGAAGGGCGAGGACTGGGCCTCGCCGGAGTCAGGGAACCCCTTGTTGACATACTGGACGAGGGTGAGGTCCTGAAAGTAATAGCAGAGATGCCGGGAGTCGAGAAGGAAAATGTCAAGGTGGAGGCAACGTCAGATTCCCTGACGATTTCAGCAGACAGGGATGGTACCCGTTATCATAAAGAGGTCGACCTTCCAGCTACCGTGGACCCAGCGAGCGCTAAATCTACGTGCAAGAATGGTGTACTTGAAGTGACCCTCAAGAAGTCGGGTAAAAAGCGCGGGGTCCCCATCAAGGTCGAATGACCCTCTAAGAATCCTTATCTGTAGCCCTGGTTCATATCCGCGCCACTGTGAAAGTAGAGAAAGCGATTCCTACACTACTTGCCATATTTCTGACGGTAACCATTATTTTTACTCCTCTGAACGTGGAGACGAACGCTGGAAGCGTCCAGTTCTTGGGCTCCGGCGTGCCAGCGAATAACACTCCGTCCCTGCAACCCGCTCATAGCCTGCCGGGGTCTGATCCTGTTACGTTCAGCGTAGCATTCATTTCATCAAACGAACCCTATGCTAAGACCGCAGTCCAAGAAAATACGTTGCGGCCAACATCCGATTCAAACCCCGTGACTGCCTCTATGATGGTTTCACCTTCCGTTTCTCAGTTCGACTCGACTCTGAACTATTTTGTAGAAAGAGGCTTCACCCCCCTATACGTCAGCGAGGGTCAGCACCTAATTACATTTGGAGGACCGGCGTCCCTGGTTGAAAGCACATTTGGTGTCAAGCTGTATATCAGCCAGGTAGGGAATGCATCATATTATTTCCCGAGTGGTTCGGTAACAATACCTAGCCAGCTTTCTGGAATCCAGGTTGGTGGCCTGTCGAACTACACTACATTCGCACCGCAGTACATTGTTCTGGGGAAAGTAAATGGTACGGGAATCTATTCAACTTCGTTACCCAGGTCTGTAAGCTTCAAGCCTGGGCTCTATTTCTCGGCCACATACTACCCCCCCTCCGTATTCCAGCAGGCCTACAACGAGACCTTCCTCCTGAACAAAGGATATAGCGGACAGGGCCAAACTATAGCCGTAATCGATGCGTACGGTGACCCGACCATATACCAGGACCTGCAGAATTTTGACAGTCTGTTCGGTCTCCCTCCGGTGCAGTTGAATATAATTCCCATAGGCCCGTACCAGCCGGAACAAGGAGTGGGAACAGGCTGGGATGTCGAGACTGCGCTTGATGTTGAGGCAGCGCACTGGTCTGCCCCCGGAGCAAAGATAGACCTTATCGCGATAAATGGTAACGACCTGGCCAACGGCTTTTTCGATGCCATAGACATGATAGTCTCCCAAAGACTCGCGAATGTCACGAGCATGAGCTGGGGTTCCCCTGAAAATCTATTTGGAGCTTCGGGTTACTTCGCCAGCGGGATATACAATTATCCGTTTGCGGACTATTATTTTGCACTCGGATCCTCCGAAGGGATCTCCTTCTTCGCAGCCTCTGGCGATGAAGGCGCATACGGGGGCACACCCACGGTCACAGGAGGGGTGAGTTTTCCCGCATCGTCTCCATCTGTAACTGCGGTGGGCGGCACCACACTTTACGTTACGTCGAATTCGGGTCCGATTTATTCAGTTCAACCAAACATATCTTATTCTGGCGAATCCGCCTGGAGTATTTCACCACAGTACGCGGGGAGTACCACGAGCTCAGGCGGCGGCTACAGCACCTTATTTTCGGCGTCCTGGTATCAGAGCCAGGTCACGGGAAGCCAGCGCAGGAGCGTCCCAGACGTCTCTGCAGACGCCAACCCCTATTCCGGTGGGGTGATCGTATTTGAAGGCCAGAAGTTAGCAATAGGAGGCACCAGTCTCGCCACTCCCATGGTGGCCGGCATGGCCTCTCTTCTTGACCAGTATCTTGGAAGAAAGCTTGGTAATCTGAACCCCTACCTGTATTCCGCGCATGAAAGTCAGACTGGCTTGGCCTCATTTCATTCAGTAATCTTTGGAAATGACGGTTATTATGGAGCTGGAGAAGGGTATAACCTTCTGACCGGACTGGGCTCCCTTAACCTTGGAAACTTTGCAACATTCATGAAAACATACCCGAGAAACCTGAGCATTCAGGTGAGCACGTCTGGAGTAACGGCTATGGGTTACCCACAGTACAGACTAGGAAGGCAGTTCAACATATCAGCAACGGTTACACTTCCTGACGGCGTGCCTGCAACATCAGGTGCATTTACTGCATACCTTTACTCGTCAGGTGGGCTCGTTGCGGCTGTTCCCCTTACCTTTAACGGGAACCAGTGGGTTGGTACATACACACCCTCGATCACATCACCGCCGAATGTGTGGGAGGTCGTTGTGTCAGGCAGTTCGGATGGATACGAAGGCATGTCTGGTACTTCGATAGATTTTGGATTATCCGTAAACATCGTTTCCCCGATACCGTATCCTATAGGTCCCCCCTTGGACATCCTGACCTCATTTCAGGTATCCGCCCAAGTTACGGATAGCAACGGTACGCCCGTTAATACTGGTAGCCTTACGGCCTACTTCTACCATGATGGGAACCTCGAGTTCTCCGTGCCGCTTGCTCCGTCAGGGGGAGGTACATATTCTGGCACTGGATTGCTTGGCACGGCTTATCCTCAGGGAACCTACATAATGGAGGTCAATGGCTCGGCTGGAGGTGAGACAGGATATGCGTATACTTATGTTTACTTCGGACAGGCTATACTCGACGCCGCGATACTTACACCCATCGACCAGGGTCTACCATCGGCTGCCCCCGGCCAGCAGATCACCCTTCTCGCCGCCGCGAGAACGGAGGCTGGACTGGGTGCCTTTGATTCCAACATAACGGCATACTTCTACTCTCCTTCGGGCTTGCTCATGGGGCAGGTAAACCTCCAGCCTGCGCCAAACACAGTACAGTTTGGCATCCTCAATCTTTTCGGGTTCGAGCAGGCCAACTACACCATACCGAGCAATTTTATGCCGGGATTCTACACCGTAAAATTCGTATCAACATACAATGACAGCGGCAATTTCGAAAACGGATACTTCAACACGGCTATCTATATCTTCCAGAATTCGCTTCTGACGTACACTACCCCCCTCGGCTCTTCTCTCGAGGGACAGAGTGTTCAGATTTCTGCCTCGATCAGGTACATGAACGGCACCCCTGTTGAGACAGGCGTGTTCCTTGCTACGGTGATGCCCGTCGCGTTGGATTATGCAGCAAATGCGCTGGGGATTGACACCGGCATTCCGATGCAGTATAACCCCAGCACGGGTCTGTGGACTGCGAACTACTCCCTTCCAACTTCGAACTCAAGTGGCTTCTACGAAGGTGCGACACTCTACACCCTTGCCGGACCCTGGAATGTTATAGTTTCAGGGGAATCAAGCGTCGGGGTGGCCAATTCACCATCATACTCATACTTCAGCTTACTACCGTTCACACAACTCTCCCCAAGCATAATCACTCCATCGAATGCAGCTTCGGTCCCCTATACTTCATTCTCTAATGGTGTGCTTGGACTATATGACATGGGTGGTTCTGGTGTAACAATGGAAGGACTGAATGTTGTCATCTCATCCGGAAGGTATTCCTCACTCACCATTCTCGATTCCAACGTTACAATCTTGGATGCCACACTGTCTGGCCTGAATATTCAGGGGTCGAATGTGGTTCTTTCGGGCGACACTGTAGAAGGATCAACAGTAGGGGTAACCGCCCGCGATTCCAGCGTTGAGGTTGACAACACCGTTTTTGAAAATCTTACGTTTGCGTTCGATCCTGTAAACAGTACAATCAGGACGTCTTCTATTTCAACGGTGGAAGTTGGCAATCTATCCGTATACCCTCCACCCCAGATTACCCTGCTCACGCCGAGTATTGTTTACTCTGACATGAAGTCGATACAGTTATCGATAAAGGGTCAGTATCCGATTCTGTCAGGTGTTCAGCTCAACGGGGAGCCGGTCACAGTAAATGAAAACAGGTCTTCTGATATCCTTCTGGTTACCATACCATTCTCGGCATCGGCGAACCCCGACGGCCTCTACACGATCTCACTTTCACTTTCGGATGGTCTTGCATACTCGACATCCATCACTATTGCGAACGAATACCATTCTTCCCAATCCCAGGTTCTTTCCATTCTCCTTGGTTCAGCTGCTCTGGTGTTGGCCGCGATCGTGCTTCTTCTGGTGGTTCGGCTGTTTCGACGGCCTGGGCAGGGGCTTGAATCTCATCCTTCCCAGGCACCTCAGACTGGCGGTACCAATGACTCATCGACTACCCATTTCTGAGTTCATTTTCAGTGTTACGGTTTCATCGACTGACAGGAAAGAAAAAGAGAACAAAAACAAAATTGATATGCGGGTTCCTTGCTAAATGTTTCATTGGGCCTGCCGGCATAAAGTAAATCGCTTCTTCCAGACTTCTGCTATTTATGAAGATTCGTAATTCGAGCCAACTACCCTTTTTGACCTCCAGACAAGTGGAATTGCTAACAAAGCAACGACGTCACCCAAATCCGAAAGCAAGGAGGGCCAGCCGCTGAATACAGTTTGGAAGCCCAGAAGGGGTAAAAGAGCAAGACGGGGGACTGTAACGAGGAAGGTGGAGACGATGAGGAGAATCAGTAGATTTCCTCTGTTCCCAATAAAGCTGGTATAGACAAGGGGCAGGAGAGCCATGGCGACCATGAAGTCTGATGAAAATGCAAGAAGCCCCCACGCCGTGTGTGTGACCGCGGGAGACGATAGTGTAATCCCGCTCTGGTTCCATGGGCCCCCCCTGATGAGGTCGCCAGTGCCGTCTGTCATGTAGAATATGGCGATAAAAGTTCCAACCGCCACGCTCCATCTCCAGGTATAGTCCTTTCCTGCGTAGAACATGTAGGCAAAAACGATGAATATAAGCATGAAAACAAGGTGGCCGACGAAGAAATCGAAATAATTACCCAACATCGCCGGAATTATGAGAAGAAGCCACCAGTTCCCCCAGAAGGTGTTTCTTGTGTCCGCATTCAGCAAGCTCTCTTTGCCTTCCATGAGCAGAGCCATGGCTATGCATGAGATAATGACGAATATCGACGAGGCAAAGAAAATGATCGTGCCGGAGGATATGGCGAGACTTCCTTCCAGGTACGCCTCAACAGGGTCAAGCTGACTGCTGGCCGCACCGGTAGATGCTGCGAGCGGGCCCGCAAAGATGAGTATTCCATCCAGGAAAAGCGTCAAACGAAGAAGTCTGGACGCATTGTTCGAAAGCGAACTTATTGGGGTCGAACCACCCTTTCGCCTCAAAGTGGAAGTGCTTACGAATGAACAGCCACCTACTTATACACTCACGGTTTCCCGTCGTTGGGAAACCTATTACTCGTATGACAAGCGCGATCTCCTTCAGATGTATCCTGATAAAATCGGCACAAGGCATACAAAAAGCTAAGGCAAACGAATCGAGAGCCAAGATTCCACCCGGCCCTTCCAAGCATTTGATGATACAAGTGCGGCGCGGAGATTGCATTATTTACCGGTTCTGCGACTCCAGACAGGGCGTAGCCTCTTGGAAAAGTTCTTTGAAAAAGCACTGGAACAGCTCGAACGCTTGACAAAACTCGACGAAGATGAGGTGAAATTACTTGAGAGTGCGGACAGGGCCGCCGATGAATTGGCCGAATCCGAATTCGAGAGCTACATATCTAGAAGATTCAATGAGAAGATACCAGAAGTTCTTTCAAGACATGGCCTCATGGGTGTACCTATATCGAGGGTGTATGGTGGCAAGGGCGCGGGGGCTCTCGTTCAGGCTCTGGTGATGGAAAGGCTGGGTCAGGCCGGCATGGGGGTGGTTACATTCACAGACGTGCATGAATTTCTTGGGAGCCTGACGATTCAGGATTGGGGTTCTGAGAGTCTCAAACAACGCCTGCTGCCCCAAGCAGCATCAGGCAGGTCAATCCTGGCCTACGCTCTCACCGAACCCGAAGCGGGAAGCGACCCTGCAAGTATGACTACTTCTTACAAAAAGAAGAATGATACTTATTACATTATGGGCTCGAAATATCTGATTTCGAATGGATCGATAGCAACTCAGATGGTCGTTTTCGCGAGGTCGGAGGAGAGCGGAAGGATCACCTCGTTCGTCGTAGATACAAAGTCAGAAGGATTCGAGGTGGACATGAAGCTAACGGAGAAGCCAGGCCTTTTCACCTCCGACACTGCGCTCATTTCTTTCAATGAACTGGAGGTTGGTGGGGAAAATATACTTGGCGAGGAAGGTAAAGGACTTCATGTTGCATATTCCGCACTCCTGAACGGAAGAATAGGCATCGCATCGGGCTGCATAGGCGTGATGGAGGATTGCGTCAACAAGACGATTGAAAGGGTTTCTACAAGGACTCAGCATGGAAAACTGATTGGAAAGCATCAGCTGGTCCAGAAACATATCGCTTCCATGGCTTCAAATTTGGAATCGAGCAGATGGTTGGTGTATACCGCTGCAATGAAGAAACAGCAGTACGACCAAAACAGGGAGAATGTGGAGCTAAGGGCCGAGGCAGACCGCGCTTCGGCTATCGCAAAGTATGTGGCATCAAGATGCGCGTTTGATACTTCTGACAGGGCGCTGCAGCTCTTTGGTGGGTTCGGCTACAACCTCCTTTCTCCTGTAACCAGACACTTTCTGGACACAAGGGTTGCCAGAATCTATGAAGGAACGGACGAGATCATGGAACTCAAAATTGCGTCTTCACTTTTGGGGAAGGATTTTGAAGCCTACAGGTGATGGTCTTGACCGAGCAGAAGTATGCAGGAGATTGGTTTTACCTCTGCTGGGGGACATCGACGATGGTCGGATTCGACTTGAGAAGTGATTTTGTTTGGTAGCCAGCCTTGAGTTTCAGGGTACGGAGGAGCTCAAAGTACCACGCAGTGTAGTCTTTTCAAAGCTTTGCGACCCGAAGGTGCTGGCACAATCCATACCTGAAGCCAGCGAAGTGTCGGTTTCCCAAGATGGTGAAATCAGCTGTAACGTGAAGGTCAGAATCTCTTTGGTTCAAAGCAGTATGAAGGTCAAAATGAAGGTGCTGGAGGCTTCTCCTGAAACAGGTGTGAAGGTTGTTTCCACAGCAACCGGAGCGGGAAGCAATGCGGAAGTGATAGCAACATTCAAACTCTCCGGAGCCGAAACAACCCGTGTGGACTGGAGCGCGACAGCAAGGCTTTCAGGTCTGATGTCCGGACTGGGCACTTCGATGCTAAGGAATTATGCCTCCAAACTGGTGGATTCGGTCGTGACTAACCTGAAAAGTATGATAGAACAGTAGGAGTGATTGTGGGGACAGAGATGTCTGCGTCAATATGTGCCTTCTAACTCGCATGAAATCGAAGTCGTGATTACAAAGGTTTAAAAAAGATACATCATTATCATGTTTATCGTGCAGGCTTTCGGATACACCATAAAGACGGCTTCTCAAGAAGGTGGTCCAGATCAGCTTGTTTCGGTGTCCGAATATTGCCGCGAAAGAGGCATAGAGCTCAAAAACGTTTTTTCAGATACGGAGCTGGAAATCAAGAAGCCCTTCATGAAAAGACCCGCAGCAAAGCAGTTGATTCGGAAGGCAAGGCAGGAACACCCGGACTGCCTGGTGGTGAGCGAAATCTCAATACTCGGTAAATCTACACTGGACTCTATTTCGGCCGTTTTAAGAGTGTTCGAAAGGCCAAGGTCGCGGAGGGGTCTTGGCATAAGGGTGCTTAGTGTGAAGGAAGACTTCATGGAACCCAGCAACGAACATGCCAGGAATGCCGCATTGAAGGTGATGGATTGGGTACTGACGGAGGAAAGAAAGAGGGTCAGGGAAAGGCAGGAGCAGGCGTGGAATGAGGGGAAACAGAAAGGCAGGCCGAAGCTGATTACAGGGGAGGAGCTCATTTCGTATGTGAAGAAACACCCCGGTCTTTCCATGACAGCACTCACAAAACTGCTCAACTCAGAGAGGGAGAAACGTGGCGAAAGGAGGGTGGGCTATTCCACAGTCAGAACCCTTGCCAAAAAATCCGGAATCAGGTGGCGCCTGATGATGCCTGACCGGTGAAGAGCCTTATTACCGGTTGCTTTCATTTATGGTGAAAAACTAAATATATGAAAGCACTGAGAGGCTTACTTGACGATGCAGTCTTTGATCCAGAGGCCGAGCCGGCACAGTGCGCTTAAGCTTCCGTCTCCACTGTTGATTATGGTTGTTGTGCTGACCGCTTCGTCTCTGATGATCCCGCTCTCGCCCAATCAGGGGATCCAGGCAAATGCTGCCTCACCAGGTGACCCGTCTGTTACACTGGTGTATCTTTACAATGCCACAGACGTCGGGGGACTTCCGATCTTCATTTCATATACCCCCATCGGCTTCACGCCTCCCCTGACCCAGACCTGGAGTGTCAACGGTGCAAATGCGGGGTCGGGCGAAAACTACACGTTGCAGACCACTCAAGCCGGTAACTTTACGATAACTGTGCATGTCACGGATCAGGCTGGTGATTCCGCAACTTCCGCTCCAGTCACCTTCAGAATAAACCAGCCTCCCACCGCTACAAAGTTACAGGTTATGTATACCCCAGGCGCGTCAACCGCAACCGCAACACTGTTATTCTCTGGTGGGACCGCACCTTTTTCATTTAACTGGCTTCTCAACGGTAAGAACACCCTTACCTTGGGAGGCAAGGCCGAATCGTGCGCGGGCAGCGCGAGCTGCACATTTGACCTCCCCTCCACTGGTGTGAACAATGTTTCCGTGACGGTCACGGATTCGCAGGGGGTTTCAACGGCTGCCCAGACTGCACAAATCACATACCAACAGAGCGCCGGTGGCTCCCTAGGGATAATCACGTACGCGGCCATTGGCGGTGGTGTGGGAGCTGCGCTTGTGATAGTGTTCCTCTTTAGAAAGAGAATATTCATGCGGAAGGGGACGGTGGCAGTAGAAACTGGCGAAAAGCCGGCAAAGAAGCCTCCATCACCCATGCCTGAAGGTAAACCTGCTGCGACGTTGAAGACGGGGCAGGATTCAGGCACGAAGGCTGTCCCCAATCAGACCCAAACCAAGCCGGCCTCAAGGGTGCCGATTCAGCAACCGGTGATCAAAATTGTAAGGGAAGTCACCGCTCCGGCCTCCGCTTCAACACCACAACAGGTGAGCAAGGCAGAACCACCAACGCGTGTTCAGTCAACGACTCCCCCTACCCCGCAATCCATACAGGAGGAACGTCCAAAGCCTTCCGAGCCCAAATCTGCACCCGTTACTGCTGCGAATGTTCAGACTGGCCAAGCCAAGTCCACCGAACAGTTAAATGAGGCCGCATCAAAGACTGTCTCTCAACCTTCATCAGTTGTCCAAACAGACAAGAGCACGGCAGAGAAGTTGGAGCATGGCGCAGTGGGAAAGCCCAGAGCCGCCGTTGTAATTTCGAAGGAAGCATCGGTTTCCCCTGCTCCCCAGAGTCAGGTAGCTACACCCGAGTCGGTGTCTGTTTCGATGCTGAGGCGTGACCTGAATCAGGACCCATCAGATTGGATACTTGATTGTGTAGGAGGGTATGGTTTCTGGTCTCTTGAAAAGGGCCCATTACCCAAGTCGGAACTCGAAAAGGAGTTCAAGAAGCGATACCCGAACATAACAATAGCAAACTTCAATTCACTTGTATATGACCTCATTTACAAGGATAAAATTTCCTCCGAATCCGTGAACGGCTCGATGGTGCTAAAGCTGACCAAGTCTGTCAGCGAGGAGAAATCCGCCGAATGGAACAGGAGGCTTGCCGAAGCAAAATTGCTCGAAGCACAGCTTGAGGCGAGAAAACAGGGAGCCCAGCCGATGGAAAGGCGCAAGGAATGGATCGAACTAAAACCACAGGCAGCCCTCGGAGACGGAGGCCCGTTTGATGACCTCAATGCCAGAATGCGTGAGTCAGGATGGTATGGTAGAATCCTGACCACCGGAGTAAAGGAAGTCAAGAGTATAATGTGGCACCGAGAGCCTCCTGTAAATGAATCGGCACCACCCAAGAAATACTACCCGAATATAATGATTGAATGGAGGCAATCGGGTCTGGGCAAGGGGGCGGCCTGGCACGTGGAAGGTGTGAACATCAGCGAAGATGAATTCAGAGAGAGGATTGAAAGCAAGACCTGGAGTGAATGGCTCTCGAAGAATAAAATCTCAGTCGATTTCCAGACATGGGAAGAGGCCGTTGTGAAGGTACTGGAGATGGGAAGTACATTCGTGAGGTAGTCCAATTTTCCCATATAGCAAAAAACCGACAGGAATTTTGTGGGAATGCCTGAATGGCACAGCAAGCATTATAACCCCCCGCGCTTGCGCAAGCAATGATTGCAATGCGGATAAGTGGTTCAATACTGCTCGTGGATGATGATCAGGGCATCAGAGACACTCTTGCCATGGTTCTGAAGTCGTATGGACATTCTGTGAAGTGTGCTGCTTCCGCAAAGGAAGCCCTTGACATGCTGAAGGGTGCGGATTTCGACGTCCTTCTGGTGGACATACGCCTCCCCGATATAGATGGTATACAGCTCCTTCACAGGGTACCCGATGAGACTCCCCGCTCTCGGGCCATCGTTATAACTGGTTATCCAACCCTCGATAACGCGATAGGTGCGGCCAATGAAGGTGCGGACGGCTACCTTCTGAAACCATTTGAGGTGCGAGAACTTCTGGAAAAGATACAGTTGATGGTGGAGTCCAGGCTCAACGAGAAGCACTTCGACGAAAAAATGCTCGCCACATATGTAAAAAGCAGGGCGAAGGAAGCCGCGCCACTTGTAGCACGTTAAATGAAGGATATTTTTTGTCTATTTCTGATTCTTCATCTTGGCTATTTCTGATATTATGAGCCCGAGCGTACCATCCACATCATCAAGGGAGAATTCGGATTTCAGCGTCTTCACAAGAACCTCTTCGATAACGGGGGCCGACTTTCTGAAAACTGTCCCAAGGGCTTCTTCAAAGCTGTCCGGGTCGATCGGAAGTATGTCCAGCCCCCTGCCATATCTGTCGCGCATGTACTTTACGAACGCCCTGTAAGCAAGCTTTCCCAGGACAGCAGTCAGGCACATCTCTGCTGCCCGGGTTAGTTTCTCAAGCTGGGCTTCTTCAGGTGAAGGCCCGGCTTCGGGGGAGGCTGGCGTGTTATTATCTGACAAATCTTGAACTCGTATTCATAATGAGATTATTTATCCTTTTTGAACAATACGTTTGGCGACTTCGCGGAAAATCCTAACTACCCACATGTCCTCAGAAAAGTGAGATATATCCTGCATCCCGCGCTGCTATAATGCTGGATATGGCCGCCATCACGACTACAATAAGAAGAGAAAGCAGCACATCCAGGTTGAGTGCTACTATCACTATGAGGGCAACGAACTCGAGAGAAAGGAGCATTATGACAAGATATTTGATAAAACGCCGGAGCCTTGCGGGGTTCAATACTCTTCAGAGGCTGTATTTGTCCGATTATAAGCATCTCTATCTTGATTAAGTTTGACATGTTTGTCTATGACTACACATCTAACATCTTAATCCCAAGCAGAAAAAGATAGAAAGTAAGCTTGCTAAACATCCTTTCCTTCCTGTTCATGCTATTTATCTTGCTTTACCTAGGGACGCCGCAGCAGCACGGAAGTTCATTCCATACCAATAAAGGTCATCGAAGCGGTTTACTCCAGCATGCATTACAGTTGAAATTTGCCTACAAGCCTGCAGGGGACCGCATGCGCCCTAGCGTAAGCTATAGAGCAACGCGGCACATATCCGCTTATAAAGGCTGAGATGTGCGAGCCCGATGGATGCCGGACAACTGCATTTGAAGACAAGTTTGTTAAAGGTGGACCCACTTGCTCCTCAGCCTTCGCTTATCGCAAGGGCTGCACGTCTGATCAAAAATGGAGAGGTTGTAGCATTTCCCACTGAAACTGTTTATGGTCTCGGAGCGGATGCGACAAATGATCTGGCGGTCGAAAAGATATTTGAGGCCAAGGGGAGACCATCAGATAATCCTATCATTGTACATATATCGTCTGTTGGGGAGCTTGGCAAAGTCGTGCGGAATCCCAGTCCGAAGGTGGTTGAATTTGTCTCATATTACTGGCCGGGTCCTCTGACTGTGATTTTCAAGAAATCTTCGAGCATATCCTACCGCGTTACTGCCGGACTTGAGACTGTGGCGGTAAGGATGCCTGCGCATCCTGTGGCTCTCGCGCTTATATCTGCATCCGGAAGACCAATAGCCGCTCCAAGCGCCAACATTTCGGGAAGGCCTAGCCCCACAAGCGCACAGCATGTGGTCGAAGACCTTGATGGAAGAATCCCCCTTGTATTGGATGGGGGTGAGACGCACTACGGCGTTGAATCCACTGTCATAGATATCTCAGGTGAAACTCCTGTTCTGTTGCGCCCCGGCCCGATAACCACGGCGGACCTCTCTCCCCTTCTGGGTGAATTCGGTGAGCCCGGGCATGTTCATCGTGAGAGACCCATCGCTCCGGGGATGAAGTATGTCCATTATGCACCCAATGCGCCCTTGACCCTTGTTTTGGGAAAACCCAACGGAATTGTTGACAAGGTACTTGACCTCGCAAAGAGATCTGGTTCCAGCGAAAGCAAAATTGGGGTGCTTTGCACGGACGAAACCTATTCGCGTTACCCTCCTGATTTTGTTCGGCTTTCCCTTGGGTCAAGGTTTGCGCCTTACGAAATGCTCAGGAACCTGTACCGTTGCCTAAGATTTTTTGATAAGGCAAAGGTATCTGCTATTTATGCCGAGGGGTTTGACGAAATAGGCATCAACGCAACGCTGATGAACAGACTCAGAAAGGCCGCTACAAGTGTAGTAGAAACCTGAATCTGGTTCAACCATGAAGCCGCAGATCTTGATTGTGTTGATTTATCCTAAAATACATCCGCTGTCTGACACGGGCGAATGAACGACATAGATTCATTGAAGTCCGGGGCCGCCGATCTTCTCAAGCAATTTTCTCAAAGGGTGGATGGAATGAAAGGGAAGCCAGAATATTCGACGCTCATACGAAGACTCGACAAAATCGAAGCGATAAGACAGGCAGTTGATTACTTCGGTAAAGGCGAATATCAGGCAATAGGGGTGGACGGTTCCATGGACCAGGCTGAGACGCTCGAAATGCTCCTCTTCTATGTCAATGCGGTTGCATACTCGGCACCTTTCGTGGTGACAAATGATTCTGTGGTTTTCAGGTCAGACAGGATGAAGAAAGAGGATGCGATGGGTGCGTCCAGTGCGGTGCCGCTTTGGCTGGAGGACCTCGGCCTCGTTGCAGACCCTACAAGAGAGATCGAGAGCGAAACCGACTTCACTGCTTCCCTGACTCAGGTTTCCTTCTCCCTCATGCTGCTTGCCGAGCTAGCCTGTGCCCGCAAGGCGCTCGAAAAGGAGAGCACAAGACTTCTTTTCCTGGACAGACCCATTTCAGGCACCTTTCAGAGCCTTTCGCGCGACGTGAGGTATCTGCTCAGGTCTGGAACATCAGCCCTCGAGGAAATGAATGGGACGAGTGAATCAACGCTCATGGGCGACCTTTATCTTTTCAACGCGGTACCCTTCCGAAATAAATCAAGTCCGGGCCATGGCTCGGGGAAAATTCATCGAATAATCGATTCCATGCTGGAGGGCAACAGCTTCAAAACCGCATGTACTCTGACCGGACTTGAGGCATCATCCCAGAATGCTGTCAGGATGAACCTGTCAAAGAGGGGAAAGCAGTTCAATATTCTGGAAGAGGACGGGTCGGGAGACCTGTTACTCAGAAAGGGGTCGAATCAGTACAGGGAGAGACTTTCCAACCTGGGAAGGTCGCTGGTCGAACGCATGTTTTCCGGTAAGAGTCACCCGCTGCGGATCGGCAAAAAGTGGTTGACCACGAGAGACATCAACGCCCTGAACCAGGTCCTTCTCGTGGACCTGATTGAAAAGGCAGAAGCGTCGAAGATTCTGTTGATCGGCATCACAAAGGACACAGGCTCCACCGACGTCGGTAGATCCGTCATCGGTCTGATGGGTTTGCCCCCAAACCTTTCTCCTGGGTTGAGGCATGATCGTGTCATGTTCACGATACTTAGTGCTACGAATGAGACGGCCTTCTCTCCGCCCTGGAGGTCGGTAGGATATGACGCCTGCTTTGCCACACTGTCACCAAATGAAGAGACGGTAAGCGGAAAGAAACCACCCCTGAGGGCATCAAGGAAGTTCGCCAGCAGGGAACAGCTCTTTGTAAAGTTCTTCTTCCAGACCAGGGCAAGCGAGAAGACGATCTTCAGGTCTCCGGTTTTCATGTATGACAGGAGCTATGTGGGTTCAAAGGACTCGTCATGGGACATCGAAATGGATTATGTTGAAAGGGGGAAGGTCCAAACCATAAACCCATACCTCGAGAAACAGGCGAAGAATCCGTTTGATGATATGATACTTTACCTGCTCTCCCTATCAGACAACCCTGAAGTGTTCGAATCATACGGACACAACATACTTCTTTACATGGCGGACAAAGCAGCCAAGGCTGACATCAAATTGAAGCATGGGCTGCTTTTGGGTGTCATTAACCTCGAATTGACTCCGCTCGCAAGGCGCGAAAAGCTGTTTTCGGTGATAAGGAGATACCGTGACGCACGTTCGGAGATGGAACAGTCAAGGGTTGGGTCAGGTGGAGATTTGGAATGATTGGGGTTTCATTGAATCGAGCTCGATATCTTACTCGATACGTTACGATGCTTTAGTCCCGTGGCTAAACAAATCCTTTGCCCAAGCTTTGACTTAGAGCCGATGGGATAGCAGCGTCGCTGCACCTTTCTTGCGTTCCCACGATGATCGAAACGGATTGACCTTCGTTACAGCTCCTTTCAGATGATTAATGTTATAATCCCAGGCCTTCATACCCCGCCTGTTATAATTTGTCAGACCCCGATTCCATGCTCGTCCGTAAGATTTACTCTCTTGTTTTCGGGAAACCAAGCAATTTTTCCTGGTTACGCCCAGGGAAGCTGGCGGGGTCTGGGATGCCTTATGGACAAAGGGCATTCCGCTGGCTGAGAGACCATGGTGTCTCAGCCATAATTACCCTCACCGCGGAGGGTCTGGATGAACGCACATTGCAACAGCTCGGGTATACTTACAATCAGCAACCACTTGTCAACAGGGCCCCTGCAGACCCACCCAAGCTTGACGAGGCCGTGAATTTTATAACTAGTCAACTTGCAGAAGGCCGAAGAGTTCTCGTGCATTGCCAGGCCGGACAGGGAAGAACGGGCATGGTGCTGGCGGCCTATCTGGTAAAGTCTGAAGGTATGTCAGCCGAAGACGCCATTACAGAGGTCAGGCGGCTTCGCCCCGGGTCGCTGAAACGAGCTCCTCAGAGAGAGGCGGTAAAAAGGTATGAGGAGTATCTTCGGTTGGGGGAAAGAGAGAGGTTGCAGACTAAAAGTGAAAAAACGCCTGCGTCTAAATCGGCTCCGTAGCCTTCGCGAATGAAATGCTGCCTTCCTTCATCGTTAGCTCATACATGTCATTCACTTCAAAGCGAACCCCAAGCATGTCATACTCATTCTCGGACATTATCATTGTCATTTTGGGGATAACCATATCCCGGATTCCTTGAATGGGAAGGCCGAACCCCTGAAGCTGGGAAAGTATTCCCTGCACCATCTGGGCTTCTTCACCATACCCGCGCTGGGGAGGCTGTCTCCTTCTCACTTCAACCAATTCTATCTGTTTGCCCAGCTTGCCAGTTTCAGGGTCGGTATAGCTGCTGACTCTGTTCACTTTGATGAGTACCATGGAGAGCAGAGAACATTATTACATTCTTATCCTTTTTGGATGGAGGGTATTTACACCTGCGTAGGTAACCCTGAGAGAGGGATTTTTGATAAACTTCGAAAGCGACGCTTTCAGATAGTGGACAAATATAAAAGAAGGGGGCTTGCTTAATGGAAACAGGAATGTGTCAAACCTTACTTATGTGAATGATGACAAGCTCATGTTCAAGTTGAACTTAAATGTGAAAAGATAGTCTGATTCAGTCCAAATCGACTAAAACACTGCTTAAGTTGCGGAAGATGTTTGAGAAACAACGGAAGCCGGGCAAACATCCAGTTGTCTTATTTTAGGCATGCCTCCGTCTGCTACAAGAGCAAGAAATGCTGTGAAGAGGGCAGGAACTATTATTTTTCACGCACTGAAAGCTTCGGAATCCTTCTTTGACTTGAGCTCTGTCCACATTGTGATCATCGAATTCAATGCAAGGAGCACGCCTACAGATGTGACAAATTGTTTAACGCTCGTTCCCTTCCCGCGCCTCCGCCTATTTATTTTTTATAGGATTACTTTAAGGAATGTTAGCTGCTTTGGCGATGATTGAGGTATCTATTCTTGGCCCGACACTGCTGGTCTACGTCTATGTGAGGGGCGCGAGGAATCGCGAAATCAACCCAAAAAGCCTGGATAAGCGAGAAGAAGGAAGAGCTAAACCTCGAGAAACCGTACAGATCAGTAATGTCTTGACGATAATGGTCTATAGTTTCTGATATTATGTATTTTAGGCAGTAACAAGTCAAGTATTGCTCGGGGTATGAAGGTACTCAAGATACTCTCTATCCTGCAGATAATCTGCAGTGCTGTAGTCATGCTACTGATTCTCGCAGTCGCGGTCTCGTTCAAGGTGCCGCCTGCCCTGTACCTGTTATTCAGTATCGGCGTCTTTATATTCTCGATAGCAGGCTACATGGTAAGGGACAGCGAGAAAAAGAATCAGACATAAGGTCCCAGAAGGACATCAATTGAGGTCTCGTTTCTTATACCTTCATTATCTGTAACGGCAACACAGTAAGTACTCCGCGCCTCCTGCCGGCATGTTGGATCGCTTCCACGCTGGATATGCATATCAACCTACATCAAACTTCCTGCATTAACGTTCTCTTGGCGGACATGCACGATTGTGTGGGTTTACCTGCCAGTGCCACTCGACTGCGACGATATACAAACGTACTCCATAATGAATAAATCTAATATGCCTGTCTGATTTTTTCTTCGGGAATAATTTGAGGACGACAACAGGGACAATTACTTTTGGACCCATAGCGAAACCTAGAATCACGCTCCATCAGTCTTTCTCGGTTATGATTCTCGGCTCCCTGAGTTCATCTACCCGTACATAGTGGTAAATGTTCCTGGCCTTTGTCCTCCTGTCCCTAGGATGCTTGAACTCCCAGTACCAGTATTCATTCTCCGGATTCTTGCCGGTTCTCTTTACTTTTCTGGGCTTCCAGGCCAGCTTCCCGCACTTCTCACATACATATCTGGCAGGCATTCGGTGGCAACACTGTCACTTTGTGCCTATTTCTGTTTTTTGCCACCACTTTGGTCTGTCCGCCGAGCGTCATCGTGTTTGGCGGTTTTTTGCGGTTATCGCCAAAACCGGTGGCAACACCTAAGCCATCCCCATGCTTTGACAAAGATAATATCGGACGTCGTTGCCGGCTGTGGTGGCAACACTTTCTAGTCTTTGTGGAGGCACTTCGGCTGAGGGCGGATTCGAAACGTCTAATGAAGTGCAGACTCATCTTCGGGATATCTGTCAGCTCTGTATGATTTCTCGAACCTCTCAACCTTTCTTCTATTCCAGTACCAGTAGAGTACGAGGAGAATCAATGCCAGAATGCCGAAGAGGTACGCCGTGATATCCGTCAATTCAAACCATCTCTTTGTCTTGTGTCACAACCTTCTTAGCTTTTCCTGAACGGAATCGATACCGACTGATTCGACAACTTCGGATATCACAGCATTCTGAGAGCAACCCGCAACCGCCATCGCCCTTGTGGTTGCGTATGCACCGCAGTTTCCCCTTGAATCGAGGACGATGGCACCTGCACTGCCCCGGCCGAACAATCTCTTCATCTCCTGTAACTCTCGAATGAGTACCATGTAAGGATCAACCCTGCCATCAAGGTCCCAGACAACTCTTGATGAAAGAGAATACCTCATTATATCTTCTCCCTCTCCGGTGGCCGAGACCGCTCCTTTGCCATTCATCGCATAGAAACCCGCTCCACATACCGGGCTATCGCCGATCCTTCCTGGCAGTTTGAATGCAGTTCCCCCGGTGCTTGTTGCGGCCGCAAGATTTCCATTTTCATCGATCGCGACAGCTCCGATTGTGTCCCTGACTGGTGGAAGCCGGTACTTAACAGGTAAAGTACGGATCCATTTCTCCTTTGAGATGTATTGTTTCATTCTTCTATTGATGATATCTTTCCTAGCTTTGTCAACTTTCAGCTTGGAATACAAGCCGTACCCCTTTGCCAGGATTTCAGCTCCCCTTCCCGATATGAGCACATGGCGGGTATCGGTCATGATTTTGCGGGCCAGCTCTACTGGATTCGGCACGTTTCTTACCGAAGCAACAGCACCAGCGCCTAATGTACGACCATCCATAAGTCCTGCATCAAGCTCGATATCGTACTCGATGTTAGGATATGCACCACTACCTGCATTGAATTTACCCGAATCCTCCATCAAGGTAATCGCGGCAACCACTGCGTCCACCGAGGAGCCTTTCTTCATAATTCTTAATCCTTCGATCACTGCAGCTTTCATTTCCCCTCTAGCCTGTTCAACAGTTTTCGGTTCGACGTTCCACTCTCCTGCACCACCATGCACGAGTATCTTGGGTTTCATTTCAGTTCGTCTTCTCCTCTCTTTCTACCAATCCGTTGATTCTTCTCATTTCTGGGAATCCTGACCTTATAGAGACAGTTGTGTACGAGTGCGTTTGAAACAAGGTAACATCCGTCACTCGTTTCAAGATTATAAACAGGACCGGAAAAATGAAATCTCCTTACATGGGTCACAGGGACCCAGAATCCACTTCTGCCTTTCAGTGTGCCCTCTTTCGAAAAATCAATTGAATAAAGATCGGGGTCCGTATTTAGCGATGTGTCCGCAGGTGCTTCGTCTTCATCAGGTTTAACCCGATGCAGTGCCGCAAACCTGCCCAGCCCTGCATACATCAATTGAATCTGAGTTGCCAGTACTGCGGATGAAACAATACGACGATGAGAATTCGACCGACTAACGGGACAATTCGAAAGAAGGCCCTCAAGAAATGCCCTTCTTACAGATATGTCCGGATGAAGTAAAATGTCTTGAGGTATGAAGAGCTCCTGGTTCGTATCAACCGCGCCTTCTTTGCTCAGGCTGTGTGACATCAGCAGAAGGCTAGCGGAAAACTCGGATATATTGAGCGAGGACCTATCGTCCTTTGTCACAAGCCGGCGAGTCTGCGAATCAGGTGAAAAAGAAGATGATATACCAGAATAATTAGCCCATTGCGTCGTCATCTGCTGTGCAAGTGCCCTACCCTCAGATTTTGCGTCTTCAATGGATATACCTGACCTCAAATCTTCATTTGACCAATTGGTCGTCTTCTCCGATATTACGTCCGCTTCTGTTCCCTTGTGAGGCAGATGATGTGTATGATTGTGGAGAGAAGGCACCAGTAGATAGTCGACCCTTTCGGCGCCGGATCCCGCGGGCATCAGTTTATACGCCGGTAACCAGTGAGCCTTTTGCAGCCTTCCGTCTGTACGGTGTGAGACGAACAAAGGATGTTCAGGCGTCACCCTGAAATCAAGGAGCCCAAGTGCTCCTATTACCAGTATGTCACCGTCGTATCGGTGCCTATTTACCCTTAGAACTCGCCCGGCTCCAGTTCTATCATATATTATATCATACGTCTTCATCATTGATATCGGTACCCGGCTTCCACCCACAACTGTGTCTCCTGGAAAGCACTTTGGACAGGTAGCATAATATTCGCTTTTACCCCGATAATTCCAGTTATATCCACAGTGGGCACAGCTCAGTTGCACAGGTCTGATGCACTACCTACCTACTTACCTACCAGCTATTTATCGATTTAGTCACAGGGACATCATGGTGTATACCCTGTCAAAACCCATGATAACATAGCTCTGCGTACTTGCAACATTTGTTTTCCAACCCTTTTGCTATTCCGTTTGCAGGGAGGGTTCTCCGGTCGATCCAGTCTTATGATTGCTGCACAAAAGTAGCGAGGGTAAGGATTGTCCTTCTAGGGCCGAGGTCCTCAGATTAGTTTATCTGATTCCTTGGAATAATATCGGCTAGGGCGGTTCCAGTGCCCGATAGCTGGCTCGAAGAGATTGACGAATTCAGGTCGGCGAGAGAAGAAATCGTCCGGTCGTTAGTCTCTTCGCTTCGTTCAAAGGCGCAAGGAAAACTTTACAGGGGTTTGATCTATTATCCTCCTGACCCCCGTTTCAAGGTTAAGGGAAGCTTCGATCATTATGCCACTCCAATCAGGACTGAACTGGAAACCAGTAAGGGAGGGTCGGAACAGTGGTTGCTCATAGGAAGGATTAATTTTAGTTTGAATGGCAAAGATATCACGCTCAACGCCTACAGATCAGAGAGTACAACAGGTAAGAGCGTCTTCGTACCATTCAAAGACTCGACTTCAGGGGTCAAAACCAGCGAAACCGGGAGGTATCTAAAGATAGAAACTGGCGAAGGCGGAAGGGTCATACTGGATTTCAACTATTCATGCAACCCGGACTGTGTTTACAATCCAACACTATCCTCGCCGATTCCACCGCCCGAGAACTCCATTCCCGTGGCTATTGAAGCAGGTGAAATTGGTCCCGACTTTGCACCAGATGAGTAGGCGTGCGAGCTGTTATTCTGCTCAATCCGTAAGTGCTTTGTCCGTCGCCCGCAATCTGCGCGCTAGAGTCTTTAGAAGTTCGATCGCAACTTTTGGTTCTGAAAGAACAAGCGCCTCCCATTGCCATGCGGTCATGATGAGGCAAGTCGTGGGCTTTGTGGCGACGACATCCGCCGATCGTGGATACTTGTCCAGAAGGGACATTTCTCCAAAGAATTGCCCTCTTCCTAGCTTGGTGAGGACCTTGCTCTTTCTCCTTACTTCCACTTCGCCATCCAGTATCAGGTAGAACGCGACGCTGACTTCCCCTTCCTTCTCAATGAGGTCACCTGCGTTGTACTTCTTTTCTTTGAGTTCCTTCGCAAGGTTCTTCAGCTGTTTATCATTGAATGAGGAAAATAGGGTGGAAGACTTCAGGAGTTCGATCGCTGAGTTTGCCTGCTCTCCCTTTTGTGGGTTGGGCACGTTTTCATTCTTTCGGTGGGGGTTTATTTAAACGCTTATGTTACCTGAATCCTTGGTTTGTATCGTCCTTATTAACTTCAGCGGGCTTGGTGCCCATGGCTCAAAATCTTGAACTAAGGGTTCGAGTAACTGGTGTAGCACAGTTCGACCTGACTAAACCGATTCTCCCGCCCGGTCTGGACACCGGTCGGGTATTCATCACATTGGTGCCCGTAGTTGAAACCGAAAGGTTGTCGGAAGGTTCAGGTGAAGAAGAAACTCACCACACGCAACGCCTTCGCCACATACTGACGCCTGGCATATTTGAACCGCCAAATCCTATGGTAATCTACATGAGTGACAGAGAATACTCCCTTCTGGGTAGTCCGTCTGTTGGCGAAGAGTTGCTCCTCAAGGTTGGCTTGTTTGAGAAGAAGACACGTTAGGCCAATAGGCTCGCTTGTGGTACCATATTGCGTCATCGCTGATGTAAATTTAGGTGAACCGACGCTTGCATGTCAAATCATCCGACTTGGCATCGGTCTCCCCTATTTCATATCCTCAAACTGAGGCTTTTCACGAACGATTGTAAGTAGAAGGTCGAAGAAGCGAGCGAGCTCTGCCATGAAATCGCGTTTGATCAGATTGGGGTTGAAGTTCTCGAAGAATGAGATCAATTCATTCTGCCTGCTTCTCAGACCCCTGCTTACACCTGCGAGGAATTCTTCGTTCGACCTGGCCATATGGCCTTGCGGGTCAAGCATGTTCCTTCTTTTGAGCGAAGATATTGCAAACGCATTCCGAACAAGGGAGGAAGCATCGTATATCGGATCGCCCGTTGGTCTGTTGGTTATCCATGACTCGAAGAATTTTTGCACCAACTTCTTTTCCCTATCGTTCATAACATCAAACACGATATCGTCCACGATAATGTTCTGCAGGTGGCTGAAGCTCTCCAGAAGGTAAGCTGTTTCCCTTTCACTCAAGCCTTCAACTTCCTTGTATCTTGCCAGGTAAGACTCCACCATCCCTAGATCGTGTGAAGGGAGTGCTCTCTCCGTAGAATAGATGTGTGAAAGCTCATGAAATAGGAATCCGCCAAGCATCTCGGAATCCAGTGCCCATTCTGAGGCTACGATGTAGTGCACGCCTCTCTTTTCTTCGGCATATCCCATGAACTCCAGTGAAGAGTCAACAACTAACTTTACCTTACCATCTATCCTGTAACCGGCTTTGTTCATTCTTTCAATGGCCCATGTGAGGGCTGATTGCAGCGCATTATCGCTCTTTGCCAATTTAATCTTCATGCCTCTTCTTTTGGGTTTCAGATGGAAAGGGATTTGAAGTGTACACTGAAAGTACTTTCTCTTCAGTCAGGATATTCGAGCTCCTGGAGCGCCTTCGCGCTGAGTAAGCTTTCACCCACTATCGCCCTCTGACTAATTATTCCCAATGGTTTCCCATTCTCCGTCACAAGGAGGCGTCTTATCCCTTTTTCGCCCATCAGTTTCATGGCATCTTTGACAGGTGTATCCGAAGATACGGTGAGCACGGGTGAAGACATTATCTTTCTCAAGGTTATAGTGGAGGGTACCAGATTTTCCGCAGCGACCTTGTAGAGTATGTCCCTCTCGGTAACAATCCCCACAGGCTTCCCCCGGTTCATAACGATAGTGCTCCCCAGGTTCAGCTCTCTCATCTTCTCCGCTGCGGTTAGGACCGTCTCTCCGGCTTCCAGTTGCAAGAAGTCTCTGCGCGTGAATTCCTTGACAACGGGTACTTTCTTCTCTTGGTGCCTCAGCCAAATGCCCATCGAATAATGGCAGGACGGGCACTCGTCTGGAGGATCCTTGCTCTGGACTACTCGTCCACATTTGTAACATTCCCACTTAGGCAATGCTTACTCATGTACAAATCGGCGGCTACTTATACATTGATTAGGATGCTTGCGTAGGTGAGCTGAAACCCATCTGAGCTGACGCTCTATCCGACGTGTGATATGACTTCTGTGAAACATATAATTCCTATTCTGTTTCACTGGTGGATAAAACAGGTTCACCTGCAAATCAACTGTTCTTTTCATGCATCGTAAATATCCCACGAACAGACTGTTCATCAGTGTGTCATTATGGAGACAATAACGGAATTCGTCGGAAGAAAGTCCGCATATCAGGAAACCATAAGGTCTCTTGAAACTCAAAAACAGGTGCTGGCGAACCAGGTTGCTGAACTTCGCGAAAGGGTCGAAGCGCTCGAACTGCAGAGACAGATTGCAATCCTGAGAAACGAAGTAGATTCCTTACAGGCAGAAAAGGAATCGTTATCCAAGCGCGCATCTATCTACACCAGCACTTCGCCTAACGAACCCACCGAAGACCCACAGCTTTAGAAATAGACATCTGAACGATCTCACATCCTTTTTGTTTTTCTTCATCGACGTCTTAGTATCCTCTAGGGTCTCGGAGCACGATCCTGCACCTGCTGATATTCCGGGTTGTTTCTGAGAAATTCGAGGTTAAACAGGGAAGTTGCAGCAGAATTTTTGACTATCTCGTCCGGGTCGCCAAGAGCCTGTTCCAGAAAGGTCCTCGAGCTCTGGCTTCCGATGGAGCCAAGGGCGGCTGCGGACTCGTGTCTTACGATTGCATCTGGATCATGTAGCATTGCTTGTATGAGTGCTTTATTGGCTGACGATAGCCCGATCTGTCCCATGGAAAACGCAGCTTCATGTCTTACGAGAGGATCCGGATCGTTCAAGAGAACGTCGGACAGGGCTTCGACCGAACGTTCACGCCCAAGTTCGGCAAGTATAGTGACTGCATGCACCCTTAACACAAGACTGGATTCTTCCTTGAGCACCTTTATGAAGTAATCCTCAGACCCGGTTTTGTATTCCTCTTCCATTTTCTTCATTATGCCCAAGCATCTCTCTTTGTCATCTATCAGCGTAGAGGTGTACACGCCAAACGGCACGTCTGAGGGCGATTTAAATTAACAACCGCATAAATGCAAATATAGGACATCCTATATTTTTGTTGAGGACGTTGAGCAAGCGAACCCAGCTTGGAGGTCTTCTATCATTCACGATTCTCTGGGTTTTAAAGGAAAATAGACTGAGCGGGCAGGAACTTGCAGATGAATTGTACAGGCGGAGGGGCCAAAGGCCGACTCCCGGGACTCTTTATCCCGCCCTCAAAGAACTGCGTGAGAAAGGACTTGCGACAATGGAAAAGAGGGGGCGCTGCACATACTATTCTCTCACACCTGAAGGTTTAGCCACTGCTTCTGATTTTGCAAATTACCTTTGCCTGGCTTTCCAGGATGTATTCTCACAATCCGGATTCAATCAACAAATCTCTTCACATGGTGGCAATGTATTTAGATTAAAGCACACTGACAGATTGGCCTCAGAGCCGTAAATCAGAAGAACCTACTGTAACGGTTCTTCCGCCTGTTCAAGGAGTTCGTCCAAGAGGTCGAGTGTAGCCTGCTCGCCTGCTAGGTCCCTCAGGCTTCCAACATCCACTTCGGCGTTCCTGAGAATCGACAGAACGTCCATTCTATCCGTGAATCTTCTTTCCTCATCCTGAGTGACTTTGATTAACTTCAGTTTTTGCAGCACCAGAGGACCAGGCTCTTGAAGATAAGAAGGCAGCCCAAGTATTGTCACCTTTCGTCTCGGGACCGTCTCTTGAGTAAGTATGGCATCAAGCCTGAGTCCCTTTTTGCCTTCGAGTGTTGCGATTCTGTATTTTGACTCCCAAGCATTATTCAGCCTTTCAACCGTGCAGGAAAGGCCTACCTTTCTGAAAGCTTCCGCGAGTTTCTCAAAATCCTTCGGCTCTGCCTTTATTATAACATCTACGTCCACCGTGGTCCGCGGCCTTCCGTAATATGAAACCGCCAGTGCTCCAGTTAATGCATATTCTATTCCCAGTGAATTCAGTTGGGCTATCACCCTGCGTACGAAACTTGCATAATTCAATTACATTCATCGACTGAACCAGGTGAACGTCGATTCCATACACGCCTTGCGAACATGATCTGATACTCCTTTTCTGTCAGCCCCGGCTTCGTCTGAACCAATGAATCCCAGCAGATATCCAAGGTGACCGAAGTCATCTCTATTGCCATATGTAGTCTCTCCAAGGGAGAATAATCAGCAAACTGGCTCTTGCTCAAACACCGCATCTTTAAACTGTCCAGATTATAAGTTTAATGCAAACCGGGGAAGGGGAAAATTGCCAGCACGATTCCATGTTTCATGGTTGTATTACAAATTCTTATATACAAAGATGTAATACAATGAAGCGCGCAAACATTGTCGGTAATCGTAACTGCAAGGATAGACAAAGAAATGCATAAGGCGGTTAAGCGATACAGGATAAATGTAAGCAAGGTCATGCGGGCTGCTCTTCGAACCGAAATAAAGCGAAGGGAAAAGGCGGCGTTGAAGGAAAAGCTGTCGGGTGCAAGAAGTATTCTGGCCAAGGCAAAGCAGTGATCTAAGACTTGTCAAACCAGACACGCGGAAGGAAATATCTTTTTGACGCTTCTGCTTTTACTCGTTTCTTGCTATATGGACCGGAACAGAAGGTTAGCTCGCTCATTCACACGATTGCTGTTCTCGATTCGGACCTCATAGATATTGGGCAGGAAGCTCTCAACAGCATTCAGAATACGAAGCTCAAAAGAATAGAACGATCTAGATTTCTAGACGCATTCGCCCAGTCTCTTCTTCTCGCAGCTAATGTAAAGATCCTTCCCTTGTATTTGAAAGAAGTGTGCAATCTCGCCATCAAAGAATCCATACCGTTGAAAAACGCATGTTTGATTTATGCAGCTCGCCGCTACAGACTCAGACTTGTAACAGAATCAGAGGAACTGGAGAGAGTTGCTTCAACTTACTGCAGAGTCGCTAGACTCGACGCTCTGCTCATCGTAAGGCCAAATACCGACCAGAATCCTGCAACCGAAGATAAGGAAATGCAAAAGAAGAGTGTGCTAAAGGACGGCGTCCAAGGCCATTAAGACAAAAAGAATTGCCAGATAAGGAGCCGTGTACTTGAAAAGTCTCCACGCATTGGTCTCATCCGGTCTCCTGATCAACCAAGCGCTCATCACCAAAAGTGGAACGGCCAGCACAGCTGAAGATATCAGGGTAAGCGTATGGAATGGAGAACTCGGCAGAAACGGAAGTGCGATTGTAAACAGGGCTAGGAGGATGCTTGTGCTGGCAACACATCTGATTGCGGCTTTCACACCCACCACAACGGGTAGCATGGGTATGTTTGCCCTACCGTAGTCTTCTCTGGAATGTATTGCGAGGCTCCAGATGTGTATTGGTGTCCAAAGAACCACGATTGCCGCAAGGAAGAATGCTGTTATGTCAATCCTTCCGGCCAGAGCTGCGTACCCGACGAATGCAGGCACGCCCCCACTTGGGGCGCCGAGAACTATATTCCAGGGGGTCTTTCTCTTCGTGAGTACGTTATACACCACGATGTTGTCGACCAGCCCCAAAAGCAGGATACCAGAATAAATAACTCCCGCCGGAACTGAAATTATCAATCCAGCTGAGACGAGGCCCATACCATACATCAGTGCATTGTTCGGGAGTATGATGCCAGACGGCAGAGGCCTGTTTCTTGTCCTGTGCATGAGGATGTCAATGTCTCTGTCTACGTAATTCGTAAGGGAACGAGCGCCCATGCTGCAAAGTGCAACCGAGGCGGTCACATCAGCAAGACGAACGGGATCGCCAAGGCCGCCAGCCATAATCCCTGCAGCGAAAGCTGTGAATACCAGGAGTGAGACGATGTTTGGGTTGGTAAGTTCCCAGTAACTACGGATACTCATGCGACCACCTCTACGGTTGGTTTCGAGGTATTTTTCTCTTCTGCAGAGTTATTCCGGAGATAGCGCATGCTGATAGATGTAATGCGTATTGAAGTACTTCTCTGTGTTTGTGAGTTAGCCATCTTCACCTTTTGCCAACATGGAATGAAGTTAGACAGTGAGAAAAACTGAATACGGGAACCCATTTGTGTCTGTGGACTTTATTTCTAAAGCAATTCGCTAAATGAATAAATGAGTATATGATCTGGAATAATCGGCGATGAAGCTAGCTGGTATTTCTGAACTGTGATGAATGACATCAGAGCTGAGCCAAATTTCCATTAAAATCAATGAGGGTTTGTATTTTCGTCTGTGGTAAGCTGGCGCCTATTCCTTCTCGGATTGCCCGGCCACCAATTCCACTTCTTCGCCAAGACCATTATGGCTGGCACGAACATCAGCCACACGATGAATGTATCCATGAGAACTCCAAGGGTCAGTGTAAGTCCTATCTGTTGCAGAAGCTTCACCTGTGAGAGTACAAGTCCGAAGAAAACCGAACCAAGAATTATGCCAAGCACTGTTATCACACCGGCAGTCGTCTCCGCAGTTCTGATAAGAGCATCCTCGTCCGAATATCCCTTTGCGACTTCCTCACGAACCCTTGTTATCAGGAATATGTCGTAGTCCATTCCTACCCCCAGCATGGTAGTCACCAGGAACAACGGGGCGAATATGTAGATACTCAGTCCGGAGAGACCGTAGAATATTATCCACACTATGCCCAGTGTCCAGGTTACACTACTCAGGATCGTTGCAATAAGTCTCAAGGGAGTGAATACAGACCGGAGCTGAAGAAGAAGGACGACAAATATTGCTGCAACAAGGACTACTATGATCTTGGGAAGAATGCTGAAGACGTACTGTAGAACGCCGGCGGAGTCGGTCGATATCCCTCCCATGAGGATGGTGTAACCAGGAGCATTCATGGCAGACAGTGTATTTCCCAGAGTCGTAGCTTCCGAAAGGACCCTGTTACTGAAAGGATCTCCACCGAAGACCACCTTGAAGTAGGTTGTCTCATTATTCTTTGTCAGGTACCCAGATATTGCCTGAGCGTAAACCGCGCGCTGATCTTCGGGGAGGGAATTGATTGTCGAGACTGGTATGGATGCATTATAGGGTGATACTGGACCATAAACTGCATTAACCCCGGTCTGATTTCTTATGGTCGACTCGACCCGGGATAGGAGTTGGAGTTCTGCCTGATTGTAAGTGTTGTTGCCGGCGCTGAGGGGTGAGGGGAGACTCACCACCACGTACTCCGGGAGCAGGGCGCTGCCGCCGAAGTTATTCGTGAGCTGGTCCAGACCAATCTTGCCTGGGGTGTTGGGCGCCAGTGAAAGAAAATTAACATTGACAGGAAGCGTAACCGAAAGAACCACCGCACCAAGAGTGATAAGTACCAGAACCCCAACAACCAGTTTTGGTCGTTTCATACTTCTGCGAGTAATGCCAGTAAGCCTTGACGGTCTTACCCTAAGGGAATGGCCAGGCCAAAACAGCTTTCCTGAGGCAGATGTCATTGCCGCCGGGAGAAGTGACAGTGAGCAAGCAAGAATCACCGAGACGACGATAACATTCGCAGAGCCAACGTCACTGAATAGAGGTATGCCCGACAGGGAGAGTGCCAGGTAAGACATCACCACCGTGAGTCCGCTGGTGAATACTGCTTCACCTGCCCACCTGACGGTCGTAGCGCCAGCGGCTGGAGGGTCACCCTTGAGTTCCTGCCTGAACCTGTTCAGCATCAGTACAGCATAATCCGAAGCTAAACCAAGCCCCAGGACGGCTATGATGATGGGACTGATGTAGCTCAAAGTCTGCCCCTGCAACTTCCCCAGAATTATGTCTATGAGACCGAAACCGACCTCGAGGGCGACTCCGAACATCAGCATCGGTATTAGTGCTGCAACAGGCGAAAGGAAGAAGAGGCCCGTCACGATGACAGCAACCAGTATCCCGAACGGTAGCGCGATACTTTCGCTGTCTGAAATCACAGCCTGGACGTCATTGTCAAGTATAGAGGTGGAAGTGTAATGAGTTTGAAACCCAGGGGAATTGGCCGACGTGACCAGTGATTCGAAGAGGGATTGAGCGGACTTTGAAGGAGGATTTTCAAACTGAAGAATCGCCACGGTTGTATTTCCAGAAGGCGATACGAACTGATTCAGCAAACCCTTTCCCGGGTATACAGGAAGCTGCTCTAAAGACCCGGACCATCCTGATTCACCCGAAAGAATATGATCCGCCGAGGATGAAACAGTGAGAGAGCCATTCTGTACCCCATCGACCAGGTTCATTATCGCCGCAGGATTATACTCAAGGTAGAACACCTTGGCAATCCCAACTTCAATAGATTGGGCCGTCAGATTTGTCGTGTAAGTCGACAATGCCGGATTCCCGGCTTGCGAGGCGTCGAACACATCGTCCACAAAATCTTGTACGGTGATATTGTAACCCTTCATTATTGCGTTCGAGAGAGTGTAGTTAGACGAAAAGACCTGACCCAGTATGCTTTTCTGGTATGAGTGTAACAATGTGCTATTTTCAGGCACGCCGATGCTGTAAGCGTATGTAGCGAATTCCTGCAGGGTGAGATTGAGGCTCGAAGAAAGCGTACTTGTAAGTGAGGGGTCGTTGGCGATCAGGTTCCTGACGAAATAATTGATGGAATAAGAAGCCAGCGAGTCGTTAAGGCTGGAATAGTAAGCTCCGAGGGTAAAATCGAGCTGAGGCGAGGGAATCTGTTGGGAAAGTATGTATGTGGCAAGATTCACAAGTGATGTTGCCGAGGGATCCCTGCCCAGGGAAAAGGCTTGAGATGCCATCGTCGCCTGGGTTTGTGGTAGCCCGGACGTGAAGATTCCAAGTGTGACAGAATCCAGCGCGGACTTTGATGCGAAGTCAGTGAGGTTAAATGAGCCTGCCACGGTCTGGATGAAGGTGGACTCGGTTTGGTTGAGATTTTCTGAAGCGATATACTGGGGTACAGTCTTGTTCACTGCTCCGCTTCCCATTTGTATAAGATTCATTTCGACCGAAGAAGGAGTCATACCCTGTGTTTCCGAATACCAGTTCGAATAGAATCCGGAATAGTAAGCAAGTGCAGGCTGGCTGCCGCCGAAACCACCCGTTGACATGATATAGCTTGCGTTCGCTGCTGAGCTTATTTCGGGAGTAGACATCGAAGATCCAGAAGGTGATGTGAATATCGATGACCATACGGAGAGGTACCCGGACGGAATACCATAGATCAGTCTTGCGGTGGAGTTGACCCGGTCAAGAAGGGAATACTCGGCATGATTAGTGTAGTTGATCTGATTTAACAGCGAAGTGAATGCTGCGGAGGAGTTTTGTGCTTCAAGGTAGATCTGATGCAGCGACAAGTCCGCGGCAGAAAGGTTCTGACCCAATTCAGTCAACGCCTGTGCGGTGTGGTTGACGAGTACAGATGTGTTCGAAAAAGCGGTAGGTATGTTGGCTGAGAGTTGGCTGATCAGCGAATATTCAAGGGAATAAACCGAGGTCACATTCTTCAATCCTGCAGACGCAAGAGAATTGAAGAGTGTCTGGTTCAGCTGTTGATACTTCTGGTAGAATCCGGGTGTCAGAACATTCTGTCCCTGCATTATGACATAGTAGGTGTTGTCAGGCTGCTGGTAGCTTGAAAACTGAGTTGAAACTATGTTTTCTGCAATCTGCGATTGATTGTTCGAAGTCGGGATGTTTATGGAATAGGAGACGATGTTCGCGGAGTCCAGCGCAAAAGGCACCATCAAAACCACAATGACGGCCCAGATTGCAAGTATGGGTCTTCTGTGTTTTACCACTAGCCTAGAGTAGCTCTCAAACAAGCCATCAAGAGAAGGCAATTGGTGTCTTTGCTCCGCCTTTCCGCCTTTTTCACAGTATTCTTTATCCCTTATCCATAAATAGAAACGGGTGGCATGCAGGGTAAGTGGCGGTTCAAACGAACAGGGCGTCGAGATAGATGAATCTATTCGCATCCGCAGCTTTTGGTGCTGGTCTCGCATTTTCCCTTGCAGTGCCTCCCGGCCCAGTCAACGCAATGATCGCTTCAGCATCTGTGTCTTCTAGTGGAATGTTCAAGGGAACAGCCATAGGGCTGGGCGCCATGACGGCTGACGCAACATATCTTGCCCTGATTCTTCTGGTCCACCAAATCATACCTACCGCTTTAGAACGTCCGTTGGCACTAGTTGGCGGATCATTCCTGATCTTCCTCGGATACTCCATACTGAGGAAGGAAGGGTCAGGCTTTGCATCCATGACGGGCAGAGGATACGTATCTGGTGTGCTGGTGGGGCTGTCAAATCCATACCAGCTGGGGTGGTGGCTGACCGCAGGATTGTCGATGGTGGATGCGCTCGGAGTCGCGTCCGCTGCCGGATTCTTCGGTGCCCTTCTCGTTTGGGTGATATTGTTCCCTTTCTCCCTCAACAGGATAACTCGAAGGTACGGGAGCTATTTTCCGAGGGCAATACGACTGGTTTCCGGTATTGCAGTCATTGCATTCGGTCTATACTTTATCGGACTTGCTCTGGTATGAAAAATATCAGAGCCAGAATCTCACGATCCCGACCCAAAGCTTTCTGTGCCGTATCTTCAAGGATGAATCTGTTCTGTATCCCCTTTCTTCGAGAAAATTATTCAGCTCACTTGATTCGGTGGTAGCCACGACACCCTCTCCCGGATGGGAGAGAAGCTTGTCTATATGTCCCGCCAATCGCCTATACAGTAAAATTATTCGTGCCTTCTTGGCCCCCCTGACTCCATAAGGTGGATTGGTAACGATTCTATTGAACTCATGATCCGGCTCGTACCTCGTGCTGTCCGCAAGCAGGAGGTCCAATTCTCCATCAACACCTGCAAATTTCGCATTCTTCCGAGCACCACTGAGGTGGTGGCTGTTTATGTCGATGCCAGCAGTCCTATGTATACCGAATTTAATCTTAGAATGCAGACCGGCTTCCTTCAGGTAAAGTCTGTCTTCGATGACAATCGTCCCTCCGCCAACGAACGGGTCCAGAAGGTCACCATCCATCCTCGTCAACAGAAGGAGAGAAGCCGCGGTGGAAGGCATAATGGCAGAAGGATGATTGAATCGCCTGTAATCCCTCTTCCAAAGCTGAGTGGTGGAATTTACTTTTGCCAGGTCGGACGCCCTGGTGAACACACTCGCCAGTCCGCCTTCCCGTCCCCGGATTTCGGCCGATGCCATTGGCGTGTTTGGTTCATCCTGTCCTGGAGAAAGCGCAGAGGCGAGTGAAAGCCACTCGGCCGTCCTAATGTGTTTAGCATCCAGATCGGAAAGCCTCTCTTCAGTTCTGAACACAACCAAGCCATCCATCGTCCTGACGACGCTGTACCCCAGGGATTCAAGTTCGAGCTCGGAGCTTCTCTCAAGACCCTTGCAGCAACCCAGCACATACTCTTCCATTCTGATGAGCCAGTGTGAACAGCCCTTGTAAAGGATTACGCTTTGCGTCGGATTCCAATTCCTTCTCCCATGTTTTTACGATAAAATTAAATGTAAGCAAAAAAACAGATGTTATGTGATTGAGGAGAGGTCTGCGGGGGCGGTGGTATTTCTTCACAAACCGGACGGGCAGCAGTATCTTCTTCTTGACAACGGCGGCAGGCTCGATTTTCCCAAAGGGCAACTTGAAAACGGAGAAACAGAGCTGGATGCTGCAAAGCGAGAAACCAAGGAGGAAACCGGCCTGGATACGGTATTTATTGATGGATTTCTGGAAAATGTAAGTTACTTCTACTCTAAACCAGGCGGGATTCGAGTGCACAAGATGGTTACATTCTTTATAGCGGAGAGCAAGTCCGCCGAAGTGAAGATTTCGAAGGAACATCAGGGGTTCGTCTGGTTACCATTCAAGGAGGCACTTCGCCGAGCCTCCTACACGACGACCCGCGCCCTTCTTGTTAGGGCAGACGACTTCCTGCGCCAGAAGATGCTTCAGAAGAGTCTGGACGCATATTGAAGATTGGCCACCGTTTGTTTACTCTAGATTTAGTTTCAGTGCTGGGCCTTTTCGGCCCTCTGCGACGTCTGCTGGGTTTGTTGCTGAGGCTGAGTCTGCACCTGTGTCGGCAACAGCACTTTGAAGGTAGTGCCCTTACCTGGAACGCTTTCTGCTTCCACCTTTCCTCCATGGTCTTCTACAAACCTCTTGACCACGGTAAGACCTAGGCCCAGACCATGCTCCTTGGTGGTAAAGAATGGTGAGAACAGTTTCTTAAGAGTATCAGGGTCCATCCCCTTACCCGTGTCGGTCACACAGATGCACGTGTACCCCTCTCTCTGTTCGGTCCAGAACTTCAGCACCCCACCGGTACCTCCATCCTTCATGGCTTCGATCGCGTTTTTTGCAAGGTTCTGGAACACTCGGGTTAGCTCGGCCCTGTCTCCGTGCACCACAAGTGATGGTTCGACCATATCGTCTTCGACCCTTATATTCTCTGGAATCGTGAGCATCTTCAAACTTTCCTTTATCAGGTCTCTGACTTTGATCGCAACCTTCCGAGCAGGCTTTGGTCTGACATACTGACTCAGATCAGATATGACGTCGTTGGCCTGCTTGACAGCCGTCCTCATGGTGGAAATAATCTTCGAAATTTCTTCCTTGTCTTTATCAGGTGACATGTTTTCGAGGGCGTAAAGGCCAAGGTCGATGGCTGTCAGAGGGTTTCTTACGTCGTGTGCAGCCTGGGCAACCGCCATCCCAGCGCTCATAAGCCTCTCCGCCTCGGGTAGGGATGAGTGAAGTTCATCGAGTTCCCTCATCCTGGCTTCAAGCTCGGACTGCAGTCTCGTGATCTCGGCTCTGAGATCTTCTTCAAGATTTTTCGCCTGGGATATATCGGCGAACTGCACGAAAATATATGGTATCCTTCCATTTGGGTCACGAACCGGTGCGTATGCGACCCTGAGCGTTCTAATTTCCCCGGCCTTTGTTTTGAACCTTCTGTCGACCAAAGACTGAATATCATTATGTAAGACTGACTTCACGTCCTCAGCTACGTCGGGAGCGCCATCAGGTTCCGCCAGTTCGGTTATATCCTTTCCTAGAAGAGTGGTGCTATCGTAGCCGAGGATGGCCGCGGCCGAGTCGGAAATGTGTTGTATTTTTCCATCCTGTGTGACGATCGCAATTGGGGTCGGCATCTTCTGAAAGGCGAGTTTCAGCAGATCAGCATCCTCAACCATTTTTACTGATCCTGTATTATCTGCCCTGGCTTCGATCAGAATGGCAAAAAGGGTGGGGCCATCTTCAGTCCTGGCAGCTGCATAATGGGCCTCCATCAAGACCTCTGTGCCACCCCTGGTAAGCACTTTGACCCTGGCGGCTCCCTTGCCATTCTCCCCCAGTATTGCCTGATCGAAAATTTCAGCAATCTTTGCAAGCACCTTCTGCGCATGTCTTTCCGGTATGAGCATTCTGACGTTCTTCCCGAGTACCTCAAACAGGCTATAGCCAGTAGCGGCCTCGGCTGCCAGATTCCAGGACAGGATTCTTCCTTCCGAATCAAGTGAAATGGATGGCAATGGAATGTGGTCCCCCATGATTCTTGTTCTTGAATAAGCCGAATCGAGCTGGGCACGCAGCCTCTTCACCTCAGTCAGGTCCTCTAAAAAGCCTATGTAGCCCTGAACTTCTGAGTCAATTGAAAGGGGGATACCGATCTCGGCTATCACCCTGTAACCTCCGTCGGCATGCCTGATCCTGCTTTCGACGCGGTAACCCTTGCCTGCTCTGACTGCTTCCCTGTATATATTCACATGATTCTCTCTATCTTCTTGATAAATATCTTCCAGCCAGCCATCTCCACTGTCCTGCTCGGCTCGTCTTCCCGTGAATTTCGTCCAGGCCGGGTTGAAAAAATCTCTGAATGCATCACTGTCGGCATGCCATGCTGGAAAGGGGGTGTGACTGAGAAGGAGTTTCCATGCGTCCTTTGGAAATTCAACCACAGCTAGCACGCCCCCTCCACAAAATCTACTCTTTCCTGCTCAGGTATAGGCTTGTGTTCGATGAATTGTTATGGAACGAAGAAACCGCATCCATTGCAAAAATTTTATATTACCTGCTATATATCCATTGCGTATCACAATATTCATATCAAAAAAGGATGAAAATTAGTGTTATACAAATAATTTCCTGATTAATTGGTTATAATGGAGGCATGTGGGTGTAAAAATAAACCAACGATTATTTTCTCTCCCATATTTTCGGTAAAAAGGAAATTCAAATTCAGGAGAAAGAAAATGGACAGAGCGCGGCTCAATTAAGGATATATGGAAGGCATAATTCGTAGGTGGCATGAAAAGAAGGAGGGATCCGGTGGAAGAAACCCGGTCACGGTGGTTAAAGGCTCTTTCTTCTTCGCCATCGAGGAAAAGTGAATTTTCGAGCGAAGATGGCATAGAATTCAGACCAATGTATGAACCGAAGGACTCCAATGAGGATTATCTGCAGAATCTCGGGTATCCAGGTTTTCCACCGTTTACGCGGGGGGTGTACCCCACGATGTACAGGGGTCGGGCCTGGACGATGAGGCAGTACTCAGGATATGCAAACGCCGAGCTTACAAACAGAAGATACAGGTTGCTCCTCCAGGCGGGAGAGACCGGCCTCAGCATGGCATTTGACCTGCCGACTCAGCTTGGACTCGACCCGGATGACCCACTTGCATACTACGAAGTCGGCCGGGTGGGGGTTCCGGTGCCTTCGTGGAAGGAAATGGACATCGTATTCAGGGGGATAAACGTGGAGAAGGTTTCGACCTCGATGACGATAAACGCTACCGCAATGGAAGAACTTGCAATGTATGTCACTGTTGCAAAATCCCGGGGCGTTGACCTCAGGGTGCTTGCCGGAACCACTCAAAACGACATACTGAAGGAGTTTATCGCACGCAACAACTACATCTATCCGCCGTCCCCTTCAATGAGGTACTGTGCTGACCTCATATCATACTGTGCGAAGAACATGCCAAAGTGGAACGGCATAAGCATAAGCGGTTATCATTTCGAGGAGGCAGGTGCTACACCTTCGCAGGAAATAGCCTTTACATTGGCTGACGGTATCGCCTATGTTGAAGAGGTGCTCAGGCGCGGCATGAGTGTGGACGAATTCGCCCCAAGGCTCTCCTTCTTCTTCTCATCGAGAACCAATCTTATCGAGCAGGTGGCCAAATTTCGTGCTGCACGACGCCTCTGGTGCAGGGTGATGGAGGAACGTTTTGGGGCGAAAGACCCCAAGTCCAAGATGTTGAGGTTCCATGTTCAGACGGCCGGAGTGCAGATGACTTCGCAACAGCTCGACCTTAACATCGTCAGAACCACTTTGCAGGCGCTAGCGGCTGTTCTCGGTGGTGCCCAGTCCCTTCATGTGAATTCCTACGACGAAGCGCTCGGCCTGCCGACAGAACATGCGGCCAGGCTATCTGTGAGAGTGCAACAGGCTCTCCTTCTTGAGACTGACGTAGCAGATTCGATAGATCCGCTGGGCGGTTCCTATATGGTGGAGAGCCTGACGGACGAACTGGAGGAGCGTGCGGTAAAAATTATGAAGGACATCGACAGGATTGGAGGGATGGTTCGAGCAGTTGAGACAGGGTTTCCCCAGAAGGCGATCGAAGAATCAAGCTACAGGTATCAAAAGATGGTCGAAAGTGGGCAAAAGCCAGTTATAGGAATAAACATTTTCAAGGAAGATGAACCTGAGAACTTCGAGCCGCTCAAGATCGACCCCGCAGCAAGAAAGAAGGTGATATCGAGGCTTGAATCCCTCAAGCGGGACAGGGATGGATCAAGGGTTTCTCACTCGCTTTCTGCACTGACAAGGGCAGCAGAAGGGGATGACAACCTGTTTGAGTACATTCTGAAAGCGGTGGAAGCCGGTGCGACTGTTGGCGAAATCAGTGGTGCTCTGAGGGATGTGTGGGGCGTCTGGGACAGAAGATGAGCAAGGACGGCTCTGAAATGGAATATTCTAGCTGATATCAGGTGCAGGACCCCGAACCAAACCATACCGCTCACCAAATCGTCTCACCGCACTCTCGAACATGCCCATGGGGAATACCACAAGTCCGGCTCCGATCTGACCGACTCCAGCCATTTTGTGGGCTACACCGGTGTTTATTTCGGGTGTTATTCCGGTTTTCACCACCTTCCGTATGTCAACGCCCGTTGGTGTGCCGCTGAAATCCATTGCCGGGATCAGGAAGTGCCTGTTCTTGGTGAATGTTATCCTGTACATTTTTTCTGTCACTTCGATGGCCTTCGACGACGTACCTCCCACCCATGAAATAATAGCAGGGGCGGCTGCCATTGCGAAGCCACCGAAGCCGGCTGTTTCCGTTATTGCGCTGTCCCCGATGTCGGGGTTCGCATCCGATGCTGTGTAGCCAGGAAACCAAAGGCCGTTGACGTTGGGGGCGGGGGACGTAAACCATTCATCTCCGAGACCGCTGATCCTTATTCCGGTTTCAGTTCCGTTTCTCGCCATCGTGGTAACTATTGTGCTGTACCTGATGTTGCTTGCCGCCATCGTCATCGCCTTCGCGGTGGCCATCCCCAAATTCAGAGTGGTGAAGTTGTTCCCGTTTATGAAATCATACACCTCAAGCATTTCCTTTCTGTCCACGCCAGACCTGATAAGATATGGAACGAATTCTCTCATGAAGAGGGATGTTGCAGCGTTGTACCTGTTATGACAGTCGTCTCCCATCGTAAGTGCCTGCGCGATTATCTTCTTGAACTGCAATCCGGGTTTTTCCTTTTTGAGCTCTTGAAGTGAGGCCCTGATTACGTCATAGAAGGTAGTGCTGAGCCACCTGAGTTTTGAAATAACATCCTCACTGTAAGCACCATATCGGAGAACCTTCCCTATTCCTTCATTTAGATTAGAGAATGCCTTTACGCCCGAACCATCCTGCACCTGGTAAACTGGCATGGACGGCGAAATGACTCCAGCCATGGGACCCACAGCTCCATGATGGTGGCAGGGGTCCAGGTGCACCTTGCCTCTGACCAGCAATTTTTCAGCTTCTTCGGGGGAGGATGCCCATCCCTCGAATAAACATGCCCCAATCAGAGCCCCTCTCAGAGGACCAGAAGCCTTCTTCCATTCGATCGGCGGACCTGCATGCAGCAGCATCATATCCCCGAAGCCCGGAACGAGATCTTTCGCAAGGCCAATGTCGTTCCAGACCGGTTCAGAATCCATCATTCTTTCGACTGCTGTAGCATTAGCAACCTCCACTTCTTCTCTGATGCTCATGAGAAGGGTCCGTCAGAGCATGCTAATTAATTTAGAGTTGATGGGGCCGAAAGAATATCTACCCCCATGGGGTCGGCACCACTAGGAGAGACAGAATTGGCGTCGGTAAGGACCGTCAACATAGTCAAGCGAAACTTCTTCAGGGATTCACTCCAGCTGATGAGGTTAACGGACAAAGCAAAACAGACTTTGAAAGGAATATCAGACGTCGCGGTGGTGATGGGAACAACAACCAACAAGGACCTTCTGAGGGATATCGGTTTACTGACTCCCGAGGGGGAGCAGGCGACACCATCCGACACTTTGATCGCGGTTAAATTAGAAACTGATACTTCTCTTGAAGGTGTGATTCAGTCTATAGAAAGACTCCTTGAAGAACCGACGCAAACCTCCGGAACACAAGAGTCAGGAGTAAGCTTTTCTTCGGTTGAAGAAGCTTTTGAGGCGCTACCAGACGCGAACCTGGCCCTGGTGTCGGTGCCTGGGAGGTATGCAACAGATGTGGCTTTCAAGATACTTGAAAGGGGGGTAAGCGTGCATCTGTTCAGCGACCACGTGTCTCTTGAGGAGGAAACCAGGTTGAAAAGGTATGCTGCAGACAAAGGTTTACTGGTTTTGGGCCCGGGTGCCGGAACATCGATCATCTCCGGCAAGGGTATAGCATTCGCCAACAACGTAAAGCGAGGCCAGCTTGGGGTGGTCGCCGCAGCGGGTACCGGGCTTCAGGAAATCAGCGTTCTTGTGGACAGGGCGGGATTCGGTATCTCTCAGGGTTTAGGTGTTGGCGGCGGTGATGTCAAGTCCGAGGTGGGTGGCATTATGTCAAAGGTATGCATCGAAAGGCTGGAGAGGGATGAGGAAACAAGCGTGATCTGTTTTGTGAGCAAGCCCCCCAGCCCGGAGGTTTCCGAAGAGCTGGTGAATTTTATGGGTACCAAAGGCAAGCCGTTTGTGGCATGTTTGATCGGTGGCTCCGCCGTGAAAAATGTTCCGAACAACGTTTACATGGTGGAAACGCTGCACAAAGCGGCCGCCAAATGCTTGAATCTTATGGGTGACAGTCTGACAATAGCGACAACACGTAAAAAGCTGGAATCGATCTGGACTTCTGCCTCTTTCCGGCTGGGCGAAGGTCAGAAGTATGTGAGGGGGCTGTTTACAGGGGGGACGCTTACCTACGAGTCCCTCGTCATAACATCGGAAATGCTGGGCGAAGTGTGGTCAAACGCACCAATAGATGCGACTCACAAATTAGATGACCACAGGGTGAGTAAGCACAATACGCTCATAGACATGGGGGAGGAGGAGTTCACAGAAGGAAGAGCGCACCCGATGATGGATCCCACTCTCAGGAAATTGAGGCTGCTGGAAGAGGCAAAAGACCCAGAAGTTGGTGTCATAATGCTGGATTTTGTGCTGGGGTATGGAAGCCACCCGGATCCCGCGGGCGCCATGTCTGACGCAATAATTCGTGCAAATCAGCAGGCGACCAAGGAGGGTCGGCAGATCGTCATACTTGGGCATGTATGCGGCACGGAAAAGGACCCTCAGGTTCTTTCCTCCCAGGAAGCCAAACTTAGGGAGCTGGGAGTGATACTCTTCCCTACCAATGCGGAGATGGCCCTTAGTGCGGCGGTTATAGCAAGAAGGGATTTTCTAATCACTGACACGGCCCGAGGTGCAGATACACATGAAAAATGGAAGAGCCTTGAGACGCCGATGAAGAAATTTCTGGGAGGAACCCTTTGATGGATTCCACTAATAATGATACGTCGGCACCGAAGGAACTGAAGGTGATCAACGTGGGTGTGGAACTTTTCGCAGAGGAGCTCAGAAAGCAGGGGGTGAAAGTCATCCATGTCGATTTCAAACCACCCAGAAAACTGGACGAAGATATCGAGGAGATACTTTCAAAGATCATCTGAAGCGTGCTTCCGATAATGCTTCGCCGCTTCCTTTATCGCAGGAAGCATCTGATTGTAAGTCCCGCACCTGCAGATCAGGCCGCTCATGTATTCCTTTATCTCAGAATCGGTTGCTGTTGGATTCGTTGTGAGAAGACTGTGCGCGGTCAACACAAATGCTGGCGTGCAGAAACCACACTGCATGGCTCCATGCTCGACGAATGATTTCTGAAGGGGCGAAAGTGACTCTCCGCGTGACAATCCTTCGACTGTCGTTATTTTTGCCCCATCCGCCTCCACAGCCAGGATCAGGCAGCTCTTCACCGCCTTGCCATACATAAGCACTGAACACAGTCCACATTCCCCTCTCCAGCATGCAGCCTTTACGCTCTTCACGCCGAGTGTATCCCTCAGGACATCAAGCAGTATCTCATTGTCTTCCACGTTTGCAGTTCTCCTTCGGCCATTCACGTTCAGGGTTATCTTCTTCATCGTACTCCAAGCACCTCCCTCAGAGCCTGCAACGTTACCACCTCCATCAGATGTTTCCTGTATTCCGCACTGGCCAGGTTATCTTCAAGCGGCTGGGCAGAGTTCCTGACCCACAAAAGGGATTCCTTGATGATTTCGCTTGCATGTGCTACGCTATCACCCGTGACACCCCTCCTGAAGGCCTCCGTGATTCCCGTCGCCACGACTGGCGTATCGGCTATACCCCCATACACGAATCGGGTATTTCTGGGGATGCCGTGCTCATAACCAGATGCAACAACGGCCAGATTCACGAGTCCGAATTCAGTGCCCTTGGCGAATTTGTAGTACCTCCCCCGCGAGTCTTTGCCAGGTTTGGGAATAGACACCGCGGTAACGAGCTCATCATTTTTCAAATCCAGCTGTGCCATTCCCCTTACGAAGGACTCCACAGGAAGCGTGCGTGTGCCAGAAGGACCAGTTATGATAACGCTTGATTGATAGGCAATCAGAGAAGGTGGCGAATCAACCCAGGGTGTAGCCTCGCACAGGTCACCCACCAATGTGGACCTGTTCCTCAGGTTGTTGTCGCTCAGAACGGAAATGGACTCCCAGAGGGCAGGGTAGATCTTCTTCAACTGTCTGTTAGCAAGAATCTCGTTCAACGTGACCGTGGCACCGACCAGCAGACCCTTTGATTCTGAATATTCGATTTTGTGAAGTTCCGGGATTCCCTTAAGGTCTATGAGGGCCTTTGGATCCATCAGTCTCTCCTTGAGCATGTTGATCAGGCCCACCCCACCTGCCATCAGCCGGGCATCGTCGCCATACTTCTGAAGCAGGTTCACTGCTTCGCCAACAGATTTCGGCCTGAAGTATGTGAATTTGGGGAGGGTAAAATACGGTGAGCTGAAGCTCACTTTTCAACACCCTTAATTCAACTGGTCTCGTTCTGGCCCGATTTCACGCGAACAAGGGGCCGCTGCAGGTGGGTGGTGTCCGATGTACCGCCTAGCGCCTTCATGGCCTTCTCTAGCAGGTCCGGGCGCTGCTCCCTTATTGCCAGCCATACGGTTTCGGGCGTCATTGGTTCATCCCTCAGAATCACACCCGTTGCCCGGAACACGGCGTTTGCGATGGCTGGTGCAACTGATATCATGGTCATCTCTCCAACTCCTCTTGCACCCCATGGACCGTCCTCCTGTGGTGTTTCAATTGCAACCTTCCTGATCTCCCCGGGCATGTCCTTCATCCTTGCGATGTAATAGTTGCTGAAGTTGGGGTTGGTAACCCATCCCTGGCCGTCAACCTGCATCTTTTCCCACAGAGATATGCTCATGCCCATTATCATTCCGCCATCCATCTGCTGCTCGACGCCCAGCCTGTTGATAACCCGTCCTATGTCCTCGACCTGGACACCTTTCTCGACGCATATCTCACCTGTAAGAAGGTTCAGGGTTATTTCCACACCCGTTCCTCCGAATGTGTGAAATATGGATGGAATCCCCTGGCCAGTTTCAGGGTTCAGGTATGAATTGAGTACGGACGTCCAGGTGCCGGTTCCAATCAGTGGCCCACCGATCGCATTTCCATTCGGGTACGTGTATGCCATGGCGATGTCGGAAAGCGGTATCTTCAACCAGGGTCTGCCCCGCACCGATGCGGCCCCATCCCTGACTACTACATCCTCCTTCGGGACCCTGAAGACCTGGGATGAAATTTCCACGATCTTTGCCTTGGCTTCCCTTATGGCTCCAAGCGTAGCATTACCGTCGACAAAGAGACCCCTACTTCCAACCGTCTGCCAGGTGTATGCCGTGCTGTCCGTTCCCCGCTCGAATGGAACTCTTACCTTCTCCAGCGGCAAGCCGAATTCCTCAGCCACAATCATGCACAGAGCGGTCGTCGTACCCTGACCGAATAGGCCGGTTCCGACAAGCAGGTCTATGCTACCATCTTCGTTGAACTTGAGTATGGAGGAGCCGGACGCGTTTGGTGGTTGTGAGGGACCCTTTACATTAAGGGCGAACCCCCTGGCCCTGATCACCCAGGGTTCCTTTGATTCTGGTATCCTACCGTTAGGTTTCAGCTCCTTCACTATTGTGGAAAGAACCCTTCTCGGATCACCAGCATCTTCTCTCAGATGTTCGCCCGTTCCCGTGGTGGACTCGCCAGGTTTCACCAGGTTGACGAGTCTTATCTTAACCGGGTCCAGATGTAGCCTTGCAGCCGCCCTGTCCAGCAGCTGCTCCAGGGGCCAGTGCCCCTCCGGGTATCCGAACCCTCTCATGGCGGTGGTGGGAACCTGGTTGGTGTAGACTGCCCTGCATGTAACATCCAGGTTTTCTATGTCATAGCTGCCATCTGCGGCATAACCGGTTGTCCTGCTTACATTGACTGTGTAGTCACCGTAACCGCCGCAATCCATTATGAAATCGGCCTGATAGGCTACAAACTTTCCATCCTTCTCAAATCCAGCCTTAACATGGGCGATGAAGGCTTCTCTGACCGCAGCAGAGACGAATTGTTCCTTGCGGGACAGGATCAGTTTCACAGGTTTGTTGTCCGCCATCTTGCTCAGAAGGGCCACCAGCGGTTCCCACCCGAGTCCTGCCTTGCCACCGAATCCACCCCCGCAAAACGGATGATGAATTATGACATTGTTAACGGGCATGTTAAGCGACTGGGCCATAAGATACCTGGCGGCAAAGGGCGATTGAAGACTCGACCATACTTCTACGACCCCATCTCTCCTGTAAAGTGCAACCACCGTCTGTGTTTCCATGAAAGCATGGCTCACACGGGGCATCCTGAACTCTTCTTCGATAACGAGGTGTGCCTTGTCAAGTGCGGCCTTGGCATCACCTCTTTTCAATACAAATTTGTTTGCTATGTTCGTTCCAGGGACGGGGCTGAATGCAGGAAACACCCTGTATTCAGACATGTGTTCATGTATTATCGGGGCCCCCGGTTTCAATGCGTCCCTCACGTTGAACACGGCCGGCAGGTCCTCGTACTGCACCTGCACCTTCTCTGCCGCCTCTTCCGCTGCTTGAAGGGTTTCTGCAATTACCGCGGCCACGGGGTGCCCTACCCATCTTACCTTGTCTGTCGCAAGCAGATCCCTGTCCCCTACGTAGATTCCTATTCTGAATGGAAAGTCAGAGCCCGTGGCTATCGCCACCACACCGGGTACCGATTTAGCTTCCTTTGTGTCTATGGACAGAATCTTGGCATGGGCCCTGTCGCTCGTGACGAGTTTGGCAAACAGCATTCCAGGTAGTTCGATGTCAGAGGCGTAAGTTGCTGTTCCCGTAACCTTCAGAGGAGAATCATTCTGAGGTATGGAACGGCCGATGTATCTCGTCCTCGTTTTTTCGTTTCCCACATTTAGATGACTTTGCCATTCTCATAAAAGTGTTTCTATAGCAATCTTATGCTGTCAGAATCGGCTCCATTCTGGAATGGTCGTTACCTCGTCGTCTTTTCAAAGGATCAAGGTTCAGGATGAAAAGGTATTGTAAAATGACCATGGTTACCAAGGAATATATGTATCAGGTAACGGTGCGCATAGGAACTGTCTTTGATTTGATGCTGGGATATTCTTATCTGTCGGTTGAAATTTATCCCTGGTTGGCCATCTTACTCGTCTACGAACGCCACAACCCTTGCGAACGCAGCCTCGCCCCCCTTGAAAAGCCAGGGAAAGCAACCAATAGTAACTCTTCTGTTCAGCAGCTGGTCTATTTGTCCTCCCAGATTCTCAATATGTATACAATCGTAGGGGAAAAGAGCGTTATGCGTAAGCTGATAATCTTCAGGTGGAAACATGCTATCCACTTTTTCTCTTCCGCCGAACTTCTTTTCAGACAAAGAACGGACCTTGTCGCATACGCGGGGCAGGAATCTGCCGATCGGCAGGTTCATCGGATGGTCGGTTGAGACGGCATCGACGCCCCATAGCTTGATCTTCTTCTTCAAAAGCCACTCGACCATGTCTCTTCCGCCACCGGGGTGAAGATGAATGTAACGCTCCTCGTCCGCGGTGCCCTCCGGCTTTGGCTTCTGATACCAGGCATACTTGCTGAAGCCGGTGTAAAGTATCAGTATATCCCCATCCTTGACTTCGACCTTCGATTCTATGAGTTCTGGGGTGTATAAGCCAAGGTCACCAACTTCGCTTACGTCTACGATAACACCCGGTCCGTAGAGCTGGGTGAGTGGTATCTGGTCGATCGACTTCCCTCCTGTTACGAAATGAAGCGGTGCATCCAGGTGAGTTCCTATGTGATTCGCCGTCATGATGTACTGTGCATTTACCCCATGCTCCGCTTTTCGTTTTATGAACTTCACCTCAAACGGCGGATAATAGGGCCAGAACGGGGTTTCCTGGTTCAGCGGCTGTGACAGGTCGTACAACTTCACCAAACAAAATTCACCGGCATGCATTCTGCCTAGGATAAGTATAAGTTTTCTCTGCACGGAGTTGGAAAATGTGATGGCAAGGAGTTGGAAAATGTGATGGCAAGGAGCAGAATATCGGGAATTCGGTAAAACATACCGTGGCACAGGAATAAGAAACCCCGCTGACGTTGCTTCAAACGAAATAGTTTATTTAAAAGTGAATTATCACCCCCAAAATGTCATGAAGACAGCACATGGTGTGGTTATGTGCGGAGGCCTCGGAAGCCGTCTGAGACCCCTCACATATTATTTTCAGAAGACGATGCTTCCCGTGGGCGGTGCACAGAAACCGATTCTCGAGTACATCCTGAACTCACTTCTACACTGTGGCATCGACAGAGTGTCTCTTCTTGCCAATTACAAGGTGGAGCAGATAATGAATTACTTTGGTGATGGATCGAAGATGGGGATGAAACTGTCCTACGTTGTCGATGATCCTGAGCTCTCAGGAAGCGGAGGGGCTTTGCTGAATGCAAAGAGGAAAGGGGACCTTCAGGATGGAACTCTCTTGATATATTATGGCGACATCATAACCAGACTCAGGCTGGACAGGATGCTCAAGGAGCATATAAGGGCGGGCGCGGCTGCAACATTGGCTGTTTCAGCAAAATACAGGATCCCCGTAGGGGTGGCGGATATGTCGGGCAACCAGATCACAGGTTTCAGGGAAAAACCGGTTTTGGACCTTAACGTGGGGATAGGTATAATGGCGCTTGAAGCAAAGACACTTGACCTCCTCGAACCACTGAGCAAGAATAAGAAATCGGTGGACCTTATGGGAGACCTTCTCCCGGACCTGCTGAGAAGGGGTGAGAAGGTCATGGGATACAGGTTCGATGACTTCTGGCTGGATGTTGGCTCGATAGAGGCATACGAGAAGGTGGACCACACCCTTATTGACACCATGTTTGCGGATATACTTCCGGAAGCCAGGAACAGGCGAAGACCGAGGCAGGCTGTAAGCCGATGATTATCCCCGATATTTATTGAGAGACGAGTTTTCCTGCACCTTTTTGCCCACCGCCTTTCCGAGAACAAGCAGGAATCCAAGCCCTCTCTGCATATCTTCATCCCTAAGTGTGGCTATCAACGCCCTGTAGCCTACCTTCGGTGGGTTGTTAAGGGCCTCAGCCACTTCTTCAGAAGCAGTTGCCTGGAGCATGGCCGAAACAGCTCCCGTAGTCAGGGGCTTTGCAAGGTCAGGAAGCAGTGGAACTATCTCCAGCAGTGAAGCCAGCTTTGCCGACAGGTTTGCTACAGAATCGTCAGTAAGCATGTCTCTGAGGGTCTTCACAAGATACGCCATATCGAATAGTGCATCGAGTGTCCCGGCCCTTCTGAGTTCATCCAGACGGGATGCGGCGTAGACCAGGCTTTCCAGTTTCTCCTTGTCAAGGAGCTCAACCATCCTGTCCTTCACCTCAGGACGGGATACCGCCTTGCCAATTTCTATCAAAGAGCCTGCGGTCAAGGCCAGGTTGCCCACCGTGTCCTCATGAAGGGCATCCAAGAGAGTCTTTAGCGCATAGGTAAGGGAGGTCAGCGAATCCAGAGCGCCGCTCTGCTGCATGGCATCGGCCCTTTCGAGCAGCTGGTTGAGGACATCGGCTCTATCAAGCAGTTTCTCCAAGCTGGCTATCTTGTCGGGTTGAAGCTTGGATAGCATATCATCGAAGCTTGGATTGTGTGGAGGGGCAGCTGCTGTTTCAGAGTCTGAATTGGTTTCCCCCATCATCTGCTCACCCTTTTTGCATCATACATCGTTTGATTCACCATATCGAACTGACCTGACCGTTGACCTCCAGCACGAAGGATGTTATGCCCACGATATCATCCACAACTTCGGTGTAGCTATCTCTTGTAAAATTGAAGAGCTTGCTGGCGTAGGAACAGGCGTAAAGCTTCGCCTTACCGTTTTTCTTGGCCATCTGGAAGAGGTCCATATATGTCCTGTTGTCCTGTTTCGCTGCCTTTGAAGATTCCTGCTCGTCGGAGACTTTGGGTTCTTTCGTGAAGCCCTGTACGGCGTCCATCGTGAGAAACACGGACACCTCGTCACCCAGAGCCGTCCTCGTGACAGCTTCCATCGCAGCGAACACCAGCTTGCTGAGTTCGTTCGACCCCAAGACGATGCCATGCCTCAATTTCTTCACACAACCGCCTTGGCGGTCAGACTCCAGTAAAGCTTGTTGTATGCTAGTTTTGCCCACCAGTGTATCGTTGAGGGTGGAGGCGGGACCGGCGGGTTCGCATAATTGAATCTGATGTAGGTGGCTGTATCGAAACCCGTAGCGATGAAACAGAATACAGAACCATCATACATTTTTCTTGATTCATTCCCCCTGATCTCGGATGTGATGTTCTCCGCAACGGTGTAAGACTCGAAGTCTGCGGTTGAGCCAGCCTTTGATATGGGTATGTCGGTGGTGTCTCCCATGACGTATACATTCGAATGGTCCTTCATCTGCAGAGAATTCTTATCCGTCGGAATCCAGTTTCTCCTGTCACCGATCGCGGAATCCCCCACAACCTTTGTACCCATGTGTGGAGGTACTCCGAGCAGCAGGTCATACTTGATTTTCTCCCCTTCATTCGATTCTATCGTTTTAGCTTGCGGGTCCACCGCCTTGACAGTGAAAGGAGAAATTACCCTGATCCCTCTTTGCTCGAAGATCTTCGTCATTACTTTGTTCACGTTGGGAATGCCAAAGACCCCCGCCACAGGGTAGGTGTAGACCAATTCGGTTTTTTCTTTCAGTCCCTTCCTCTTTAGGTAATCTTCGAGCATCAGAGTTTCCTCGAGAGGACCCACGGGACACTTATGTGGTAGCCTCGCAACATTGAACACCACTGTGCCGCCTGTGAAGTTTCTTATCAGGTTCCTGGTCTGCACGGCTCCGTCCATATCCCAGACTGTATGCATTTCCTCCTTTAATCCAGGAACCATTTCCCAGTCCAATGTCGAGCCTGTTGAAATGACGGCATAATCGTACTCATGGCTCTTTCCGTCAGATGTTACAAATGAATGATTCTGCACATCTATTTTGGTGATCTCGCCTGCTTTGCCATTAAGGAGCCTGACTTTCGGATTCAGAAGTTCTCTTTCATTTTTCACTATATCCGCAGGATTTTCAAGGCCCATTCCCACAAGAAGCTGGCTGGGTTGAAAAACATGATTTTCACTTTTGTCAAATACCGTTATGCTGACATCCTCCTTATCGACTTCTGGCTTCAACCTTTCGGCTAGCCTGTTAGCTGCTATTGTCCCTCCGATTCCCCCGCCCGCAACAAACACCTTCTTCAATTGTGCCAATTCACCCCGAGATACATTTACTTCGGCCTGGCCACCTCAAGCCTGAAGCCTTTGTCCACTTTCTCGTCCTTCATAATCTTCGCACCCACGCGAGAAGCCCATGCGTAAAGATCTTTTTTGTCCGAATCAGCACCGATCAGCACTTCCACATACTCTCCCTGTCGCAGTTCCTCATAGACCCCTGATAATTCGCCAATGACACCAGCACATGAGCTGCCCGTTAGGTCAATCGATTTGTACAGAGTAAAGGACACTTCGGTCATAGATCACGCATTCACCCGCCAAAACATCCTCGTTTTCATTGCTTCTGTCTGTTTGTTGACCTCTAATTTTAATCTTTTTATAAGCCATTTATATCTTGCGTCGATAATCGATTAAGACTTTGAAACAATCAAATCAATTCCTGTAATTTTTATAATAAAAGCACATAGGGGGATACCTTCATGCACGTTCAGATATGCTATGGATCGACCGAGTAAATTTCTGAATAACAAGGCTGTAAAATATCCTTATATTCTCAATAGACAATGTACATTCAGCGGAGTCTCAAATGGTCTCGTTGTTGGATAGATTGGACATCTTCAAATCACTGGTCGACTATCAGCACAAATTTGGAAATCCACTCGGTTTATCGCCGAAGGAGCTCACTTCATGGTCTAAAGGGCTTCATTTCGACGGTGGGAACGGTACTTTCATCTTCACCGGCTCCCTCTACCAGATGGCCCCTTGGATGTCAGCTTATTCTTCTCAGATAGCCAGACTGGAGTCAGGCCCACTTCCCTCCGGTGCTCTGCTCAAGGCTGCCAGAAGAATGGGTTCTGTGGGTGCGGGAATGATATCTACCATAGCGGGGGTAGACAGACAGTTTTCTTCCAGATGCTCCTCGATCATAAAAAGAGCTTCAGAACTGCTGATCCAGGCTTCTATACCCCACGGGTACATGGGTGAAGCCGAACCATACAGCGGCGTGATCTTTATGGAGTTGGGTATGGAGGAAATGTTTTCCAGCGTCGCAAATAATGCATATTCGGTGTTCAGGGATAGGGGTGTAAAGAGGCTGATAACGCTGGACCCACATTCTACAGTGGCATTAAGGGAGTGGTACCCAGAATTCGTTCCGGGTTTCGATATCCAAGTGGACCACTACCTGGAGGTGGTGAAACCAGGCAGACCTGATTCTTCGGGCACAATAAAGGGAGCTACAACAGAAAGAAGTTATGCGATTCATGACCCCTGCTTGCTTTCAAGGAGGTTGGGCCTTGACGAGAAACTGAGAGAAGGTCTGCAGCGTGCCGGAATAGAATATCGTGAGCCGGTCAGGTGCAGGCGTGGAACCTTCTGTTGCGGGGGTCCGATCGAAAGCGTAGCCCCCAGGGTCGCAGGTGCAATCGCAGAGAAAAGAAAAAAGCAGCTTCATGATGTCGGCGATAGGGCGCTCGTTGCCTGCCCTGTATGCCTTGCCAACCTCGGAAGGGATTCGGTTGGTGAAGACTTGCCGGTTTCTGACGTCCTGGAGGTGTTATGACTCTGGAGAGCTCCTTCAAGAAGGTAAAGGAACGAGTCTACGGTGCGCTTGAGAATACAGAGATGCAAACAGGAATCAATCGGGGCATGGATTCGTTTCAGTCCAAGATCCCCAGAATCCGTTCGAAAAATGATGTGCAGCAGCTGAGAAGCCGAGTGAGGGAGATCAAGTCATATTCATCCCGAAATCTCAATGAGCTGCTGAATCAGGTTCGCGAAGCGTTTCAGAATAATGGGGTAGCGGTTTACCTCGAGAAAACGAAGTCTGATGCATTGTCCAGATTTGAAAAGCTTACGGAGGGGGACAGGCTGATTGTCAAGTCCAAGAGCCTTGTATCCGAAGAAATAGGTCTGAGGGGTTTTCTTACCAGCAAGGGTAAAGAGGTCTGGGAGACCGACCTCGGAGAATTCATCATACAGCTGAGGGGGGAAAGACCCTCTCAGATGGTGGCACCTTCTCTCCATGTTCCTCGGGAAGCCGTCGCGAGACTTTTCGAAAGGAAGTTCGGGAGGCGTTTTCAGAGCGACGACCTTCAATCGATGGTGAATGCCGCAAGAGAATTCCTGAGAGAAAAGCTGGAAAGAGCAGATGTGGGGATCACGGGAGCGAATGCGATATCTGCCAACGAAGGGACTGTGGTAACTGTCGAAAACGAAGGCAATGTCAGGCTGACTATGACCCTTCCGAAAAAGCACATAGTCTGCACGAGCGTGGAAAAGGTGGTACCCACAACCATCGATGCTGTGAGTGTAGCCTTGACTCAGTCGTACTTTGCAGGCTATGATAAACCCACCTACATCAGTCTGACTTCGACACCGAGCGGTACCGGCGATATCGAAAAGGTGATTGTGAGGCCAGCCCAGGGGTCCAAAGAGATGAGCGTGGTGCTTGTGGACAACGGAAGGCTGGAAGCGTCCGGCGGAGAGCTATCAGACGCTCTCCGATGCATAAAATGCGGGGCCTGCCAGATGGTGTGTCCTACCTACTCCGTGGCTGGACCAGCATGGGGCGGACCTACCTACACCTCAGCAATAGGCCTTGTCTGGACCGCCATTACAGGCGAGCCGGAAGAATCGGAATATCTTTCGTACTTCTGCCTAGGCTGCGACGCCTGCAACGAGATATGCCCTGTGGAGATAGATATAAGTCGTCTGATATCCAGGCTGAGAGCGAAAGGAACGGGAAATATAGTAAGTGATCTGAAATGAACCGATGCGGCTTTTCATGCTCTTATGTGAGGCGGTAGATGGTATTGGATGTAATAACCACAGGGGCGGTAAACTGGGACGTCAACCTCTTCATTGAAAGTATAGAATTGCAGGGGATGGAAGCGCCAGTGAAGAGGATCACGCGGGTGCCGGGCGGAAAGGCAGCAAACGTTGCCGTTGCGGCGGCCAGGCTGCTGGGTCCTGGACGGGTCGGAATTCTGGGTGCAGTTGGAAATGATGAGATTGGTAGATCCCACATGGAGATCTTCGCCAAGGAAGGCGTTTCGACCGACCACCTTCTGGTGGTGAACGGTTCAGAATCCGGGCAGGCATACATACTGGTTGATTCGCGCGGCAGGAACCAGATATTCACACATTTTGGGGCAAATGCTTCACTTACCGCAGATATGGCAAAATCGTTGAAAATTGCATCTGTCCTCCACAACTCCAAGGTTCTGGTGGCGATGGACCCGCCGCTGGATTACACCGCTGAACTGTTCGCAGAGGCGGGCAAAGATTGCACTATCATTTGGGGTCCAGGGGTGAGAACCATCAACAATCAGGAGAAGGTCTTATCGATGTTGGGATACGTGGACTACCTTCTCCTGAATCAGCAGGAACTCTTCGTGCTCACGGGAAAGGCGACCGCGGAAATGGGCTACGAAATGCTCAGCTCGTATTCGGATTCGTTAAAGTTGTTAGTCACGCTGGGAGAAGAAGGAGCGGCCATCCACAGCAGGGCCGGAGTGATCAAGGCGGGTGGGGTAGACCTGAGCAAAGGGGGCTATACCGTCGTCAACACCGTGGGCTGCGGGGATGCCTTCGTTGGCTGTTTTGCTGCGTCGCTTGCGTCCGGGCTTGAGGAATCGCAGGCTCTAACGAGAGCCAACTATGCTGGCGCCTTCAAATCAACGAAATATGAGACCAGAGGAAGCCCCACCTCTGATGAGCTGGACGAATTTGCGCGGAAGCTCAACTCGTCATAAGGCTGGCTTCAGAACAGGCCGACCTTGTTCCAGTGAGCGTCAGGTTCGAAACAATTTTCGTGATTAAATTTTCTGGTCACCCGTTTCCCTGCATGCCCCGTTATTTCCTTCAAAGAAGTTACAACATCTTATATAAGTCAGAAAGTACGCGTAGCGACTGTGTCAGAGTCCGAACGAAAACCATTCATCAAAGAGGTCATACTGGAGAATTTCATGAGTTATGACTATGGAAGGATACCCCTGAGGTCCGGACTCAATGTTGTGCTGGGTCCCAATGGTGCCGGCAAATCAAGCATCCTTCTGGGAATTTCTGTCGCACTGGGACAGGCGTACACAGAGAGGTCTAGAAGGCTCAGCGATTTGGTCAAAAGGGGGAAGGATATTGCCAGGGTGACGCTGCTCCTCGACAATTCTCCAAGGGGCGGTAAGAGGCCACTCCCATTCAGGTCGGACCTCATACACCTGTCCAGATACATAAGAAAGGATGGAACCTACTGGTTTGAAGTTGATTTCAAGGAAGCGAGCAAGATAGAAGTGACAGAAACGCTCCGCGGATTGGGTTTGAATCCTGATAATATGCTTGTTATAATGCATCAGGGCTTGGGGGATGCATTCAGTGTGGTAACCCCACAGGAGAAGCTCGCGATGGTCGAGGATGCGGTGGGGCTGGGAGACTACAGAAAGAGTCTCCTCGAGGCAAAGGAAAGGCTCGAGAAGATCAGGGCCGAGGAGGAAGAGCGCGAAAAGGACCTGCAGGCCGCCAGTGCTGGCCTGAGCAGATGGAAGGAGCAGTTTGAAAAGTACCTGCAGGTGAAGGAGCTCCATGATAAGAGCAGAAGTCTAAGGGTGGAGGAAGCGTGGTCTAAGGTGGATAAACTCACGAACTCTGTTCATCAATCCGAGGACAGGGTTTCGAGACTCCAGGAGGAGCTTTCGGCACTACGGGCTAGATTAAAAGAAAGGGAAACCGAGGCAGAAGCGGCTTCGAAGGACTTCGAAACTGTTCTTTCCACCTATTCGTCCGCTGAAAGGCAGAGGGAAAGGCTTAGGTTTGAGCAGCAGCTGGAAAGGGTCCTGCGCTCTTCCCAACAAGACGCCGGGGGACTTCGCCAACTTCAAACAGCTGGTTTGATATCCGATGAAACTTCTGAACTCCAAAAAAAGGTCGATGCTTCAGAGTCAAATGTGGCCGACATGCTTTCTGAACTCAAAGGTACGCTCGGTGAGCTCATACAGGCACGAGAGAAGGCCGCAGTTGACGGATACAGAGTCTCAGAAATGGAAAAGGAACTTCGAAAACAGCAGAAGCAACTGGCAGACCTGAGGGAGGAAGAGGCTTCGCTGAAGGGCGATGCATCCATACTCGGTGGGAGGCCTAACGAGGTCAGACAACTACTCGATGTCCAGGCCGAGCTCAGAGTCACGGAACTGAGGATCAAGGAGCTGGGGGACGTGCCTGCGGACGCAGAGGCCATCTATCGTGATTATAAGGCAAGGATTGAGTCGTTGTCGGCCAGAATCACCGAGCTGCGCTCAAACAAGAATGCTACGCTGAGGGAAGTCAGCGAACGCTTCAGTGTCTGGAAAAGGGAGCTGGAGGCGCTGGTAATCGACCTCTCCAAACGTTACATGGATGTCCTTTCGATGGTGGGAGCGACTGGGAGGGTTTCCCTTTCCAACCCCGACGACCCAACCACAGCCGGCTTGGAAATACTGGTTTCGTTCAGAGGAGACCAGCTCGTTCCCCTTGATGCCTACGTTCAGAGCGGTGGCGAAAGGAGCAGCGCGGTGACCGCACTTCTTCTTGCGTTACAGGGAAGGGTGATCTCTCCATTCAGGGCAGTGGACGAATTTGACGTCCATATGGACAAGCTTAACAGACAACTCTTCATGAAGAGCGTATATCAGCTATTTAACTCTGACAGTTCGGCTCAGTACGTCATCATTACGCCGGTGGAACCTGATGTATATGATCCAAATGCCAACTACATAATGGTGCACAAGGTCGCATCTTCATCAAAGGCGGGTGTAGCGGAGAAAGTTGCCCAAAGATAGAAAATCAAAAAATGCCGGAATCGAATACCGGGAAAGAATAGCGGCCCTCTCTGAAGAATTGAAGGAGACGGGAGCAGACCCGTTTGCAGTCGATGTCGACCATATCCTCGAAGAGCTGAGAAAGGACTATGCCGTATCAGACCCGAGGATACTCACGGCGGACGCGAAGGCGCTTGGGTCCGTGAGCGAGGTGGTCCAGATGCAGGATACCTGGATAGGTAAGCAGCTTTCCGGGCTACAGGTGGATCCTGCCCTTCTCCTGGACAGGGTCAAGCGCCTTGGCCTCAGAAGTCTTGCAGCATCTCTCTACAGCAGTCAGCATCTGCCGGTGGGGGTCAAACAGGTGGCCACCAAGAGGCTACTCGAAGCGGCTGAATACTGGATTCAGCTTTCCGGCTGGGGCGGACGGCTGAGCCTTCCGTCGAATCAGATGGGCGAGCTTCTTACAGAGACACTGGAGCTGACGCCAGAAGACCTGGAGCAGGAGGTGAAGGATATGTCAGAATCGGTGCTGCAGAGTGTTGCGGAGGGACCCGTTGCTTATGATGCACTTCTCGGTCAATCCACCGGAGCAGAACGTTTGAAAAGAGCGTTTGTTCTTTCACTTATCTGCGCGAGGGGAGCAGTAACGCTGAGGTATGACCCCTTGCTGGGCAAATATGTTGTCCAGAGGGCCGAAGGGACGCCGGACAGTTCGGTGGCGATAAAAGTATGAGTGAACCTGAGACTGAGAAAGAGAAGGAGGAGAAACTCGAGGCACAACTGAGAGAAAGCGCACGGGCAGGACTAAGGTTCCTGCTCATTCAGAGACGCAGCCAACCCGGGTGCAAGGGATGGGAGCTGAAAAGAGAGCTGGGAAGGAACTATCTTCAGATTCTCAGGCTTGTGAACGGCATGGCCTCGGACATTGGCCTGAAGCTGGTTTCGGTGCCAGATGAGGACTTCCCTGATGACCCGGACAGGTCCAGGTATCTGCTGGTTTCAAAGGAGCCGCTCTCAGAAAAGGACACGGGAAGCTGGCTCCGAATGGAGGAGGCGGCCAGTCTGGCGATCATACTTTCACACCTGTTCGTCAAGGGAGAGGTGGATTCAAAGGCCGTGGTGATGACGATGGTGAGGGAGAAGCTTCCTTCCTGGAGGGCACAGCAGGTGGTGTCGAAGCTGACAAGGCTGGGGTACCTCGAGGATGATGCGGGTTACATAAGGGTCGGTTGGAGGACAAAAGTCGAAATAGACAGGGATGAGCTCTTGACCTCGATACTATCGAGGAGGCCTGAAGGTGGCGACCCGGCAAACCCGTCTACCTGATGAACCTTCTCAGGTTTCTTCTCCTCTCATATTCAACCAGGTCCGAAAAGAAGTCATCATCAGCCAGCACATGCTTCGAAAGAATCGACTCGGCTTCATCTCCTTTGAGGCGATACGCAAGAACCATGACGGCGAGTGTCCCGTATTTCTCCACAAGTCTTCCGCTTGAAATTAGCTCGTCTCTCAACTTTTTCCCTTGAGCAGAAGGTTCCATGCCGACACTCAGTCTTCTTGCAAGCCTTTCGACCTTTTCTTCGTCTTCGGGAGGTACGGCGATGCGCTGCGAGCCGCAAACAGGGCACCTTGGCGCAATCCTGAGTTCCGAGACGTATACTCTGGATGTGTACTTCCAGCAGTTTGTGCACACCAGAAGGACCGAGGAACCGAGCACCCTCACTTTGGCCCCCTCGACTGCAAGCCTTTTCAGACGGTTCGGGTCCATGACCTCCCCCTTGCGGGACATCTCCTCAAGGGCAATCGAGGCAAGAGGGGTGGGCGTTTCGGTTTCCCCGATCACGGCCACCGATATTTCGCCCGTTGCAACCTTTGAAAGAAACCTGGAAAGACCCCTGACGTCAACATCCTCATGCAGAAATGTGCGCCAGGCTTCTTCAAAGGGAAGGCCATCCTTGTATGCGGCCATGACCCTGTCGAGCATGCCGCTGGTAAGGTCCGCGTCCCTTCCAAGAACACCAATCTTCCTCGCAACATGCATGAACCTGATCCTGAAAAATCCTGACTCTTCGCATGCGCTCTTCAGGATCGACTCTAGGTCGGCAGAAGCCAGATAGAGAAGGTTCCTGTGGACATCATCGCACGTCAATCCCCTGCCTTCGAGCATCACCCTGTAGGCATCTTCGCCTGTCACGATGCGCCTGTTTTCAGATAGCACCCTTGCAAGCAACCTGGACAGGGTTCTGTTGACCCTCAGCCCCCAGTGTGTGTGAATTATGACCATGCCGTTCCAGGATTCCAGTGTGACCGTTCTATCTGAAGGGACGGGCTGGCCATTGGACAGTTGTTGCAATATTTCAACAAGAGCCCTCTTCCCTGAGGGAAGTTCCAGGCCGCTTTCGCCTGAAAGGGTCTGAAGCCACGAGTCGAATTCCGATCTTTTCCTGGCTAGGTCGGTGCAGATCCTCCTGTAGCTGCCCACCTTCAGAGCCACCTCGGATGGCACCGGTATCTCCTCGCCCACCCAGCTGGGTACCGCGCCCATCGGGTCCTCGGACCTTGTCACGTAAACTGTGCCGTTATGTACCTGCTCGATTCTCCAGGCGGCACCGCCGAGTATGAACTTCTTTCCTATTTCGCCCTCCTTAGCCACGAATTCTTCATCCAACATGCCCACATTCGTGGAATCCCTCGATACAACCGGGTACTGCCTCGTCTCAGGTATCATTGATAAATTCTCAAAATAGTAGCGGAAGAGGGGTTTCGAGTCGAACGCCCTGGACACTGTATCCCCTCTCAGGCTGGCAAGTCGCGGCCTCATCGATTCCATGAATTCCACACCCCTTCTGAGCTCGGCATCTGAAAGGTTCCTGAACACGTAGGACCTCCTGAATATTGTGAGCAGGTCGGGAAGATTCCAGCTTCTCCTTTCGATAAGAAGGCCAGCAAGCTGCTGCACCAGAACATCGTACGGCTTTTCATGAACTGACGTTTCCTCATAAGAACCCTTCATAGCCAGTTCGGATATCGCGGCTGCCTCAAGGGTATCGTCAGAATCCTGTGTAATGACAAAGCATCGACTCACCTTCGAAAGGGTATGGCCACTCCTGCCCGCCCTCTGGACAAGTCTGGTGACCTGTCTTGGTGAGCCATACTGTACTATCAGCTTGACTGATCCTACGTCTATTCCCATTTCCAGACTGCTGGTGGAAACTATTGCTCTGAGGTCGCCTAGCTTCAGGCTTGTTTCCGCCAACGACCTTGCACCCCTTGAAAGACTTCCATGGTGCACGGCGAGCCTGATCTTTTCGTCCCACATTCTTAGCCTGCTCGAGAGAATCTCGGCCTCAGATCTGGTGTTGGTGAATACGATCGCGGGTCCTCTTTCTATAAGCGAAGCGAGTAACTTGACCCTGGCCACCACTTCGGGAAATGTCTGTATCCTTGAAGCATCGGCTTCGTCTTCCGGCCCTGCCGCCGGATACAGTATCTTGAATTCAAACTTCTTTTCCGTGCTGACCTTGATCACTTCACAGGTTCTGGTCGGTCCCACGAGAAACGAAGCGACTACTTCGGGGGAACCGACGGTCGCCGACAGCCCCACCCTCTGAAAGTCTGAATCTGTCAGCTCTCTAAGCCTTTCCAGGCATACGCTCAGTTGGCTACCCCTCTTGTCGGTGGCGAGTTCATGTATCTCATCTATGACGGCCCATCTCAACGGTGAAAGGTACTGAGCCAGCCTTCTTGATACCAGGAGCACCTGCAGGGTTTCAGGAGTCGTTATGATGATGTCCGGCGGGGCAAGACTCTGTGCCCTTCTCTCCTCGAGCGCCGTATCCCCATGTCTCACTGACAACCTGATGTCGAGCTGCTTGCACCATGTTTCCAGTCTTCCGAGAAGGTCTCTGTTCAGCGCCCGGAGTGGGGTGACGTAAAGGGCCTTCACCCCCCGTTTTGAAGTTAGATTCTCGCGAATGATGGTGTCGAGGATTGGGATCATTGCAGCTTCAGTCTTCCCAGAACCGGTTGGGCTCACCAGCAGGATATTCTTGCGCTGAAGGACGACAGGAATACATTCAACTTGTGGCGGTGTGGGAGTCGTCATGCCTGACTCCCTAAGTAACTCATTCATCCTGGGTGTAAGGAACTCGAATACGCTCAATCCCGCTCCGCGTCCTTCAACTCCCTAACCCCACTCCGAGCGATATATCAGTTTCATACGTTTTCATTTCGATGTATTATGAATTCGCCTCAAAGCATTTCCACAAGTCGTCCCAAGTACCGAGGAATCTGAATAAAAAGGAGTTAGCATACGACGGATGGAGAGGGGCGGGTAAGGGATTGTCGTCGAGGGTAAGAAGAATGTTCCTGGACATGGACCCCGGAATAGATGATGCGGTGGCGATGCTGCTTGCTTCACAGCTAAAGGATGTCGAAGTCCTGGGTGTGAGCACGGTTGCAGGAAACGTAGATGTGGTGAAGACTACGCGCAATGCGCTGAAGATTGTTGAATTCCTTGGATTGAGGGCTGGTGTATATCGTGGGTCCAGCCGACCCCTGATAAGGCCTCATGAAAACTCTGCAGACATTCATGGGAACGACGGACTCGGAGGCGTTGCACTGCCTGAGCCGAGGATTCGTGCCGACCCACTGCCGGGCCCCATGGCTATGGCAGAATTCGCCAGGGCAGAGCCTGGAAAGGTTACGCTTGTCGCCACCGGTCCTCTTACCAATGTTGCGATCGCCTGCATGCTGGACATGGATTTCCCCGGACATGTGAAGCAGCTTGTAATCATGGGTGGGGCTTTCTCGCTTGCCCCATACGGAAAGGGCAACGTGAGTCAGTTCGCGGAATACAACATATATGCAGACCCCGAGGCGGCAAACCTAGTGTTCACAAGCTTTCAAGATATTTTATGCGTGGGACTGGACGTTACGATGCACCCGGACCTACTGGTAAAACAGGAGGACCTGAATCGCCTGAGAAAAAGCGGTTCAAGGATGGGCTCTCTCGCTGCGGATATCATGGGATTCTCCGTAAGAAGAATGGGTTATTTCGCTCCACATGATCCTCTGGCTGTGTACTGTGTTCACGACCAGGCCATCGTGTCTACAAAGAGGGGACGAGTGAAGGTTGTCACAGACCTTCAGGGGGAAAGGGGGAGGACCATCCTGGAGACAGATTCGGAGAAGTCGAATGTTTCTGTGGCTTCTGCAGTGGACGGAACCAGGTTCAAGGAAGAGTTGCTTGGTGCACTGGAACGAGCTCGATAACAAGACAAGACTGAATCCTTATAAGACAAGGGAGCGCCCATATATCGAAATGATACCGGATGCTATTTTTGCGACGGTCCCGGCCTATGGATCAATCATAAACATGGTGCTGCTCTTCGCGGACGGTGCACTGTTCGGGTTAGCAGTAAAGAAGGGTCTGATTTCTATCGTTCTTCTCGCCGTTGCACTTGTTCTGGCTGGATACCTGGGTCTTAGCATACCTTTTCTCACACCTTCACTCATAGCGACTCACCTCGTTAACATACTGGCAAGCGTGTACAAATCTGTCGGGCCCGCATTCTTCGCGTTTCCGATACTTTTCATTCTGGGATTTGCGCTTGCGCTGTGGAAAGGTTAAAGCGGTCGTCTGGAAAAGCTACTCCAGCCTCTTTACTATCTCCAGCAGCACTCCGCCCGTGGATTCCGGATGTACGAAGTTAACCTCCCTTAAGCCTGGTATCACTTCTACATCGGAATAAACCAGCTTCATTCCCTTTTCCCGGAGTCGGTCAGAAGCAGACCTTGCATCGGCATAGGTAAACGCGATATGATGAATACCCGGCCCTCTCTTTGACAGAAACCTGGCAACTGCGCCATCCGCGGTAAGGGGTTCAAGCAGCTCTATCCTTGAATCGCCGATCCGGAACATCGCTATCCGTACATTCTCTTCCTTGACTTCCTCGACCGACAAGAGTTCAAGGCCGATTTTGTCCCTGTACATGGAAATTGCTTCAGAAAGATTTCTCACGGCTATTCCTATATGATCCAGCTTCAGTGGAAGGCTCATTCAGTCGCCTCCATCCGCTGCAGAACGAACGATGGAAACCGCTTCCTGAAGCGAAGTGCCGGGTCCGAGTACCGCAAATATTCCCATCTTCCTGAGCCTCGGGATATCGTCAGGCGGCACTATCCCACCGAATATCACCCTGCATCTGGCTCCGTTCTTGTTCAATTCAGAAAGAAGGTCCTTCGCCAGCTCGAGGTGGGCCCCTGACAAAATGCTCACTGCAAGCACGCTGGCATCCTCCTCGATGACAGCCTTAACAACCTGCTGCACAGACTGATGCACCCCAAGGTAGACGACTTCAAAACCCGCTTCAGCCAGGCTCCTCGCAATTACCTTGGCGCCTCTATCATGACCATCCAGCCCGAGCTTCGAAACCAGGACTTTGGGCACTGCCCCTCGTCTGGCTGACCCTCTTCCTTCATCCTTGGCATGTCTGTTACGGGAAGACTGCATGTCTGCAGCTTGGCAGCTCAGGTGTGATAAAGCTTAGGCCAACCATGTAATGTTTATCTTCTGATGACGACCATATTTCAGGATATGGTCGAAAATTCTATCGGCGTGGATATCGGGGCTTCGAAAATGAGGGTCTGCCTGGTTTCAGAGGAATCAGACATTTTATGGTCGAAAAGCGCTCCGCTCGGCCCGTCACCATCGCCGCAGACGATAGCTAGACTACTTGAGAGGTTGATAAGAGACATACGTGATGATTTTTCATATGCGGGTGTCGGCGTAGCTGGATTCGTTTCTACGCCGAAAGGAGAAGTAATCAAGATGCCCAATGCACGGATCAATCACTTCCCTGCTGCCAGCATATTCGCTCGAATCCTGAAAAAGAGGCCCATCGTTGTAAATGATGCCGTGGCTGCGGTGTATGGGGAAGCGGTTGCTGCGAAATCCGACCTGGACTTGGTTTACCTGACTGTGAGCACAGGTATTGGGGGTGCTGCAATGCTGAACGGAAGAGTTGTTGCTGGAAGAGATGGAAATTCCCACGAGGTAGGCCACATCATCGTGGACCCCAGAGGAAGACTGCGGTGCGGATGCGGTGGGAGCGGACACTGGGAAGCATACTGTTCTGGAAGCGGGATCCCTAATTTTGCCAAATGGTATGTCCTGGATTCCGAAGCCAAGAAATCCAAGGAGTTCAAAAAACTGGTTGAATCGCCATCATTGAAGTCTGCTCAAATATTTCAATTTGCCCGGACGGGTGACCCGACCTGCTTGGATTTTATGGATGAGCTGGTTAACATAAATGCTGCGGGTTTAGCCAGTGTAATCAATGTATACAGCCCCTCATTGATCATAATTGGCGGTGGTGTTGCGTTTGGAAGATGGAAGGATTACATTCTGCGTTCCTTCGATGCGGCTGGGCGTCTGCTCGCTGGCAGGCCCCCCAAATTGCTCAGGGCGGCGCTTGGCGACCTTTCCTCCGCCTATGGAGCCGCCCTGTTGGCGAAGAACCCGGCATCGCTTGGATAATGCCGTTCCGTTTCAATCGGGTATGGAGAATCGCTTTATGGTATATGCAGGCAATTATGAAGATGTTTGCTAAAGACTGGCAAAAATGGATACCCAATACCCCTGACACCTTTTGACAGAGGCAAAATTCTAAGAATATGTTTCCTAGAAGATTGACGGGGCATATGAACAGCTCAAGGGGGATCAGGTTCGGCGTCTGCCTTCCCAACTACGGCAGTACGTTCGACGGCGACGGCTTCCTGACATTCGCGAAGAAGGCGGAAGAGCTGGGATTCGACTCGGTCTGGTCTACAGACCATATTCTGATGTCGGCGAAATCGGGCACTCCATATGAAAGGATACTCGATTCGATCACAGCTCTGGCAGGTGTTGCAACCGTGACAAGAAGGGTTAGGCTTGGCGTATCGTCGCTTGTTATGGCCATGAGGAATCCGGTTGTAGTAGCAAAGCAACTCTGTACACTCGACGTTCTTAGCGGCGGAAGAACAATGCTCGCAACCGGGGCTGGATGGAATGAAAGAGAATTCAAGAATCTTGGGGGGGACTTTCGCCATAGGGGTGTAAGGTTGGACGAATCCATATCGCTGATCCGGCTCCTCTGGGGTTCCAACGGAGACCCTGTCGACTTCGAGGGGAAAAGGCTTTCAAACCAAATCGAGAATGGGGTTTTTTCTCCGCCACCGGTACAAAAGAAGCTGGAAATATGGGTAGCTGGTGCGAGTGAGAAGGCCATGGAGAGGGCGGCCAAGCTGGGTGATGCCTGGCACCCGAACTTGCAACCACTCGAAAAATTTAGCAGGTCGGTTTCCCTATTCCGCAGCATTCCAGGAGGCAGTTCAAAACCCATCTGTGTGAGAGTCGCGTACAACCCTGACTATACTGAGAATGAGTATGTCAGCCCTCAGGGAGAGCGGAGGGTGGTCCTCTCGGGTAACGTCAAAGACAATGAATCCATACTCGAGCAGATACAAAATTTAGGGGTTTCTTACGTGTTACTCGCACCCGATCCTCTTGGAAACTTGAGTGTGCCGAGACAGATTGATGGACTCCAAAAGTTTGCATCGAGTTTCATTGAAAGATGAAAATATCTTTGATTTGGAATTAAAATGCTTAAATAAGTCATCGGCGGATATTTAATCCACACAGTTGTCATCATCAACTGATCCGAAGGATAATACCACGCATTCTGTATCGACTCAACCATCGCAGAGTTCCCTTGAACAGAAGGCGGACCTGAAGTCGCTGGCACAAACGATTGACAGAGCCGGCGTAACTCACTATGACAAGGCAAGAGGACAGATAGAACTCACCAAAGAGATTCCGGAGGAGAGTTACCTCTGGAATCCTGACTTCCATCCTACACCGATCAGACTGAGAACGTGGGGCTCGGGTACATTCTTCGCAATCTGGCTCGGTATGGTTGTAATTGTACCTACCTGGACATTGTTCGCGGCGGGAATGTCGTTCGGGCTCAACTGGTCGACCACGCTGGCACTGATGTTTCTGGGAAACCTCATCGTTCTGATACCCACTCTCGTCCAGTCCCATGGTGGTGCGCGCTACGGCATGGCGGAACCCCAGCTCACGAGGTCCAGGTGGGGAATATACGGAGCGCAGATTCCCTCTTGGATTAGAGCCATAATATCAATGGGCTGGTGGGGGGTGGAATCATTCATCATCGCGGAAGCTGCAGGATACATCTACCTTCTTGCTGTCGCCCCGTCCGACCTCACTCAACTGATGTCGAAGCTGGGAGCAGGCGCGCTTCCCCTTGCCTTCCCCCAGGTATTCTGGACAACATTCGCCCTCGTGATCATAGCACAGCTTCTTCTTTTCTGGAAGTCCCCACCCATTGAGGCGCAGCCCGCGTTGAAGTGGCTCGCAAGAATAGCCGCACCGATAATGATAGTCGGGTTCGCCGTGATGTTCTACTCATTTCTTTCTGCTGCAAACTTCAACTTCTCCCCGATCATTTCAACACCTACTTCGGTTTCGGGTACAGCCTACTGGCTGACGGTCCTTGCTTTTCTGAATTCGAATGTGGCCTACTGGGCCACGATGGCGGTGAGTATGCCAGACTACACAAGATTCGCAAAGTCACAGTTTTCACAAACCGTAGGCCAGATTCCCATGCCCCTTATGATGACCATAGTGGGAGCGATGGGAATACTGAGTTGTGGAGCCGCAATGTCAGCCGGCTGGATAAACATTACAAACCCGATTCAGTTCTTCAGCTATGACCCCGTTCAGATGATCGCGCTGCACCTTCCTACAGCCCTTGCATATGCCCTCCTTCTGGTGGTCATAATCGCCACATTCTCTGTCAACGTGTTCGCAAACTCTGTGGCTCCTGGATATGATATTGCAAACACATATGCCAAGAAGCTCACCTGGTTCAGAGGAATCGTTATCGGGGTAGTTCTCAGCCTCCTCGTCGGAGCTTATACGGCGTACAGCAGCAGCGCACACAACTATGTATTCAACTGGCTGCTTACCTACGGGGCCTTGCTGGGAGCGGTTGAAGGGGTGATATTCTTCGACTATGCCCTGATAAGGAGATTCAAATTCGAAACGGTTGACACCTACCTCAGTTATGGAAGGTTCAGGTATGCCGGAGGATTCAATCCCGCTGCGATAATCGCCTTCCTCGTAGGTGTGTTTCTAACGTATCTTTCGTACTGGGGAATCCTCAACAACACAATCACACAGGCGATTTACAACAACTCCTGGATCTCGGCATTCCTGTTTTCGGGGATCATATACACGGTGCTGATGGTCGCATGGGTGATACCTCGCTACCAGAAATTCCTCAAGGGTAACCTGGCTAAGGGATACATAAGCGATGATGTGAGAAAGATATTCGAATAAGCTAGCAAAGATTTTTTAAATTTTCTTCCCTTCCGGCTATCTGCGATAATCGCAAAGTCTAATGATATGTGATTGCTAAGGTGGAGGACGTGAATGCCCATGCTCTGTCGGCGCATGAGCTTGGCACCTTATTTGCGAAGAGGGAGCTTTCGCCCCTCGAATACGCTAAGGAAATGTTGTCTCGTATCAGAGAGTCAAAGCTGAACGCATTCATCACGGTTCCCATGGACCTTACATTGGTCGAGGCTTACAAATCAGAAAAGCGGACAAGAAGCGGCTCGAGACTGAGTCTTCTTGATGGAGTACCTATTGCGATAAAGGATAATATATCAATTACGGGAATTAGATGTACAGCTGGCTCCAAGATACTTTCCAAAAATATACCCTATAACGATTCTGACATCGTGAAAAGCCTGCGTAGGTCGGGGCTGGTCACGGCGGGCACAACAAACATGCATGAATTCGCTTCAGGAGTAACTTCCGTTAACCCACACTGGGGGGCCGTAAGAAACCCCTATGGTAAATTCAGAATAGCGGGTGGATCGAGTGGAGGCTCGGCCGTGGCGGTAGCTGCGGGGCTTGTGCCATTGGCTATAGGTACAGATACGAGCGGTTCGGTAAGGATTCCAGCTTCGCTCTGTGGGGTTTATGGCTTGAAGCCAACATACGGAACCATAAGCCTGAAGGGCACATTTCCACTGAGCCCTTCCCTCGACCATGCCGGCCTGTTTGCGCGGAACAGTATCGACGCACGCCTGCTTCTTAAAGTGCTGACTGGAAGAACTGCAGAACTGGGGAATCACGGAAATGAGATTGGAAGAGGGACTGAAACTCACCGGTTCAAGAAGGCGCTGGTGCCCGGCTATTTCACTGGGATTGCGACGGAGGAGGTCAAGGAAGCGCTTGCGAAATTTCTCGACAGGTTGACCGGACTTGGCCTCTCTGTTATCCGTTCAAATGACGATGACAACGTCTTCTCTTCGGCAAGAGAAGCGTGGACACCTGTAAGACTCGCAGAGGCTTCAGCCATACATCGTCCATGGATAGAGTCGTATTCGATGTACTATGGAGAAGATGTACTTGAAATGCTGTCAAGGGGACTCTCCGTAACAGCGGTCGAATATATTCGGGCAAAGAACCTGGCGAAGGAGGTGTATCGACGCCTCATGAAGATGGTAGGCAGGGAGACTGTACTTGTGACCCCGACGTGCCCTATGACAGCGCCGATGTTAGGGCAGGTCGAAGAGGAGATAAACGGCGAAGTCCAAGACATTTACTCAATACTTTCAAGAAACACAGTCGCATTTAACGTAACAGGGTTCCCTGCAGTCTCTTTCCCTGCTTTTCTATCGGGCGAGGGTTTGCCGATTGGTATCCAGCTTGTGGTGAGGCCAGGTGAAGAATTCCAGCTTCTTGAATTGACGGAAATAATAGAAAAGAAGTATGGGATCAACACTTCCTTATAACATGAGGAAGGACGTAGAAAAATACATAGGACCTATCAACCGGACCTGCTGCATTCTGGTCTATGGAGCCGGCAGGCTCTAATCCATGAAGCACCGAAGTGGTTTCGGTGTCACCATGATTGAAGTTGCGAAATACGCATATAGGGGAAGGGTGCAGTAAAGAATATGGCAACAGAGCGAAAATTTGCCGATTTTTACGTGGGTGCACTTCCCTTTCAGATGGACAAAATTCCAGAAGGAGGCATGTGCCTTTCGGCCTTCCTGGTCCTCTGGAAGGGAAACCAGCACAATGTTTTACTTGGCAAGGTGAATCCGGCCAGCGACTGGGTTCAATTGGGCGCGCTGAGCAAGGAAAGGGCGGAAAAGATTAGCGACAGATGGATCCTGCCATCCAGCCACCTGCTGCTGTACGAATCCCCCCATGAAGCTGTGAGAAGAATCTCGAGGGAACAGCTCGGTTTAAACTGGTCGGATGTGAAGTCGCCGGAACTCCTTGTCTTTTCTGAAGCTTACAGCGTGCCGACCCACTGGGATATCGAGTTTGTATTCAAGGGTGAACTGGAATCGCTCCCACGGAGCGCCGTCTGGAAAGAGCTGACGTTCGTCGACGTTTCCAAAGCGCATGACAAGGATTTCGCGAGGAGCCACCAGGACATATTAACCGAGGTCGGGCTCAGGTAAGATGGTTAAAGGAGGTCTTCACTTTCGATCATTCATCACTTGTCCAATCCACATCCGATTCCTCAATTCTTGAGAAGCGCGAAATCATAGGTAAACCGGGTATCCCAGAAAAGGCGTCCGAAAATGTAGAAAGGCTGCTCGCGAAATTGGCTGATACAGGGGAGACAGGTTGAGAGAGACTCCAGCTCACAAAGCACAGAATAGGAATGGAGAACCCCATTATGCACTCATGGCCCAAGAGACATCTGGCCGAGAAATTGAATTCGTAAAACCGAATCTACTCAATTTGTCACCTACAGTCGTATGATTCTATTCATGAGTCTAGGTCAGGGCGAGAGATTCAAGAATTAGCTTCGCTGCAATCTGCGCTCCCTGGAACTTTTTAGGTGGAGTCCTTCTTCCAACATGCTGCTGTATAAGTACGTCCAGCCTGTCAATATCCTCAAAGGTGAACCCCAAGGCTTCTGCGTTTCTGACCTGTTCGACGTGATTCTTGAAAGGGATCGCGATAATAGGCGTCCCCTCGCTGAGCGCTTCGTCAATGGTGCTCTTCCCGGCTGATGTAATAACCAGATCTGAATACGCAACGAGTTCATGATTGTCCCTGACAAACCCCAGAGGATGAATGTTATGTGCCTTCGTGGACACTGAATCTATTCCTGAAAGTACCAGCCTTGCATCGACGAGGCCTGCCTTTAGGAAAGCTCGGGCAGTACGCTCCGCGAAGTAGTAACCCAAACCGCTTCCACTCATGCTGAAGGTAATCAGAGTTCCTGCAGGGGATATTCCCAGAGATGAAAGAAGCTGCTCCTTTGTCTTTGTGACACGCCTCACGATCGGAGGCGTGTGCCTGATGTTCATCTGGTCTTCTCCTTCCTCCGGGACGATGATCATGGCGGTCTTGGATTGCAGATTCTTGTACCATTTCTCCACCCTCTCTTCGATCGCGCGGGAAAACCAGGACTGTGCAAAGCCAAGTTCAAGTTCATCCGAGACCATTGCATGGCGCAGCCCCAGCTCCTGAGCTAATGAAATGCTCGCGAATTCCTCATCGCCCACAACCAGGTCGTACCTGCGTTCAGGGATTAACCTGCTCAGTACCTGTTTGTTGCGCCGGTATGCCCTCCAGTATTTTATGTACCAAAGACCTGGATACATCATTCTGCCGTCCTTTTCGGTTGGGTTCGGACCCGTTATGATATTCTGTGAATTGAATCCATAAGAAGAAATGAGCGAATTTGCCTGGCCACCAGTCATGAATTCGACATTTGCACCCTGTCGAACAAGTTCGGAGCCCACCGCTACCGCACGGGTGGCATGGCCAAGTCCGATGGGGCTCACACAGAACACTATATTCAAGTTTGATCCGGCTTGGCGATGGCATCTAAAAAACGAATTCAACAAATTAAACCAATGAGCGTGAATACATGTCGCAAAATTCATTGGGCAATATTAAATATAGGACACCCAATATATCGAACCGTGGGTACAGAAGAAGAAGAGGTAATAGCCGCGGTAGAAAAGGCAAGAAAATCCGTTGTAAGCATAACGACGTTCGGGCAGACAAGGGAGTTATTCTCAATGAGGCCCGTACAGGGAATGGGTTCGGGTGTGATCGTCCACCCTGAAGGTTACATTACGACAAACTACCATGTCGTCGAAGTGGGTGGCAGGGTGAACGTAATTCTCAGTACTGGTAAGGAGCTTACCGGAAGGATAGCCGGAGTAGACCCATCGAGCGACCTGGCCGTGGTCAAGGTTGAAGAGAAGGGTCTTCCAGCGGCCGAGCTGGCCGATTCGGACAGCCTGAGAGTTGGCCAGACGGTGATGGCCATAGGAAGTCCGTACGGGTTTTTCCTCGGGGGTCTCACAGTAACAAAGGGAGTGGTCAGCGCTGTCCACAGAGACATCCAACTTGAAGACAACATCATAGAGGACCTGATTCAGACAGATGCTGCAATAAATCCAGGGAACAGCGGAGGCCCGCTGATCGACCTGCAGGGCCAGGTGGTTGGACTCAATTCAGCCATGATACCCTTTGCGCAGGGAATCGGTTTTTCGATACCGTCAAACACGGTGAAAAAGGTGGTGGAAGGGCTGATACTTTATGGAAGGGTATCAAGAAGCTGGTTGGGTATAGCAGGATTGACAATCGATGAAAACATAGCCAGACAGTACCGGCTAAGCGTGTCTAGTGGCGTCGGAGTAGCTAGTGTCGCAAGGAACGGTCCAGCGGACAGGGCAGGTTTGAGGAGCGGTGACGTCATAACGGAAGTCGACGGCTCACCCGTTGGTTCGATCAAAGAGCTTAGAAGGCTAGTGAGGGAGAAGAAACCCGGCGAAAGGTCTGTGCTTCAGGTGATCAGGAATGGAGAACGCTATTCTGCGACCGTGGTTCTTTCGGAAGAAAATCAGCTGGCATAGTGAACTGTCTTCCTGCTGGATTCTCAATATTCTGACTTGTTGATAACATTCGCCGGGGTGCCGCCCTGAATGAAGCGGATTACGTTTTGAACAGCTTGGTATGAAGGCTTTCCGGTGGGCTGAGAGCTTACTCCGGCCACGTGAGGCGTTACGAGGTAATTATCCAGACCTCTGAACTCGTTATCCGGGTCCGCCATTTCCTTACCTTTTTCATGCCACCCCACGTCAGTCGCATACCAGAAATTCGGATGTGTTTTCAGATGTCGGAGCATGGCAGTTCTTTCGACAATGTCTCCTCTTGCAACGTTGACCAGTATCGCCTGTTCCTTCATCATGGAAAGCTCGGCGGACCCAATTATTCCTCTCGTGTTTTTCGTCAAAGGGAGTGAAAGCAGCATTACGTCAGATATTCTTAACAGCCTGTTCAACCCCTCCTTTCCCTGTAGAATCTCGACCCCTTTGTCCTGAGGATCGCTCCTCCTAGAAAAGGCGACAACCTTCATACCGAAGGCCTTGGCCATGGAGGCAAATGAAGAGCCGATTCCACCATATCCTATGACGCCTGCCGTCCTTCCCTCCAGACTGACCATCCTCGCCGCGATCCCAAACATCCTGTCCATGAAGAATGGTTTATCCCTGGGAAGCGTGAGGAACAGGGGGATGCACTTTGAAGCAGCTAGAGTGAGCGCCCACGCATGCTCCGCGACCTCCTGGGAATATGCTCCTGCATTGCTGCATAGAAGGACGTGAGATGGTATAATTGAAACGGGCAAAGAATCCACGCCCGCGAACAGGCACTGCACCATTCTCAGGTTTTCCATTTTCGCTATCTTTTGCTCGGTCAGGGACGAAGGCCAGGACGCCGTGAGCAATATGTCGATCGTGGGCAGCGCCGAATCGAGATTCTGTTTATCTTCGAGGTCATGAAGATGTATCACGTTTGCAACTTCAGACAGCCTGTCAAGGTCCTCCTTACGGAACCAGCCTCCGGAAACCAGAACATTCTTCAAGCAACAGGGCCTCCTTCCACCATGTTTGGATTGGAGGATACATTAACTGTTTGCTGTGAGCGCGTAACTTGGGTGTATATGGAAATTACGGAACGCTTTCAAGGAATGGAACATGCAAAGAACGGAATCATAAGGTAAAGGATTTTGGCTCACGTTACAACACAAAGGCCTATCGAAGTCAGAGGAAAATCTTACAAGGCACGGTTACTGTGTTCTGACATCGTAGAAATTGCCTTCCGTTGAACTCGTGGTGGCGGCGTTCCTGGGAATAATGACCATTGCATCAATTCTTTCACAGAAGGTCAGAATCCCCTATACAATGGTGCTTGTGCTTCTTGGAGTAGGACTTGCCGCCGCCTCCCTTTCGATAATCCTCGGCGTCGACCTCATCTACGACCAACTGATTGGAGGCGGCCTTTTTGTTGGGCTGGTAGTCCCGCCGCTGATCTTCTCCGCGCTCCAGGAAGTTCCAAGAAGTGAGTTCAGGGCAATCGCGAGGCCCGCCTTTGTTCTTGCTACGGTCGGTGTGGTGATATCTACCTTTGTTGTCGGGATTCTCCTGTGGCAGCTTGCAAGATTGCCCCTTTATGCATCCTTCCTTTTTGCTGCTGTCATTTCGCCCACAGATGTAGCAACCGTTATTGAGATATTCAAGCGAGCAAAGGTTCCGACAAGGCTGGCTACACTCATGGAAACCGAGGCTGCATTCAACGATGCTACGGCCATAGTTGTCTTCACCATACTGCTGACAGGTGAGGGGCTGACGAGACACCTGTTCTTATCCGCACTTGCCGAATTCTCATACGTCTTTGTAGGGGGGGTCGCCGTTGGGTTCGCCATCGCATTCGCTGCGAGATTTCTTTCTAAACTTACGAAGGACCCTCTATCCGAGATAGCCCTCACGATGGCCTCCGTCTATGGTTCGTATACGCTTGCCAGCTCCATTTCGGTGTCTGGGCTAGTCGCGGTGGCAGTTGTGGGCCTCTACTACGGAGGCTCCAGGCCCCGTGCGGGGTCGCCTGTCAGGATATTCTGGGAGATAGCGGCTTTCGTGGCAAACTCGGTCGCATTTCTCTTCATAGGTCTGAGCACGGATGTGGTCAAACTCGCGTCAAGTATATTGCCCATAGCAGTGGCATTCCTGGCCGTTGTATTAGCCAGAGTCGCATCCGTATACCCGATCCTGGGAGTATCTGACAAGACAGGATTAAGGACACCTCTGAAATGGAAAAACGTGGCAATGCTGGGCGGAATGAGGGGAGCACTTTCTATAGCTCTCGCAGCCTCCATCCCAGCAACGGTTGCTTCAAGGGATTTGATAGCCACCATGGTCCTGGGTGTGGCCTTTATTTCAATAATGGGACAGGGGCCAGTACTTTCCAGGTATATCACCTCAAGGTTCAAGGAGGAAAGCAAGCAGGGTAGGGAGTCGCTTGATGTGAGGCTCGAGGCGGCTCTGTTGCGTCTGCAGGACCTGCACCAGCTAAGGCTTGAAGGTTTGGTTACTGACGAAGATTACCTTGAAAGGTCGGAATCCGCCAAAGCTGAGATTGATGATGTGCTCAGGGACATAAGAAATATCTCCAACGACGAAAAGAATGGCGAAACCAAATCAGAAGCCGTAAAGGAACCAGTTGACGAAAAAGGGCAGACCTGATACCCCTTTTGAGGGGTAATGTGAGGGCAAGCTTATGCGTGAAATGTTTTATCAAATGTCTTGTTTCCGCAATATAAGTAAACTCCACACAGCTTATGTCTATGGCATTGCACTTCCCTGACATGGGAGAATCTGATTCTAGGTCGGCACTACTGAACGGTGTAAGAGAGTTTGCTGAGCGAAGGATAGCCCCCATAGCTTCAAAGGTGGATGAAGAAGATAGGATACCTCCCGAATTTTACACAGAAATGAAGGAACAGGGTTTGATGTCCATGCTCGTTCCGGAAGAGCAGGGCGGGCTCGGCCTTTCCACTTCTCTTTTCGCAGAGGTGCTGGAGATGATAAGCGGTTACTCCGGGGGGATCGGGCTTAGTCTGGAGGCCCACAACAGCCTGGGATTGGGTCATTTTTCGAAGTATGGGAGCAAAGAACTCATCAAGAGTACCATGCCAGGAATATTGGAAAGCGGGAAACCGGTTGCATGGGCACTCACCGAGCCGCGGGGGGGCTCGGACGCAAGGGGAATGGAGACCAGAGCTACGCGCTCCGGGAATGGTTTTATGATCAGGGGTACCAAGACCTTTATCACACATGGATACACCGCAGACTACATTGTCCTGATGGCAAAAACAGAGAAGGGCATCACAGCTTTTCTTGTCGACGGCGGCTCGGATGGATTGAAACGGGAACAGATCAAGGGAAAGCTCGGCACAAGGGGGCCGGATACTGCGACGCTGTCCTTTGATGACGTGTTTGTTCCCGAAACAAATGTTCTGGGCGAGGAAGGACATGGCTTTGAACAGGCGATGGAACTGCTTGACGGTGGGAGGATCGCCGTGGGGGCGATGGGCGTGGGCATAGCCAGAAGAGCGTTGTCCCTTTCAGTCGACTACGCAAAACAGAGGGAAGCATTCGGTTCCAAAATCGCCGGATTCGAAGGTATCAGGTTCGGGCTCGCTGAACTTGGGACGAGTACCGAGGCATCGGCACTTCTTGTTAAAAGGGCGGCCGAGCTAAGGGATGCCGGACAGCCTCACAGAAAGATGGCTGCGATGGCCAAGTACCTGTCCAGTCAGGTAGCGATGGAAGCAACAAGGTATGCGATACAGGTGCACGGGGGCTACGGGTATTTTAAAGGAAACGTGGTGGAAAGAATGTACAGAGACGCAAAATTGCTCGAGATTGGGGAAGGCACCAACGAAGTACTAAAACTGGTGATATCGAGTGAAATGTTCAGGTAAAATCCCAGATATTGCCTTCACTAATGAAACTAGAGTACTTCGGCTTGCCTGCGCCTTATGATTATCAGCACAAGCAAGGCGGCGACCACTATTATTGCCACTATGATGAGAACGTATGGGAAGGAGAACAGCGTCTGAATGAATGAAGGCTTTTTCACCGGCTGGATGAAGTTGACGTTAATGCTCTGAGTGAGGTGACCTAGCTGAGATGATGTTATCGTCGCTGTCACCGTTGCAGTGCCTGGCGTACCCGAGTTAAGCTCCGTAGTTGCCACGCCCGACTGCCCAATCACTGATTCAGTTGGGTTCAGAACACCAAGATTGGAGCTCCAAACTACGGTGGCGCCCTGGACACCCGTCCCCATAACATCGAGCGACAGTGTGATTTGTACAGGGGTACCAGTTTGTACACCGTTCCCCGACGGTTGTAGTGACAATGTGAGCGGGTATGAGGAAACAGTAACAGGCTGCTGCGCAGACTTGAAGCCCGTGGATGACGCGGTGAGCACAGCTGAAGCAGACGTCTTGGGTCCCACCAGCTGGGGACCGCCGAAGGTGACATATGAGACAGCCTCAGTGCTGCCCGGAAGAATCGTAAATACGAGTGCTTGGCTTAATACTGTGGAGTTGGAAGAAGTCACGGTAACCTGAATGGGTGAAGTGGCCCTGGCGGGGTTGCCCTGCGAATCCAGCAGTTGAACCACAACAAATGCATCATTACCGAACGGCATATGATACGAGTTCGATGGGGCCACGGACAGTCCCAGAGAAACAGCGCCGGGCTGAACCGTAGTCACTGTCGCCGAATCACCAGCATACCCCTGCGATGTGACTGAGATGGTGGAGCTACCGGGTGAAAGGGTTGTCGTCACGGTCGTAAGTGCAGCCGTGTATCCAGCGGGTATTGTAACCACTGTAGGAACGGTCGCAACACTCGGGTTGCTCGATGAAAGCTGTATGGTCTTGTTGACTGGAGCGATTGCGGGATTACCATTCTGGTCAACCAGCCCAACAGCAAGAACCGTGTAGGTACCACCGTCGGCAGGCAAAGTTATCGAACTTTGCTGTATCTTTATCTTTGATGGTATGAAACCGAATGTATTCACTGGAGCCTGCGCCGACGCCAATCCAGCCGCCTGCGCAGTGATGGTTGTTACTCCAACAGTATATGTTGATGTGAAATTGGCGGTCGCATAGTTCCGTCCGACCGGTATGGTTATGCTTTGCGTGACAGAACCTATGTTCAATGATGATGAGGTCAGATTCACCCTTATGTTGGTGGTCGCCACCGCGGGGGCCCCGTTGTTTACGAGTGAAACAAAGACGGCCCTGTAGTTGTGGCTGTCAGCCAAAACTGGATTGGGAGCGATCGTAACCAACAGACCATTCGCTACCGCGGGGCTCAGTATCTGCAGCGTGGCAGTGCCGGTTTGCAGATTCTGCGAGCCCGCCGTTATCGTCACGGAACCGGGCGCAAAGGTTGTGTAATTTGCCATGACACTTATGTTGCCGGCCGGAATGCTTATGGTGGAAGGCACACTCGCCAGCGAACTATTACTGGAAGTGAGGGTTATCGGAATATCCTGTGGAGCGCGCGCTGGATTTCCGGAAAGGTCGGTAAGCGCTACAACAAGTCCAGAAGTTGAATGGGCTACCGCAACTGGAGGGGTCAGCTCTACCTTGAGGGCAAGGGGTGCAACACCAACGACATTTATCGTTGTCAGGCCAGAGAGGAATCCTGTCGCGGACGCAGTTACGGTGGATTGGCCGGTTACAAGAGATGTATTATACGCTGCAAGGGCCATCATCGTACCCTTCGAAATGGTAACCGTGTTATGGGGGAATCCGAGGATAAGCGCATTCGAGGATGAAAGTGTAACTGTGGTGTCACTAACCGCCTTCGCGGGGATGTGATTGCTATCCTCCATCTCCACAATAAGGGCGCCACTGCTGAGCGGCTCGGCAAGCTGAGATACTGGAACTGGAAAGACCGCAAGCTGAGTCGGGAATCCACTTGGCGGAACTGTCTGGATCACCGGTTGCTGGGATGGAGGGGTTATACCTACCGAAGACGCTGTGATTGTGGTCGTTCCGGGAATCGTGGTGGTTGTGAAGTTGACCACAACGTACGGCTGACCCGCGGGGATGGTGATTGATGAGGGTACGGTTCCCACATTTGGCTGCGAGGAAGCAAGGTAAACAGTAGTGCTGTTCTGGAGAATGGCTGGGGAACCTGAACCCGTAATAAGCTCAACAACCAACGCCGGATAGGTTCCACCATCAGAAGGCAGCTTGGTCGGTATTGGGGTGACGGAAAGCTGAACCCCACCTGCAGCTGCATGCCCAACCTCACCGTACGGAACAAAGGAGGCTACAAATCCGAACGTCAGCAGGAAGGCAAATAGAACAAATAGTTTTATGCTACGCAACAAACGAAGCTTATGGCCTAATTATTTAAGGGCTTTGACATGGCGCCGTCTCGTGGTTTAGGTTAAACCTTTCACCAACAATCGTTGACAAGCTTTGTAAAAGGCTTCGATCAGCTCAGGCTGACATGAGCTTGAGTGTTCGCATCAGTTCTCCACTATAGCCGCCTTCGGACGGTGCGCCGAGGTTGAATCTGATACATTCACTTTGGAACAAATCCCATCAGGTCGGCGATAGTTCCCTTTCTCTCCTTCGGAGGGGCGAAGGCGGGAATTACGTTTGAACCGATGTTCGCTTCTTTGAGCAGCCTGTGGACAAGCCCTCCCTTGATGCGAGGGAAGGTCACATAGCAATAGGTTTGTTTCCCACTGTGGGTCAATCCCGCGATCTTTCCTTCCTTTGGTACCTCCACGTATTTCTCTATCCTGTGGAAGCACTTTGTGCAGTATGCCTTTGGCGGCAGGAACCTCGTAGAGCAGTTCGTGCACTCGGAAGCATAAATCAGACCCTTTTTCAGACCTTCCACAAACTTCTGTCCAGATTTGCCAAGAGTGTAGGCATAGGTCAAAGGCAGCTCTTGGTCCCAGTGTCGCGCTCTTGAAACGTCGGTAAGTCTTTCTCTCAGAGGCATGTCGCTCTGTCACTCCTTCAGGGGTCGGAAATATTTTATATCCAGTATGCTTCCTGTTCTTTCCTCCGGCGGCTTCCATACGGCCTTGACGCGCATGCCAATCTTGACCTTTTTGGGGGCAATCTCATCAACGTAATGCAGGATACCCATCAAGGGAGATGCGCCATCAAGATCGACCACGGCTATAGTTATCGGTGTGTTCCTCCTGCTTGCGTCGGCATTGACCCAGCAGATAGAATATGTGTTTATCCTCCCCGTGTCCTTGACTCTCACCCATTCATCATTGGGTCTGAAGCAAAATTCACAGTACATGCGGGGAGGCACCACAACCCTCCCGCACTTCACACACCTTCTTCCCCAAATTTCTCCCTGCTTTAGTCCTTCTAGGAATCTGGTAATCGCAACACCCGATGTATACGAGTATTTCAGTTTCGCCTGATATTCGTAGAATGAATATCTGTTCGATTTTAGATCTTCATGGGTGATCTCCGTGCCCGGAAGGGAACGAACCTTGGACGACATATCTAGCTGCCCCTTCTTCTGCAGTGTGTAACCAGACTATTTAAGCAGAAGGTGAGGTACCGAAAATTTCCCAAGGACGACCCTATCCAAAAATACAATTTATAAGCGGCTTAAGTAAAGCTCATGGGCATTACCGAGGCGAATGGTGCTGACTGAAGAAGACAAGAAGGATGTTCAGAAAGAAAATAACGAAGGGCAGGATGAATCTCGCCGTAATTTTCTGAAGACCCTATTCGCGGCGGGCGCCATCGCGACTATAGGAGGACTAGGGAGTGTGGGTAGGTACCTGACACCCCAGGTTACATGGGCAAAGGCCTGGCCGGTGTTGAAACTGGTGCCGCTGAGCAGCATCAACCAGGTGAACATTGATAAGCCTACCACGTTCAACTACCCTCTCATCAACCAGCCCAATTACCTTCTGAAGCTTGGAATCAAGGCCAAGCTCGGAATCGGACCGGACGGAGATATCGTTGCGTTCAGCCAGATCTGCCAGCATCTGGGCTGCTATTGGAAGCCGTATCAGGGTGGCAGCCATCCCATATGCACGGCTGCCGGGAACTACACATATCCCACTCCATTTGGTTTTTGCTGCTGCCATGGTAGTCACTATGACCTCACGAATGGAGGCGCGCTGCTAGAGAATGATTTTCAGACTCCTGCGCCTCTCCCGCTCCCACAGGTGATTTTGGATGTGGATTCCAGCGGCAACATAATTGTGAAGGGTATGACTCCTCCAAACATATACGGGTTCGGACCCACGCCAAGGCTGCCTGCGAGTGCCAACCCGAAGGATATACCGAACGTGACCCAGGCGGAGCTTCTCGAATACGACACATTCAACGGCACGCTGGTTGACGAAAACACAATAAACGTTCAGCCGGGGTAGAGACAAGTGGGCGAGAAGAAGAAGGATCCGATTTCCAAGCTTATAGGGTTCATAGATAGCCGTGTCGGTTTTACAAACACCTTTCTCAAACCGCTTCCTGTCACGGGCCTGAACCCGTTCGCCTGGCTTGGTGCTCTGGCTGTCCTTGCATTCTTTGCGCAGGGTGCAACCGGAGTTCTGATGATGCTTTACTATGTGCCAAACCCCGACAGTGCGTATCAGTCCACTACTCAGGTGATGACAAAGATACCCATGGGTTCTGTAATAGAAACCTTCCACCTTTACATGGCGTACGCCATGATTCTGATCGTTTTTCTGCATCTCATGAGAAACTACTTCACAAGTGTGGGAAAGAAGCCAAGGGAGCTGATGTGGGTGGTCGGCTTCGTTATGGGCGTGCTGACCCTTGCACAGGGTTTAACCGGTTACCTCCTACCCTGGTCCGTTCTTTCAAAAGCTGCCACCGACGTCTTCATAGGAACACTTCAATCCCTGCCCCCCCAGCTTTTCCTTCCAGTCAAGTACCTTCTTGAAGGAACCGGGTCAGATGCCCAGGAGTTGATGCACTTCTATGTGTTCCACACCGTGGTCATCCCATTTACGCTTCTGCTGCTTATTGTGCTGAAGCTTTACATGTATGAAATCCACGGCCATGCGGAAACCGGAAGTGTTGATACAGAAGGCAAGGTGAAGAAGGTGCCTTTCTTCTGGGATGAGACCTGGTATGTGCTGATGATCGGCTCTGCATTCGTCGCAGTGGTTCTTGTCCTGGCTTCGATATTCCCTCTGAAGCTACCACCTCAGTATTCTGCAGCTGCGGCAGCAAATGTAATCGTTCAGCCGGACTGGTACTTCCTCTGGATCTACCAGGTGCTGAAGTTCTCTATGTTCGTGGGGGCAAACGAACCGGTCGCACTTGCGGTGGTCACGCTAATCTTCATACTCCTTCTCCTGGTACCATTCATCGACAGAAACAAGGAAAGAGTGGCGACGCGGAGGCCGATATACACCACGATTGGTGCCATATTCATAGCAGAAGTGATCGTCCTTACGATCTGGGGCTATGCAACGCCGGGTGTGAATGCACCCACCAGCCAAGTCGTGGAAATAGTGGGGGGCACCGCGCTACTCGTTGGAGCAATATTCCTTCTCTACTTCAAAGCAAGACAGGCCCTTACGAGGGAGGTTGTCCAGATGCCAACGGTATCCAGTTCAGTCAGATTTTTGAAGATCCCATTCAAACACAGCCGCTACACATTGCTTTTCCTGGTGCTTCTTGGAGTAGCCTCAGTTTCGCTCTCGACCGTAGTTTCTACTGCGACTTCACCGGGAATAGATTACGAATGGCTGCTTGTATCCACCCTTGTTTTCGGAGTTTCGCTTTATTCGATGCTCAAGCTGCTCCGGGCTCTTGTGCTCGGCTACGAAGCAGGGAGGGGTAACGTTCGATGATGGAGGAGGGGAACAGAAGGAGGAATGCGATGCTTGTTCTTCTCGTCTTCATGGTTGTGCTAGCTGCCATGAGCTGGTATCTAAATCCGGTTTCGCAGCAGGGCACAATAGGCGTGCTGCTTTCGGCGGAGCTCGTTGCCTTTTCGATGGTGGCGTACGCCTACACACGGCACACAGACTCGGAGCTCAGGGAATTCTGGATGCTTGTTGGAGCCGTAACCCTGGCGGTTCTGGTCGGTTTTGCCATGCTATGAAATGTCGTAGATGGTTTTTAACTGGTCCAAAACCGAGCAAATGCGATTCCCCTTCTCCGCTCCTGCTTTGTGAATTAAAGACTCAATCTGACGACGGTCCGCCAACATGACCAAAGAGGTGAGGGATTCCGGTTCCGAAATAAACTCTCCTCCCTTTTGACCGACACTTGACTTGATAAGTTCATGGATCTGCCTATCTATGCCGGATATCAGCACCATCCTCGTTGCGCCTTCGCCCGCATGCTTCCCCACTTCGGCGAGGCTTTTTTTCCAATGGTGGGATTGAATTTCCATAACGGCTGGAATCTTCTTGCGTGTATTGGGTCCGATACGTTCCAAGATCTCCGGTCTCAGCTTTCTGGCTACCTGGGCTGCCTGCAATGATTCTGACACGTTGTGCGTCCTCACGATGTCTGCCCCTAGGGCCACTGCTACAGATTCTGCTGCAAGGGAGCCATACAGTCTCTCTTCTGGATTCGCGACAGATGTGATTTTTCCTATGAATGATTTGCGGGAAACAGCCACAAGAATTGGCCGGTCAAGAACCCTGAGCGCAAAGAGATTGGACAGAACGTCGACGTCCCAGTCATACCAGTCGATACCTGTATTTCTGAAGAAGCCTATACCTGGGTCAATCACGATATTTTCACGTCTGAGGCCCGCCTCCACGGCCAGCAGGATGCTCTCTTTGAGAGACCTCAAAACTCTGAACAGCGGCGGGCCACTTCCAGCGGAAGTTTCTCTGGCAGCAAGTATGGCAGAAACAGAGTAATCATGCGCCACCTTTGCCATTTTACTATCGCCCTTCAGACCCGTAACATCGTTCAGAATCTGTGCCCCGGCACGGAAGGAGTTTTCGGCAACCTCAGCCCTGGTGGTATCGACAGATATGACGCATCCCAGCTCTTTCTTCAGCCTTTTAATAACGGGGACCACGCGCAGTACTTCCTCCTCTACAGATATTTCGGTCGCCTTGTAGGGGGCTGTGGACATGCCTCCCACATCGATGATTTTTGCACCCTGCTCGATCATCGTGCTGGCTCTCTTGAGTGCATCATCAGGATTTTTGGCGATAGATCCTCCGTAAAACGACTCGGGGCTCATGTTCACAACCCCCATGATAATGACTGGCCGATTCTGACCCACCTTTATGCCCCCAAGCCTTGCGATGGTCATACACTGCTCACCTTGGTCATATCATAGCCGCTGACCTTCCACGGTACCACCGACACAAGAATCTTTTCCCTGGTGGATGCAGTTCAAGCAGCAGCATGGGTTCCTTGCGTTCCTTCTATATACTTGGATTCCGGATACAATGTTGTGGTTGAAGAAGGCCCGCCAGCGGGCTGGTGGGACATTTACAGGCAGATAGCAAAGGACCTGAATATCGACATATCCACGGACAGGTCATCGACACAGCTGTTATCGAGTCTTCTCGAAAGCAAGGGTGCATCAACGCGAAAAGTGATTCTTGCAGCGGAGCAAATGATCAGGGCAAAGCGGGCGTTTGTATTCGGAGCCGGCATATCGCTAAGGGCGGATCTCATAAAACTTATCGAATCAAACAGAATTCAGAACTCGTTGGTTGTAGGGTCCGACGGAGCAGTGAGGTATATGCTTGAAATGGGCATCGTGCCAAATATCATCGTTTCGGATTTGGATGGCTGTCCTGACTGCATCAGCGAGGTGACAGGCGAAGGCGGGGTCGCGTTCATACATGCACATGGTGATAACATTCCACTGATAAGCAAGTGGCTGCCTTTAGTCAGTGGCATGATTGTAGGCACAACTCAGGTCGAACCGCGAAAAAACGTCATCAATGTAGGCGGCTTCACTGATGGCGACAGGGCCGTGCACCTGATGGCTGCATTTGGAGCGTCCGAAATTGTTCTTGCAGGAATGGATTTTGGCAATATGGTGTCGAAATATTCGAAGCCCTGGATGAATGAGGATGAGATGGCTTCAGACTTCAAACTGAAGAAACTAAAGTGGGGTAAGCTTCTGCTGGAAAGGCTTGCAATGAACCCTGGCCCCTCCTTTTATAATGCAACGTCCGAGGGAGAAGACATCAAAGGATATAGAAGAATAAGTTTTACAGAACTGCCATGAAAGATGGTAAAGACCCGGCCCGCCGATACTTTGAACCTACGATGACGGATGCGGAAAGGGCCTGTTTCGAAGCGGGGATAGCGATGTCAACACTTTATCATAGACTCATAGGCCTTCCAGTAAGAGATGACAGAAAGCAACTCGGGAGAATAGAAAGGGCTCTTGCGGAATCAATAAGGAATCAGCCTTTCAGGAAGTCTGTAAGTGTGAAGATCAGGCCCAGGGGGCTCACGGAACGCGCGGGGGAATATGGATACGGAGAGGTGACGGGTGAATGGTTAAGCCTAAAAGTGGTGATTGGCTATGGCTCCTCCAAGGCCGTTGCACAAATGTCATTTGCCGATGAGCTGAATTATCCCTTGATGTTTGTTTCAGCTATCACACGAGGCGATGGAAATGGCGGTCGGAAAATAAGACGTGCTAAAGAATAATATCTACTTCCTTCTTAAGAACGCCCAAGCGTTTGAGAACTTCTGTCTGATTCACAAACTGCCATCTCTCCCTCACCTTCCCGTCAGTCATTCTTATGTAATCCAGACCTCGTATAACGAGTCCGTCTTTCGTGGGTTCCATGCCCATAAATGGGGTTCGCAGAGTCCCTGTAAAAGTCCATTTTGCGACCACCCTGTCACCGTCAGCCAGTAACTCCTCTACGTGGAAGTTCAGGTCAGGAATCGCGGACCTAAGTGTCGTCACCCGCTTGAGTAACCCGTCCAGGCCACCTTCCTGACCCGGCGCAGGAGAATTGTCGATAAAGTCGTCCCTGACCATTGTTGTGACAAGACTGAAATCGCCATTGTTCAGCACTTCATCATAGAACCTTTTCACCACAGATTTGTTGTTCTGCTCATGAAACTCGGACATTGTTTTTTGTCCCTCTACGAAATTATATAAGTCTTCACGGGTTTTATAAAACCGCATTTTGGGACCATAATTTTGCGTTGGCAGCAGAGTTCTGTGAATCTCTGTCGAAACGTAATCTACGAGGCGACGATCAAACGGGTACCAGGTCGGCGAAAATGAAACCATCCCTTTCGACAACCTCTCCACGAACGAACCCTACGGGCGATTTGAATATGGGTCCATCGTAGGTGAATGTGTGGAACTCCCCCTTCTCCCCACAAGGGTCAACATTCTTCGGGAGAGACTCGATCAGCTCCAGGTTGTAGTCTTTGCCCGCATACTCCTTGCCGATCTTCTTGGGGTCCACCGTGCATATTGCCGCCTGAAAGCCGGATTCGATTATTTTTCTTGATAATTTTCCTGGATCATATCCCCAGAGTGGGAAGATGCAGGACATGCCTGCCTGAGCCATCTTTTCTTCACGGTACTTGCGGATATCTTCCAGGTAGATGTCTCCAAATGCAACCTTGGTTACTCCTTGCGATTTTAAAGATTCGATCGCCTCCTTCATCTTTCTTTCATATTCTTCGTTTCCTGCCTTATACGTGATTTCCACCTGTAAAACGGGTATATCTATCGAACGTGACTGTCTGTTGAGAAGCTCACGTCTGACGCCATGCATGCTGATACGGTCGAACTCCTTGGTGATTGTGGTTAAAAGGGAGACCACCCTGTATCGTTTGTCTTTCATCAGTGTATAAAGCGCAAAGCTGCTGTCCTTTCCCCCGCTCCAGGACATGGCGATCGGTTCACGACTTGAAGGCAACTATACAACACCTCTCAGGATGGTATGCCGGTTGATAATTATCAAACGATTCTGCAAGGTAGTAGAAGCCTCCTTATGATAATGCGAGGAAACCCCAGCAGGTGTACTTGGCCAAAAGGAGTTGATTGGATTGCAGGAGCCTCATCCCATCCAGCAAACCAATCACCCGTGGGATGGTGCGGCTGACAGGTGCTCGTAAGGTGCGGAGCTTGGACCGTTGCCTGATTTCGCACCGGGTTTTTCCGGCCACGAAGGTTGCCAAATTCTTCTCCAGAATGCTGCTGCAATGGATAGGAAGGAAGCCAGCCAGATCACGTAAAATGCTGCACCCCATGTAACTGGGGCAGTGAGGTCGTTGTTCAGGTAAGGGCTCATCGTCAGCATACCTACTCCTATCAGGCCAAGAACACCGCTACCCAAAGGAAAAATACCTACGAGTCCTGCGATCGTGAGGATAATGACAGCTGCGACCAGCATGAAATCTGTTGTTAAAAGGTCAGTATCCCCACTCGATTCGACCGCACTGAGGTGGGACACAACCCTACCAAATGCTGAATATAGCGTGGATGAGGTATCGGAAATGCCGGGAAGAGTGCCAAATGGCAAAAGAAATACGGAAACCAGAATTACGATCCCCATCGCCGCGCCCACTAGCCTGCCGGGATACACGTTGCATCTTTCCGATGAGGATTATTAAATTCTATCTTTGAACTGTTCCAGAAGCAGGCCTACACGATGCAGGTAAGTTACTGGTGGAGGTGAGTTCGCGTGTGGCTGAAAATTCTTTATCATTCATGAATTTCCTTCAACTTCGTGGTCAACTCTCTGAGGACTCCAAAACCTCGTCTCCAAAATTCCTTTGATTCTAGGTCCACTCCCACCTCACTGAGTATTTTATGAGGGCTCGCCGAGCCACCGTACTCCAGGACCCTCATGTACTTTGGAACGAACTCCCGTCCCCTCTCGCGGTATTCATCATAAAGTGCAAGCGTCAGCAGGTTTCCGAACGCATATGCGTAGCAATAAAATGGGGTGTGGTAAATGTGGGGAATGTATGTCCACTCCCACATGAATTCATTCGGGACATCCACAGAATCTCCAAACTGCTCCCGAAGAAGTTCGATGTAGATCCTGTTCAGGTCGTCAACTGTTTTACCGTCCTGAGCCGCTTTGTGCGCAGAAAGTTCGAACAGGACGAAATAAGCCTGCCTCTGGATCGTCGAATACATCTCGGCGAGCTTCTCCTCAAGTATACCGGACAGTGTTCCCTTATCGGCGACTCTTTCGGTCATGTAGTCATACAGGATCATTTCTCCGAAAACCGAGGCTGTCTCAGCAAGGACAAGGGGCGGAGAATATGTTAGGATGGAATGCCTCGATGCTAGCTGGTCATGGACCGCATGCCCCGACTCGTGAGCTATTGTGTAAACGTCCCGCGTGGTGCCGGAGTAGCTCAGCAGGATATAGGGGGTTATTTTGGGTGTGACCTGGGAGCAATATGCGCCTGAAACCTTCCCCGGCCTTATCTCAGAATCAACATGTTGACTATCAAACACCTTCTTTGCAAGTGAAGAGAAACCAGCGTCAAATTTTGAGAAGGCAGAAAGGACGGTTGTCACTGCCTCGCTGTAGCCGGTCCTTGCCTCTTCTTTTTTCACCGGAGCATAGATGTCATACCTTCTGAGCCTCCTCATTCCAAGCATCTTTGCCTTCAACCTGAAAAAGTCCTGGAAAACCGAAGCATTCTCCCTGCAGGTCGCCAAAAGAACTTCGACGGTCAGGTCGCTTATGTCATTCTCCAGATTGCGCGCAGAGATTGGAGTCCTGTAATTCCTAAGCGTGACGTTTTCGTTGTACCAGTCCTTTACTATGTTTCTGTATATATCGCCCAGATGCTTGCCTTGTTCGGCATACTTCCTGAACAGGGTTACATAAGCCGCCTTTCTGGTTGCGGGATCCGGGGAGAAGGCGAGCCTCACAAGTTCGCTGGTTACAAACGTCTTTGGCTTGCCTGATTCATCCTTCAGAAGCTTGCCGTTAACCCTGACCCTGTAGGTGAACTCGGAGGTGAGCCTTTCGTAGTGTCTGACCCAGGCGTTCGAACCGGTTGTGTTTTTCAGGTTTATTGCCTGCTCCACAGGTTCCTGAAGTGTGTGGGGTGCCCTCTTCCTGATGGAAGAAAGAAAGTATACAAAGTCAGGATCGCCCGAGGGTACAAGGGTTCTATGCTTCTCTTCCGGAAGAGATATCCACCATAGCCTGAAAAACATCGTCCTGTTCTCCACCTCCGCCAGGAAATCCTGAGTGGCGGCGAATTCCGCTGATGCCTTCTCCGATCTTGTGTCCTCTGAGAATTTCATGTATGAGTATGAGGCCAGCCGGGCTGTTGACTCGCTTATGCGTTCGAGCATTGTCAGTGCATTCATAACTTCGGAGGCAGTTGCCATGCTCAGCTTTGGCCGGAGGGCTTCGAACCTTTTCATCTCCGTATAGACATCTTTCTTCACTCTGCTGTATGAATTCGGACCTTCGTCGAGCACATCGGAGAGACGCCATCTTCCAGCTTCGTACACAGTACTATTCAACTGCGAAAAAGCCTTCTGTATCATTTTATAAAGTTTGGTGGCTTCGTAAAGAGGAAGAGGGTGGAATATGATAGATCCGTTTGATGATAAAAAATCAATCAGGTGGTAATTCTTTGAAGGCCAGGGAGATGTCGATACCTCTGCTTCTGTGGTAGAACTTGGATAGGGTGTAGGCCAGTATCCCGAATACTACGGTTCCGATGACATAGCCGTACGCCAGTGGATTCGCGCCCCAGATTGAGCCATACTCCAGAAATTGCGAGATCAGATAGGTGAATGAAGCAGCCTGGAGAATTCCGAACACTCCGAGTACTGCCCTGGAGCTTCCTCTCTCCTTCTTTATCCCGTAGAAGGCAGCGGCGAGTCCCACGATTCCGAAGTAGGCCATGTTTGCCACGATGATACCGTAGAGCGAAGTGAATGTTCCATAAAGGAAGGAGGCGGCTGCCAGCATTCCAAGTGTTACGCCAAGGTCGATGAGATGGGCAGCGACGGGCGAACCAAACCTGTGATTGACCTCTGAAAGCTTCGTCGGCAGGAATCTGTCAAATGACTGTGCAAGAAGGTATCTGGAGAACACGATCACCCCATAGGCGAGTATCACCATAGTCCATATTATCCAGCCCAACCCCAGTATCGCCTGGACAATGGCGTTGCCTGACACGCCCATGGCCAGCGTCCAGAAGTTGAAGGAGTAGTCGTTTACGAGTGCAGAGTTGTAGTAGGCAGAGTTTATGAACGGCTGCCCGGCCACAAGATACATAGTGGCGTAGGCACCCGTAATGAGTGAGAACACGAGAACTGCCGATATGGGTGTACTCCAACGTATGCTGTTTCTTCCCTTCAGTTCGGAAGCAACCCCAGGGCTGGCATTGAGCCACGGGTAAGTGAAGAATGCGAAATATGGTACCAAAAGCAATGTGTTACCCCAGTTAATGCTTGGACCGGAGTATGACGATGCGATAGCGGCATAGGTGAGAGAGGAATTGCCCAGCGAACTCATGTAGTTCACGACCCCCTGCCTGCCTCCAATCAACAGGACAGATATCGCAAGGAGTGTCGTAATTACACCGATGATCATCATGGCCGACACGAGCTTGTAGCCCGCCTTTGGCTTAAATATGTTGACAAGAATCAGAACGGTGAAGATTACTGCGCCCACTCCGAACTGCTCCAGCGGCGCCGAACCTGGAACCGCCAGGTTCAGAAAACCCTGGTTTCCGAAAATGTATCCGACAGACCCGATGGCACTCACTACGGTTAGAAGAATCAGCGAGAAGTATGGCAGGTTGCCGAATGTATATCCGGTTAGGGCGGAGATGTTTCCAACGAATCCGCCAAACGTCCTTGAAACCCAGACGTAATCCCCACCGGTCCTCGGGAACCTTCTAGTCATCATCGTATAGACGATCACCTGAGGGACAGTAAGTCCAAATGCTATGACTGAGGCCATGACGATGTTTACTCCAGACATGGTTGGAAGGAACAGTGCAGTGAACCCCAGCACGGCAAGTGCGGCGCCTATTGACATATTACTTACGTTGAGTGCGACAGAATCCAGGAATGAAACGCTTTTCACAAGGCCTGTGCTTTCCCTGACAAAGACTGCAGATGTTTTCTCTTGCATTATGCCGCATAAAGAGATAGCATTTATAGCCTTTGCTGATTGAAATCAAAAGGACGTCTAAAGTCGAACGAAATAATATCAGTATGATCTTGCTACGTATGCGATCGTCCCTGTCTCCCGGCCACATATAACGCATTTTCCAGGTTCTTCCGGCTGGTTGAGAGGCATGTTTGTGATCTTCGCTCCAGTTTCTTCCTTTATCTTCTTCTCACACTCAGGGCTTTCACACCAGTGAACCAGGGCAAATCCTTTCATTCTGCTTATTACATCCTTTAGTTCTGTCAAATCCTCTGCCGCATGAGTATTGTTTTCCAGAAACGCCTTTGCCTTCGAATATAACGACTGCTGAATATCTTTCAAGGTTGACAGCACCTCCTCCTCAACCCTGTCGGACTGCACATCCCACTTTTTCATGGAATCTCTTCTGACAAATACAACCCTTTTCGATAATATGTCCCTTGGTCCGAGCTCAATTCTCAGGGGAATCCCTTTCATCTCCCACTCGTTGAATTTCCAGCCGGGTGTGTAGTAATCCCTGTCATCCAGATGCACCCTTGCAATTTGAGAAAGCCTTTCCCTGAGTTTTGATGCGGCATCCACAACTTCGATTCTCGATTTCACATCGAATATAGGCACGATGACGACCTGGACTGGGGCAACCTTCGGTGGGATTACGAGTCCCCTGTCATCGGAGTGCGTGGCCACCATCACACCAATTTCACGGGTGGTTATTGCAAATGTGTTCTGCCACGCGAACTGTCTTTTCCCCTCCCTGTCCAGGTATGATATTTCGAAGGCTCTGGCAAAGTTCTGGCCATCTAGGTGAAAATCTGGCCCCTGAATCGCCTTGCCGTCGGGCATAAGATGCTCGATGCTATAGGACGCAACTGCGCCGGCGAACTTCTCACTCTCCGTCTTTTTTCCTATTACGCCCGGCAGCGCGAGATAGTCCTCCGTGATTTCCTTGTATATGCCCAGTATCTGGTCTCTTTCTGCCTCGGCCTCCTCCCTTGTGGCAAAAACTGTGTGTCCTTCGTTCCAGAGGAATTCCCTGCTCCTGAGAAAGGGGGTTGGATGCTTGAACTCCCACCTCAGTACGTTGTTCCACTGATTTAGTCTTAGAGGAAGGTCCCTCCATGACCTGATCCATTTTGAAAAAGACTCATACATTATCGTTTCCGACGTCGGCCTTATGGCCAGCCTTTCATCCAGCTTTGTTTCCCCAGTCTCGGTCACCCAGGCCACTTCTGGGGCAAATCCTTCCACATGCTGCTGCTCCTTCCTCAGAAGTCTTTCCGGTATCAGCAACGGAAAGTACACGTTTCTGATTCCTGCAGCCTTGAACATGGAGTCTGTAGCCTGCTGTATCTGCTCCCATATGGAGTAGGCAAGAGGCCTGAATACCAGACATCCGGAAACCGGGGAATAATCTGCCAGCTCGGATTTCAGAATGACCTGAGTGTACCAGTCATCAAAGTCATCCGCTTTCTTTGCATTTATTCCCTTTTCTGACAATTCCCTTGCGCCTCCTTTCCTCACCTTTGAATCGTTGCCTTTTCGTTGTATTGTAGCATATCTAACGTTTGCAGGTTAAGCCTTAATGGGGTTATAAATTCCGAACCCAAGAGACTTTATCAGCCATCCATCTTGGTTGATGATTGAGCGGATGCAGAACCGGGCCTTACGAAGTAAAGAAATACGAGAAGTACCACAACCACGGTGTCAGAAAGGTACAGTGTATAAAAGAGATGTGTATCGACAAGCATCATCACCGTAAGAACGACAGCCAGAAGCACGAATATCATCATAATCTGGCGTACCAACCGTGCAAGATTCATGCCCGATTCGTGTTCCATTTTGGGTTGCCGGAAGAAGGGGCCGAATATCAGCGTATATGACTATTGCGCTTGAGAGGGGGTGTCGCCCTCCGCCCCTTTTGACTGTTTGATAGGTCCTGCCGGTGGCAGGCTCATGTGTGAGTATGTGTACACGACGATTGCGAAGACGAGGAAGAATGGAATCAAAAACAGGTCATCCAAAGAAACAACGGACTCCAAACCCCAGAACACAGAAAAGGATAGCAAAAGTGCGGAAACGACGATTTTCATGGAAGCCTGCTTAATCTTACGAACCTGGGACTGCAGTACTAGTGTTGCAACTATCACCACCAGTACTCCCATGGACAGACCGATGACGGTGGAATCGAAGCTCACAGGTATGAGTGCAACCAGCACGATCGCAGCCTCGAACGCCTCAACCATGCCAACCGAGAAGCCTGCCACCATGAGGCTTCTGTGCGATTCTTCCTCCCCTTGAAAGCCTCCCGTGCGGGTTCTGAGCACTGCACGCCTGGCACTCCTCGCAAGTCTCAGCCCAAAGTAGAGGAGAAGCGCCGCCGCTATCAATCTGACATAAAACACCGGCAACAGGGCTATTGCCTTGCCCACTGCGAATGTAGGTACAAGCACCACCACCGTCCCTGCTATGACAGCCCCAAAGACGGCCATTCTCTTGGAGGTGTGATAGAGTGTGAGCCCGACCGCGGAGGCCTCCACAAGCTCGAGCGTAGTGATGCCTAATGCTGCCAGTACAATACCTACTTCTATGCTCATACTTGGACCCTCATTATTGATGATTATATCTATTATTTCCCGATATTGAGTATAATTGGAGGTCGACCGTTGTGTTAAGCTTAAGAATGACCGGACAAGGTAAGGGACTGCAAGAGTGAATTGAAGCAGGTTGTCTGGACATACATCGGTGTGCTGGTTCTCCTTAATCTGGCTCACGGATTACTTCTGATATTTGCTGGCATTCTGGTGATTGGTGGGCCTTATCTTGCCCCAAACCTCGATACAGCGGCCATCGGAGGTCAGTATCCGATGATCTATGCTCTTTCGTACGAGGGACTTGGAATCACATCGATACTGCTTGCATACCTTTGCCGACGGGGGTCACCTCCGGCATTTTTCGTGTCCGCCATATTTGGTTTGGCACTCATTGTCTCGGCAGCGATCGTCTACACATTTGTGAATGTGAGTTTTGACCCTCTCGACCTTGTGGAGCTACCGATCGATGCCGCAATTGTCGTAGCGGGATTCGGAGGATACTCCAAGCAAGTTAATAGAACGTATCCATCCGGAAAAGGCACAGTCAGCTGACCTGAATGTTGCTGGCGGATACTCGGTCCTTCGACAACCGATTTAAGAAGATCCGGCTTTTCATTTCCAATCGACTCCAAAGCAACCTTAAAACAGTACCGGCTTAGAGTCATCCGATGGCAAGCGTCGTGCCGCCTGATCAAAACGCAGTGCGTACCGGTGCCTCGGGAACCGCTGATGGACCAAATTCGAAGGAAGCCTTTGGATCCCCGGGCATCGAACCCAGGTGGACAAGGGGAAACAAGGAAGGAATAGGAACTGCTTACTCGGCAGACAGCAAAGTTTGGTTCACGCTCTGGAGGGGTACACTGACCGAGGCGTACTATCCTACGGTCGACAGACCACAAATGCGAGACATGGAGTTCCTTATAACTGATGGAGTAAGTTTCTTTCATGAAGAAAAGAGGCATCTTCATTCGAAGGTTGTCAGGCTGTCTCCTCATGTTCTTGGTTATGAAGTCACGAATTCCGACCCGTTGGGGAGGTATGCTATCCACAAGGAAATAATATCCGATCCCCATCTTCCCTGTATACTTCAGCATGTCACAATCAGTGGTGAACCTGATTTTCTCTCAAAGATTCAGATTTACGCGCTTTGCGCACCTCACCTCGGAGGGGGAGGCGCCAATAACAACGCTTATGTTGTCGAATCGGGGGGCAGGAGATTCTTTGGTGCTGAAAACGACGGCATCTGGATGACCATGTGCGCTACCGTCCCCTTCAAACGGCTGTCATGCGGTTATGTGGGTATGAGCGATGGGTGGACAGATCTTGCAAGAAATATGAAGATGGACTGGGAGTTCGAGGAGGCTCTGAACGGTAATGTAGCACTAACGGGTATGATCGACCTTTCCAAATCCCTGGACTTTACACTGGCGATATCCTTCGGGACCTCATTCAGGAATGCGGTGGCTACACTGTTCCAGTCCTGCGCGATTTCTTTTGAAGAGCAAAGAACAAGGTTCGAGGAACAGTGGGACAGACCCTTTTCGAGGATACTGCCACTAGAAGCTGCCTCGGGAGACGGAGGGGAATTGTACCACTCCAGCGTCAGTCTGATGCTTGCCCATGAAGATAAGACGTTTCCCGGCGCATTCATCGCTTCACTTTCCATACCCTGGGGGGAAAGTAAAGGGGACGAAGACAGGGGCGGATATCACCTGGTCTGGACGAGAGATATGGTGAACGTCGCGATGTCACTTTTGGCCGCGGGGGACAAAGAAACACCTCTGAGGGCGCTGATATATCTGGCCGTCACCCAAAGGGAGGACGGCGGTTTTGCTCAGAACTTCTGGATAGACGGTGAACCCTACTGGGGTGGTATGCAGCTTGATGAGGCTGCGTTCCCAATCATACTCGCTTACCACCTGAAGAAGGAAAATGCCCTGAAAAACTTCGATCCGTATCCGATGGTGATGAAGGGTGCGGCCTACCTTGTGAGGAACGGTCCGGCCACACAGCAGGAAAGATGGGAGGAGTTGAGTGGATACTCTCCTTCCACCCTCGCCTCGAACATTGCTGCCCTTATCTGCGCGTCACATTTCTGCAGGGACCGGGGAGATAACAAAACGGCTCAGTTTCTTGAGGAGTATGCAGACTTCCTCGAATCGCACATTGAAAGGTGGACCGTCACGACGGAGGGCACGCTTGTACCGGGAGTAACAAAGCACTATATCAGAATAAAGCCGGTGGACCTGACCGACCCGTGCCCGGACGAAGACCCAAACACGGGGTATGTTTCCATCTCCAACATAGAACCGGGTCATCAACACATATTTCCAGCAAAGGAAATTGTCGATCCCGGATTCCTGGAGCTGGTACGGTATGGCATTCGCAGGGCGGATGATCCAGTTATTGTAGATTCCCTGAAGGTGGTGGATAAAGTGCTCCGGGTGGAAACGCCGATGGGTCCAACGTGGCACAGGTACAATCATGACGGGTATGGTCAGAGAGAGGATGGCGGAGCTTACGAAGGTTGGGGAGTTGGTAGGGCTTGGCCCCTTTTGACGGGTGAAAGAGGACACTACGAATTGGCAGTGGGTCACGACCCCAAGCCTCTCATAAGAGCGATCGAGAAATTTGCATCCACTGCGGGACTTGTACCTGAGCAGGTGTGGGACGAACCCGACAGGGATTATTCACATATGAAATTTGGCGGACCAACGGGCTCGGCCACTCCCCTGATGTGGGCTCATGCAGAATATGTGAAGCTTCTCAGATCAGCGAGCGATAGAAAGGTCTTCGACATGATTCCTGAGGTGGCTTCAAGGTACATCAAGGACAGGTCAAAATGTAAGGAGATGGAGGTTTGGAAAAAGAATCGCCAGGTAGAGACGGTAAGGAGGGGAACCACCCTCAGGATTCAGGCGAGCGAGCGCTTTCTTCTGCACTGGTCTCGTGACGGCTGGAAGACTGTGAAGGACACGGAATCGAACTCAACATCACTCGGCATTAAATATGTTGACATAACTGTTCCGGGGAACAGGAAGAATCAGCTGGTCTTCACATTCCTCTGGATCGATGAAAACAGGTGGGAAGGGAAGGATTACCAGGTCTCGGTAGTTTAGTTCGTTCCGCAGATTCTTCGGCTTTGCAGATAGTTGGCTACGGAAGCGAGCACGATGTGAATTGAACGCCCGGTTAGTTTCACAGGTTGCCGGCTGCCCTTCTTAACTGGTTCACGCGGGAACTTACCAGGGCACTGACCCTGCTTCTGAGCTCTTCTGCGGGTAATTCCCTGCCTCTCAAGGACTTCAGTTTGTCACAGAGAGGGTCCTCGCCAAGCATCTTCAGCCAGTTCTGAAAATCTCCCCTCTCCAAGTGAAACCTTACAGATTCCGGCTCGACCTTCTTCAAGGCTTCCGCAAAGTCCGACAGACTTGAGGACACCACTCCCAGCGGCTGCCCTATTCCACGATAGAAATAGAAGGCCTTCTCGGCTGGCAACACTCTGAGCGACCTGACGGCTTCGTCCTTCGAAACTTTCCCCTTTATCATAAAATCTGTTAAATTAAGGTCGGATTTAAGCATAGGGGCAAATAAAAGCCGGAAAACAATATTCAGAATATCAAACATGAGGTCCGGTGGAGTGAGAGACCTTGTGTGCCCAGCGTTTAACCGCATCGACCAGCGCAGACCTCAGCTCTTCGCCGACAAGCGCCCGCCTTCTGATCCCTTCGACGGCATCAGCCAGTTCGCTCGACCCGATGACCTCCCTGACCCACCTCTCAAAGTCTCTCTTTTTCGCATGGAATTCAAGAGACTGAATGGGAGCCACTTCGAGAGCCTCTATGAAGCCGTTGACAGAAGTGGCGATTAGACCGGTGTACTGACCTATTCCTGTGTAGAAGTAGAATGCTTTCTCCATGGGTACGGCCATGATTCCAGACACGGTGTCACCATCAGGAACATGTACGTTGGGCCAGATTCTGGCTCCCTGATTGAGCCTTACCTTCGAGCCTATCACACCACCCGGCCCAATTATCGAACCATGCACCACAGATTCATCGTTCACCACTGCAGCCTGGCCTATGACGCTGTCTGAGATTATGCAATTCCTTCCTATGTAAGACCTTTCCATAACCATACAGTCGTTCAAAGATGAATTCATGCAGATTCTTGCGTCCTTTTTGACCACGCTTTGATTAATGCGCACCCCTTCCTCAATGACAGCCCCCTGTTCCACCAGCCTTTGTGAAGCCGAGGTTGTCCCCGCTTCGTCGGATTCCTGAAGATGGGCAGAATCGATGTTTCTTCTCTCTTTGGGTGAGAGGTCCCCCTCCGCATTTAACACCCACTTCATTCCCTTGAGGTATCCATCAAGGTTTCCCACGTCCACCCAGAAGTCATCTGTTGGGTAACCGGAAATCCGCTTCTGCAAGTCGAGAAGATGTGGGAATAGATTCTTGGCAAAATCCCAATTCTCTGCCAGAATATGATCCAGCACCTCCGGTTCGAGGACGTAGAAGCCGGTGCTGACAAGGTCGCTCTTTGCTTCCTCCTTCCGTGGTTTTTCCTGAAACTCTATAATTTTCTGATCTTCGTCCAACACAGCAACCCCAAAGTTCCAGGGATCCTGGACCCGTGTCATGACGATGGTTGCATAGGAACCACTCTTTGTATGGAATCTCACGGCATCCGCTAGATGCATATTCGTAATTGTGTCCGCTTGGGTGACGAGGAACGTCTCGTCGAGCAGATGTTCGGCCAGCTTTAGACTGCCGGCGGTGCCATAGTGTGCTTCATTCGATTCGACAGCGTAATTCACCCTCAGCCCCCAGCGTGAACCGTCACCAACAAAGCTCATTATCTGATTTCTTAGATATCCGACCACCATCACGACATCCGAGAAGCCTTCTGTTGAAAGACGAGTCAGAAGGTAGTGAATCACGGGTTCTTTTCCAATCGGGACCATCGGTTTAGGGTGGGTGAATGTGAGGGGTCTCAGCCTTGTACCTTCCCCTCCGGCGAGTATGACGGCTTTTGTCAAGATATGTTCTTCTCGATGCTTTGAAGGAGATGCAGAAGTATGATTTAATCCTTCTTGAGTGGCAGTGATGATACAAGTTATATCAGGACTACCTTATATTGGCAAATAGGAAACGTGCAACGGCAGGGGGAATCGTGAACTCCGCTCACCCAGTAGGTAGAGAGTACGTCGGCAAGAGTGTATGGATCCTTACGTTCGAGTCTTCGGACGTTGTGCATGTCGGGGGGTTGGGCCAGGCCGTTGCTACACTTGCCCACGCACTTGCCGACCTGGATATCAGGCCCACCATACTGATGCCGAGTCATGGTCAGCAATACGAGGAGAAGATCCGGAAAAAACTGAAGCTTGAGGAAATATCGGAATTCAAAGCGAGCGGAGCAAGAAGGGGCGTAGACGGAAACGAATACCCGTACAGCGTTGGGTTCGAGCGGGGAAAGCTCGGAGGTGTGACGTATCTTTTGGCCAAGGGGTTGGACCCGGCATCATCCCGCTGGTTGGAAGACCATCAGGTGTACGACCATGATTTGACATTCGAAAAGATGGCCCTTTTTTCGAGAGCGGTAGCGCACTTCCTGAATTACTCAATCGAAAACGAGCTCGAACTTCCGGACCTGATCCATATGAATGACTGGCACACCGTGCCGGCCGGCGCGATACTCAAACAGGTGGCAGCTGCACATCACAAAGACCTGCCCCTTGCCTTTACGATTCATCTTCTAAGCTTCAAGCGATTGCCTTGGCACTACATCTCGGAAGCATGGTGTGGCCTTGAGGATATGCCATACAATGTGATGATAAATGGGTCGCTTACATACATGTCACCGAAGAAGCTGTGGGAAGAATGGTGCGAGGGAAGCTTCGAGAAGTTCGGCGCTCTTTGGTCTGACTGGCTGGCGACGGTGAGCAGGTCATACCTGACCGAGGATGTTATCGGATATGTGGGAAGCTGGGTTAAGGAAAGATGTGGCTTCATCTACAACGGCTGCGATTGGAAGGAGGACGAGATATTAAAGGAAGTGTCGAAAACTCATAGGTTACCCGGTAGGAAGATCACGAGAAAGCGGCTAAGAAACTATCTTCTCACAGAGGCGCTTGAAAAGGCCGGACCCCCTTCAAATGCAGACCAATCCATAGCACAGCTCCTGATGAATTTCAGAAACACAGATCTTTTTGGAGATTCAGGACAGGTAAGAAACTTTGATTCAGACGGGGAGCTCGTTTTGATGACCGGGAGATTGAACGAGCAAAAAGGCGTGGACCTGCTTGTTAAGGCGATTCCGGATGTGCTGAAGGTTCTTCCGGAAGTTCGGTTTATTTTGATTCTGTTGCCGGGTCAGCAGTCCGGGTTTTTAAGCTGGGTTCTCGAAGAATCTTCAAAATTGGCGTCCGGCGTGAGGATAGTTCCTGGCACACTGCCTTCCATATACAAGCTCGCATACTTGGGAGCGGACGTATTTGCCATGCCTTCGAGATGGGAGCCGTTCGGAATTGCGGCACTTGAAGCGATGTCCACCGGTACTCCTGTCGTTGGCTCAAAGGTTGGGGGGCTGAAGGAGACTGTGCTTGACCTTAGGGAGGAGCCAGAGCAGGGGACGGGACTGCTCGTTAGGCCGGGCGATTCTAAAGATTTGGCGGCTGCTCTCGCAGGAATGATTCTGATGGTCAGAATGGCTGATGAATCGAACAATCACATCCCATCTCAGGTGGCAGAGTTTGTAACAGATCCAACGATGCTGGACCTGATCTTGGATCGGAAATGTGCATTTTCCAAGATAAGGGAAAACTGCAAAAAGAGGGTGGACACATACTTCAGGCCGGCCAATTCCGCCCGCATGGCTCTAAACACTTATGCTGGGGCTCAGCGTGTCTCTGGAATGAGATTCAAGTGATCTTAGCAACCCCAGATGTAACATACCTTTCGACAGCGGACTTACGGTGAAGTAGAATAGGAGAACCTGAATTGAAAAGCGTAGAGCCCAGAAGTCTTTTGACGGATTACGATGTTTACCTCTTCAAGGAAGGAAAACATTACCACCTGTACAGGAAGCTGGGGGCCCATGTTGTCGATGGGAATGCGGAAAAGGGCACGCAGTTCTCCGTATGGGCGCCTTCCGCGAAGAGTGTTTCGGTTATAGGCGACTTTAACCTGTGGCGCGGAGACGCTCATCCACTTATTCAAAGAAAGGATGGGTCCGGTATATGGGAAGGGTTCATTCCCGGCGTGAAAGAAGGTGACTTGTACAAGTACTCGGTCGAAGGATCGGACGGCATCCAGAGAGAGAAGGGAGACCCCTTCGCCTTCCTATGGGAGGTCCCGCCCAGAACGGCTTCGGTGGTTTGGAGCCTTAAGCATCAATGGAAGGATAGCCAGTGGCTGAAAACCAGGTCCGGACTGACGCATGAATCTCCAATTTCAATCTATGAAGTACACATCGGGTCGTGGAGAAGGATCCCGGAAGAAGGTGATCGCCCCCTGACTTACGTTGAGCTTGTAGATGTGCTGCCCCGTTATCTAAAGGATATGGGATTTACTCATGTTGAATTCCTGCCGGTGATGGAGCATGCTTTCTACGGCTCATGGGGATACCAGATGACAGGTTACTTTGCTCCCTCGAGCAGATACGGTACACCCCAGGACTTTATGCGACTGATAGAAGCGCTTCATAGAAACAAAATAGGTTCGATTTTTGACTGGGTTCCGTCTCATTTTCCATATGATGACTACTCCATCGCCCAGTTTGACGGAACCCCTCTGTATGAGTACCAGGACCCCAAGAAAAAGTACCAGCGCGACTGGAATACTTACGTCTTTGACTATGGTAGGAATGAAGTAAGGTCATTCCTGATCAGCAGCGCGAACTTCTGGGTGGACGTCTACCATGCAGATGGGTTAAGAGTGGATGCCGTGGCTTCGATGCTGTATCTTGATTACTCGAAACCTCCGGGAGAATGGTCCCCGAATGTTTACGGTGGAAAGGAGAATCTCGAGGCTATCGAATTCCTGCGACAGATGAACGGCTGGATGAAAGTGTCACACCCTGACGTTCTGGTCATAGCCGAAGAATCCACAGCATGGCCCGGTGTCACAAAACAGGCGGCTGAAGGGGGCTTGGGTTTTTCTTATAAGTGGAACATGGGCTGGATGCACGATACCCTCGAGTACTTTTCGCTGGACCCGATATACAGGAAGTATCATCATGACAGGCTGATATTCAGTATCTGGTATGCGTTCACGGAAAGATACATACTTCCTATTTCGCATGACGAAGTGGTGTACGGCAAGGGGTCTCTGCTGGGCAAGATGCCAGGGGATGAATGGCAGAAGTTCGCCAATCTGAGGGCCCTTTTAGGATACATGTACTGCCACCCTGGGAAGAAGCTTCTCTTCATGGGGAATGAATTCGCTCAGAACGAAGAGTGGAACCATGACAGAAGTCTGGACTGGCACCTTGCCTGCGACCCTCTCCGCACGGGCATGATACGGCTTGTCCAAGACCTGAACAGAATTTACAAGGAAGAAGGTGCGCTTCGCATTGATTCCGAGCCCTCGGGTTTTGAATGGGTGGACAACAGGGACTGGCAGAAGAGTGTTGTTTGTTTTATGAGGAAGGGAAGTAATGAGCAGGATAAGATTCTCGTTGTGTTAAATCTCACGCCGGTAACAAGGACGGAATACAGGGTGGGCGTTCCCTCCGGTGGATTCTGGAGCGAGATTCTGAATACAGATTCCCAATATTATGGCGGCAGCAATACAGGGAATTATGGAGGGGTGGAAGCGGACGCGGTTAAATTTCACGGTCGTCAATGGTCAATCGTTTTGACCCTTCCACCGCTTTCAACCATCCTTCTTAAACCCCGTGACTGAAAGGGTGAGAAGTCAAAAACCTGTCTGGATGAGAATGGGTATCTGGATGTTCACGAAGGGGACCTGGAGATTTCTGCATTCTTTGATTCTGATTTATATTTCAATTTCTTTGCCGCGAGGTCGGACATTTCCTTTTGCAGTTTTTGGAGCAAAGTGCTGAGAAGGTCTTGCTCCCTTTCTGTAAGCTTATCCAGAGCGTCTTGCACGAATTGACCATACCTCCTTCTCACCTTAGACTCCAACGCCAATCCCGTCTGAGTTAACTCGAGGAGGGTGCTCCTCCTGTCTCCAGCATGAGATCTCCTTTTTAGGAGACCTCTTGATTCAAGCCTGTCGATTATTCCTGTGACATTGGCCGGTGTAACATGCAACTCGTCACTCAGGACCCTCATCTTTACAGGACCCCACCTGGCAACCAGACGGAGCGCGTAGAACTGAGGCTGAGTCAAACCCTCCTCCGCGAGAAGCTTTGAGATGCTCTTGTGCATGACCTTGTAGGTGGCAACCACCGACTGGTAGGTTCGTTCTCGTGTATCCTTGACGATCCGTTCGGTCTGCATATTCGGATGTTATTTAGTCAATGTATAAATAGTTAATCCTTAAACTATTTGCCTTACGAGATGCGCATGTCATGAATTTCAGATCTCATATGCTATCATACCCCGGCTCAAAATACGATGTCCAGGCTTATCTGGCGAGGCCGGATACGACCGAGACCCGTCCGGCCATAGTGGTTTATCATGAAATCTTCGGACTCGTGGACCACGTGAAAGACGTTGCGAACAGGTTTGCGGCCAAGGGATACGTAGCCCTTGCCCCTGACCTTTTCTCTTCGGATCCGGAGATGAGAAAGCTACTGAAGCCGGAACACATAATGATGGGAATGGAATTCTTGCGCAAGATTCCCAATGAAAAAAGGGGAGACTCTGAATTTATTCAGAGTGAGCTGGCAAAGCTGCCAAATAAGAGGAGCTCCATTATTCAAGGGGTTACGGGCAAACTCTTCGATGATACTTTCAGGGCCTCCCTGCTGAAGGAAGCCGTAAAGGCGGTTGAGTACATTGATCAACAATCATACGTCGAAAAGGGTAAGGTTGGTGTAATCGGCTTCTGCTTCGGCGGTGGTATTTCCTTCAGGGTTGCATGTGAAACAAGGACAGCAGCCACAGTTGTATTTTATGGTGAGAATCCGTCCCCCCTTGAAAAGGTGCAGAGTATCCAATCACCGGTGCTGGGTATTTACGGAGGCGAAGATATGAGAATAAACTCAACCCTTGACAAGCTGGTAAGTTCGATGGTAAATTTCAAGAAGGACTTTCAAATGAAACTTTTTCCGGGCGCACCTCATGCATTTTTCAATGATACTAATCCCGCGACCTACAGAAAGGAAGCAGCCTCTGTCGCTTGGGACATTACATTGAGTTTCTTTGAGAGAACGCTCAAAGGCGTCTGATACGTCATTTATCAGGCAACGAGGGATGTCATTGAGATGGTGCAGTACAAGTGGGTGGCTCTTTCCAACACCACACTTGGCGTCCTCATGGCCTCGATAAATGCAAACATAGTTCTCATTTCCCTACCGGCGATATTCAGGGGAATCGGCATTCAGCCCCTCACTTCCTTCCAGTATTTGCTATGGATCCTATTCGGATACATGGTTGTCACCGCTTCCCTTCTCGTCATGTTCGGGCGCATCTCCGATATGTACGGCAGGGTGAGGCTGTACAACGTGGGGTTCGCGATATTCACTGTCGGTTCCATCCTGCTGTACCTGACGCCGAACTCCGGCACCACAGGGGCACTCGAATTGATCATATTCAGGATAATTCAGGGGATAGGAGCGGCATTTCTCTTTGCGAACAGTGCTGCGATTCTTACGGATGCCTTTCCGTACAACGAACGGGGCAAGGCGCTGGGGGTGAACCAGGTAGCCGCCCTAGCGGGTTCACTGATTGGGCTGGTGTTGGGCGGTGTGCTCGCTGTGTTCAACTGGAGGCATGTGTTCCTTGTTAGCGTGCCAGTGGGAATCCTCGGAACGGCCTGGTCGTACTGGAAACTGAAGGAGGTGGCCGTGATCAGGAAGAATCAGAAGCTGGACATATGGGGTAACATAACATGGGGAGGAGGCTTGACGATCCTTCTAATAGGAGTCACCTACGGTCTGCTCCCGTACGGTAGCTCAACAATGGGGTGGGCCAATCCGCTGGTTATCGTTGCGATTGGGGGCGGTGTTGCAATGCTTGCCGCTTTCATCGTAGTTGAAACCAGAGTAGACGAGCCGATGTTCAGATTAGGGCTGTTCAGAAACAGGATGTTCTCAGCGGCAAACTTTGCAGGACTGCTGGGGTCGGTCGCAAGGGGTGGAGTGATGATAATGCTGATCATACTTCTGCAGGGAATCTGGCTTCCGCTCCATGGTTACAGCTACGTATCCACACCCTTCTGGTCTGGCATATACATGACGCCCATGTTGGCTGGGTTTGCGATGATGGGACCGTTGAGTGGTTGGCTTTCTGACAGATATGGCGCAAGGGGGTTTTCGACCCTTGGTATGGTTATCGTTGCGGCTACATTCTATGCGTTGGCGGAAATGCCGTACAATTTTAATTTCGCAACCTTTGCGTTGGTTCTCTTTGTAATGGGACTTGGGAATGGAATGTTCGCGTCACCAAATACGGCATCGATAATGAATTCAGTGCCCATGGAGCACAGGGGGGCTGCATCGGGAATGAGGTCGACTCTTCAGAACACGGGTACTATGGTGAGTCTCGCATTGTTTTTCTCGATCGTAATCAGCCTGCTTGCCTCAAGTCTGCCGGGGGCCTTTGATACAGCCTTCAGTCGCGTTGAGATTCCGCAATTGGGAGCAGCATTTGCACAGATACCACCTACCGGCGCACTCTTTGCCGCTTTCTTGGGCTACAACCCGGTTAGCAGCATACTCTCCCAGCTTGCGGACTCCCCTGGTACCGCTTCTATTGTCACTTCTATACCTCAGCAGACGATGTCATACATAACCGGCAACTCCTTTTTCCCGAATGCTATCGCGCCAGCATTCATGTCGGCATTACAGCTTGCGTTCTACATCGGCATGGGGCTGAGCCTTGCGGCGGCAATTTCATCGCTGCTGAGGGGAAAGGTATACATCTACGAAAAGGAAAACGTATCATCTAAGAGTTAGGATTTGTGTAGCGAATGTAAAAAATCCGTCGGTGCGGAGCACATCCGAAAAGCGTCCTTCCACCGTTCTCTTGCGGTTCGCATAAACGTATGCAAACGCATAGGTCCCGTCCTGGGCTGTTGGAAACAGAAGACACTCAAAGCCCAACATCCTTTCTCTAAAAGGTTCGGTATTGCTTTGCGAAATGTGTGCCAGGTGGTTGGTCTTGTTCGTGACTTGATAGTTCAAGTTTCTGGATCCGATTGTGAGTTGTACAGAAACATCTTTCCGATCATTCTTTCCCCACCCTTGATAGCGTGACCTGACGATGCCACGTTGCTTTCGGCGATTTCGTTTATCAGCGTCTTGACCCCCCTCGACTTCAAATATATCAGTCTCGCCTGAAGGTTGTCTGTCATAACTCCCATCCTACGGAACTGAGGTTCCACGTAAACACTATGGGACCGGGCCATGTCTCCAGCGATTGTCAGCCATGCCATACCAACTATCCTGCCGGATATTTTCACCACAAAGCATTTGTCGCCGTTGTTCAATGCTACTCTTATCCACCTTCTGTTGGTTTCAGGCTGAGTGGACATCATGAAACGTTCTATCTCGTCTGCATCATATTCAATACTCACAACGTATCTGAACCGATGCCCAGACTGCACATTGTTTATGTCCAGCTGCCATATGTTCCATACATCCCGCTGATAATCTTCCGCAAGAAATTCGGAGAAGATATAGCTGTGAGGTCTTAGCCGCAAAAAGAGCTCAAACGATTCTCTTGACTTTGTGAATATTGTACCCGTTTCTTCATACGGGTCATAGATGAAGAGGCCGTCTTTCTTACCGCTGGAATCCTCCGAGACAAAAACCTCCCCCCCGGATTCTATACTCTCCTTGGCTTCATGCTTGAGGAATGGCTCAAAGATCGTCAATCCAGCAGGCAATTCCGAAAGCTGCCGGTCTATGCTGCTGAGTTCAACCGAATCATAATTCTTCAAGGAAACTATTTTTCCTCCTTTTTTCTTTCTGCTTGCACATTTAGATACGTCACATCCTAATAATCGAGTATCGTGAATTTCCTTGTTAGGCTTTCCTGCCCTAAGATGTTTCCGATCTCAAGCTCCAAACTATCGGATGTGCGATGCAGCCCAAGAACTTCGTCATGTACGATAGCCTCTCTTAATAGAAACTCGAACTGGACTTTGCGGTCATTCATATGACCGAACCTTCTCACCCTCTCCCTGTCAATCTGCTCATAGGCATACATGAATTCATACAGGGAACGATATATCTGATGCTCCATGAGCTCTTCGAGATTGAACTCGACATCCCTTCTGTCCGAGCCCCTTACAGTTACCTCCTGAAGGCCCTCCAGGTCTGCCCAGTATATGGTGCCATCAGGGGCAAGAACAGCATCCTTATCAAGCCAAACATCATAAAAGTCCAGTCCTCGGTACGCCCCATCTTCCACCTTCTGCATCGTTCTGACGAATAACGTAAGTATGGCCATGCCGCTCCTGACGAAATTCATCAGAAAGTTCATCGCCTTGTCGTTATCGTCTATCCCAAAGAAATCGAACAGCTCACCCGTGTCATCTCCTACTGTCCAATCTGAATGGAAGTAAATCCGCACGTTGGATGGAAGCAGCCGGGTCTCCTGAACCATAGTCTGTTTGAACCTTCGATACCAGAAGACCTGGGTGAATTTCTCCTGCATGAGTTCAGGTATGGTATTTATCTTGACCAGTGGAGCGATTCTGAAACCGTGGATGGATGTGGCTCCCGGACCCGCCATTTCAGCGGCCCTCATGGCAATCGTCGCAAACTCCAGCCCCTGGGCTCCGTAGGGGCAACCTCTGGACCACAGCTCGCCCGTGAGATACCTTGGATAGCTGTCCTTCTGTCTTGAACTCAGTATCCTTTCCCTCAGTCCGCTACTCCTGACCAGGCTGCTCACTTCCTCCTTCCTGAACAACTGACGGCTGAATGGACTGGTCGTTGAACCTATTCCCTTTACTGAGAGATAAAAATCTGTGCCATCTATCCTCAAACAGGGTAGCCTATCGATCGCGCTTCTGTTGTCATCTGCAAGCATCGTTTTCTCGCCCGTGGGTTCTAACCCTGCAAATGGTTCTGCGCTGTGAGGCAGGTATATCTTCTCAAAATCCGGAATTTTGAGATCCTTGAAATGCCTGTTTGTTATCGTTCCGGCACCCTCGTAGATGCTCAGTCCGATCGGCACTCCCCTCAATTCGATCCCGCCAACAAGATTTTCGGTTTTGTTCATTTTCAAAATTCATCTCCAGCCATCAGGCTAGCCCGTTGGTGCCCCACAGTAGGGACATGTTTCTGCAGTTGTAGGAATCAGCGTTCCACAGTACTTGCATTTCACTTTGACCACTTCCTTGATCACCACCTGCTCGGGTGGTTGGGAGCCCAAAGATACCCCCGCAGAAGCAGGAGCGCTTTGAGGATAAGCAGGAGGCGAAATTTCAGACGATGAAACCGGGTTGGTAGGGGGTGGAGGTATGTATGGGGGATGTTCCGGTATCTCCTTTCTCCTGTTTCCTCTAGATATTGCGAGCGCTCCAACAAACACGGCGATAATTATCACGCCGAACAGAATCAACAGAGACTGTGCGCTGAAGGAGACCGTCTGCACAGGCGGCGGGATCACTGGTGGATTGTTTGGAGAGGAGACGTACGTCAACGGATAACTGGTAGACAACACAAATAAGTTATCGGTATACTGAAAACTTCCAGCCTGCCCCTGATACTCGCCAGTGTCATGCTCCACATAGCTGTAACCGACTATGTAACCGGTTGAGGGGTCAAAGTATTCATACCAGGTGTACTGTGCTGAAAACACTCCGTACGAATCATTACGCTGGTACTGTCCCTGCCCCACCGCCTCGATAGTTCTGACGTAACTGCTTCCCAGAGGCAGGTAGTAGCTATAATTCTTTGACAGAACGGTGAACCTTGTGTTAAGGACATAGAAGGTTCCGCCAACCGGTGTCGATGCGTTCATCGCAAACCATACATACGTTGGCTTGGAGTAGCCAACCTGGTTATCGGTGCCGTTAAGGTACGTGTAGTTCGCCGCGGACCACGAGTAGAATCCTGAACTCGAGCCTGATTCTGAATTCCCCTGATTGTTACTGTAGTTGTAGACATAGTCGTAGTAAGATGAGACAATGGAGCCGTTGACACCCGTCACCCTCTCTTCTCCCTGGATGAATGTATTGTCGGTATAACCAAGATAAGATCCCTGACCCTGGCTTACTGTGATGATTTCTGAGTAGGTGAAGTGGTCGACAATGGCGGGTGTGTATGCGACAGCCGTGTAAAGTGTTTCGCCAGTGGTGCCCGCCAACAAAAGGATGAGTAGAAACGTCAAAGAAACATAAAATACCGTAAAAAATGATCCTCGTGGTCTGAATAACATCGGTAAATTCACTCCCCTCCCACCCGATCGGCTTTTGAGCTGTTGGTCATCTCGGCACCTCTGATATTCAACCTGCAAACCCTCCGACCCCGTGGCTGTGGGCGGGGTGAAAGCCACCCATACCGCCAAAATTCGAGGTGTGATATGAATGCGCCGATATCAAAGGATAGTACCAGATGAAGAAGAATGGGCGCGTGCCGTAACTGAACTGGATCGGAGTCTCGGATAACGTTGCAGTAGGATCCAGCTCCTTGATGAGCTCGTTTCTAACACCATGGATCATTCTTACTGCTAGGGTGACCAGTTCCGATCGCTCCAGACCCGCTGCAAATGCTGATAGTAAGGTGACTGCCTTTTCCATCAGGTCGAGCACCTCGTGTGATTCAAAAACAGGAATCGAAGCAAGTATAGCACCTGGGACGAGTGGATACTCAAGATAATTTTTGAGCTGCTCGATGACATACTTCAGCTTATCCTCAACATCATTTGGCCCGAGCTCACCTATCGAAAGAAAGGCGGAAGAGATTTCGGTGTCTTCTGAAGTCATGTATCCCCAGGACTTGAACATCGACCTGAAACCATCGAATTTCGATAAAATGTCAGCATCGGGAAGGTTCATGACAGAAAGGATTGCCGCGGCACGATATGAGGAAGTAGACTGCATAAATCTTGTAAAACGGTCAGCAGGATAAGTACCATCGAACCTTCTTCCCGCAAGGATGGTAGCAGCTACCCCTGCTGCCTGTTCCTTTGGGACTCCATGGTCTCTCACGAAACTCTCAAGTTGTCCAAGCGAAGCCTGGAGATCACTGATTTCAAAGCTGCTCATTGCTGTCATTATCTCTGCAGCCATAAGCCTGTCGTCTACCGTGAAGTCAGTATTAAGAGAGCTGAATGCGTTGATATACCTTTGACTTATCTGTGCTGTGTCCCCCTGAAGTTTTGCGAGCCCGACAGCTGCCCCCCAGAGCTCGGAATCAAACATTCTCGTTAGCAGGTCGTTCTGAGGCACCGGCACAACGGGTTTGAGATTCGAAACATATGCACTCGACCTCTGTGCGATCAACCTGAGCTCTGAGAAGGTATTCTTCATCTCGACAAGGAAAGTTGAAAAGTCTTCGTCCGCAATCCTGTAATTCCTGATGTTGAGGTCATTGAGGGTCAGTGTTCCGAGGTCCGTAATCGCAAGATAAGCACTGTCATATGGCATCATTCTGTCGATTAAGGATTTTTCCTGAATGAGTTCGTTGAGCTGCTTTTCAAGCACTGCGAGCTGCGATTCTTCCTGGGAGACGGCGGCGGATTCATCTTGTATTCTATGTAGTAAAGCATCCTTTTCGTCCTTTCCTTTGAAGTGAAAGAGAAAAGAATGTTCCTTGGCTTCGTCTCCCTGCAGAACACTCGCCGACTGCTGTTCGTCGGCTTTTTCAGCGTTGACCTGAGACATGATTTGGGACAGTCTCCCCACCTCGTTTACGCCCTTTTCATAATCTTCTTTCGTGGCTCTTAAAACAAAACCGCTTGAAATCAGAAAATCAAGGTCGTGTGGGTCTAGCTGGGCTGCCTGTTGAACATGGTCCTTCAGCTGGGAAAGAAACAACCGCGCTTCCGAGCACTTCATAGCGCCTTTTGTGGAAAGAACACTATGGTACTTAAGTTATTTGATGTATTGGCGTCCTCTTCCAGTTTCTACCTTTGACATGACATTGATGTTACCGTCACAAATCATTAAATGTTCGATCCCGTTTCTTATTCGGTTTTAAAGCGTTTGCGAATGTGAACCTATTTCAAAGCCTTCCATAGAATCAGGTTGCAGACAAGCCGGATCAACCCTGGGATCACTTTCGTGAGCCTCTCGAACCTGAGCACAACCTTCCTGAAGATCTTCGGCCAGCCGAAGAACCTCTCCGCATTTTACCTTACCCCGTTACATCTCCCCCTGCTGAAGGGCCGGCGCCTCTCAGGCCTTTTCCCCGTCTTCGTCGGGCGGTCGGGTATCTGCGACCTGACGTGCTTCCGGTCGATGTCGAACCTGTCACAGACGGGAGCCAGTCGTCATACCCACTGTCGGATGACCTCGTGAGACCTGTCGATGAGGGGCTCGAGAATCATCGATGGCTTCCTCAAACTGTTCGAACGCAGATAGACAAACGTCCCGTAAATAACCAGCGGGAGGGATGTCCTTTCGCGTTCCATGAACTTTGGAGAGTCCATGAGGCATGAGAGGCATCATTCCCTCAAATCATGAGAAAGCAACGAAGCTGGAGAGTTCGCTCATTCGGTTCTTGACTTGACAGCGCCCACTAGGGCGCCATCTTCCACAAGTAGGCGAGTTTTGGCATCACTTATCGTGCTGAGATTCCCCCCAACTCTCCTGCGATAGATAGCAGGGCTGGACATGGGTAGTGACGCTATTCGAAGAACCTAACCTTCACAGGTTTTTCATCTCTGTATTCGCGGAGAAAATAGTAAGCGATTATCAGGGAAAGGAGAAGAACAACGCCGAAGACCAGCGCTTCCCGAGGCATTCCGAACATGAACGCTAGGATTGCGACCATGGCGGCTGCCGGGAGGTACGGATAAAGAGGGACGGAGAACGACCCTTTCATTCCGAGCCTGCGAAAATGGACCAAGGCAAACGTAGCGATGAGATATGAGAACAGCAAGCCAAAATTGCTGATCGCCGCGATCACGAATATGTTACCTGAGAACAGCATCAGGACCCCGATGACACCCGAGATGAAGACTCCATTCTTCGCTACATCTCTCTTCGCGTCGTAGGTCCGCACCGCCTTCGGAAGCAAGCCGTCGAGGCCAATTTGGTACAGTATTCGTGAAGAGCCCAGCAAGATGGCAAGAGAGGCGGAAGCCGTTGCCACGAGTGCGCCGACATCCACTGCGACGAGCAGGTAGGCAGGGGCGCCCGCGGTCTGGAGCGCGAAGGAAAGAGGGTCGGCGTTAATCACGAACTTGACCGCCGGCACCAGGATGAGGAGGGAGATAGCTACCAAGACGTAAAGCACCATGCTGATCACGACCGAGGAGAGGATTGCCTTTGCTGCGGACCTGGCACCTCCCTTCACTTCCGAGACGAACGTGCTTATCGCCTGGAACCCGGAGTACGCAAAGAACACCGCCACGCTGGCGCCAAAGATTCCCTCAATGTTCGCAGCCTGAGCGCCGCCCGATAAGAAGCTGGTCGCAGAACCGCTCCTCAGGAAGTAGAATGCTGCAAAGCCAACGACAGCAAGGAGGATGCTCAACTTGACGATCACGAGAACGAAATCGGCCTTGGCGGCTTTCCTGATGCCCCGCAGGTTCAGCAGAGTCAGTGCAGCTATCAGGGCAATCGCGAAGTAGTAACTCGCCGTCGCAATCTTTAGCCCGAGCAGGCTCGCCAGATACGACCCGAAACCAAGCGCCACTACGGAGACTGAGCTAGCGTAGCTGACGTAGAGCAGGAGTCCAGTGATGAAACCAAGCTCGCTGCCGAACGCTTCGTAGGCGTACGAATAGCTGGCGCCGGTCGCTTTGGGAAAGAGGGTGCAGAGCTCCCCTATCTCGAGCGCGACCACCGCTGCGACCAAGCCCACCAGGATGAACGAAAGGAGCGCCCAGGAGCCGGCGAGAGCTATGGCAGTGCCGCTAAGGGTGAAGATGCCGGCACCGATTATCGCACCCAATCCGACAGCCGTTGCGACTCTGATGCTTATCCCGCCTTCGCTCAAGTGATGTGACTCCGGCTGCTGGTTGAATATGGCTCGGTTTTACGTATTATGCAGAGTAAGCCTTCTCATTCCGCCCTGCCGCAGCTGCGCTAGCGTGCGCCTTTGGGTTAGAGCTTTCTCCAGTCCCGGACTTTGCGCGGGATTCGTCAAGGCAATCCTAGAAGACCTATAGAATTGGCAGTCTGCAAGCATAAAAGAGAACCCCCACAAAACTTTACCGGCCCGAAGGAGTCGGTTCGGATGTAAGCATAGAAGACGCGATCCAATTCCCTGCCCCAGAGAATCTTGGAATGAGTGCGGTGAATCGGACTAAAGCTGAAGTTCATCCTGATTGAGAACGAACACTGACTTCCAACAATACGGGTTGAAATCCCGTCCGGTGGAGGGAGGGAGGTGCGAGCAGTCATCAGATAATGTATATTGATGTGTATCTACATATCAAAATACTTTCGGGCACAGTTACAGCCCGAAAGAAGCAGGGAAGATGCCTGGGGATAACGACCCATACGATACAGGTCTGGGACAGGCAGTGAAAGGTCAGGTGCATCAGGCTTCCGACCGGAAGAAGAATACGGGAGTCGGAGATCAAGCGCCTGATGAACGTCGCTGAACAAGGGAAGGAAGGAAAGAAGCTGTCTACGCAAGGGTGTCTTCGCACGACCAGAAGTCATACTTGGATGCTCAGGTGAATGTCCTGAAGACCAGGGCACGCGCAGTACCTCAGGTGCCCTCTCACGTAGGCTTCGAGGCAGATGTCGTCGGCTTCACCGGTGAACATGACTTTAGGCTCGAAATTTTTCTTCCTGCCGATCTACATGGCCTATTCCCAGAGCAATGCGCAATCACCTAACATAAACTGTTATGGATACCAAGTCGAAGGTAACCAAACCAGTGGTACATCCTTCTACTATGCTACCGCCTCAGCCTAAGGAGTATAGGACAATTCAATTGGTTACTGTAATGCGGATGGTGGTACTGGTTATTGCAGTTTTCCATGTCTATGAGTCGACTCCGTGTCTCCATATTATTACTCCCCACAAGGGAAGGCGACACAGTGGGACCAAATAATAATGACCTACACTCTTTTCCTACCACCATTTTCTAGCCAAGAAACAGCGACTGCATACCTCCGATATCAACCATAGTCTCCGTTGGTTCGAGTAAGTTTTTTATCAGACACCCACTTCGAGCTTGAATGCTATGTGTTGTATCATTGATCTACTCAAGGGAGCGTCTCGAAAGTTCCTGAGGCGACGATGAGGATAGGCCAATGGCGTTTACGCTTCGGGCTTTGATCCTGCTTGTAACGTTGCTCCTAGTCTGTGGATAGCAAAAAGAGAGTCTCAGAGGAGCCAGTCTACAAACGCTGATGAGATGAGGGTTTTGGATGAAAATCGGCTCCAGGCATCGATACACAATGGCCGCTTCGTCTTGGAGTAATATTTCTGGCCATAAGAAGGGTATGAATTTCATTTAACTCCCTTTGTGCTTTACTTTCGCTTCTTTCAGCCCCAAGTAAGTGAGGTCTCAATAGGGTTTACTTAATATCGTTTGAGTCGAATAGGACAAACCGAAAGACAGGCCAGTCAGTAGGCCCAGATGTGGATCGGACGCATCAAAACCCGAATAAGGCTTCGATCCGAAATGAGCATTGGGAGTTCGCCAAGGTAAATCAAACAGAAGATAGCCGCAACATCATAAATGGTTGGTGGTAGAGGGCCGGTTAATGGCGTAATACTTGCTTCTGAAGTGGGCGGTGTATGTATGGGAGGGTAGGAGTCCTGTGAACATACAACATTAGATCATCCCAGAAGCAAGAACAAGAATACCCCGACATGATGGGGAATCTTACGAATTCTAGGTATGAGAGGACGTCAAGCCTTGCATAACGGATAATCAGTGTAGCCTTCCCCTCTAAACAACCGGTCTTTGTTCACAAACACTTATAGTAATGGTCATATACTTGGAAATCTAATTCTGATATTGTAGGTATTGGAGATGGCAATAGACAAGAAGTTCATCCTATTGTATGACTCGGATTGCGGAGTCTGCAGCAGGTTCAAGAAGATGGTCCAACTGCTGGATTGGAACAGGAAAATCGATTATCTGTCCCTCTCTGACCCAAGATCGAACGAAATTCTTAATCAGGTGCCTGAGGAATTAAAACTTTCGTCGTCTCACCTTTTGCTACCAAATGGGTCTGTCTTGACTGGGTCGGCCTATCTCTCCGAGTTACTCGGTATCTTACCTTCGACGAAATATACGTTGGGTGTGTTGGCGAGATTCCCGGCCATATCGAGCTTCTTCATCTTCTTGTTCGACGTGATGTCGAGATTGCATGGTACCTCATTTTGCAAAGCAGGCATGAGGGCTCAAAATGATGGATTGTCTTTCCAAGAACACCTAACGAGTCAACTGGAATATATTCAATTGTAAGAGCATCACATCCTGGGCAGAATGACTTTAGGGAGAACCTCAGGTGACCGGGAGGAATCGGCTGGGCAAAGGAATAATCGTCTTCGATGTACCCGAAATATCAAGCGAATATGGGATATCCCTATGTGAAATTTGTAAGGGAATTCTTCAAGAAATTAGGCAAAGCGGGTTAGCGTCGACCCATCCGGTCTCGTCCACAGAAAATAACCTGCCGGCGGGAAGGATGATGCGTTCACTACACGATAAGCGATAATAGTATCAAGGCAGGCAAAGCTATAAACACAAGCCAACTCGAGAGAGCTATCAAATTAGGAGAAGTGACTGTACCCCTCCCATAATTGAGCCGAACAGACCCACCATTTCTGCACCCGCACGGTGAGATTCAATGCATCGATTTGACCCACAGGGACCATTTATCGGAAGAATTGAAGTGTTGGGCCGGTGACCGATGCCTATTGTCAGATTGACTAGTTGCCTCTCCATCTTCGGCTCGGACTAAATCGAATCTATAATGGACGCCACGATGCTTGCAGCGATATTCGTTCTTCTTAAATCTCAAATAGTGATTTAGTCTTGATAGTTGAGATCGGAAGTTGTTCCCCAGAAGTTGAGTGTTGAGAAGTAACCGCTTGATTACAAATACCTCGAATCTGCGTTGTACTCTGCCAGACATTACTGAAATGCAAGAAAATTTCCACTGCCAGCGATCACAATGCACTCAAGTCCACGCATTCTGGATCCATGCAAAACAAGAATGATAAGAGAAGAGGGAGAATCATGGCCTCAGGCTCGAATTTGGCCGGCACCCCGACCGTTTCCCTGTCAAGACATTTATCTGCGACCGGAAACTCGATCCACGTCGTCCCCCAGTTGGATACGCCCAAACCATTATCCTATGATCCTAGAAGGGCAGACGGATCCCGAAAATGTTAGGATGTTACAATGCCTAAAATATGCATCCTCACGACCACGCGAGGGAGAACAAGTTGGAAGATTTATTATAGTTGGAATAATCAATAGATATTCAATGAGCATCAGCATCAAGGATGTTGATGGAAGTACATTCAGAAATTCAAAGGCCGAAGCAGCCAGAGCCGGAATGAAGTTGGGTGAAGCAGCATCGGAAGCATTCAGGATGTGGGTAGATTCGAGAAGACTCCAAAGGTTGCGCGACAAGGAGAAAATGCTTGAAGCTGCGAGACAGATGGATGCTTTAAGGAATGCAAGCAAGGGCAAATGGTCTGGAGTGGCGGAGATCCGTAAATGGAGAGATCTGAAGAAGTAGTACTGGACGCCTCGGTTGCGGTAAAGTGATTTTCTCAAGGAAACGGAAGTGACAGGCTGTTTCATTGAGAAATGAGCTTATCGAGGGGAGAAAGACACTGGTTGCACCTGACCTGCTGATTTACGAAGTAGAAAACGCACTGAAGTTCAGACCTGGCCTGGGCTCGAAGGATGCGAGTAAAGCCATCGAGTATCTTTTTGACCTCCGATCAGAATTAGTGACACCGAGTAGAGAACTCTTGAATGAGTGTGCAATAACCCTTCAGGTATGGCATCACGATCTATGATTCGTGTCATGTAGCGCTTGATCTACTGGATATCGAGGCCGTTACGGCCGACACCTAACTTTTCGATAAGATGAAGCAATGCGGTTTCGTCAGACTTCTTTAGCCTGCTGTTATAAGCACAAAGGACTCGGGCAAACGAAGCAGGTAGATAGGATTTGGTATCGACTGCCGGAACCATCTATTTGCGATTGATTCTAACGCTCGGATGCGAAGTAGACAGATCTAAATGGCTGGTTTCCACCTTTTATTAAGCAATAGTTCCAAGCAAAGTGTTATCGGGTTGAGGTTGAGTGTAAATAAATGAATCGAGTAGAATTCCGCATCAACCCTCTCTTTCAGTTAACGTAGGCTAATTAAAACTTCGGTTGCCGTCAGCCCTTGGAAGTTCCATTCAATCGATTATGCCCCACTTCTAGATGTGGCAGGAAGGCCTTCTATAGAGTTAGGCGAGCAGATGTGAGAATAAAAAGTGTACTATGCGCTTCATGTTGGTGGTAATTAAGATAGCTTAATACGGCTAACCCTAGTTAAAGTGCCTATCGAAAAGGTTGACTCTCCTTGCGCAATAGTTATTCCTCGTCTAAAATTTCTCAGCCCAAAGAGATAGAGCAAACATTTGATCTGTATGCTGAAGATTTCGATCGATGGTTCAGCGAAAACAAGAAGATATACCTTTCAGAACTTTACGCTTTACAGGCCTGTCGGCCATACGGCAGGATACTTGACGTCGGGGTAGGTACGGGTGTTTTTGCATCGAAGCTGGGGGTAGAAGTGGGGATAGACGTATCAGCAGTTATGCTTGAGAAAAGCAGAAAACGTGGAATCGATGTCGTGCAGGCAGACGTCAAGGCTCTTCCCCTTCGCTCAAGGAGTTTTAATACCGTGATATCCACTTTCACAATCTGTTTTGTGAACCACGTCCAAGGTATGCTGGAAGAAGCCTGCCGAGTTTTAAAACATGGAGGCATGTTTGTACTCGGTGAGATAACCCTCGACTCGGCATGGGGTAAAGTATACTCGAAGCGGGGTCGAGCAGGACATCGGTTTTACAGTAAAGCGTCTTTTTTCACATATTCACAGACAGTGAAAATGCTCTCGAGCTCCACCTTCAGCATAACAAGTGTTTACGGAACTTTGGATTTTGGACCAGAGGACGAACCCTCGGTTGAGACCCCTACTGAATTGAAACCAGATGATTATGACTCAGTAAGCAGGTTCGGGTTCATTGCGATTGCATCCACCAGTCCGTTTATGAACTGAACGATACGATGAGAGATGTGCTTTTGCTGTAACGGGGAAACAAACACATCCCAATCGGACAACGTTCTGAATTGGGTAGGTTTCTCGGAGGGTGGCCGATAGTTAGATACTCTTATGCCCCCACTTTTGTGGTTCAGAGTGTATAAAGCTCGTGAATCTTAACGGTACAGGCAGGGTAGGACTAGCCTAAAATATTAAGCGAATCCTTACCAGATACTCATGCGTCAATTTAATAACTTGAGTTAACCAGAAGTCAAACTTTCTCCTTGTCTGTCAACAAATGTCCTAGGAGGGCATGGCCCGATATCTTGCTAGCCAACTGCGAAATAGGGTCTAAATTACGATATCTCGAATCGTTCTGGGGTCAACTAACTCTCTGAGGCGAAGGAAGTGCTTGTCGTCTGTGAGAAATACATCCAGCTTTGATGCTCGCTTAAGATTTCGATACGTGGCCGCATGAACAGAGTCGGAGGCGTAAACGTTGTGCTCCAAGACTATTCTCTCTGCCTCAGCCAGTACTTCGAGGCTAACCGGTTTGTACTCGACCCTGTGGCTGCGCATCTCCCTGAGATTGAGTTCAATCAATTCCTTCGGCTTACCGTCTTTTTTCAATGCCCTTGCGACTTCAAGGAAACTCCACCTTGAAGTGCATGCTGACCAAGAACCACCCTTGTCAATTCTCGATATTATTTCAATCATCTTGTCACTATCATCTTCCCTCTTAAAGAGCTTCACCAGCACGCTCGGTTCCAGATATAGCCTCATCAGGTGTCTTCCTCGGTGTGCATCTGCTCTACGAGCTCGCTTGAAGTTACCCCGCTTGGAGCTATCAGCTCGTTGATAATCTGAAGTACTCTGAGCCTATCCCTAGAGGGAAGACTCAGCAAGTTGATGTACAGTCGTATGGCTGATCGTACGGCTTCGCTCTTGTTCATAAATCCATATTCTTTCGAAATCTTCTCTATGAGTTCAGCCTCCTTCTTGGTGAGTTTTGTGGCAACCGAGATTGATTTGGTCACAAGTTTACCTGAGTAAACCAACAATTAAAACATTACTCTATCTTGATAGAGATACCGTCAAGATAAGCTCACCTCCACCAGAACATGTTCTAGGGTCTGATGCCTCCTAAGATAATTGCATCGTATCATGAAGGGCTGTGCGAAGTGTTTGGCATTTCTTGGATTGTCTTCTTTCGAAGGGATGTTGTTATAGAAACTTCTTTGTTCTCTCCTTGAGTGAAAGATAGAGCCTCTCTATACTATTCTTCTTTCCGAATGGGGCCGTTAACCCGAGCCCTTTTTGATAAGTTGGTCTATCTGATTTCGCTCAATGGGAATCATGGATTAGGCGTGCACGATCCCCCTGCTTCTAAACAAAAGAAAAAGGACATGCCCAGAGGCCGTCCTGTACGGCCTCTACCTGTACTTTCTGGGCCTGAGTTTAAGGCAAGGCATGTGACAAATGCCTTCGAAAGACCCGTTTGTCAAAAGAAGTCATGTAGCTGTATGGAAGTGGATACAGTTGTTCGGCAGGGACACAGTATTCCACAGGAGAAGGGTAACCGCATTCCTTGTGGATGATACATATGTCAGGATAGGTACAAACGAGGCGTAGGTGTGGGTTACCATAGAGCCGATACGCATGCACGTGCTCGGGGTGTACCTGTCTTACCAGAGAAACATCATGGTCCCAGAGCTGTTTCTGATTAGCTTAGTCAAGACGTACGGAAGACACGCAGTGTATACAGATGAGGGAGTGCGGTATCCTGATGCAGGTAATTCATTGGGACTCGAGCGCAGGATACACTTTCCCTATGAGAAGAGCTTGATAGAAAGGGGGGGCCAATCAATATCTGAAGGACAGGACGGAAAGCTTCGACGATCACTATCCCTGCAGGAAGCAGGGTTGTGTCCTGTCCCACGTCTGGAGGTGGCTGTGCGCATTCTGTTCGATGTACAACGAGATGAGGGACAGAATCAGGTTCAATGGACTACTGAACGTGATGGAGGTGGTCGCTTTAGTTAACAGCCTCACAGATAGACAAGAAGCCTTGTTAGAGTGTGTCAGAATATTTTATATCATAATGTTCCCAAAAGAGGAACAATGTGATATGAATGACAATTAGCCTTTTACTTAAGAAGCTAAGGATAGAGAACAAGGAATTCATCACCTCGAGGGAGCTGAAGGAATACTGCAAGTCGCTGAAGGTAAGCTACGTCTCAGCGGTCAGGTACTTCATCAGGAAGAGGTACGTCGTGCGAATATTTAGGGGAATCTTCTACCTTAAATCGTTGGACGAGCTCCAGCTCGGAAGGAGCAGGTACAACCATCTGGAGTTGGTTTCAAAGGGGCTAGAAGTCAAAGGTGTCACGAATTGGTACTTCGGGCTGCACAGCGCCCCGAAATTGAACAATATGACGCATGAGCACTTTTCCATCGAGGAAGTCATCAGCGACTCGATCTTCAGGCGGAAGCCGATGAACATCGCTGGTTACAAGTTCAGATTTGTGAAGCTTTCATCCAGGTTGGTCGGGTTCGGGGTGGTGGAGGTCGGGGGCATAAGGTACTCGGATCCCGAAAAGACGATTCTCGACTTCGTCTATATCTGGAGGTACAATGGCATTCCTTTGGGAAAAATCATCTCTGATGCCTCCGAGTTGTCCAAAGGGACGTCCAGGACGAGGCTTCTAGAGTACGCGCGGAACTATCCGCGGACGGTTCTCGCTACTATAGAGGGGCTAGACAAGTGAAGATCGACTTCATCAGCGAAATCGCGCAGAGGACAACCATCGGAAGAATGGACCTGGTAGAGAAGGACGTGGTCCTTCACCAGACCCTGACCGACCTTGCCAAGGATGCTCTCTTCTCCAAGAACTTCCTCTTCAAAGGGGGGACCTGTCTGATAAAGTGTTACTTCGGCTACCTACGGTTTTTAACAAAGGATTCGCATGAGATTTTAAGCGGGCCCGGTGGGATTTGAACCCACGGTCTTCAGCTCCGGAGGCTGACGCCTTGATCCGTGCTTGGCCACGGGCCCGGAGAAGAGGTGGATAACTAGTCCTTATAATGCATGCGAAGCGCCCCAAAAATTGTCCTTGGTTTATATTACAGCCTTTTTTCCGGACTGCCTATGAGTACAGAAGAAAAACTGAAAGACGAACTCGCACACACCATCAGAAGGCTTTACGAGCGCGGTCTTGTTTCTGGTGTGGGTGGCAATGCGAGCATTCTTCTTTCATCGGGTAAAACGATGTTGATCACGCCATCGGGGTACTTTAAGGGAGGTGTTGCAAAGGGCGACCTCGTCACGGTTTCGATCTCTGGACATGCACTGTCAAAGGGAAAACCCTCGAGTGAAATGCCCACCCACCTTCTGGCCTACAGGCTCCGCAAGGATATCAGGGCTGTAGTACATGCACATCCACCCGCCGCCACGGCCATGATATCGGCTGGAATAGATATTCCGCCAATGACACCAGAGCACTCTGTGATGGTTACGAAGCTCAGCGTGGTGGATTTCGCGCCTCCCGGTGAAGAAGGAGCTCTTGCGGTGAAAGGGTCGTTGAAGGATTGCGACGTGGTTGGAATAAGAAACCATGGTTTCTTTTCCCTAGGACCGGACCTGCACGAAGCGGCTTCCAGGCTGGAGGTACTGGAGGAAAGCGCGAAGATATACATGTCGATGCGCCAGCTTGGCAAAATATCTATGCTTCAGGAAGATGTAGTAAAAAGGATAAGAGCCGTCTACTCCCGTGAATAAAATCAGCTGAGCTTTACCAGCTGCTGTTGCTGATCGGTGAGCGGGGAAATCTGCACGGCGGTTCCGAATGCTATTATTTCATCCATCGTGTTTCCTATCTCAGTGGAATCGAACATTATGCTGATCACCGCATTAGCTCCCATCGACTGGGCATGCTCGCCCATCCTGTCCAGTGCCTGCTGTCTGGCCTGGTGCGCCATTTCGGTGTATTCGACTATCTCCCCTCCCGCAAGCGTTCTGAGTCCTGCGATGAAATTCCCTCCCAGCCCCCTGGACCTGACAGTTATTCCGTAGACAAGACCCAGCACCTTGTCTATTTTGTAACCCGGAACGTAGTTTGACGTGAACATCAACACTGCCATATCGCCAAGCGGTTCGAAGGGAATATAAAAAATCTTGTCGATGAAACTTTAAGAGTAAACCGGACTCAAAGCTTCGCGTGCCAACCGCGCTCGAAGATGTTGTCGAACTTGCACGACGAAGAGGATTCTTCTGGCCAGCCTACGAGCCGTACGGCGGCGCTGCCGGACTTTATGTCCTGGGGAACCTGGGTGTCAGGCTATCCGCAAAAATAGCCCAGCTGTGGCGTGAATATTTTGTCACACCATTCAACTTTGTGGAGCTGGATACGCCCAACCTTGTTCCGGCTCCCGTGCTCGAGGCTTCAGGACATGTTTCGAACTTCAGGGATCCCATGGCAGAATGTTCAAGCTGCCACAGAAAATACAGGGCCGACCACTTGCTTGCAGATGCAGGGTCGAAACTGGGCGAGGGCTCAAGTCTTGAGGAAATGGAAAAGGAGCTTAATTCGTTAAAAGTGAAATGCCCGGAATGTAAAGCTTCACAGTGGACGGTCAGGCCATTCCTGACGATGTTCGATACGAAGCTGGGGCCATACGCCGACGTTACAGCATTTCTTAGACCAGAAACTGCTCAGGGTACATTCGTGGAATTCAAGAGGATACTGGAAGTGGAGCGCGAAAGAATGCCTCTCGGTGTTGCGCAGATAGGCCGAGGGTTCAGGAATGAAATTTCGCCAAGACAGGGGATAATTCGGCTGAGGGAGCTCAGGATGATGGAGCTCGAGGTCTTTCTTGACCCCGAAAAACCGGAGTGTCAGTACCTTGACAGGGCCGACGAAAAGACGACACTCAGGATACTCACAGAAAAGGCAAGGGTCGGCGGCGTCACGGAGCCTGAAGAAGTTTCTCTGAAGGAGGCACTCGAAAGTGAAACGATCAAACTGGAATGGCTGGGTTTTCTCATGCTCCAGTCAAAGAAATTCATGCTGGCGCTGGGCGTACCGCCACCTTCAATCATGTTCCTTGAGAAGTTGAAGGAGGAGAGGGCTCACTACTCAACCCAAACCTTCGACCTCGAAGTTAACCTCAACGAGCTCGGTTGGGTCGAAGTGGCAGGTCTGGCGTATCGCACAGACTTCGACCTGAAGTCACACACGATGAAGACTGGTGTGGACTTCTCGGTTTCGGTTCAGCTTCCAGCACCCATAAAGAGAAAGGTCAGGAGGTGGTTCATAGACATAGAGAAGCTGAAGAAGGCATATCCTGTTGAGTGGAGGTCTATGATGAAGGAATATGGCTCGATAAAGGAAAGAGAGGGGGAGCCTCCCTCTTCACTGGCTGGGGTTAGCGTCGAACCCTCCCTGTTTACGATAAAGGAGACAGAAGAATCTGTGAATGTGCGTAAATTCATACCCCATGTTGTGGAGCCAGCCTTTGGTGTGGAACGCCTAATGCTGGCCTCCCTACTGTACGCTTACACCACAAAGGAAGACAGGACCGTGCTTCGACTTCCTGTGGAGATCGCCCCACAAGATGTCGCCGTCTTTCCGCTGATCTCGAAGGAACCGATGATAAAGACCGCAATTGAAATTGCGGAAGAGCTTCGGAAAGCCGGACTTGCGGTCTTCTACGACGAATCAGGTACGATCGGAAGAAGATATGCCAGGTCTGACGAGGTCGGGATTCCGTTCGCGGTTACTGTTGATGGCCAGACGGAGCAGGATGGAACAGTAACACTGCGGGACAGGGACAGTTGGACCCAGGTAAGGGTTTCCAGGATCCAACTTGGCAAGGAGATACTTAATAGAAAAACGGCATGAATAGTCAGGGAAAACAGAAGGAGCTGCTAACGGACTTGGGCTGTATGCGATTGCAGAAGTGTCTTGGTCTTTGCTTTCTTCTGTTCTCGATTCTGCTGTAGGGGCATAAGAGATGTCCTTCATCCTAAATAAGGCTCAGCAGCAGATACGCGTTGAAGGATATTATTATGAGCACGGTCACTACCGTTACCCCAATCGTAATCCTTGAGTTCACAAGTTCTCCCATGAATCTCCTCTTCGATGTGTAGTATACCAGCGGGATCATCGGGAGGGGTATCATCAGGCTCAGCACAACCTGACTGTACACAAGAAGGTTGAGCAGGGGCAGCCCCAGGAGTATCGCGATAGTGGTCGGGAATACATTGATTACTCTCGTGATTATTCTTCTTGCCCAGATGTTCCAGCCTCTGCCCAGAAGTCCCTCCATTATGACCTGCCCCGCGATTGTCCCGAGCGCGGATGAGGACAACCCGGAGGCCAGAAGCGTTACTACAAATATTATTCCGACTATGGGACCATAAAGCTGGTTTGCATCCGCGACAAAGGTGTTTACCGTGATGTCTATGTTCGGATAAAACGGTGTCGCGATGATCAGTATTCCCGCGTTTATAACCCCCGCAAGCGAAAGAGTAATTACGGTTTCCCTCAGATGGAGTCTTCTTATCTGCTGCCTCGCATGTGTCGAATACTTCTCCTCCTTGGGCTGCGGAACGGTGTTTTTTCCGTTACCGGAACCGCTGAGCAGGTCCATCTTGTTTCTTGACAGCCAGGAGTGGACAAAAAGGGCATGTGGCATCACCGTCGCGCCTATCATTCCCACGGCAACCAGGAGGGCGTCTGTTGATGGTATCGAAGGTACTATTGAGTGGTACGCCACATCCCCCAGTGGGGGGCCAACCCTGAAGAGGTTGTAAAAGATCCCCATAACCAGTATGCTTATCAGAAGCGCGAAGTACTGTTCGATAAATCGAAACCTTCTACCCATCATTACAAGAAGAATGATCACGTCCAGTGCCCCAAAGATGGAGGCATACAGCAGCGGGACACCGAAGAGAAGGTTGAGGCCTATCACTGTCCCTAGGTATTCGGCCAGGTCCGTCGCCGCTGCTGCCGCTTCAGCCGCGAGCCAGTAAGGAATCACGAATGCTCTCCTATCATTGAAGGATTCTCTGACCAGTTCAGGGAGGGACCTTCCCGACGCTATCCCCAGTTTGCCGGATAGATACTGAAGCAGCATCGCCATCAATGATGCAAGCCAGCCAGCCCAGAGAAGCTCATACCTGTAACCTGCGCCGGCGGCCAGGTCGGTACCGTAATTTCCCGGGTCCATGTAGGCGATCGAAACCATCAGCGCGGGTCCCATCCACTTCACAAGCTGCACTACATGGGGAATGCCGGCGCCCGCAGGGCGTTGTTGCTCCGGGGCATTCGAATCCTTGTCTGACTGGGAAGGCAAATGCATAAAACCTGACGGGTTGTGTACGCAAGTTATATGGATATAACTTTTTTTTACATATCTAACTTTCTTAGGCTTAAATACATCTCCGCACCACTCTGCTGACATGGCGCCACGGGGCGACGCCAAAGTAACTTACAGGCCGTCCCGCGGGAAAAGGGGCGCACAGGCGGCTCTCGAAGATTATGTTGAGATGATTAATCATCTCATCAAGGAGAAGGGCTTCGCATCCCAGGCTGAAATAGCAGAGAGGCTGGGTGTGAGTCCCCCGAGCGTTACGTCGATGCTCAGGAAGCTGAGGGACAAGGGGTATGTCATACATGAAAGGTACAGAGGGGTATCACTCACGGAGAACGGAAAGAAGCTGGCCGAGAGGATGGAGGTGCGGCATATAATGCTGGCCGAGTTCCTCACCGTGATCGGAGTCGATAAAAAGACGGCATATGAGGATGCGGAGAACATCGAACATTACCTTCATCCGGCGACGGTTGAAAAAATATCCCAGCTCCTGAAGGCACTAAAAAAAGGCGAGATAAAGAGCGGCTGAAATGAGTGGGCCCGATGCTGCGCCCAGTATATTCACTTCGTTGTTACCAAGCCAATGCAGACCCGAAACCAGGCGTGCCTGCTTTCCACAGTGGATCCTTTTCTCGGTGGAGGTACCACAGACATCGCAGATGAAGTATCCCTGAACCGTGGCGCCAAGCATGCTGTCCACGTTGGATCCTATGAAACCCCCAACCACAGCAACTGCGACAAGAGGAAGTGATACTATCCCGAGGAAGAACCCGAAAAACGAGAAAAGCAGGGCACCCGCCAACTCGGCAAAAATCCCAAGAGACGTCACACCCCCGCTTCTCCCAGGCTGGGTCTGCTGTCCTGAGAACAGAAATCTGGGCGGGGACCTGCTGAGCAGTCCTATTTCCGTACCCAACGTGTCAGCCAGTGCAGACGCCACCGAAGCAACGAACATCAGCCCGAGAATCGAGTAGGGAAATAAAGAGTAAACGAGGGCTATCAGGGTTGGCACCCCGCCGTTTGCAAGCACGTTCAGCGCTCCCCTCGCTCCTCCCTTCTCCTGCGCCGCCTGAAGCTTGGATTTGTACTCATATCTGTACCTTGTCGCAAGTGTGCCAGCAGCGAGGAAAACCACGAGGTAGGCGACCCAGCTCCATCCGGCGGACAGCCCTATGATTACTCCCATTAGGAAGGCTGCCAGCGACCCCAGTCTGTCTGTGGCCTTGAGCCTGTACGACAGGACGGCAAGGAATGCTAGTCCAGCCACCCCAAGCAGGTCCACCAGTGCACCTGCCATGGCTGAAAGCCTCAAAGAGGGGTTTATACACGATTCTGAGTTAGCCTTATTGTATATAGCCTGTTACATGGTTAGAAATGAAGTGAGGATAAAACCACTGCATCCGGTATTTCGAAACGCTTCAACTGGAGCCGGTGGAACCAAGGGTCCTCAGCCTTTCTCCTATCTCGGCTTCTGAAAGGCTGGTTGTGGCTGCCAAAATGATCCTTTCCCTTGACGCCAGCTCAACTGCAAGGGGGTCGAGCTGACTCAACCCATGTATCACCACCATTCTGGGCTTGAGCTGGGAAACCCTCACTGCGACCATCGGACTTCTTCCCAGTCCCACCTTCGTGAAGACGACCACCCTTTCGGTGCTCGAGCCATATATCGCATAGAACTGCGCGCCGGAAAGGGAGTAGATGGTGCGAAGGCTGTCAAGCACTGTGAAACCGAAGAGTGACCTGTCGAGCTGATCCTCACCTGTAAGTATCCTGCACCGGAGCGCCTCAGAGACACTTCTGGCAGATACCGGGTCCGCATACTCCCCTATGTAGAGTATGGCGCCTTCACGTGTCGGTTCCGGCTTTGACCTGAGAAGTCTCCCTTCCTTACGATCGATGTTGGTGAGTGACAATACGAACCTCCTAAGGAAACCTGCTCCCGGCGAATGACGCCTGCCGTTTTCGTAGTCACTCAGCACCGACGGGGATATCTTCATTTCACGCGCAAGCTCGGCCTGGCCTACACCCGCACGCTCTCTCCACATCTTCATCGTGCGACCGGGTTGCTGGCTCACGGCAAGTTCCCCAGCAATTGTGATGAGAAGCTGATCGTAGGGGTCAGACAAGATAAGACGACCATGCGTCAGATGACGACATGATATTTAACGTTTGCCGGCGGCGTGACGTGATTTCCTTTTGATCGTGTATCACCCGGCTGGATTGTCATCACCGGGTCTCGACGGGCGGCGTGCTTTCTATGTGACTGGTGAAGAAAAGCCTCGTCGAACCAAGGGACTGGAAGTCCGTATCCACGGATTTGACCACCACGGGCAGGTCGCCCACCACTTTGCCGAGAACGAGACAGTGCTTCGGCTCGAGAGTTCTGACAATGCTCTTGACTGTCTCGAAGTCTGTCATCGAAGCCTGCGCCACCTGCTCTATATCCTTCTCATTCGTAAAGTTGTAAAGGAATATGTTGTCCGCCTGCCTGTATATGTCCGGTCCGATCGCATCCGGCTGATTTGTGACGAACGTGCTGAAGACGCCGAAGTGTCTCATTCGGGTGATGAGGTCCTCCCAGTAGGTGTGCCTCAGATAAAGGTGTGCTTCTTCTGCAAGCAGAAAGACAGGCTCGAGCGTCCTCTGCTCGAGGCAATCTATCAGCTTGGCGAGCACGGACTCAACAATCATCCGCCTTGCTAGAGGACCCACACCGCTCAGTGTGACGATCAGTGCTCCTCCATCCTTCATAGAGGCGAATTCCTCCTCGATTGTGGTAACGTACCTGGAATTGTCCGATATCAGGTCTGACGAGATAAGTGAATAATACCTTGAAAGCAGGGCATCTCTCACGAACTCGTTGCAGTGCCAGTGGTTGATCGTTTCTTCGAGGTCCTTCAACGTCACCCTCCCGCTCTGCTCAAGGTAATCCCATATCCTCATGAACTCCCTCATCGTGGCTCCAGGGACCTCCAGGACATTCTGCAGTACATCCACAAGAATCCTCTTTCCCAAATATCTGAGGCTGAACCTGAGGTTGTAGCCTGGCTGGAGCACCTTCACCCTCTTGGCATATCTGCTAACACCGCCTTCCCTGCTCAGTGCCAGTCCACCATATTCCCCGTTCAGGTCGAATATCAGGACCTTGGCCCCATGGTCCAGCAAACCAGACACCAGAAGCTTGGCCATGTGCGACTTTCCTGCCTCCTTCCTGCCTGTTATGATGTTCAGCCTGCCGTCAAGGTCCTCCGCATTGATTGAATTCCCTTCGCCGTTCACAGATTCACCGAGAAGTATACGGCGGGTTCCCCTTGACCCTATTATTTCGTAAAGCTCGGACACACCCATCTTGCTGACGGTGCTCGAGCTCCTGCTTGGCAGCCAGCCCGATTCCGGGATTCTTTTTCCCGCCCTGATGACGCACCTGATCTTGCACAGCAGCACCCTGGCATCCTTTATCATCACACCCAGACTCTCCATTTCGAGCGGGTCGAGCCTGTTCAGCTCCGACCCTGAAAAGAGTTCATCCCTGAGAAGGTCCTCCTGAATGCCGGGCGAATCGAGGTAGGCTGAATCATACAGCTGGACCACCATCTGAGTATCTGCCCTCTCATCGACTATCTTCATGTATTCCCCCTTCGTGAATTCTTCGCCCGGAAGTGCAAGTATCATCATCTCGTCACCCCTTTTGGAAAGGATTCTCAATTTCCTCCCCTCCCTCCGAGCTGCATCTTCCCGAGAAGTGCGCGCCTCACGTTGAACGACTGTACCACATTTGTTCCCTCCGTCCTCACCAGCCTTCCCTTTGCGCTCTCCTCTTCACCGAGTGAGAAGATCGACAGGATATGAGCAGCCTTCAGGGTGTCGGGGTATCCATGGCAGAGTATGTCGCTGGCTACAAGCGAGGAAAGCGACCCTTCGAGTCCTTCTTCCGTCAGGATATCTATCCTAAGTGGAACTCCGTCCGAAGAAAGCCTTGCCAGGACCGAGCGACCCAGCACGGTGGGTGCGATTGAACGAACAACGTCAGAAACTTCCATGAAGGATGGTCTGGTGCTTTTGTAAAGCTTCCCTTCAAGTCTCTGGAGGGGTCTGAGCTTCGTGTTCTTTGTCACACCCATGAGTACGACCCCGTTTCTTTCGCATGTCTCAGCAATCCTCACGAGTGAACATCTTGAAGGTTCGAAATTGGAAACCCTGAGCGAGCCATCAAGTGCAAGAATCCCTCCACTCATGTTGATTGCAACATCGAGGGCTGCAGCCCTTTCCATAATCACCCTCACAACCCTTGTCGCTACGGCTGCGTCATGTATTATGAATCGCTCAGGCAGCCTGTTTGAAAGAAGCTCATTAACCTTGGCGACGTTCGACTCGCCGATATAGAAGATGCTTGGTCCGAACACATACGCATATTTCTTTCCTTCGCGCCTGGAGGAGACCGTCACCTTCCCCGCCATGACAAATCCGTCATCCACCTCCCCAAGCACGATTACGCTGGAATCGATGGAAGAAACCGGTTTGACGCTGCCCTCGGTTGGGATGGGTACGCAGGATGAACCCCCTGAAGACTCTGCAGCTGAGACACTTCCCCAGCCCATCAACGGCTGCTGCTCCTCGCCGTTGCGGTACAGAACCATCCTCCTGCCCCTTATCCCCGAAAGACTTGCCAGCGAAAGTTGTGCTACTTCACTTACGCTGCTCCCAAGTATCAAACGAAATAACCTCCCACAGACATATTGGTAATGTTTATTTGCTTGCGCATCTTGAACAACAACAGGAGGGGAACTAAAGTTAATAAATATTGCGCAATAGCATCTTGCGCAACAATATGGGTGATGCATCGTTGAGCGGCTCGACGATGATCCATATCAAACTCAAGCGCGGAAGCTGGGAAATTGACCTTGACTGCCCGGAGGAAAGGGTAACCGAAACAATAAGGAATGTCCTGGCGGGGCTGGACGTACCCCAGGGGATTCCCCGAGCACTGGACGAAGACAAATCAGCCGGCGCGGGCAGGGGGGTCACCTGCAAGTGGCTGCTGGAAGGGATGTACCGGGAAGGCTGGTTTTCCCAGCCTCGCAGTCTATCGGAGGTGGATGAAGAACTTGCCAGGAGGGGGTACCACTACGACAGGACCGCAGTCTCCCACAGCCTCACGGACCTCGTCAGGGAGCAGTTATTGAGCAGGGATGGTGCGCCGAGGAACTACACGTACGTTCAGAAAAAGCCCCCGGAACCTGCTCCGGCGACTCACCTGTGACGGGGTAGCTGTTTGACCAGCCAGTCTATTCCAACTGTGTTTATGAAGTAGAATGTGCCATCGTCCACGACGACCCTGTCCACATAACCTGCCTTTACGAGCTCGCTGAGCCTGGAGCTTATCGACTTGGGGTTCAGTCCCGTGGTCCTCTCAAGCTCCTGAAGCGTGGTCCTGGCAGAAGACTGCTTCCCTGATTCTGCGTACACCTTCACCGCTACAAGCTGCAGTGCGATCAGTATCTTGTCGCTCAATGGCCTATCAGAAACAACGCGGGGACCCTCCGGCGTTATTCTTACGAAGTCTCCGAACCTGTTCATGAGGTCTGAAAGGCTGAAGCTGAGGAACACCTTCTTCGCAAGGTTGAAGGTGGGTATTGTCTGAGTTGCAAGCCTGTTCACTTCGAGCGCCACATCTTCAGGTGAACCTTCGAGTTCGGTTTCAAAACTATCGATTTTGAGATGGACCTTCATCTTGTGTTCTATGCTCAAGCTGTTTCACCCTTTTGAATCTCCAGTGTCTCGCCAACCAGTTCGGGGGCTAAAAGACTTGTCGATGCGGTGTAAACATATTCTCCGTCGGGCTGCTTGAATCTTCTCAACTTGCCCTCCTTTGCAAGCCTAAGGAGGGCAACGGCCACAGACTGTTTGGGATAGACGAAGCCAAAGTTCGCAAGAAGGTCCTTGACCTCAAGAAGTTTTCTGGGCTGTCTACCCCACTGGCTGTTGAAAAGCTTGATAATAAGGGAAGGAAGGGATTCACCTCTTTCAAACTTTACTTCAGGGAGCTCCTGAGGTTGAGAAGGAGATATGACCGCAACAGGCTGAGGTGGCGAAGATGTAGAGAGTTTTGAAACGATTGTGGGGATCAGGTCGATCATCTCAAGTATGTCATCCTTCGATGCCTCGATCTCCGCTTCCACCGTTCCCTGCCTTACCCGCATTCTCACCCTGCTTTCTGACATGCGACATCTTCCCAATGAAGTGTATTATATGTATTTGGAGAAAGGTACGTTAAGTTTCCCAGGGGGAGGTAAGATTTGATGCTGGCCTCCCATCAAACTGGTAGTATTCAAAAATAAGATCGGCTCTGAAAGCGTGGCCAAAACAGCAGATAGAAAGACCGACTGCAAGGTGATTGTTTTAATACAGAGGTGTATATGGATTTCATCATGTGTTTTCAAGGTCAAGAAGATAAGATGATGTTTGTACTTGGCGTTCGTGGTTATGTTGCTATTTCTTTGCTTCAGACTTTTTCTGGTTTATTACTTTCAGGAGTATGCTTTTGACCTCTGAGCTCACGATCGAGCCGTCGATTCTTCCCCTTACACGCGCCATGACGGTCCCCATTATCGGGCTGAAGGCTGCTTCTCCTTTCTTTTCCACGAGCTGCATATTTTCCTTGATAGAATCACCTATTATGCTCCTCAGCTCCTCCACCGTGATCTTCTGGACACCCAGCCTCGCAAGTGCCGTGGGGACATCGTCTGCGTCCCCCTTCGATATCGACTCAAGGACAGGCTGCACCGCTTCCTTCGCAAGCTTCCCTTCAGATAGCTGTTTGAAAAGATCAAAAAGTAACTCCTCCGTAATTCTTTCGACATCCATCCCCTCCTCTCTCCTCACCGCGGTCAGGGTGTCGGTCAGAATGGAAACCACGACGCTCGGGCTCAACTTCGTACTGCTGCAAACCTTCTCGAAGAGTTCGAAGTAATCTGAGTCCAAGATGCGTTCTGCCTGCTCCAAGGATATTTTGTAAGTAGAGGAGCACGCTTCCACCTGCTCCTCCCATGGCTTTGGAATCTTCTTTCTGACCCGGTGGAGAACATCTTCGGTGATTTCGATTGGAAGGATATCAGTTTCAGGATACATCCTCGCCGAGCCCGGTCTTGGCCTGAGGTATCTTGTCTCACCCTCCGGAGTTGCAGCTCGCGTTTCCGCGGGGGGTCCCCTGAGCGACTGGCGGAGCCTGCTCAGAAGCGCTGCAATGCATTCACGGAGTCTTGTGGATTCGCCGACTAGGAGGAGAAAGGCGTCATCATCGCCGCAGGAAAGCGCCTTTTTCACACTGCTCACCTCTCCTTCGGTGACGCCAAGACCTGGAAGCTCGTCGGAATGAAGGAGACCACCCAGCCCGTAGAACCGTGCGATTCCGGCAAGCTCCCTTCCCAGTCTGAGCCCTTCGCTGGGCTCCAGGGATATCAGTCCTTTCATCCTGGGTAGCTTTACTCCCAGAGCCACTCCCCCGTTCTTCAGGCCTGCGGCGATCACCCTGCTGCCTGTACCGTTGAAGAGATGAGTGAGTTCTCGGGGTGACTGTGTGAGGTCTGTTTCATTTATCCCTCTTTCCCTGACCCTTGAGGCGAGTTCGTGGAGCCAGAGTTGACGCCTCGCCTCGAACTCAACCACCTTGGAGATAAGCTCGAGCTGCTGAACCCCTTTTACCTCGATCACCTGGCCATTCATCACGGAGATGTTTACGTCCTGTCTTATCGCCCCGAGACCACGTTCCACCCTGCCCGTCGCCTTCAGCAATCGACCAAGCGACATTGCGAGGTCCTGAACCTGGGCGGGGCTGGCGGTTACAGGAGAGAGGGAAATTTCTATGAGGGGGACACCCAACCTGTCGAGCGAAAATATCCTTTCGCCCGGTTTTTCGCCAATGTTCCTTGCAGCATCCTCTTCAAGCGTGACGGTCTGAACCCCAACCTCCTTCTGCGGTCCATTCTTCCATCGAAGAGTCCCTCCCAGGCCAACCACCATCGTGCGCTGGAATCCGCTTGTGTTGGAGCCATCGATAACCATCTTCCTCATAACATGAATCTCGTCCACGACCTTTGAATCGAGCTGCAATGCTATCATGAGTGCGGTCTCAATGGAGAAGGGGTCCGGGTCATGGGGTGGCTCTTCGTCCGCTTCAACTATGCAGCTGAAATTCTGCCCAGCCTGATACTTTATCCAGTCCTCCTTCTGCGCTTCAAAAAGAGCGGCGGGATCAACTTCGCCCAATTCACTCTGGCTGGGTCTCAGTCGTCTTACAAAACTGACCGAGCCTTCCTCCTTTCCGATCGGGCAGTGGCAGAACAGCTTTCTTTCGGCTTGCAACTGCCTGTGTAGTTCTATACCAACCTTCAGGCCGATCTTCTCAGGGTCGAGCGCAGGCTGGCTGTTCAAATCAAATCAGCCTCCTGTCGGCCAGCTCGCCACGAAGGTTGGACCGCATCAATCTTGCTATCTCAGCGGGGTCATTGTGATGCCCGAGTAGCCAGGAAAGTTTCGCGTATGCGACTTCGGAGAGCATGTCACCGAGCGGGACAACGCCTAATTTGAGAAGGTCCCTTCCGGTGTCATAGACCGTCATCCTGACGCTTCCGTTTATGCACTGACTCGTCATCGCGACCACGACGCCTCTGGATACCGCTGCCTTGATCGAGTCGAATAGATGCCTGGGTGCATGTCCGAGTCCGGTGCCTTCGAACACTATCCCTCTGCAGCCGGAATCCAGCAAACCTTCAATTATTGACGGACTTATTCCAGGATATACCTTCACCAGTGAAACTTTTTCATCGAAGGAGGAGTGAAGGGTGAATCCGTCAAAAGAGTTTCTTCGGGGTGCAAAACCGGGCCTGAGGCTGATTTCTTCCCCCTTGATGGTTCCTGCCGGTGTTCCATTCACAGTCTGGAAAGCATCCCTTCTGCTTGTGTGAAGTTTTCTCACCCTGACGCCTAAATGCACGGTTAACGAAGTATCGCTGAGCCCTGCGTGCATGACGACAAAAACCCCGCTTACCTGCGCATGAGCGGCGAACCTGACGGCGCCTATCATGTTTATGGCTGAATCAGACGAGGGTCTGTCAGATGACCTCTGGGAACCGACGAGCACCACCGGAACGGGAAGATTTTCCAGTGCAAATGTCAGCGCGGCCGCGGTGTAGTGCATGGTGTCAGTTCCGTGAGCAACGACCACGCCGTGCGCTCCTTCCATGACTGCAGATGCCACCTCCTCTGCCAGCTTCGACCAGTGCCTGGGCGTAAGGTTTTCACTGTATACGTTGAATACGGCCTTGGTTGTAATGTCTGCCAAACCAGACAGTTCAGGAACCAGCAGGTAGAGTTCCTCCGCAGTAAGTGCCGGCTTGACACCACCAGTTCTGTAATCAATACGGCTGGCGATCGTTCCGCCTGTGCCGATTATCGTGACGTTGGGAAGTCCAGATGCAGAGGCCGGTTTGGAAGGATGGATAAAACTCGGCTCCCTGCCTTTTTGTTTCAGCGTGATGCTCGAGATCCTGTTGATTGATAAACCAACGTTGTATCCGTTGGGAAGTTTCAAGGTCACGATGGTGGGTCTTTCATACGTGGTCTGCGGCAGAAGGACTCCTTCGATCGTATTCCCATCCTTCATCTCCAGGATGACATCATCTCCCACTTTTGCCCCCGCCTTCGACAGGAACGATAAAATGGGGTCGCCGTAGCCGCCTGAATTTTCGGTTGTCAATTGAACCACGGGTAGATTAACAAAGAATTATCCCCTGGTGGAGCCGCGTGATTAAACGCTGAGTTGTTACAGCAAATGTTGAAGAAGATTGAGGACAAGGTGTGCGCTGAATCCGTTTTCGGCCTCATATAAATAAGTAAATCGGCTTCTTCAACCATCATGGAGTGATTTATGAACCACCAATTTTCCAACAAGGTGACTCAGCATGATCTTTGATGGGATCCATTCGGGCCTGGCAGTGCTGACTTGTTTCCGATGTGGTAAGGAACACAATCCTGCCGAGGTCAATAACACCTGCACTAAATGCGGCGGTACCCTCCTAGCCCGGTATGACATTCAAAAGGTCGCAAACACTTTCACAAAGTCATCCCTCAAGAAAAGAGTGAAGAGTCTGTGGAGATATACCGAGTTGCTTCCGCTTCAGGATGAACGGAAACTTGTATCACTTGGTGAAGGGTTGACGCCCATACTGAACCTCAAGGAGTTGGGCAGAGAAGTTGGAATTAGTTTGTTGATGATCAAGGATGATGGAATTCTGCCCACCGGCACATTCAAAGCAAGGGGTCAGGCGGTGGCTGTCTCTAGAGCAAAGGAGCTAGGACTGAAGGAACTCTGTGTGCCTTCGGCCGGGAATGCGGGTGCAGCGATGGCGGCCTATGCTGCTCGGGGGCATCTTGCTGCACATGTTTTTCTTCCTGAAGACTCTCCGATGGCCAACCAGATCGAATGCTCGAACTATGGAGCCATACTTCACCTCGTCAGAGGAACTATTGCAGATGCTGCATCTGAGATGAGGAAAGAGATGCTCAGCCATGAATGGTTTGATATGTCCACACTGCGCGAGCCATACAGGGTTGAAGGAAAGAAGACGATGGGGCTTGAGATGGCGGAGCAGCTCGACTTCAACCTTCCTGATGTGGTCATTTATCCGGTGGGCGGCGGCACCGGCCTGATTGGTATGTGGAAGGCTTTTGACGAGCTGGAAGAGCTGGGGTTGATCGGAAGTGGCAGGCCGAAGATGGTGGCCGTTCAATCAAGCGGCTGCGATCCAATAGTCAAGGCTTTCCAAAATCGGAAGGATGCCGCCGAGGAGTTCAAGAATCCATCAACTGTGGCAAGCGGACTGCGTGTTCCATCACCCTTTTCCTCTGAGCTCATTCTCGAAGTAATAAGGAGGAGCTCGGGTACAGCAGTGTCGGTATCTGATGATGAAATTATTCTTGAAATGAAGAAGCTCATGAAGGAAGGAATTTCCGCATGCCCCGAGGGAGCGGCCACACTTGCTGGTCTCAGAAGGCTTGTTGATAAGAATTGGATTGAAAAAGAGGAAAGCGTGCTGCTGTACAATACCGGAACAGCACTGAAGTACATGCATCTCCTGGGAAGTTAAACTGCAAGTCCGTGCTCGTTTCTGAGTCATACACAAAATTGCTAGTGTTAGCGGATATCATCTCTGATTTCTATCAGCCGATGACTACCTCTCTCGCATTCAAGCCTTTATACTGCTTTTTTCCGCGGGTATAGTGTGAGCCCATTTCTACCGCTCGATGTATTCCTCGCCGGCATCATAGCGGGTCTTCTTGGTTCACTTACGGGGCTGGGAGGAGGGGTGGTCCTTACACCTGTGCTTGTCCTTTTTCTTAAGGTGCCGATACAGGATGCTCTTGGAACCTCCCTTATTTCCACGATAGCTACATCCAGTGGGGCGGCCTCGGCCTACGTAAAGGATGAACTTTCCAATATGAGAATCGGCATATCTCTTGAGATTGGAACCACGTTGGGTGCTGTAACTGGCTCGCTTTTGCTTTATACAATACAAAGTATGGGACTGATTTACCTGATCTCTATAATTTTCGGGGCGGTGCTGATTTTTTCTACGTTTCCAAACTTTTCCAGAATGAGAAGTGAGCTTCCTAAGAATGTCAAACCTGACTATTTCACTCAAAAACTCAAGATACACGGGAAGTATCATGATGAAGCCTTGAATCAGGATGTGGAGTACGTGGGAAGAAGGTATCCCCTTGGTCTTGCCGGAATGTTCGTAGCTGGCCTTATGTCAGGCCTTTTGGGGATAGGTTCCGGCGCTTTTAAGGTCCTGGCAATGGACACTATGATGTCCCTACCATTCAAGATTACGACGGCTACAAGCAACTTCATGATCGGTGTCACCGCGGCCACCAGCAGCGGCTTATACTGGTTTCTCGGATACATAGACCCCCTGCTAGTGGCGGCCACGATACCGGGCGTGCTGCTTGGGTCGCTCATAGGAACAAGGTACCTTAACAGGCTGCTGAGCAGGAGATTGAGACTCATTTTCACCTTCGTATTGATCGTGCTGGGAGTACAGCTCATACTCAAGGGAGTGGGGGTGGTTCCGTGAGTCTCGAACGAGCGATCAGTCTTACACTGAGGACCGGCGTGGTTGCATCGGCGATACTCGTCCTGATTGGGCTTTCGCTTTACTATGCCGAGGGCACTCCCGTGATGCCCCCGACCAGCTCGTTGAGTGCATTTGCAGTCTTCTCTGGGCTGCTCGCACTGAAGCCAGAATCTGTAATACTTCTTGGTGTGATCGTCCTGATAGCGACCCCCGTGGTCAGGGTCCTTGAACTCTTCATCGATTACCTGTGGAGCAGGGACAGGATCTATGCTGTTCTTTCGGCGCTGGTATTGACGGTCATGCTCGTGGGAATAACGATACTACCTCATTTTCACTGACTGAAAACGAAGATATTCAACCGTAGGAACGGAGGACACATAAGCAGAATGCCCTTGTTTAGCCAGTGAGTATGATTTGCGTGGATTGGCTCATATTCAAACAAATGTTCGCATGACATATGCAATCCTTTTTTTCTGTGAGTTAGTTTGTGGCCCTACCTGTTTAAATTGGCAAAGGTTCCTGGCCTCGCTCATGGAAACAGGGAAAGGAACCGGTACGCACGAAGGTTTCCCGGAGCAAAACGCTTGGTGAAGGTCGATTGAAAACCAAAACTGAATCAAAAGAAGTGGAATGGTATCTAGACTTCGTCGACAAGAAGGCCAGACCCGAAAAGGATGATCTCGTAGCACTTTTCAGAATAATCCCGGCGGAGGGATTCACCATTGAGGAGGCTGCTGGCAGGGTTGCATCTGAAAGCAGTGTGGGAACATGGACGACGCTGACTACTCTGACACCACGTGTCAGAAAACTTATGGCAAAAGCTTACCAATTTTCAGGAGAGTTCGTGTCGATAACATACCCTCAGGAACTGTTCGAAGAAGCCAACATGCCCCAGGTACTCAGCTCTGTGGCGGGCAACGTTTTCGGCATGAAGGCAGTCAGGGGGCTGAGACTGATCGACATCAGCTGGCCGGAACCTCTGGTGAGTAAGTTCAGGGGGCCCCAGTTTGGTATGCAGGGTATACGCAGCTTCATGAAAATCAGGAAGCGTCCGCTCACGGCATCCGTACCAAAACCAAAGCTTGGATTGACTTATGAGGAGCATGCCAAGCATGGCTACGAGGCTTGGAGCGGAGGCCTCGACCTACTGAAGGATGATGAAAACCTGACAAATCAGGACTTCAACTCCTTCGAAAAGAGAGCCAGATTATGCTACAGGCTCAGGGACAAGGCTGAAAGGGAAACAGGTGAGAGAAAAAGCTACCTGATCAACATAACTGCAGAAACTAAGGAGATGGAGAGGCGGGCGCGGCTGGTAAAGGAGTTGGGAGGGGAGTACGTCATGATCGACATATGCACTACAGGCTGGGCTGCACTACAGACTCTCAGGGAGACATGCCAAGATTTGGGTCTTGCGATACATGCCCATCGGGCGTTTCACGCGGCATTTACAAGGAATCCTGAGCACGGGATGTCGATGACCGTCCTGGCCGAAACGGCTCGGCTGATAGGCGTGGACCAACTGCACATAGGTACGGTGATCGGAAAGCTTGAGGCGTCGGAGGAGGAGGTCCTTACGCTGAGGGACAAAGTCGTGGGCAAGAAGTATGAAGGCAGGAGGAACACGCTCCCGCAGAACTGGTTCGGTAAGAAAGATGTACTTCCCGTCAGCTCGGGCGGGCTTCACGTGGGGCTTCTGTACCCTCTCCTGAAGATGCTGGGTACGGACATAATCGTTCAGATGGGCGGAGGGATATGGGGGCATCCGATGGGAGGAAGGGCAGGAGCGAAAGCGTTGAGGGAAGCCATCGATGCGTACATGTCGGGTTCGGATTTGAATGATACCACCAAGGCAAGCAAGGAGCTTAAGGCAGCCCTTGAGAAGTGGGGTACCAAGACCTACGAGTGAAAATCGACTACTGACGTATTAAACAAGAAGAAAAGACGTCCGGTCAAAGGTTTTAACCCAGAGTCAGACCGGGGGGCAGACCCGTGGAAGAGCTCAGGAATCTTGCTGAACTTATTTTGTCGCAAAATAACGTTTTGGACAACCCCAGACCGTCTCTTCTCCGGGAAGTTTCAGAGAAGTATTCCATAGAAAACGAATACGGATGCCTGCTTTTTCATTCGAAGGTGGCGGCCAGGAGCCCCGAAGCAACTGTGGATGACGTAAACAGGGCTGATTCTTCGGTCAGGGAAAGCATACTGAGGGACATTGAAGAAGTAAGAAAACACATCGAAGGCAGAAAGATGATCAGGGTTGACCGGGGGATAGGAACCAGTGAAAGATTTTCACTCAAGGCTACTGCGCTGGTTTCTGACAGATATCCACACTTGGCTCTCATGTTCCAGATGAATTACTTTCCCACCAAAGAAGACAGGCATTCAGACATAGTCACAATCGACATTCCTGAATGGCCGAAGAAGGCGATATACGTCGATCCGAAGGAAAATGTAAACCTGATTCTGGGCACGGATTACTATGGGGAGCTCAAGATGAGTGCATTAAGGCTGGCGATGAATTATGCCAGGGAAAGAGGTGCTGGTCTGGGCGTACATGCAGGAGGAAAGGTGTTCAGGTTCAGGAAAGATGGGAAATGCATGGAAAAGGGCGCGCTCGTTTTTGGATTGAGCGGAACAGGTAAAACCACAATTACCGTATCCGACCATGGAATTTCGGCTCCCGATGAGGTCTCCGTAAGACAGGATGACATCATGATTCTGTTTCGAGATGGTTATGCGGCGGGGACAGAAATGAATCTGTACCCCAAAACTGACAGCATAAACACATTACCGGAGTTGAAACATGCTGCGACCCATCGTGATTCCATACTTGAGAATGTTTCTGTTAAGATGGGAAAGGTGGATTTTGATGACACTTCGTTTAACCCGAACGGAAGGGCGATAGCTCTCCGGAGTCAGATAAAAACCGTCGATGACAGGGTGGACATAAAGAAGATCGACTTTCTGTTCTTTCTCACAAGACGGAACGACCTGCCTGTGGCTGGAAGACTGAAGAGTAAGGAGCAGGCAGTGGCCTACTTTATGCTGGGTGAATCTATCATGACCTCCGCGGGGACTACGAATAAAGAGCTTGTCGGAAAGGCCATCCGTGTCCCCGGCTTCGACCCCTTTATTATAGAACCAAAGTGGTTATCCGGAATCAGACTGCTCGAAATACTTGAGCAGGCAGGCGACATAACCGCTTACGTTATAAACACCGGTCACGTTGGCCAAAGGAAGATTCCTCCCTCGGTCACCAAGGCTGTAGTACTCTCAATTGTAAAGGGCAAGTGTTCTTGGGAGTTCAGCGAGGAACTGAAATATGACATGCTGAAGAGTGCATCGAATGTAGACATCACAGAGTTTGATCCGAAAAATCAATTTGGAGATAATTATAAAGAAATCATGGACACTCTTTGGGAGGAAAGGAGGAGTTATTTGTCGAAAGCGTTTCCGGAACTTCAATATTTAACGGCTTACCTGTAGTTTTCCTGATCGATTTGATTCAGACAGCAAATAGAAAACAACCAATATTAATTCCAGCGAGATATCAAAAATGCCTTAGGATTCGTGCTTGTAAAATTTATTTTTCTGTGAGTTGATTCATGCTTAAATAGCATGGCCCTTTGAGGCGTTATGGTAGCCCGGTAGCCCGGTCGAGGCTTATGCCGCCGAATCTAGCGGCCAAGGATCCCAGGCTCTGGATCTCCTACTGGAATGGGCTAAGACTCACCTTCCTGGGTGAGAGGGGAACCCTGGGGACGAGGGTTCGAATCCTTCCCGGGCTACCAAGAAAAGTGTTTGAATCCTACTTTTAATATGCAGACTGCAACAGTTGATTAATGATGAATTCAACGGCTCAGGGGCCAAGTCGAAAAACCGCTCGTGCGACGCTGTTGAAGTATCCTTCATGGCCGCAGACAAGGGGTTATTGAAGCAACCCCGACGTGATGGTACACATATGCATGAGTGGTAATGCTTCGGTACTGGCAGAGCACGCAAAACAGATCACCGAGCGGTTGCAGGGTGAAGAGTTCAGCGACGCCAAGTTTACAATAGCACAGAAAAAGCACATGATGCTGAGAAGTTTTACCTTCATAACTCCATAGATCCGCCCAGATCAGAATTACAGATCACAACAGCTCGATGCGACCTGAGAGAAGTATTACCACCTCCGAATTTATTGAAATACTCACGACAATGTTTGAGATAGGCAAAGTTGCAAAACGGGAAAGGGCCATCATGCTAATAATACTTCAAACAAGACGGACTGCTCGAGGTCTAGCCAGTTGAGCAATAACTATGAGGTAAAATAGCTTTATAAGCCGTTAACATGCAGGTCGAGTTGAACTACGATGGCTTCGCTACCACAATGAACCTTGCGTGATAAGAAACCGTATGTCGATACTTTCCTTCTTTGGTAACAGTGGGTTGAACGTGCCTTGTTACTACCGTCCATCAAAACCGCCTAAGGCTGGTAAAGTGATATTCAAACTGAAGGGTGGTTCCTCCTCATCTGGAGCGATTGTATTTTATAGATCTCTTTTTATTGCGATGAGTTTTTAAGTCCACTGACTTGAGTGTAAATCACTTTATTAAACCACGAATGACGATACGGGTTAATGATATCAAACAGACGTAAAGCAGTGTCACCAGTCATAGCCACAGTCATCCTCATCGCTGTCGCTGTCGCCCTTGGCATCGCCGTAGCATTCTGGGCTTCCGGCCTTACATC
>JAJPJS010000027.1 GCA_021324115.1 Nitrososphaerota archaeon
ATTGCCAAGAAATTCGGACTCGAGCTTGACATATTGGAGAGAAGATATCACTGGATGGAAATACCGGGCATACTCTCCAACTACAACTACTATCTGGATATCAAGGAGGATCCGTTAACACATGAGGTCCTGAAGGCAGAATACGCTCTAAGTCTTACTGCGTTACAGGCATTATCTATCGGATTGAAGGTAATTGATGCAAACGAAAGAATTTATGATGAATTTCCGGAAGAAAATGATTCAGAGCAAGTCGCCGAGCGCGTGTATCACGTTTACGAGGAGGTATCAAAGGGATGACAAGTGATCGTTAATGCTCATTTGGGGATATTCGACCTTGAAACAATCCATGTCAGGCTGCCAAAGTCATGCAACGTTGATCGCTTCACAACAAGACTTCATGATGTCCGCTAAAAGAGGACTGGTTTTCTGACCCATTCGTTATCGGATGACCCGAGTCGATTTCTTTCGAATTCAACATAAATATGAAGTTACATATTAGTTTCACTTTGAAGCCCATCAGAGACAATGAAGCTAAATTTCGACGAATTTGATAAGCACGAGTCAATCAATAAGATAGTAGTTGCTTTATCGAATTTGCTATCCTTTCGGGTGTAGGTATGTAGTATTTCTGAAGTAAAGATAAGGGATTGACGATGTCATAACCAGTAACTCTCTTCACGGGTGCTTTGAGCGAGAGGAGACATTCGTCGGTTATTCTCGCAGCGACTTCTGCTCCAACGCCCAAATTTCTGGGGGCTTCATGGACTACTACAGCCCTCCCTGTTCTCTCCACAGAAGTTCTTACTGTTGAGAAATCCATCGGAGAAAGTGTTCTCAATTCAATAACTTCAGCTTTGCAATCTCCTCGTGAGCTTAAGGCATCCACAGCCTCAAGGGTTGGCCATACCATTGCGCCATACGTAATAACCGTCACATCGACCCCAGTTCTAAGAACCTTCGCCTTCCCGATTGGTATTTTGTATCTTTCTTCTGGGACTGGAAGTCTAGGCGAGTCGTAATAACGCTTTGGTTCCATAAATATTACAGGGTTTTCCTCTTCAAGAGCCGAGGCGAGTAGTCCCTTCGCGTCGATGGGGTTGGAGGGAACAACCACTTTAAGACCTGGTGTGTGGCAAAATATTGCCTCATTCGAATCCAGATGAAGTTCGGGGGCGTGCAAACCTCCACCGTACGGGAACCGTATTACACCCCTTGCAAAGAAGCGGCCCCTGCTCCTGTTCCTTATTCTTGAGATATGGGTAACCAGCTGGTCATACGCGGGAGGGGTGAACCCCTCAAACTGGAACTCCGCCACAGGAATCATTCCGCCCACAGATAGGCCGAAGAAGAGGCCTGCTATTCCAAGCTCTGAGAGTGGAGTGTCAAAAACCCTCTCAGAGCCAAACTCCTCCTGTAGCCCCTTTGTTACCTGGAACACTCCGCCGTTTCTTCCAACGTCTTCTCCGAACACCACTATTCTTTTGTCCCTCTCAAGCTCCTGCCGAAGTGCCATGTTGATGGCGTTTCTTATGTTGACGTTAGGCTTGCCCCCTTCTGGAATCGATTCATCAGGAATATCGGGTGTGGGTAGCCGGGTCTGGAAGTCTTCATTCATCTCTTTGATGATGTCTGGCGTGGGCTTATCATACGTGTAGTTGAACATCTCAAGGGCATCGGGAGGTTGCACCTTCCTGAAGGCATCTACCGCGTCCCTGACCCTCTTTTCCATCTCCCCAAGAAGAGTAGACCTCTCCTGCTCGCTGAGCAGGTTCCTGCTCATCATGTACCTTTCCAGCCTCAGGATGGGATCCCTCTGCTGCCACTCCTCAATCTCCTCAGGAGGCTGAAGCTTGTGTGAAACCAGTTCAGCGGTGGTGTGCACGCCCATCCTGTAGGTGTACAGCTCTAACAGCGTTGGTCCTTCCCCATTTCGAGCCTTTTGAAGTGCATAGTCGGTGGCTTCGTAAACCGCAATAGCATCATTCCCGTCTACGAGCAGTCCTTCAAACCCGTATGATACTGCCTTCTGCGCTATCGTCTTTGATGCCGTTTGTTTTGTCCTTGGCACAGAAATGGCATACTGATTGTTTTCGACGACTGCGACGAGTGGAAGATGAAATGTTCCTGCCATGTTCATCCCTTCATGAAAGTCTCCCTTCGACGTCCCTCCGTCACCTGTAGTTACCAGGACTGCGGACCCGGTTCCCTTGATCTTTTGAGCAAGAGCAAGGCCGCTGGCGTGAGGAATCTGGGTTCCTACGGCAATCGAAAAGGGTAGCATGTTGACACCCTCGGGTATCAACATACCCCTTTCATCTCCAGCCCAATAAAGAAGTATCTTTTCGGGTTCCAGCCCCCTCAGGGTTACCGCCATGGAATCCCTGTACATGGGAACGAACCAGTCGTCCTTACCAAGCGCCAGTGCAACACCAGCCTGGGCCGCTTCCTGACCTCTGTACGGCGCATAGGTTCCTATAACCCTGAATGTTGAAAGTTTGGACGCCTGCTCATCGAAAATCCTCCCAAACATCATTTCAGCCCACATCGTCTTGAGCAAGGCGACAGGCAATTCGGGAGACTCGTCAATCGGGTTACCAGAAATATCTAGCCTGCGGTACATCAGGTCATCAATGGTTGTGGTTTCTTCCAGACCGAACTGCTTTTCGCTGAATGGCTTGAATCTATGCGACTTCAATAACGCCAAAGCACATCTCCTGTCCTTAGAAGCAGGATGTTAAAATAACTATTCACACTTTATCCTCACGATGTGGGATCTATAAATGGCGTACGTCAAAAGCAGAAGTGCATCGATTCCCGCCTATTGTTTTCAATTGAAGATTTGATTCATACGCCTTATCTGACTTCAAATCTGTGCGGCTCGAGTCAATCGCAAAATTCGCTGACAGTCAACCTGCATCTGTCCAAAAGGACGATGATTCGGGACAGGTGTTTGAGTTGAACAGAGATGGATGGAACTGGGCTACAACACTCATGCTGCTCCGTCCCATCTTCGGAGGCAGATACAGTAATATTACAAGCTAGCCACTCCTCCCACCACACATGGAGAGACCGCCCGCTCATTTGCTGGAATGACTTAAGTAACGAATGTGGCTCCCCATCTGTTCAATGACAGCTTCCGGCGAAGCCATACGAGTCGACGACCTGGTTGTGCGGTATGGGCAGAAGACAGCCGTGAACCATCTTTCATTTTCTGTTAAGAAAGGGGAGATCTATGGACTACTGGGTCCGAATGGGGCAGGAAAGACGTCCACGATAAAAGCTCTCATCGGTCTGACAGAGAGAGATTCCGGAACCGTGGAGGTTTTAGGCAGAGATATAGACAGCGATGCTGTCTGGATAAAGGGAAAGATTGGAGTCGTTCCTGAGAATCCGGTTCTTTTTGATTCACTGACTCCGAACGAATTTCTCGAGCTGGTTGCCTCCCTAAGAAAGCTACCCGACATGAAGAAAACTAGATCTCTTGTGACTGCGTTCGAATTTGATGAATTCATGGACACGCCTATCGCATCCCTTTCCATGGGAAACAAGCAGAAGGTGACGGTCATAGCCGCTCTGATGCATGGACCTGAGGTTCTGATACTTGACGAACCATTCAACGGGTTAGACGTAAGGTCCGTCAGAATATTCAAGGACCTGCTCGTGAGGCATACCTCCGGAGGTGGTGCAGTCCTGTTTTCGACTCATATAATGGATGTTGCGGAGAGAATATGCAACGAAGTGGGCATAATAGACCAGGGCGCCAAGGTGGCGGAGGGGACAATGGAGCAGTTGAAAGCCAGCATACATGGTTCTACACTTGAAGAAGTGTTCCTGAAGGCCACTAACATGGAGAAGGAGATAGACGAAGTGCTCAAGGCATTAGAGTGACCTATTTGAAAGATGCCAATGCGAATGAGGTCGAAGCTTCGGGGGCCGACCCATCCCCTTCTCCCAAAGTCAAACTCGTAGACTATGTGGCAAGGGAACTGCTCTACCAAGGGTATGTTGCAAGCCGATTAACAGGAATGACGCCGTCTAATATGAGAAGAGCGATAGGCTCTGCGACGAGGTCCAAGTATCTGATAGCCTTGCCCTTTGCGTTTCTGCTCTTGCTGATTATGGCCGAAGCAAGATTTCTACCGCTGAATGGATACCTTACGTATCCAATTGGGGTGTTGATCTGGACATTTATGCCTGTTTTTATCTCCGTTATGCAGATATCATATGGAGCATCGGCTGGTCCGCAGATAAGGGATACGTTGCTCACCCTGCCTCTCAGTGATGGTGATGTCAAAACCGTTGCATCTGGCGCGCTGATTTCATCACTCAAGATCCCACTATTGGTATCCGTCGCCATACTCCTCATAGCCGGATTGGTGCTGGGTCCCTGGTTGATGCTTGCCGGAATCCTTGCTGCGGTTCTTTCAACAGCCCTGGCGCTCATTGCAGTTTCCGCAATAGTTCGGGCCTACCGGAGACTTGGCACAAACAGCAGGTTATCCACCCTGATAAGAATCATCACAGTGATACCCATACTCCTATTTTCACTCGTTCTAGGATATGTGCAGTCCAGCAAGGTTCAGATTTCTTTCTTTCAGGCGACATATGTACCCGTCTTGAATTTGGATGGAGTCGCACAGGGACATGGATTGGCATTGATAATCTCGCTAGTCTACACAGTACCTGTGGCCATCGTAGGATATGTCGCCTTCAGGAGAACCTCTGTAGCCCTCCTTTCACCATTGACATTCTTTGCGAGCAGGAGAGGAAGCTTCAGGGCAATGGTCCGTCCACCAATAACGGCACTCGTTCTTTCTGATTTTCGCCAGATGCTTCGATCACCTAGACTGGTGGGCTTTATCATCGTTCCTTTCATTTATGTCATAATAACAATATACTCGAGCGTAGTGTCCGCTCAGTCGGGCGCAGCAGAATCCTATCCTGCGCTTTTCATTTCAAGCGTGCTACCGGTGGCTGCAATTTCCTCCTTTCTTGCATACGTTCTTTATCTTACAGAGCTCAGGGGATTATCCTACTTTATGACGCTGCCCCTGGGCAGGTTTACCAACGTAAAGAGTAAGCTCGCGGTGACTATACTCTTTTACGGAGTATCGGCGGCCCTTCTCGGAGTTACGTTCACGGCGGTTACAGGAAATGCTGACCTGTTCATACCAATCGTTGCATTCATGTTGACCGTGGTCGCATGCGTCCTTTACACCGCCCTTTACTTCCACTACACCGTAAAATCGATGGCACTGGGGGTGCTCGGCTTCGTCAACACGGTGGTGTACACGATAGTGAACCTGATCGTTTTTGGCATACCTGCAGCATCTTTCGTTGTAGCACTTTTTCTGTACGGTAACTTCGTGTACCCAACCCTGATACTGGCCGGCTCCTCGCTCATCGAGATAGCGATCCTTCTACTTCTACTCGTGAGGGCTAGCTGAACGGAGTGTAGTACCAATTCTCTTAGAGTGCACGGCAACTCTTTAAGCGACAGTACACCGGAGCAGAAGCGAGCCGGCTTGGCTGAAAGTGTTGATTTTAGCTACCTCGCGGAAGAGGTGAGACAGGCAGCATACAGCTCTGGTATTACAACGCCGACTCCGCCGCAGCTTCTTGCATCACCTCGTGTAGCAAGAGGAGAAAACCTACTCATAGTTGCGCCGACGGGTTCGGGGAAGACCGAAGCCGCGATATTACCCATCTTGAGCAGAGTAATTCATTCACTGGGAAAGGGACGTTACATTTCCGTCCTGTATATCACTCCATTGAGAGCATTAAATCGCGATATGTTCAAGAGACTCAGCGAACTCTGCGCAAGACTGGGTCTTTCGATAGATGTCAGACATGGCGATACGCCCACTTCTCAGAGGTCCAGGCAGAGTAACAGACCTCCTGATCTGCTAGTTACCACTCCAGAGTCTCTGCAGGCGATACTCCCAGGATCGAGAATGAGGCAGAATCTAACTGGATTGCAGGCGGTCGTTGTGGACGAGCTCCACCAGCTGATAGAGAGTAAGAGGGGTGAACAGCTAGCAGTTGGCCTTGAAAGGCTCAGAAGAATTGCTCCAAATTTTCAGGTTGTGGCTCTTTCAGCGACGATAGGTTCACCAAAGACGGCGGCTGACTACATATTTTCGGCGATACCTCACGACCTAGTGGTTGCAAGTGCGACAAAGGAGTATGACTACAGGGTGATCTATCCGACCCCTAACGAAGATGATTATTCCATATCCGAATCTACCTTTTCTTCGCTCGACCTGGCTAGCAGGCTTTCGACGATAGATTCCTTGATCGAAGCCCATGGCTCGACTTTGATATTCGTAAATAGCAGAACGATAGCCGAAATGCTGGGCGAAAAACTGTCCCGTCTTAGGAAAGATGTGGGGGTCCACCACGGCTCACTCCCCAGGGAAGAAAGGGAGAGAGTCGAAGAGGAATTCAGAAGGGGCAGGATAAAAGCTCTGGTTTGTACGTCAACCCTTGAGCTGGGAATCGACATCGGGCTTGTCGACTTGGTGATAATGTACATGTCTCCAAGGCAGGTATCGGCGCTGGTGCAACGTGTTGGTAGAGCAGGTCACTCCCTTTCAAGAATATCGAATGGAATCACCATATGTGTCTCCGCGGAGGATGTTCTCGAAGCCTGCGCAGCAATTCTGGAGGCCAGAAAAGGGAGACTCGAGAGGACAGAACCGTATTATGGCTCTCTTGATGTGCTCTCGCACCAGGTAGCTGGGCTTCTTCTAGAGAGAGATTCCATTCGGTTCGACGAGGCTCTGGATTTTCTGCGCCGAACCTCACCATACAGGGAACTTGATTCAGCTACACTCAACCGCGTGGTCAGGTACATGGCTGAACTAAGGAAGCTGAAGATTGAGGGGGATGCAATGGTGAGAAACAGGGCCACCAGGGAATACTACTACCAGAACCTTTCCACGATACCGGATGAAACGAGGTACCTTGTCGTCGACCTTGCATCAAATCAGAGGATTGGTATACTTGGCGAAGAGTTTGTCTTGCTGCAGGTCAGAGTTGGCGTTCACATCATCCTGAAGGGCAGAGTATGGCAGGTAGAAAAGGTCTCGGATGACAGAAAAGTGTACGTGACTTCAGTCGAAGACCCCCTTGCCGCCGTCCCAGGCTGGGATGGAGAGATGATTCCCTTACCGATGGAACTTGCCAGGTGTGTAGGCACACTCAGAAGAATGGTGGCAGATGCCATCAAGACATACGGAGGCGCCAATTCCGTACCTCTGTTGTGTTCATCGTTACCCGCGGATGCCGATGCGGTAAGGAAAGTAATCGAAGAGATAGATGAACACCTCAGCATGGGCGCTGCTCTTCCAACAGAGAAAACTGTACTGGTGGAAGGATTCGGAAATCATCTTGTGCTCCACCTCTGCTTCGGAGAAAGGGTGAACAGAACTTTCGGCTTTTCGTTCGAAGAACTGCTTTCGAGAAAGGGGCTCGTCCGCAGATGGTGGATGGATGGGTACAGGATACTCTTCGAACTGACGGCGAATACGGAAGACATTGGCTTGGAACGGCTTGCAAATGAGCTGTTTTCAATATCAGGAGAAGAATTGGCAGAGCTTTACGCAACCGCCTCAAAGAGGAACTTTCCGTTCCCTGCAAGGGTCAAGGTTGTAGGCGAAAGATTCGGCGCGATTCCCAGAGGAAAATACATCTCGCATCCGAACCTGTGCTCTCTTCCGACAAGATTCGAGACTACTCCCGTGTTCGAAGAAGCGATCAGGGAAACAGGAAGGGACCTCATCGACATGTCTTCTGCACAAAACCTATTATCCTCGGTCCGGAATGGAAGCGTCACAGTCTCTGTGTTTCAGGCCAGAGAAAAACCTACACCTCTTGCCTATCACATTCTCTACAAGTATCTGGACTTCCCCGAGGCCGTGGCTCCAGAAAATCTTAGAAGAAGTACAGTCCAGAGGATGAAACTGCTCACGTCAGGCACAGATGTCGAACTTATATGCATGAAATGCGGTAATCAAGGTGACAGGACCACGATCGGTCAACTTGACGAGGAACCAGGCTGCGGAGTGTGCGGATCCAAATTGGTAGCTCCGCTATTCTGGCCGGATACAAAAAGTCCGGAACTGGTCAGAAGGAGGCTCTCTTCCTCCTTGCTTACCGACGAAGAAAGGAATGAACTTTCCAGGTTGAGAAGATGCGCTGACCTGGTTCTGTCTTACGGCAAGAAGGCGATCATTGCCCTTTCAGTTTACGGGATAGGACCCCAGACTGCATCGAGGATTCTTGCAAGAATGCATGAGAATGAAGGCGATTTCTATCGTTCCCTTCTTGATGCCAAGTTGAAGTTCATCACGACGAGACAGTTCTGGCAGGACTGATATAGGGCGACGGCACAAGTCTTTTGCGATGTGTAGAAGAACCGAATGATGTACAATTGATTAATTGTCCGATGTGAAAGAGTGCAAGGTATGAACCTGTTATTCACGGAATCTTCTTTCATTGAAAGGCATCATTAATCTCAAGGACCATGGTGATGACAAAACAGCTAAATCTGGATTGTCGGAAGGGGCAGCTGGCTGAGATGGGTTGCCTCAATGCAAGATATGCAATAAAAAATTCAGCACTCTTGACTCACTGGAACAGCATCATAGGACGGTACACCCGAAGATAAAATACACGGGCCCCAAAAAGGAAATGCCAAAACACTTCTACACCACCATATTCATCATAATTCTGGTCGCTGGAGGAGGAGTGGGGTACCTTGTATACTCCCAGCTACCGCACGGGAACAATAACCCCGGAATACTCGGGACCCCCATATCGTCAGACTTTTACGGGAACCTGACTTCTGTCACAGATGCCACGCTGAATTCGGTGGCAAACGTGAGTCTTTCTTACATACCAAGTACAATTTCGGGTCCTCCCTTGAATAAAAACGGTCTGCCAGAAGTGCTTTACATCGGCGGGGAGTTCTGCCCCTTTTGTGCCGGTCTTAGATGGAGCCTCTCAATAGCGCTCTCAAAATTCGGAAATCTCTCGGGTCTTGAGTACATGCTATCCGGCGTTAATGACGGTAACCTTTCCACTGTGACCTACAGCCACGTAAACTTTACAAGTAGCTACATATCTTTCGTGGCAATAGAAGCCTTTGACAGGCAGAGAAACAACTATCAGCCTGTGCCGTCACAGGACCAGCAACTCTGGAGCCAGTATGACAGTAGCCTGGGCATACCCTTCCTTGATATTGGCAATCAGTACGTTCTCCTGAGTTCGCCATTTTCGCCTACGATTCTGACGGGTTTAAGTTGGGAGCAAATCTACTCACAACTCGATAACGTTAACAACTCGGTATCAAAGCAGATTGATGCTGGTGCAGCATCAATCATAGCGGCAATTTGCAAGGTGGATGGTGGAAAACCTGCGAATGTCTGCGGACAGCCTTACGCTCAGTTGGCACTCTTGTCTATGAATCCGAGTCCTGTAGTGGCCTATTCGACTGGGCAGAATACCTTATACGGAGTCGCGCAGGCGGAAGCTTATTCACCCAAATCGGGGGCAAGGGATGCTTTCTGAACAGACTTTCGCTTGCCTTCATATCTCTTAGTGTCGTTGGCATAGTAATAGCGATCCTGCTGACTTATGAATATGTGACTGCGAACTTCACATCGTGCAACATAAATAGCTTTTTCAGCTGCGGGTCGGTGGCGAGCAGCCCGTACAGCAAGTTCTTTGGCATCCCCATGTACATTTTCGGTCTGATATGGTTCCCGCTGCTGTTCATCATTTCTTCTGCTTACAGTGGGTTCGCTCGAAAGGAATTGAATGCCTATGTCCTGGTTCCGCTCCTTCTTCTAGGAGACATATTTACCATCTACCTCTGGTACGAGCAGCTTGTCCTGATCGGCAAATTGTGTCCTTACTGTGTGAGTCTCTATTTCGTGAACTATATACTCACGGTCCTCGCGCTCCTTTCGCTAAGGGAGTAGACCGACCTATTTTGCTCTGAGCTCCTTTTCTATGAATTCCTTCAGAGCACTGGCGTTGTTGTAGACTTCTTCTCTAGAAGAAAAAAGCAGTGTCACGTTTCCGCCAGCCTTGGAACTCTTCTCTCGGACGATTCCGACCAGTTTCTTGAATTCATCTTTTCCATTTATTTCTTTGAAGAATCGCTTCTTGAACTCCTCCCACTTCTCTGGGTCATGGGAGAACCATTTGCGTAGGTCGTCCGAAGGTGCAATATCTCTGTACCAGGCTTCCATTCGCAGATCCTCCTTTCTGATTCCGCGGGGCCATATCCTGTCCACGAGGATACGAACACCGTCGTCAGGGGACGGGGGCACATATACACGCTTCGTTTTGAGCATGAAAAACAAAACCGCAAGGTTACTTAAAAAATCATCCTGAAATTCTCCAGTAATCGCGAGACAAGGTTAAATGAGTGAATGAGGGCGGCCGCTCTAATGAAGAAGTATAGTCACCTGCTGCCCAATGACGCAGATCTGAAAAACATGTTGGCCAAGATAGGATGTAAAACAGTGGATGAACTGTTTGTCGATGTTCCGGAGGAAGTTCTTGAAAAACAGCCTCTGGATATCCCAGGCCCTCTCACTCAGATGGAAGTGGAGAGAAGTATTGGGAGGAAGTTATCGGTCGATAAGGCTGCCCAGGACAATCCACCATTTCTGGGCGGAGGCATATGGCCACACTACGTGCCACCAGCTGTAAAACATATTCTCTCGCGGTCGGAGTTCTACACCTCGTATACGCCATATCAACCGGAAATTAGTCAGGGTATGTTGCAGGCCCTTTTTGAATACCAGAGTATGATATGCGACCTGACAGGCATGGATGCGGCCAACGCGTCTATGTATGATTGGCCAAATTCTGCCGCCGAAGCCTGCAGGATGGCCGTAAGATACACCGGCAAAAGGAAGGTGCTCGTAGCGAAGAATTCCGGATACGATAGAAGAACAGTGATCCAAACCTACTTGGTGCCTGCCGGAATCGAAATACAGGAAGTACGATTTGATGATCAAAATGGTTTGATTGATGAAGCAGACCTTGAACGCAAAGTTGGAGATGACGTTGCGGCATTTTACTTAGAACAGCCGAATTTCTTTGGCGGAATAGAATCTGGTGTAAGAAGAATAGGCGAACTGCTGCATGAAAAGAGGTCCTTGCTGATCGTAGGGGTCGAGCCGACAAGCCTGGGCATTCTGTCTGCCCCTGGTGATTATGGAGCCGATATTGTGGTTGGGGAGGGACAGCCCCTGGGAATACCAATGAGCTACGGTGGACCTTCCCTTGGGATCTTCGCAGCAAAAGGGGAGCTTGGTTTCATCAGGCAGATGCCCGGTCGCATAATCGGAATGACATCGGAAAAGAAAGGGAGCGGACATGGGTTTGTTATGGTACTGCAAACACGGGAACAACACATAAGAAGAGAAAGGGCGACATCCAATATCTGCACAAACCAATCCTTAATGGCGGTCGCTGCCGCTGCCTATCTCGCTCTCCTTGGTAGAGAAGGGCTTCGGAAGCTGGCCAAGACTGTGACCTCCAATTCGCACTATGTGGCCAAACGAATCTCAGAGACGGGAAAATACACCGCCCCTGCGTTTGATGCAGAGTTCTATTCGGATTTCACAGTTCGAAATCTATCTCACAAACCTGGGACAGAAATTTACAGGAACCTGGCCGAAAGAAACATGTTCGGCGCAGTTCCACTGTCCTGGTACTACGATGGTTTTGATGAACTAACGCTATTTGGTGTAACAGAAGCACATACCAAAGAGGACGTCGACAGACTGGTAGATGTCATGCTGGAGGTGGCCTGATATGGTTTTCAGGCAGGCAAAGTGGGACGAAAAACTTCTGTTCGAACTTGGACGTACCGGCAGGATTGGATACGTTCCTCCTGATCCAATCGATGGAGATGTTGAGCTGAAGATACCGAATTATCTCGAAAGAAAGGAAATCGACCTGCCTTCATTGACAGAAATGCAAGTTGTAAGACACTTCGTACGTCTCTCGCAGATGAACTTTTCTGTTGACACAGGCATGTATCCTCTTGGCAGTTGTACAATGAAATATAATCCCAAGCTCAATGACAGGGTGGCTTCATTTGAGAAGGTCGAGTTCGCCCACCCACTGCAACATCACTCCACCGTTCAGGGTCTGCTTTCGATTCTCTACGACCTTTCAATGTTTCTTGCAGAGATCACAGGTATGGATGAGGTCAGCCTTCAACCTGCAGCTGGTGCTCAGGGCGAATTTACTGGCACTCTGATAATAAAGAAGTATCATGAGATAAGGGGTGAAGGTGACAAAAGGAAGGAGATAATCATACCCGACTCGGCCCATGGAACGAACCCAGCAAGCGCGGCTATGGCAGACTTCGATGTCGTTACCGTTCCGAGCGATGACAGGGGGATCGTAGACTTTGAGAAACTGAAAACGATCGTAGGCAAGAGCACCGCTGGGATGATGATGACGGTGCCAAATACGCTTGGTCTTTTCGAAAGGGACGTCCTGAAAATAACCGAGCTGATACATCAAAATGGCGCTCTTATGTACTATGATGGGGCCAACATGAATGCTATACTTGGAAGGGTTAAGCCTGGAAAACTTGGCTTCGACATAGTTCACATGAACCTGCACAAGACATTCTCGACACCCCACGGAGGCGGTGGACCAGGCGCGGGTCCGGTCGCGGTCAAATCTTACCTTAGTGATTTTCTACCGGTTCCCGTATTGAAGAAGACCGACAAGGGGTACGAATGGGTTCACTCTCTTCCGCACTCTGTTGGGAGTGTGAAGGGCGGATATGGTAATGTTGGTGTACTTATAAGGGCCTATTCTTACATACTCTCGCTTGGTCCCGAAGGATTGAAAGACGTGTCGGAACAGGCAGTCGCCGCGTCCAATTATCTGCTCCGACGCCTCGATGCGAAATTCTTCAAGACCGACTTTGCAGAAGGGGTGCCAAGAAAGCATGAATTTGTGGTATCTGCAAGACCTCTTGCAAAGACGGGATCCAGTGCGCTGCAGGTAGCCAAGGCCATTCTGGATACTGGTTTCCATGCCCCCACTGTGTACTTTCCCTTGATAGTGGACGAGGCACTTATGGTCGAACCGACCGAGTCCGAACCTGTTGAAGTGATAGACGAGTTCTCGGAGATATTGAACAAGATAGGCAAAGATGCGATGGAAAATCCGGCCATATACGCTTCGGCCCCTTACAATGCTTCGGTTGGTCCGCTCGATGAGGTTAAGGCTTCGCACCCACTGACGTTGATGCTGAACTGGAGAAAGTTGCGAGGCGTGGACAGAGAATTGGAGGGTGGAAAGGCCGACACCGCCAAATCTGGCCGAGTCTAATCATATCGACAAGAATAAGCTCAAAATGGTCAACAAATTTAAAGCGTTTGTGAACCTCCTGTGATGACTTCTGCTTAAATCGGGAGTCGACGGAGGGTCGGGGTTGCAGAGGAATTTAGATGACTAGTGGGGGCAAACCGCTTGTCGTGGGCGTCGGCACGGCTGGAAGTTCGATGGTGAGCTACATGCGTGAAATGGGTTTTTCGGCGGAGTACCTTTTTGCAAGTTTCAACAGAAAGGACGTTCCAGGAGAATATCGATTTTTTGACTGGAGGTCGGCAGACCAAAATGGGACGTCGGAATACGCGAGAAGCTTGGCGTCTAACGCGGAATTTGTTGTGATACTGGGTGGTCTAGGGGGTACTTCAGGTTCGTTTCTCATGCCGAAGCTGTGTGAAATCTCCGACAGTACGGGTGCGCCTACTTTGGCTATTGCGCTCTTACCGTTTAAAAAAGATGTATGGATGGAATTTCATGCAGCTACCTCAATCTCAAGAATAAAAAGAACTTCATCTGGCTTGATTGTAGTCGACAGAGAACAGTTTCTGGAGGAAAGGATGAACGAAATGCCGCTGGACCAGTTATACAAGAAGATAGATGAAAAGATTGCCTTCGCTTTGGTTAATCTTCTGACGGAAAGCGAAAAGGCGACGGAAGTCCTTTGCAGGGGACAGTCCGCCATGCAGGTGGGAGATGCCACTTCAGGGTTTATTTCTACACTTGCGTCCGTTCTGCGAAGAACGGTGGCAGGGAATATGAGTGATGTCAGCGATATTTTTCTTATTTCAGGAGGGTCTAGACCGATGACATTTGATGACTCTTTCAAGAGTAGCTCTGGCATAAGGAACATCATCGCTCCAGAATCAAGGCTTCATTTCGTAAACGGAAATGTGAAGATGAAAGGAATGAACATGGTTGCCATGGTGAGCCATGTCGAGGGTGATCTCAAGCTGAGAATTTCAGACCCACTTGAAAAACTCAATTGGAGCTGGATAGACCCTGAGCCAGAGTCTGGCATCAGGATTCCTATAGACATCGAAAGACTGGACTAAGGAATCAATGCCGGGACCGTCTAATTAACCCTGGTCCCCGCCGGAACATCCTTTTCCGGCATAAGGTAGGATAGATTTGATCCATCGAAGGCTGCCAGAATCATGACTTCGGAGTCCAGACCGAATAGCCTCTTTGGCGGCAGGTTGGTTACAACGACCAGGTTCTTCCCCACAAGTGTTTCAGGTGGGTAGAACTCTGCTATCCCTGAAACAGACTGCTTCACCTGACCCCCGAGGTCGACCTTAAGTACCAGCAGCTTTTTTGAACCTTCCACATTTTTTGCTTCCACAACCCTTCCCACCCTGATATCCAGCTTCGTGAATTCTTCAAATGGAAATGTTGTCGGCAATCCGATTCGCCACCACTGAATAATCCCCCTTTTTATGCTTGCAGCTGTAACTTGCACTTTTTCTATGTATGAGACCCCCAAATGCGGTGATCTGTGTCTAATCGCATATTTGGACAAAGGTTTTAAGGGCACCAATTAGAATACATTCCGTGTCAAATTCAGACTACAGGACCCTACTTGATCGCGTCAAGGAAGGTCTGCAGAAGGAGGGTATGAAGAAGGTAAGCAGACTTGTCTTGCCAACCCCTGAAGTGAACTTCGTAGGAAACCGAACCTACCTCAGGAACTTCAAAGAAATCGCGGACGTGATTCGCAGGGATCCGAACAAACTGCTTATGTATCTGGCAAGGGAACTCGCAACCGCAGCTTCGTTGGACAAAGAAGGCAGGGCCATATTTATCGGAAGAAAGAGTAAAGATTCCTTCCGTGTCCTGATCGAAAGATACGTGGCGGACAACGTGATTTGCCCCGTGTGTGGCAACCCAGATACGCACATAGAGAGACAGCGCAAAATATCAATACTTGTGTGTGAAGCGTGCGGCGCCAAGTCTCCCCTCAAGGGTTAGCAGCAAAATGAAGGGTTCTTTCAGGCTGAGGTCCATGGGATTCCAGGGCTCAACCATGGTTAACATATGTGATAATGATGTACTTGGCCGAAGCCTGCAAGAAGGGGAGCTGAGGATTGACATACATGATGGATATTTCGGGGGAGAACTAGTGGATAAGGAAAAGGCGATCGAGTCCCTGCGCAGTTGCGAAATCGCGAACCTGGTTGGAAAAAAGATAGTCGGCTTGGCGATTTCCGAAAAGCTCGCTGACCCCAGGGCAATAAGGTTGATTGACGGCATACCTTTTTTGATGATATATAAATTCAAAGCCTGAATGTAATATTTCATACGACACATTTATTACACATTCTTGCGAGCCGTCCCACTGACAGCAGATGGGAAAGCGAAAGGTGCTCAGCGAAGAGGCACTCAAGGAGCTTGTCCTCCCTGAGAAAGGCGAGATGCTTGGCAGAGTGGTTAAACTTATGGGTAGTGATCATATAATGGTGCAGTGTGCCGACGGCAAGACGAGACTGGGCAGAATCAGGGGAAAGCTGAAGAGGAGAATCTGGATAAGAGAAGGGGACGTCGTGCTCGTAGCACCTTGGGACTTCAGTTCCGACCAGAGGTGCGACATCCTCTGGAGGTACACCGTTTCGCAGGTCGATTATCTCAGGGATAAGGAATATCTACCGAAGGAGCTTTGAGTGCTACGGATAACCTGCGTCGGATACAGGAAAGAATTGGCGCAGAGCTGTTCAGAAAAGACAGGCAAACCAGATACCTTGTGAAGAGATCCGAAGAGGAGCAGGCTCTCGAAGCAGTTTTTGACAGACGGACTCTCTTTACACTCTATTCGATGATCAACAGGGGGCTGCTCGATTATCTCAACGGCGTAGTGAGAAGCGGTAAAGAGGCAAGGGTCTACTGGGGGAGAAAGGACGAAAGGGATGTCGCCGTAAAGATATTTTATACGGTGACCACATCATTCAAAAACAGAACAATCTACATTACGGGTGATAGAAGATTTCAGGGAGTCCCGACGAGTGGGCGCACGATGGTGTACGAGTGGGCAAAAAAGGAATTCAAGAATCTCACGCTGGCACGCGACGCAGGCGTACCGGTTCCTGAACCCTTGCATGTGGAAAAAAACGTCATCATGATGGAATTCATCGGAGATTATGGAATACCTGCCCCCACCCTGGCTGAGCTTGGAAGCGGCACCCAGAAAGATTACAACGCAGTACTGGTATCAATGAAAAAGCTTTACAGACATGCGGGTCTTGTGCACGGAGACCTTTCCGAGTTCAACATATTCAAGTACAAAGGTAAGATAATGCTCTTTGACTTCGCCTCTGCCGTTGAAAGGGCGCACCCGATGGCTGATGAACTTCTGGTAAGAGATATAAAAAACATAAACAGGTTTTTCTCGAAGGTAGGTGTAAGTACGCTGAAGGCGGAGCAGATTCTAAAAAGGGTGAAATCTACATGAAGTTTTCCCAGGTAGTCAGGGTGCCGAAGGAAAGGGTGGCAGTGGTGATAGGAAGAAATGGTGAAACAAAGAAGAAGCTGGAATCGGACTTCGGCGTCAAAGTTTCTGTGGACAGCGACAGTGGGGATGTGCTGATCTATACCACAGACGAGGGAAACGAGATGGGTTCTGACCCTTTCAAGGCAGTGGAAATGGTGGAAGCGATAGGAAGGGGATTCTCACCGGCGAGGTGTGAACGGCTGAAAAAGCCAGAAGTTTACATGAACGTAATTGACATCAGGGAATACGTTGGCAAATCAAGAAATTCGCTAGAAAGGGTAAGGGGGAGAATAATCGGCATAAACGGAAAGGCACGCAGGATAATGGAGGAACTGACCGGTGCCTACATAAGCGTATATGGCCATACGGTTTCGTCGATCGGGACTAAGGAGCAGAACGATCTACTTTCCGATGCAGTAAAGGAATTGGCAAGCGGAAGCGAACACAAAGTTGTGTATTCTGAACTGCAAAAGGCTAGGTCTCAGGCGAAACTTGACAGACTTAAGCTATGGGAAGATTGAATCAGAACCTCCTTCTCGTGAAAAGTTATATCCTGATTGTTTTAAAAGGAACCGCGCGTCTTTGTATTGCATTTCGAATTCCAGCCCATCTTCGAACGTTCCGGACCAGACAGGGGAGACTCGATGACTAATGAGCAAAACTGTTTTTACTGAAATTAGCCCGTCCGAATTTTTCTACCGGAATCGCGACCTTGCCGGGTTTAGCAACCCCTCGAGGGCACTCTATTCTACCGTTAGGGAGCTCGTCGAAAATTCATTGGACTCCTGTGAGCTGTATACAATTCTTCCCGAGGTCTACGTGAGAATAACCGCCGCCAGAGGCAGTGAAGATAAACCCGACCCAAAGCACTATGAGATCGTGGTAATGGACAATGGTTCTGGCATAGAGGGAGAGCAGGTGCCGAAAGCGTTCGGTAGAATATTCTACGGTTCAAAATACAGGCTGAGGCAGGCCCGCGGCATGTTTGGAATGGGTGGAACCATGTCGATTCTATACGGTCAAATCACCACCAACAAACCTGTAGAAATATCCAGCAGCGTCGACGGTGTGAAATTTGAAAAATTCTTGATGATGATAGATATCGAAAAGAACACGCCCATCATACTTGAACGTCAGAAAAGTGAGGCCAACGGATGGCGGGGGACAAGGGTGAGGCTAACTTTGGAAGGAGACTACTTTAGATCCTCAACCAAGATATTCGACTACTTCAAGAATACGGCTCTCGTAACCCCTTATGCGAATATTACATTTATCGACCCATTGGGAAAGCTTGTTCATTATACCCGGGGAACGAACGTTATGCCCGACCCGCCGAAGGAAACTCTTCCGCACCCACACGGGATAGATGTGGAAGCCGCAAAACGCATGATCAGGTTATGGAAGGGCGGGCCTATTTCAAAATTCATGGTGCAATCGTTTCATCGGGTCGGAGACAAGATCGCACTTGATTTCTTGAAGTACTCTGGCATACCCCCGGAAACAGACCCGAAGTCGCTTTCCAATGAGGACCTTGTGAAATTCACCGAGGCTCTGCATGACTATGAAGGGTTCCTGCCGCCCGATGGTAAATGCCTTTCACCAATGGGGGAAGAGATCTTTTCCGCTGGGATAGTTAAAGAACTCTCTCCCGAATTCTTCACCGTAACCGCCAGGGAACCGGCTGCATACTCCGGTTTTCCCTTCATCGTAGAAGTGGGGCTCGCTTATGGCGGCAAGATCAACCAGCAGGGAATCAAACTGTTAAGGTTCGCTAACAGGATACCGTTGTTGTACGATGAGGGAAGCGATGTTTCTTGGAAGGTTTTATCGGATGAGATAGATCTGAAAAGGTACAGGGTGGATCAGGACACTCCCCTGATCCTCATGACACATATCTGTTCAACCAAGGTACCGTTCAAAACTGTGGGGAAGGAATACATCGCGGACAGACCAGAAGTTGAGAAGGAGCTCAGAAATGGTATACGCGAGGTGTTCAGGAAGCTGCAAATCTACCTGAGCAGGGTTGGTTCGATGGAAAAGCAGAGGAAGAAGATGAACATATACTCCAAGTACATGCCCCTCATTGCAAGGTTCTCAACTTCTCTGATTGGGGCAAAAAAGTATCCTCCGTATAACAAGCTGATCGGTCTAGATATGTTCCAGGATGATGGTGAAGAGGATGTCGAAGATTCCTAAAGGGGTAGCGGAACAGAGGAAGAAAGAGATTCTGGAAGAATTCAGGAGGTTGGGCAAGGAGGCTTATGAAGCGATAGTGGCGGGACAGTTTCCGGAAATCACGCTTCCCAGTCGGTCTGTAAACAATCTTGTTTATGACGAGAAGCTGAAGCAGTACATCCTTGGGAGCAACTCCGTAAAGAGGTCATCGAGAAATGTGAAGCACATAAGACCGTACACCCAGCTGCTTTGGCTGGCGTTCTTTGCAAACCAACTTGTAAGCGAGGACCGAACTTCGACACTGAGGGACGTATTCTATTCGGCTCAGGCTTTCAACATGGAGTTCACAGACCAGAGTGAATCTGACGAGATAATCACAGACCTTGAGACCGCTCTCATGAAGGCGAGAGAAGATTTCAACGTCTATCCGGATGAGAGGAGTGCGATCTTCGGAAACATGACCATTGAATACACGAAACCCGGCTATGAGGGGAAGAGGCAGGACCTGAGTTCTCACCCTGATGGACTGATGATTGGTCCAGCTCTTACTACAGCCGAATTCGTAGAAACCGATGCAGAAATGGTGATCGCCATAGAGAAGGGTGGTCTCTTCACAAGATTCGTCGAAGAAAAGGTTCATGACAGGTTCAAAGCTCTCCTTATAAACACCGCAGGTCAGCCGCCAAGAAGCACGAGGTACGTGATAAGAAGGCTGAATCAGGAGCTTGGTCTGCCAGTCTACCTTCTCGCCGATGCGGACCCGTGGGGCGCACATATCTGCATGGTTATCAAGAGTGGATCGGCCAACGCCGCCCATCTTAGAGAGCTTACGACACCCTCTGCCAAATGGCTGGGGGTGTATGCTAGTATAACGGGCGATGAGTCAGTTCTTGTCGAAATCGATGGGCTTGTCAGAAATGAACCGATACAGGAGTTATTCTCACGCTACAGAAAAGCGGGAGGCTCAATATTCGAGCCTCCTGTTGTGGAGCGTGTCGGCACCTTCTGCTGCGATGAGAATCTGCGGACCGGGGTCATGCCGGTTGCATCATTCTCAAAGCATAGATACAGTGGTGACTTGTTTGAGATTGTAACGGAGCATGGATTCCGCGTGAAGACAACGGGAAATCATTCTGTGCAGGTCTTCAACAGAGAAAGAAACAAGCTCGAATCTTGTGAAGTATCTTCGCTACGCGAAGGGGATTTGCTTGCAACTGCAGCCAACTTCCCTAACAACCAGAGTCTTCATGTCATTAATCTGGCAGAATTAATCCTAAAGGAATGCCCGGAAGATGCAAGAATGATCTACTGGGAAAAGGCCCTCGAGCCTTCGAGCAGAAGTGGGAGAAGCCCATATCATAGGGTTCGGAAGATCGTAAAACCGGTAACAGACTACATAAGTTCCGAGCCGCCGAATGTAGGATATCTGCGTTATGGGAGGTCTGAGGAAAGACTGCCCGTACTGGTGCCGGTTTCGGACAAACTGGTACGGATCCTTGGATACATGACTGTGAGAGCGGACCTTAGGTACCGGGGGGCATCGGTTAGATTGATGTTTCAGGCTGACGAAAAGGAAGAGGCGATTGATGCTATAGATTGCCTCCGGGATGTATTCAACGTGGAGGCCTCTTTTGATACGGCCGGAAGATCCATTGTCGTGGATTTCAGAAACCGAATACTGGCTCTAATATTAAGGAAGGTCTTCCGCATGTCAGATCAGGTCATGGGGAAGCGCGTGCCGTTCATACTCTTTAACGTGAACGACAAGTTGAAGATGGAATATCTGGCCGCCTGCGGTTATAATGAGTTAGATGACAGTTCGATAAAGATGGTTTTTGGGGCTCAACAGACGAAATTGGCATCGGATGTTGTGGTACTTTTCAAACAATTAGGGTACGTTCCGAGAGTTGGCCTAACAGGGGATCGGCTGGTCATAAGGGCGAAACCGTTTGGTGCATTATTGCATGTCGTGGGACAGGACGACAAAGCTGATCTATCGAATACTTCAGTGGCCGATGACTGTCAATCAGTAACAATATTCGACGGTGCTGCTGGCTTTCACACCAAGTACAGTACGGCTTCGAGTTCTGTCGTTGATGACGACGGAAGATTCACCCAGGAAGGCTGCTTGACCTGGTCAGACATTACCGGACGAAAACCAGCCATCACAGTCGAAGGGGACGGATTCGAAACCAACTACAGCTCGATTCTGCTGTCTGATGTCCTGCTTGTGCCTGTGTTGAAGATAACCAATTTAGGCAAATGCGCAGATCCTGTTTATGACCTTGAGGTGGAAGATATACACACATTCACAGGAGGGCTTGGCGGTCTTGTTCTACATAATTCTGACATACAGAAGTATGAATTACCTCATGACAAGCTTACAGACCTAGACATCAAGAGGGTGCATGAACTTCAGAAGGACCCGCGTTATGAAGAACAGCTCTGGAAGGATGAACTCGAGTGTTTCCTGAAGTACAAGAAGAAGGCAGAACAGGAAGCTTTCTCAAGGTACGGGTTGACGTACATAGTTGACAAGTACTTGGTTGATAAGCTGGAACAGGCAAAGAGCATGTGAGGGAATGCATATCCCACAAACCGGTAAAGGCTAATAAAGGCTGGCGGTTCGGGGGGTTGCTGAAGTTATCTTGGCCGATAATGTTGCCATTCTCCTGAGAATTACGGGGGGAATCACGCTCATCATAGGTCTGCTGCTCATCGCCTTCGCCGCCACCACATCCCCTTCACTTTACCCACCGATAGAGTTCTCATACATCCTCATTGGCGCGTTTCTGGGAGCTTCAGGCCTAGTTGCTCTGATCTCGAAGTATCGGGGCGGCTGAAATGATACGTGTCGTATTTTTTGGTGCCGGAAACTCGGCCGAGGCGGTTATCAAGGTTCTGAAGTCGAAGCCCCCCGGGGCAAACGGGATCTGGCATCCGAAGGTAGGCGGATTTGGAATTGAAGATCTGAATGTAGTCGGAATGTTCGACCTGGACCCAAAGAAGGTGGGAAAGGTGGGCAGCATACAAATCCATCCTGGATTGGAGTTAGACGAACCACCGGAGCACCTGCGCCCGGGTGGGATAGCAAAGAGTACGGAAACCGAGTTTCGCAAATTGCTTGAGAAGATGCAGCCTGACGTTGCGGTGAATCTATCCTCATCAGGCCAAAGGGAAAGTGCTAAGGCTTATGCTCGAATATGTAGTGAACTGGGTATACCCTACGCAAATGCGACTTCGGCTCCAGTCGCGCAGGATGAGCAGATAAGAGTATTATTTGAAAAGTCAGGATTGCCACTGGCAGGCGATGACCTGATGAGCCAGCTGGGAGGCACGGTTCTTCATAGGGGTCTTATCGATTTCCTGCGAAGTAGGGGTGTATCTGTAACCAGGAGCTATCAGCTCGACGTCGGTGGTAGTTCGGATACGCTCAACACGATACGGGAAGATGTCAGAGCTCAAAAGAGGGAGATTAAAAGTCGAGCGATAGCCTCAGAGCTTGAAACGCCTGTGGAAACAGTTGCGGGAACCACTGATTTTGTGGAGTTTCTTGGAACTCGTAGGACCGTGTATCTTTGGCTCGAAGCAATGGGTCCGTTGAACGAGCCGTTCACACTTGATGTATTCTTCAAGAGTTCAGACCCCGCAAATGGAATGAACATCGTGCTTGACGTGATAAGGGCATTGCATTTTGACAGAAAACGAGGAAAATCGGGACCGTCCGATACTCTCTGCTCTTATGCTTTCAAGAATCCACCGGGAATCAAGAGTTCAAGGTTGGCACTTGAACAGTTCGAATCGGAATACGTGTTATGACCTGTCTGTCTCGTATCCCAATGATATTACGGACAAATGTGCTCGGGTTATCATCCGTGCCTTACCTTGCCGATTCAGGAAATGCTTATAATTCATACTTGAAGGCGACACACCTGCGCCGCCGAATGCCGTCGTAGAAACATCGGCGATAGCTCAGCGTGGTAGAGCAGCTGACTCCACGAGGAGGCTGAAGCTGTTAATCCACGCAGTAACCAGCTGGTCGCAGGTTCGAGTCCTGCCGACGGCGCAAAGTAATCAACAGCCTAGCCCTACGCTTTTATCTAATATGACAGATGACATCCATGGGTACTAGGCCAGACTCGATTACCAGTTGAAGAAGCTAAAGGAAGCTGGATTCAGCCGTCATGAGACAATACTCAGGTACCTTAAGGAGCTCAGGGCCAGGGGGCTGAACCCTGGCGGGGTGGCCAAGCTCAACTCTCATTCTAATTGTAATACAAAGTCGAATACGTCCGTCTCCTGCAACCCAGTTAACTCGACCAGACCGATCGTTCGAAATATTCTTTATTCATATATCCCACGGACCGATAATGTACGATGGTTACTTTTTGATTGGCAGCAGACCTGAAACGATAGGCTTCACTATCAACGCAGGTCAGAGTAGTAAGATACAAGGCTTGGGGCAGGGATGACACCCCCAAGATTCCAGATACATTAACCACAGTTCGAAGAGTAGAATGGAAACGTGGCTAACGTTATATTGTACCGTTGAAAGAAGGCAATGTACATGGTTGAAGAAGCAGACCTCGAGCTGTTGAAAGATTTTACGGCGCAGATCTACTCGAGGATGCCATCCATCGAGCACGGTCAATCGGGTACAAGTACGATTCGCGCATCCCCATTAGTGGATATTACCAATACACTCATCGAGTGCGCGAAACTGGAATATGGAATTACTCTGGATGCATCAAGGTTGAAAGTACTGGGAAAGATGGACTCCGTGTTGATAGGGGGATCTGTCAAGGCAAGGGCCGCGGTGAAAATCGTTGAAAGAGCGATCAGGTCCGGAAAGCTGAAAAGAGGTCAACCCATCTTTGAAGCTACTTCCGGAAATTTTGGCATCGCACTCGGTCTCCTCACAGGGCTGGGTTTTAAGGTTGTGGTGCTCGTCTCCAGACGAATAAAGGAGGGAGTGGTCAGGGCTTTGGAAAGCAGTGGGGTCGAGATGGTGAATCTAGACGTCGATATCTGCCCGGCCCCGGCTTTTGGGATAAATTCAGATGCTACTACTGCAAAAGGTCTTGCGGAGAACCTAGTGTCCCAATTGAAGGTGATCGGGTTTGATGATTCGCCCTTTGAAAGTGCGAGAGGAGAAATCGAAAATCTCCTCATGAGGCAGGACGTGATCAATCTCGCAAAAGTTCTCGCCCGCATCTATGATGGTTTTTGCCCAGAACAGTACGATAACGAGATCAATGTGCTTACGCATGAAGAGCTGACAGGTCCAGAAATTGAGGCCCAGCTTAGATCGTTGGGCGAAAAGGTTTCAGATTTCAGGTTTGTATGCACGTTCGGCACCGGAGGCACTTCGACCGGGATCAGCAGATATCTTCTCAAAAAGTATGGTAGGAAGCAGGTACATGTGATATTCCCCCTTTCCAACCAAGACGTTGCAGGAATCCGTAGCAAGGAAAAAGCGACAGGATTGAAGTTCTACCAACCGTCCATTTATTCAGGCGAACATGAAGTCGACTTCAACATAGCGAAGAGGCTTCTGCGTTTCTTCGTTGCGAAAGGATATGATATCGGTGAAAGTAGCGCCCTCGCGCTATGGGGAGTGGTAAACCTCGCTAACTTCGGCATCGGCGATCGCTTTATTGTGATGCTTGCAGACGACTCATCAAAATACCTTGATGAAACTGGCGGCTTGGAAAGCCTGCAACGAATCAACATATCTCTTGATGAAGCCTCAAAGGCTGGCACAGAATTCAGCCAGATTATCTGGACACACCCCTCCTACGTTCCAAAGCCTGAAGCGCTGGACCTTATCGCATCTAGTCTGGGAGTATCACAGGCAAAGGTTAGGGTTCTGCACCCAGCCGAGGTGCGCGAAATACTGTATTCGGGTGAGCTCGACCATTCGACGTTCAAGGAGGATGAAATCAAGAAAGGAAAGATGCTCCTAGTGTGCATAGGCGGGGGTAACTCTCTTCGAATGGCTGAATTGCTTACGAAGAAAGGAGCAAAGGCGTTCAGCCTAGAAGGGGGACTTGTTTCAATATCGAACTCAAAGGGTGTAGATCCGCGGGTCCTTTTAAATGTACCCTGAACGTGATTCTGACTTCGAATAGCCGGTGCATTTTGCTCCAAACAGTCAGACCGCGCCGGTGCGTTGCATCTGCCAGGCTCAACCCAAGTGCATCTAGTCAGACAGCCCAGCCACACTGCCTGAGGTGATATCCACCATTTGTGGATGAACAGTTGAAATCCTTTTGGACCAGTCGACGAGATTCACCAGGAGTTCTGCAATCAGCTTCCTGGCTGTAGCATCGGTCAGCCGACCATCGGCAGAGAATTTTTGGGGAGCGAACGTGACGATCACTTCTGGCTTATTGACAGGATGCATGTTAAGGAAGACACAGGTCTGTCTCAGATGGTATTGTGCGCGCGCACCCCCCAGCATGGAGGTGGAAGCACTCATAAGGGCAACTGGCTTACCATCGAAGGAGTTGTCCGGATACGGCCTCGATGCCCAGTCTATCGCGTTTTTAAGGACTCCCGGAACAGAGTAATTGTATTCAGGCGTTGCTATAAGGAGTGCGTCCGCTGACCTGATCTTCGACTTGAACTCCACCACCCTTGGGGGTGGTTCCCGTTCCTTGTCTTGGTTGTACAGTGGTATGCCTTCAAGGTCGAATATTTCCAATTCAGACCCCTCGGGAATCAGTTCTGCGGCCGCATTGAGGAGGTGCTTGTTGTATGAGTTCGCTCTCAGACTCCCAGCAAAGCCGAGTATATTGAATCTCGATTTTCCTCCACTATTCATTTTCTTGCAGGGCGCCCTGTAAGCGATGGTATTTATGCATCGTCTAGAAATTTTTGCAAATCAAAATAGAGCCATCCCCATTTTCAAGCTGTGGAATAATCTTCGCAAAGGACACTCTTGTAACCGATCATTGGTGTTGGCATTAACTGTATCGGTGTGAAGCATGATATTCAATTACAAACCTCAAATACTCGGGGTTGGGCATGAAGGGACAGGTGTTCACATTGAGAGAAGAAGCGCCTTCTGATGACGAGTTGATTGATATCTGGAAGGAAGTTTACCCATCACAAGCCTATCTTCAAGGCTGGAATGATTGTGCGGGCAGGTTCTTCGTTCCATCTCGCTCAAATGTCAAAAGAATGTTGAAAAAGATCAAAGCTCTGAAAGCAAGGTCGACAGATGGGGTTCGTCGGAAAATACTTGAAGCTATAGAAGCGGATGTTTCCTTCGAAGAGCCGCAGCCGGTTCTCGATGGGATCCTATCCTCGATATACGCCCATCTTGTGAAGGAAGGAGTTAATGAAGAACATCTGAAAAGCCTGCTCAAGGAGTCGGTGGAGGCTCTTGATGAAACGCTCAACCATTTCAAGTCAAGGAAGGTCACGATTCCTGTGAGGGTGCTTACGATGTACAGGCTCGACGGCCTTGTTATGATACTAAAAACTGTAAAAGAGCATACAAAATCGAACACACTCAAGCAGGAATGCGACACGGCCGCTGATTCGGTTAAGCGATTCGTATCAACTTTTGAAGTAAAGGGCTTTGGGCACGGCACTTTCGAAGAGGTCGAGCGACTGTTCAAGGCTCATGGCTTCGATATGGGACGAAAATCCTTCTACTCCGGAATTATCAGGAAGGCTTTCGACTACTCTGAAACGCCCAAACAGCTCGAATCAAAGGCGATCATGTGGATAGATCGTGAACTGCCCTTCTTCAGATCAGTAATCATGAAGCTCTCCAAGCATTATGGATGCGAACAATCGGTCGAAGCTGTTGACAGAGCGATCGGAGAGAGGTACGGGTTCAAGCCTGCCGATATAGTCGACTTAACCAAAGAGGTACGCAGTATCATCCAAGAATTCGTCGATCAGGATGTGGGAGGAATTCACCCTGACTATCGTACTTCAGTTGTCGAAACACCGGATTATCTGTCAGGTGTGATACCCACTGCCGCAGCCCAGTTCTTCGACACCTTCACCACCAGGCCATACCAGCACTATTTTGTCACAACGGACCCAAAAAGGGATCCAATAACCAACGTCCCTCAAATGATAGACACGCTGGTACATGAGGAGTATGGTCATTGTGTGCATCATTTTAACAGCGCTATGAGATTTGCAGCGAAGCCTAAGAACATAGAGCTCATCTTTACCCCACTAGCCGGAGCCATCACAGAAGGGATAGCTTTCAACCGTGAGCTCGAATTTCTTGAAGCCACAAAGGCAGTTGAAGATAAGAAACCAATATCAAACGCTGAGAAGAGATACGTTAGCATGCTGGAGAGATTTGGTGGAGTCCATCTGCTCAACATGGAAATAGAATTCGAAGTAAGAAAGTGGAGATTAATTAGATTTCTACGCGTCGTGGGTGACGTAAGAGTAAACACCGGAAAGCAGAGCCTATCAGAATTCCTGACATGGGCTCACAGAAAAACTGGGGTGTCGAGGAGTTCGATGTACTATCAACTGTTTCCAGCCCATGAAGGATCGTTCCCTGGCTATGCTACGACTTACGCAATCGTTGGAGAAGAGATCAGAGAAATCGAGAAGAAAATCAGGGACCGGAATAAAAGAATCAGGTTTTCTACATATGTAACAAGCCTTGGTTTTCCGCCGCGTACGGCTTTCAAGCAGCGGCTCCTCAATTTTCTAAAGGAATAATGAATCCAGGGTACCGGTACAGGCTAGGCATACGAAGGCGGCAGCTCGCTGGATTTGATTCTTGCGATTGCGTTCAGCCTCGAATCGGCGTAGTCCTTCTCCTTTGCTGCATGTTTAGCGATGTCAGTCGCGGTCACTATTCCTTCGAGCCTTCCGTCATCGACCACAGGGAGACGTCTGATGCCATATGTGATCATGGCCTTCGAAGCTTCTTCGACACTGGCTTCCTGGGAAACCGTTATCAGCGGGGTGGTCATTATGTTTTCGAGCAGAACTTCTTCTGGCTTGAACTGCTCGGCTACAATCTTTCTCACTATATCTCTCTCAGTGACTATACCAACAATTGTGTCGTCCTCTGAGACTATCACACACGAAACATTTTTTTGAGCCATCATCTTTGAGGCCTCCAATACCGACATTCCACTATCCATGACAACAACCTGCTTTGTCATGATTTCTTTAACGAGAGTCAAAACAATCAGTGCGTTCATAGAGGAAATGAATTAAATGTTTCTGACAAAGCAATTCAGACTCCGCAAAGGAGGGTCTATTTCTGAAGTGACCGGCAGCGGCGAGTGGATACAAAGGATATCTTCCCTTATCACAGGCTGAAAGAGAAGTTTTGATTTCAAACGCAGCGTCTTGGTTGGTTCTATTCCATGTTGCTGGTCCTGTTTAAGACTCCATCATTCCGGAGTTCTTATAATCCTCCTCCCGCGGCGGATTACTGGCGGGAAAGATGAAGGGAATCCTTACTTTGTTATTTGTACTGTTGATGCTTCTTCCTTCGGCTGGTGGTACTCTTGCCCAGCAGGGAAGTTTCAGCAACCTGAGCTCCACCCCCGATCAGACCATCTTTTCTTATTCTCTTAACTCCACATACGTTGTCAACCAATTTGGCTGGACATCTTCTGTAGTTTCCCTTGATATCCACAATACCGGTGCAGTGGCTTCTCAGCCCGTTCCCGTTTCGGTGGCGTTTCCGAGGTTTTACTATATGACACTCTGGGATTACAATGTAAGTGGCCTTTCTGCCACCCCAGTTCTTTCGCTGAATACAACATTTTACAACTCAACACTGCCTTCTATCCCTGCTGGTGGAAACCTCAACGTAACCATAGGGATGGAATTTTACGGATTGGTGAGGTCCACAGGAGGTGGGAATTACCTGTTTCCTATCACACCTGTCCCAATTGTGACATTGCCTGAATCGCGGGTGACGAATGCGACATTGTACTTCACCCTTCCCAACACGGTGCAGGTGGTAAATGCACTCAACCTTCTCCAGACGAATTTCACACAGATTGCAGGCAAACCATACTCCTACAGATATTCCTACACCAATCTGACGAATGTGTACCCTTTTCCAGTTAACGTACAATTTAATTCGACGAATACCGCAACCTTTGCCATATTCAGGATATCCAACCTGGATAGAATCATAAAGTACGGTCTTGATGGTTCCATTCAGGTGACGGACGAGTTAACCATCATGAATAACGATAGCATCGAACTTACAAGCATCCAACTGACTGAACCCGTAACGGGTACGTATCAGATCGCGGAGGGACAAATACACGCATCCACTTACAAGCTCTCCAGCGGCGTTCTGAATCTGCCCGCTCCGATACCCTATCAGGGCGTATCTGTTCTTGATATATCATACCCGCTCAACAGAAGCTCGATAACGCAGGGCAGCGGTGGGCTCGAGATAAATCTCTCCCGGCAGGGCCTGATTTATCCTTCGCTCGTCGGCAATTACGAGGTAACCACGGATCTGCCTTCGGGCTCATCTGTGAGATTCCTTGGTCCTAGTTCATTTGCCAACGTTACGAGCACTCCTTCCGTCGTATTGATAGCAAACGTTCCTTCGGAATTCCTCCTGAGAGCTACATTTCCAGTTGCTGTGGCTGGCCTTGTAGTGATCCTCGCTGTATATGCAGTCTATGCCAGAGGAGAAAAATCTGGTGCTGAAGGCGAAGTGGATTCAGTTATGGAACGCAAAAAACGGATAATCCTCGGTCTTCTGGAGGACATAAGGCTTAGGGGAGAGGGATTCACACCCTACGCATATTTCACAGATGAAAGAAAGGAGTTTGAAGCAGAACGCAACCGGTTGAATGCCCAGATAAATGACCTCCGGGCAAAGGCGAAGAAAGACAAAGCATATCGATCCCCCGTTGACAGACTGGCATCCTTCGACTCGAAGTTCGAACAGGCCTACAAGGAGGCCAAGCAGGTACTCGAAGACAAATTATCAGGAAAGGTAAACGAGAAGCAATTCGTTGAGAAGTTGGATTCCCTAAGAAAGAGCCTTGAGTGATGCTAAAGGTTACACCTGAACTTGCAGGTAACACTGTGCTTATGCTATAGAACCCGAACATTTCATGGCTGCCCCGACGAAAGTGCGCCATGAAGGTCCGAAATCATAAATACCGCAAGGTCCATATTGAGTAATCATGCAGCCAGCTACCACCGAAGATCTTGACGAAACCGACCTTAAGATTCTGAGGGAGTATAATCTCGACTCGAGACAGAGTTATCATAAAATTTCTGAAAAGCTGGGAGTTTCAGTCGGCACTGTCCGGGCAAGAACTCAGAAGCTCGAATCGAGCGGAGTAATAAAATCCTACACCGTCATGCTTGACTATGAGAAGCTGGGTTATTCGCTCACTGCAATCACAGAAGTCACAGTTTCCAAGGGAAAACTGATTGAGACTGAAGCTGAGATTGCCAAATGGCCCGAGGTCTGCGCGGTCTACGATATAACCGGTCTAACGGATGTTTTGGTCATAGCAAAGTTCAGAGGAAGAGATGAACTTAGTGCATTTACGAAGAAGGTGCTGGGATTACCCAACGTGGAGAGAACTAACACCCATCTTGTCTTGAATTCGACCAAGGAAGATTTTCGAATGCTGTGATGCTAGCCCGGATATATGCTCAGATGTGCGAAACGGGCTCCGCCACAGCCGCATAAAGTGTACAAACGTGCAATATTTAGAGCCCAAGCTTTATAAATTACCCTTATACAGGTTCGATTCTATAAATGCGGTGATTTAATTGCCCTATGTATTGAACGGAAAAGAGTTTGAACCATTCAGAATGTCCGAGGAGGAGGTCCTGCAGCAGATCGAGCGGAATCGGGTGGAATACGTAGACCTTCAGATGGTGGATGTTCCCGGGAAGCTGAATCATGTTACAGTGCCGTCCTACCAGGTAACGGAAGACGATATGAAGGATGGATTCGACAAAGTGGATGGTTCGAGTCTCCGTGGATTTACAGATATTCAGGATTCGGATATGGTGATCAAGCCAGACCCGAACACATTCGCAATGATTCCGTGGACACTGGGAAAGAGGCCCATGGCAAGGATGATCGGCGATATCTACCTGAGTATGGGCAGAGGCAGGTTTTCTAGAGATCCGAGGAGAATAGCCCAGGCGGCCGAGGAGTACGTGAAGGAGAAGGGATATGCCATGTCTCTCTGGGGGCCAGAGGTCGAATTCTTCGTTTTTGATTCACTGAGCTATGATGTTCTCGAACCGTACCGCGGTCAGTCTTATTCGATCACATCAAGGGAGGCACCATGGGGAAGGGAGGGAAAGTATCCGATACGTTTCAAGGAGGGTTACTATCCGGCCACCCCCCAGGATACTCTTCTGGACTACAGGAATGACGTCGCATCCATACTCTTCAACTCTTTCCACCTACCGGTAGAAGCCCATCATCATGAGGTTGCTACAGGAGGACAGGTGGAGGTCAACATAAGGCGGGACAGCCTTACGAACACTGCTGATGCGGTTGCTACACTGAAGTATGTGGCAAAGAATGTCGCTGTAGAACATGGGAGAGTCGCAACGATGATGCCCAAACCGCTCGCGATGGACAATGGGTCTGGCATGCACATACACATAAGCCTCTGGTCGGGCAGTGACCCACCCGGGATGTCGCAGCTGTTGAAGTATGAAAACCTCTTTTACGACCCGGACGATGAATACGCAGAGCTGAGTCAGGAAGCAAGATACTTCGTGGGAGGTCTTTTGGAACACGGCAGGGGCCTCTGTGCAATTGTAGCGCCTACCGTCAATTCTTACAGGAGGCTTGTTCCGGGTTTCGAGGCGCCGACCTACGTTGCCTGGAGCAAGGGAAACAGGAGTGCTATCGTAAGAGTTCCTGTGTATAGAAGAGGAGTCCCCAGTGCGAAAAGGGTCGAGTTCAGGGCTCCTGATCCGAGTTGCAATCCCTACATTGCATTTGCAGCCATGCTGATGGCAGGGCTGGACGGAATTGCAAAGAAGATTGACCCTGGTGATCCTGTAGATGAAAACATATACCATGTCAGCGAATCCAGGAGGAAGGATCTGGGGATATCCCAGTTGCCTTCAAGCCTTGAGGAATCCGTGCAGGAGCTGCTTTCGGACAGGAGCTATCTTAGACCAGTTTTCGAGGAGGATATAATACAAACCCTGGTTGAAAAGGCGGTCTCGGATATAAAATCAGTTCAGATGAGGCCCCATCCGTACGAATTTTACCTGTACTCCGATTGCTGATATTAAAAGAATGGATATATTTATTCGGTGCACTCCCTAAAGGATATAGCTGCTGATGGGTTTGAATTTCGAAAATGAAAAGACGTATCTTAGGATGAAGCTTGAAGGGAAGGAAGATGAATTTCACGAGGAATTTGAAAAGGCGCTGAAGAGAACCGCGAAGAAGATTGGAAGGCGCCTCCCGATGTATATAGAAGGAAAGGAGGTCTGGTCCAGGAAAGAGTTCGAGAAGAGATCGCCTATCGACAACCGGCTCGTACTGGCTCACCTTCAGCTAGGGGATGCCTCTCATGTCAATTCTGCCGTTTCTGCTGCAAAGAAAGAGTTCGAGTCGTGGAGTCATAAAACGTATGAAGAAAGGGCGAAAATTGTGGAAAAAGCAGCGGATGTCATGTCGAAGAGAAAGTTCGACCTGGCCGCGATGATGACGCTTGACAATGGCAAGAATAGGATGGAATCTGTCGGGGACGTTGATGAAGCAATAGATTACTTGAGGTACTATGCCTACGAAATTATGAGAAACAAGGGATACAAGAGAAAGATTTCCGGAGCCCTGAAGGGTGAGGACGTGGTTTCGGTTATGAAACCTTACGGGGTATGGGGTGTTATTCCACCATTCAACTTCCCACTCGCGATTACATGCGGCATGACAACCGGAGCAATAGTTACAGGTAATACAGTTGTGCTAAAACCCGCATCTGATTCCCCTCTATCTTCGTTCGATCTGTACGAAGTCTACAAGGAGGCCGGACTCCCCGCGGGCGTGCTGAATCTCATAACCGGACCGGGCGCTTCCACTGGGCAACCGTTAATCGAACATCAGGACGTGATGGGGATAGCGTTTACCGGCTCCTACGCCGTTGGGTCAAAAGGCTACCTTGATTTTAGCAGAAACGGACCTAAACCGTTTATATCAGAAATGGGGGGGAAGAATGCTGCTATCGTGACCGCGAAAGCCGACCTCGATAAGGCCGCGGAAGGGGTGGCAAGGGGTGCTTTCGGGTTCGGTGGGCAGAAGTGCAGCGCAACCTCAAGGGCGATAGTGCTGAAGGAGGTCAAAAAGGATTTCGTGAACAAGTTGCTTGATTTCACTGCCAAGCTGAAGGTTGGTGACCCGAGGGACAAGGATGTATTCGTAGGACCGATAATTAATGAAGCCGCTTGGCTCAAGTTTTCCAGGGCTGTGCAGGACGCAAGAAAGGATGGCAGGTTGCTTGCTGGAGGCAAGAGGATCGAAAAGGGTTCGCTCAAGTATGGATTTTACGTGGAGCCGACCATAGTCGAAGGGCTTCCGAAGCGACACAGGGTGACGATCGAGGAACTCTTTGTCCCTCTTCTGACTATTATAGAAGCAAAAGACCTGAAGGAGGCGATAGGAATTGCAAATGAGGTGGAGTATGGCCTGACGGGGGCAATATTCAGCGAGGATGAAAGAGAAATCGAAACCTACTTTGACCATGTGGAGGCAGGTGTGGTCTATGCAAACAGAACTGTGGGAGCTACTACCGGGGCGATGGTGGGTGTCCAGCCGTTCGTCGGGTGGAAGCACAGTGGTTCGACGGGCAAGGGTGCAGGCGGGGAGTTCTACCTTCCACTCTTTCTCAGAGAGCAGGCGCAATCAAGATACAGTTGACATGCCCGAACAGGCGATGAATTGAAGTGAGTTTATCTGGCTTTGGCTTTGGTGTCTGACTTGTCAGGATGAGTTTCTGTTTTTTCATGTGTTTCAAGGAGTTCCCTTGAAAGTACAGACTTCATTACGTTCTGCGCGCCCTCTGCGCCTATCACGTATGAGAGAAGGCCCAGGAAAACCCTGTGCACAGGATGCTCCTTTACAAAGCTCAGCGCCCCATGCCACCTCATCACTTCCTGGGCTATCTCCACCGCCGTCTCCGGGCCCCACATTTTAGCCAGCGCGACGGGCGCGTTCAGGTCTCTGGGTGAATAGCCCGGCCTTTTTTCCAGATATATTCTGTCGTGCAGCCTGGCGGCCCTGTAAACCATCATCCTGGCAGCCTCCAATTTGCCGTATAGTTCTGCGAATCTGAAGCTCACGCTCTGATATTCCGAAAGTCTGTGCCCGAATGCCTCTCTTGATTTTACCCATTCGGCGCCACGCTCGAGCAACCACCTGCCGGCACCGATGCAGGCTGCGGCCACGAGGATCCTCGCGCTGTTGAAACCCTCCATAGCCACATAAAAGCCCCTTCCTTCTTCGCCTATGAGGTTTCTGCGGTCTACTTCAAATCCATCAAACGTCACTGAACCTGTGCTGAGCCCATGCCTTCCCATCCCGTTGAAGACAGAATGAGTTGTGTTTGAAGATGTTACTCCTTTCCATTTCGGCAGAACCGCTAGCGCACTGAGTCCTTTGTGACCTGCACCCCCGCTTCTTCCAAGCAGAAACCATCCTCCCCCAAAGGGAAGGCCGAATACTTCGTTTACACCGCTTATGTATATCTTGGTGCCCGATACGAGATAGTTCTCGCCACTTCTTGCCAGTCTCGTTCTAAGATTTGAAAGGTCTGAACCACCCTGGGCTTCAGTCGAAGCTATGCCGAAAAATGCATCACCCTTGACAACCCTTTCTATGATTTCCGACGAAACTGAAGGGTCACCATACCTGTCAAGCATATATGGCCACCCTATGTTGAGTAGCGTGTAAACAGCCGTGGCCACGGATGGATCGCCATATCCGAGCTCCTCCACCGCGATTGCCGCCATCGTTTGAGAACCCCCCTGACCACCACTCTCAGGCCTGCAGGTCAGCGCGAGTATCCCCTGCCTGCCAAGCGACGAGAACAGCTCTGGCCTCAGAACGGGAGAGCGGCTCGATTCCTCATCATATTTTTCCCAGTTCGGCGCGAGATTTTTCAAGCAGAACTCTGCTACTGAATCCCTGAAAAGCCTCTCCTCTTCTGAAAATTCCGTAAGCGGGTTCTTGAAGTACTTAAATTGAGTGCCCATGACTTTGGTGATGGCGGGGCCAGATATAAGAAAAGCTGCATTAAGAGAAGAGATGTAACTTGTATCGTTTCAGACTGTAAATTTGCTCAAGAGAGGCGTCATGTCAAGAGATGGCGTTCCGTCTGGATTAGCGATCCTCATCGAGGCAGCTGGGGTCTTAAGCAATGCTGGTATTCTTGTTTCTGCGAGCCTCTCTTCGAAGGTGGGTACAAAGGAATTCTGATAGAATACCCCTATCGGTATCCTGTCTCCCCATTCAAATGACTTTGTTATAGCCTGTGTCATCTTCTGCACGACCTCTTCTTCCTTGCCAGTCTTTACCACTGGGTCGAATCCTGTGTCCTCCAGGTGATAGGTGCGGGGCATCGACCTGCCAGTTTTCGGATCCTTCAGGTCTGTACCAGCATACCAGTCCTTCGTGTGAATATCGTCGTAGGTAGGACAGGGCTGCAAAACGTCTATCAGTGCTGAGCCCTTGTGTTTTATCCCGGATTTGATGAGTTCCTTGAGGTGTCTGGTGTCATAGGCGTATCCCCTCGCTACAAAGGTGTAGCCCGCCACCACAGCCAGGCTTATTGGGTTTATATCCTGCTGAATGTTTGGTTTGGCCAACCCCTTTGTCTTCACGCCAAGCCCCAGCGTAGGAGATGCCTGTCCTTTCGTGAGGCCATACACAAAGTTATCATGTATAATCACGGTCAGGTCGATGTTACGTCTGCCGGCATGTAGTGCATGATTTCCTCCTATACCCAGAAAGTCACCGTCCCCTGCGGCAAGCAGGACTTCGAGCTCCGGATTTGCAAGCTTTGCACCTTGGGCGAAGGCTAAACCCCTACCATGGAGTGTATGGATTCCGTATGCGTTGATGTAATGTGGAGTCTTCCCTGAGCATCCTATGCCGGAGAACACCGCCGCCTGATGAGGCGGAATCTGCAGGTCAGCGAGAGCCATCTGAACGGCGCTCAGTATGCCGAAGTCGCCACACCCCGGGCACCAGTTGTTGTGTATCTCGGTCCGGTAGTCCGTGAGTTTAAGCACCAACTGTCAGGACCTCCAATCTTCTATCAGGTTCCCTGAACATATCGTTCAGGGCTTCCACAAGTTCGTCCGAACCTATAGGACGCCCCGTATACTTATGAATCTGTCTTTTTATCATGTGCCCGGTCTTTTGGGCGATAAGCTGCGCAAGCTGGCCTGTAAAGTTTGATTCTACCGATATCACCTCACCGGCAGAGTCTATAACCTTCGTCACCTCATCGGAGGGGAAAGGTTGCATCATCTTCAACTGGAGAAATCCGACGCTGAACCCCCTGGCAGAAAGAATGTCGAGAGCGTCTAGAGCCGGTCCCTTCGTTCCGCCCCATCCCACTATGAGATGGTCGGGTCTGCTGGGTCCATAGTAGGTCATCTTATCCTGGAGAGGTATCTCTCTAGCCGCGAGCTCCAGCTTTCTCATCCTCTTCTCCATCATTCTTTTCCTTGTATCGGGATCCTCAGTAATATGTCCGAACTCGTCATGTTCATCTCCAGTGTACCATCCGACTCCGCCCTCCTGCCCAAGTATGCTTCTCGGAGACACGCCATCCTCGGTGATCTTGAATCGCCTAAATGGGCCGTTGGAACCCGAAAGAAGCTTACCTCTCTCGATATTGACCTTGGACAGGTCGAATGGTGGAATTGTCACTGTTCCCGTCGCAAGCTGCTTTTCCACCAGATGAATTACGGGCATCTGATATTTCTCCGCATAATTGAAGGCCTTACCGGCATCGTAAAAGCACTCTTCGATATCTCCTGAAGCAAAAACTATCTTGGGGAAGTCTCCATGACCCGCGTTCAGCGCAAACAGAAGGTCGGCCTGTTCGCTTCTGGTGGGAAGTCCGGTGCTCGGACCGCCCCGCTGGTAAAGGGTGATCACAAGCGGGACCTCATTTATACCAGCCCAACCAATCCCTTCCATCATCAACGAGAATCCGGGTCCCGAAGTTGCTGTTGAAGACCTCACTCCTGCAAGAGAAGCGCCTATGGCCATCGTCACTGCTGCTATCTCATCTTCGGACTGAACCACAATAAAATAATCACTGGAGGTGTTTCCTCTGCCAAATGTTTCGTATTCTTCCAGGAAGAAGCTTTCGTCAGTTGCAGGTGAAATAGGGTAGTATGACTGGAACCTCCCCCCGGCCGCTATCTTACCCAGGGCAACCGCTTGTGTACCCTGCAGAAGAACTCTCTGCTCGGAGTTGTGTCCATTCCCCAGCGTGAACGATACACGCGGCCTGAATCTTGAGGCATACTCATATGAAGCACGCGCCGCGGCAACATTCTCGTTAGCGGCAGCAGCCTTACCAGAAAACTGTTTCTGAATCGCGGCTTCCAGAAACTCAAGTGGATAACCAACGAGGGAAAGAGATGAGGCTACGGCCATGACATTGACCGAACGCGTAAGTCGACCAGGGTCCACCCCAAGCTTATGTCCTACCTCCATCGTAAGGTCGGAATAGGGAACCGGAGCGAGGACGGAGCCGGCCGATTCGGCGTAGGAAAGAACCTCCTTTACTGAAACTTCCCCCACTTTTCCTTCCTCTTCTTTTCTGCCCAGTCTGGCAAGCACCCTTCCAACCGCCTCTGCCTCCAGGGTCGGTATCTGACTGAGGAGGGTATTTTCTACCTGGGGGTCGTAGATGATTGCTCCGCCCTTCACAACATCAAATGCGTGTTTGACGATTGTTTCTTCATCGAAGGTTGCCAGAACGTGCACACTGGAAGGTCTGGACCTCACCCTTCCTTCAGACGCGACAACTGTGTAGTAACTGTGCTCACCTTTGATGTTTGAGTAGTATTCTCTTTCTCCATATATCTGCAGCTTACCTTCTGCCAGAGCCCTGGCGTATATGGTCGCGGCGGAATCCACTCCGCTACCCTGAGGTCCACCCACGACCCAGGTAACACGATCAGCACTCAATTCTAAAATGCCGCGACTTCGATGATTATTTATACATATTGCGAAGTTTTATTCTGTTCGCCATGCTGAATTTCCTGCGGTGTGGTTATTCTGAATGATGTCTCGGGGTAGGAGATCGTGATCTTATATCCAAATTCGGTTTCGGCCGAGAAGCTGTCATCAATCTTTTTGAGCGCATGGAGTGTTATGTTGGTATCGTGATAAAGCGGAGCTATCGTATTCCTGATGTAGACATGAAAGCCGTCCACATCCGCTAGTTTCGTAAAGTTATTGTCGGGTTCGTCGAGACGGACGAACACGTTGCTGAACTGGCAGCAGCCATCCTCCACGATTGTAATATATGGCTCTCCCTTCTTTTTCCGTACCAATTCAAGAACTCTTCGAGCAGAGTCATCCACGCTCAACTGCATGAATCTTGTTTAGGGAGGGGAAGCTATAAGCTCTGCTGATTTATCGAATCCAGATGCTTCTAATTTCACAAGTGTTTTTATATTCTACACATTCGAATCCCATTACATGATCACGATAGTGGGAACAGGAAGGGTTGGGGGGTCAATAGCCTTCCATCTCGCACTGAGAGAACTGGACGACATAATGCTGCTGGATATCGTGCCCAACCTGCCTCAGGGGGAGGCACTCGACTTCGCGCACATGTGCGCCACGCTAGGAATAGACGTCGACGTGAGAGGCTCAAATGACTACAAGGACATGAATGGCTCGGATATCGTGGTGGTCCCTGCGGGTTTTGCAAGGAAGGCGGACATGACCAGGCTCGACCTGTTGAGGAAGAACGCAGATGTTATCAGGGCGGTTGGAAAAAATATAGCAGAGTATGCGCCTAACGCAAAGGTGATACTTACTACGAACCCCCTTGACGTCATGACATACCTGATGGTCAAGGCAACAGGGTTTGACAGACACAGGGTGATGGGTTTCAGCGGTCCGCTTGATACTGGGAGGTTCAAGTACATGATTGCGAAGGAATTGGGCGTTTCGACATCGAGCATTCAGACGATGGTGATAGGGGAACATGGGGATTCCATGGTGCTGATGCCTCGGCTCACTACTGTTGGCGGGAAACCTCTCACCGAACTCCTATCTCAGCAGCGTATAGGTGAGCTGATGGATGCCTCCAAGAAAGGAGGCGCCGAGATAATAAGGCTGAGGGGATGGTCTTCTTCCTACGCACCGGGTGCTGGGGTTGCCCAGATGGTGGAGTCCGTCATGAAGGACAGAAACCAGGTGATACCGACATCCGTTTATCTCCAGGGCGAATACGGAGTAAATGATCTGGCGATCGTGGTTCCAGCCGTTCTTGGCCGCAACGGAGTCGAAAAGGTGATAGAACTGCAACTGACAGAGGAAGAAAGAAACGCATTTGATAAAAGCGTTCAGGTTCTGAAAGGAGCTGTTTCGCAGCTTCAACAGTAACTCGAACTTTGCAGCAATTAATCAGTCATTCGACAGGATGGCGGACGTATGTATTCAGAATCGGTCTGAAACCCAGCTTTTCGTAAAAATCTGTGGATATCTTGTTCGCTGAGGGGAACTCGACCGTTACTATTCCACCATGGTCCTTTGCCTCCTTCATGACATAGTCAATCAGTTTCTGGCCATACTTATTTCGTCTGTACTCGGGCATCACGTAAAGGTCGACGATGTGTGCGTCTGACCTCGGTTCATAGAATATGCGTTTTCTGAAATCCACTTTGATCACTCCAACAATCTTTGTTCCGTGCTGGGCCACAACCACGAGGCAATCGTCGGAATTTATTGCGTCCCTCACGTACTTTATGCCCACTGTGCTCGCATCTTCTGCCACCTTGTAAAGCGGGTCGAACTCTTCATTCAACCTCTTCAGCCGGAGTAGCAGATCCAGAATCTTCTCGGCATCGGACTCCTTCGCCCTTCTCAGAATGACTTCCTGTTTTGACAATTTTCCAATCAACTCCTACCCTGGAACATTCGGTATAAGGCCTTCCTTCATAAGTACTTTGACCTTATTTCTTGCAGATGAAATCTTTCTGTAGGCCATGTCCCTTAGCTCGGATTCACTCTTCGTCCTTCTCGCCAGATTCTGGGCAATAGCCTTCGTCCCAACCGCAGCTGCTTCATATGTGTAAAGCTCCCACTCATCCATCGTTGGAAGTATGTGCGTGTCTGTAAGTCCCCTAACCTCGGCGTAACTAGCAAGAGAATCGGCCGCAGCCAGACACATCTCGTCTGTGATAGAGCGTGCCCTCACATCAAGGGCGCCCCTGAACACCGCTGGGAACACGAGCGAATTATTGACCTGGTTCGGGAAGTCGGACCTGCCGGTGGCGACGGTGGCTGCGCCAGCGTTTTTGGCTTCACGAGGCCAGATTTCGGGTACAGGATTAGCAAGAGCGAACACAATCGACATCTTTGACATCTTTGAAACCCAATCGGGTTTTATGACCCCCGGACCCGGTGCAGCCGCTGAGATGCAGATGTCGGCCCCCTCTAGAGCTTCCTTGATACCTCCCTTCTTTCTTTCACCATTTGTCTCTATCGCGAGACTGTACTTCCAGGGGTTCCTGAGCTGCAGCTTATCGAGATCCTCTCTTTCAGGATGTAGTATGCCATGGGAATCGCACACGATCAGGGATTCCTTAGGAAGCCCCGAGAGAAACAGGAGCCGTGCCGTGGCCACGCTCGCCGCACCTGCTCCAACAAGCGCCACCTTGGATTCCTTCAGTTTTCGGGAAGTCAGATTCAACGCATTCTTCAGAGCGGCAATTGTCACAGTCGCCGTTCCCTGCTGGTCATCATGCCATACGGGAATAGTCGAGTCCTTCCTCAGCTGTTCGAGTACAGAAAAGCACTTTGGAGCTTCTATATCCTCAAGATTTATTCCTCCGAATGATGGCGAAAGGTAAAGCGCCGTTCTAACCAGCTCCTCCGCCGTCTCCGTTCCCACAACAATAGGGTATGCGTCCACCCCACCAAGATACTTGTAGAGAAGCGATTTTCCCTCCATGACGGGCAGTGCTGCGTAGGGACCCACCTTCCCCAGACCGAGCACCCTGCTGCCATCGGAAAGGATTGCGATCAGGTTACCCCTGTTTGTGTATTCATAAGACAGGTCTGCGTCGTCGGCGATCGCGAGTGAGGGTTTTGCCACGCCTGGGGTGTACCAGACGGAAAAATCCTGAAACGAAGAAACGGGACATTTCAGCTCGACCTCTATCTTTCCCTTGTAGTATTCATGAAGCCTGAGAGACAGTTCTGAGGTTTTTTTGGTCTCAGCCTCCTCCTGGCTAACACTACTCATGCTTACTCCTTCGAAGGACAAGCTCTTAACCCTACTTGCTGAATTTGAGTCGGATTCCGCGTAAATGCTGCAATATCCTTAAAATCACTTCGAGTGGACGGCCGTAGATGGCCGGCCATGCTCATATTCACTCTAGTGAAGGGTGTTCCTGCGAGGACAACAAATGTGGTCAGTGTGGGTGGCGTCCTGCGGAGAGAAGAAATGGACCTGGTCATGAACCCTCATGATTGGAAGGCCGTTGAAGCTGCAGATTATGTTCGAAGGGTGGTTGGTGGAAAGACTATCGCACTTACTATGGGACCGGATGCCAAGCTGGCCCCCATCTTGTCCAGACTTTATGATGCTGAGGTTTTTGGAGCAGATGAAGTGTACATACTGAGTGATAGGCTTATGGCGGGCGCGGATACTCTTGCCACTTCATACACAATAGGAAGAGGAATTCTAACGATCGTAGAAAAGCACACCAAAGCGCTCGAACAGTTGCTGGGTCTGGCTGAATCAGGCTCTCCGGATGAATGTCGAGCTCTGGCATCAAGATTGTATTCCGAGAATCTGTTGCCGAACAAGGTTTTCTCCACACTTCCTACCGTCAGGGACAGTCTGATCGAGAAGTTTGTGTCCGGCAGGATTGGTAGACAGGATCTGCTTTCGGGTCTTCGCGAGGCCATCCAGGTAACGAATAATTTTGTCGTTGTATCGGGAATAAAGAGTACGGATGGTGAAACCGGTAGTGTTGGACCCCAGGTTGCTGAAGCACTTTCCGAGTCTCTTGGATTCGAGCTACCCCATGCCACATATGTCGATGATTTCGCGATCGTTCCGTCTAGCCTTACTATAACCTGTGAGAGAAAACTCGGTCGTCTGGTGCAGAAAATGGAGATGAAGGCTCCAGCAGTGCTGACCGTTTCCGCCGACTACTCGGCCAGGAGAAGTGACATTTCGAATCTACTTACTGTGAGGCTCATGAGTTTTAGAGGCAAGATGAGGGAGCCGAAAAAGCTGAATGCACAGGAAATAGGAGCAGAGACAGGAAGAATCGGTCTTGCTGGTTCCCCCACGATTGTGGGGCCAGGAATTGACATAGGAAAGCCGCCCGTGCAGAAAATAGTCAACAAATCTCTTGTCTTCTATGATGACGTTGATTCCATCACTTGGAACGATAGAACCTTTGGCCCGTTCCAAAAGGGGGATCTGGCGGAATCTCTTCCCAGCCAGCTGATCGAGGACCTGAAAAGTAAGGCAAAGGTCGGCGTTTTCACTCTGGATATGCTTGCAGAGGAGTTGTTCGTATGAATCAGACCGAGGAATACAGAGATGTCTGGGTGTACACTGCCACAGAAAAAGATGGTCTGCCAAAAAATTCGCAGGAAGTGATTGCTGCGGGAAGGATAGTCGCAGATAAGCTCGGTCAAAAGTTGGTTGCTGTGATGCTGGGTCCTTCTCTTGGCAGCTCGCCAAGGGAGGCCATTGAATTTGGAGCAGACAGGGTGCTCGCAATAGAAAATGAAGACCTAGAGGACATGCTGAATCTAAAGTATGTGGACCTGCTTCACCGACTTGCAGTTGAAAGAAGGCCGTACGCTTTCCTTTTTGTTGCGGATGAGTTGGGAAAGGATATAGCACCCAGGCTTGCTTATCGACTGAAAACGGGGCTTGCAACCGACAACATAGAACTGGACGTCGGAAGCTTCACCAATCCGAGAGCAAACGAAACATACAAAGATCTGGTGATTCAGATCAGACCGGATTTCGGGACACGGGTTGCGAAGATATTTACGCCCAAGAACAGGCCACAGATGGCTACAATAAGGCCGGGAAATTTCAAGCCACTTACACGTGACTCTTCAAGGAAAGGAGAAATAGAACAACTTCGGCTTCAGGTGAATGATGATTATGGTGCTAGGGTGACGGCACTTGCAGAGATGCCTCCTCCGAAAGTAGACCTGAGAGGAGCAAATGTGGTGATAAGCCTGGGTCTGGGGATCCTGAAGGACGGGAAGGGTCAGCCCAGAGATCCCAGAACTGCATTGCAAATGGCGGAAGAGCTCAAAAGGGAAATCGAAAGAAGATACGGCATAAAGGCCGAGATAGGAGTCTCCAGGGCGCTTCTGTACGCCGAGCTCAAGGAGCTGGAAGGATTAATCTCGGTCGAGAACCAAGTGGGTCAGACCGGTGCAACAGTGAGTCCGGATGTATACATCGCCCTTGGAATAAGCGGTGCGGTGCAGCATGTGGTTGGAATGCGCAGGTCGAAGAAGATAGTGGCGGTCAACACGGACCCCAGGGCACCAATATTTCAGATTGCCCACTACCCGATAGTCGGGGACCTCTACGAAGTTCTTCCGGAAATTCTGGAGAGGGTGAGGAGCATTGGAAGGAAGAATTGACTCGGAAGTAATAGTGGTGGGAGCGGGTCCCGCAGGTTCGGCCTGCGCTATCTCATTGGCCCGGAAGGGGGTCGACGTCCTCCTTCTCGAAAAAGCAAGAATCCCTGGAGAAAGGAATGTAACAGGGGGGGTGCTCTACGGAGAATATCTGAAGGGTTACGGGCTGGTCGACCTTGTGCCAGAGTTCGAAAAGGAAGCGCCATTGCAAAGAAAAGTTAGCAGGCACGATCTCTACGTTCTCTCAAATCAATCTTCAACCGGTCAATACAAGTACTACAAAATGACGAAAGATTCGCTCCCGTCGCGGATGGGGTTGTTCAACCTAGACTTTGGAACGGACCACGACTACACTGTTCTCAAAAGAGACTTTGATAGATGGCTTGCTCTGAAGGCTGCTGAAGAGGGGGCGATGCTGGCCACCTCCACGACTGTTGAAGACCTTATTCTTGAGGATGGAAGGGTGGTGGGAGTCAGGACCACTCACGAGGACCTGCGCTCGAAACTGGTTGTGGATTGCTCGGGGGTAACATCCACACTGGTCGATAGGGCATCCCTCAGGAAACCGCTGCGCCCCTTTCAGGTGTACCATGGTATCAAGCATGTGTATAAAATGACGGGGGAAGTGATAGAGAAGAGGTTTGGCCTCAAACCGGGTGAGGGTGAAGCTAGGTTCTACCTTGGCGATTTTATGAAGGGAATATCAGGGGGCGCCTTCCTATACACCAATAAGGATACAATTTCGATAGGACTTGTTCTGACGCTCAGCTCATTCGTCAAGGGAGCCACTACGAAGTTCGATAGGGTAGGGAAACCACTAAACATCCTCGAAGATTTCGAGAGGCACCCAATGCTGGCCGAACTGCTTGAATCTGCGGAACTCGTGGAATATTCTGCCCATAACATACCCAGAAGTCACACATGCATACTCGAAACTCCGTACATGCCCGGCCTGCTTGTTGCGGGTGATGCGCTAGGCTCATTTGTCAAGATCGGGGCGCTAATCGATGGCATGAGGAGGGCAATTGCCAGCGGGATAATGGCCTCCGAAACCTATATTCATGCTAATGAAAAGGGGAATTTCGGCCTTACTGAACTTGAAGATTACAGGGAAAGGCTTTCGCCCATATATGGTGATGTGAATCGTGCCTCAAGTGATAGTCAGATATCCGAGAGCTCTCTTGCCTACAGGTACCTTCCACGCTTACTTTTCAGTACGGGTCTCCTGTGCAAGACCGGGACGGCCAAGGTGGTCCATATAGTCGAAAGGTCGGACTCGATTCAGCAGGTGCAACTCAGGACAGGTCTGCTTCAGTATGATGAGGACGAAAATTACAGTCACATAAAAGTGGACGAAGAAAAATGTTCGAGGGCCGCGATGAAGCCCTGGGTGCCCGCATGCCCCGTCAACTGCTATACGTTGCTGACGAAGAAGGGAGTATTCGCTTCTTTCCATGACCTCTACATCTACAACAAGAAAAGTCTGGGAGGCGACCCTGACTCCTCTGAATTCGACAGAGCTGCTTACAATCAGACTTTAAGAGACATAGCTGAAGGCAGCCTGAGATTTGATCATGTAGCCTGCGTTGCCTGCGGGACGTGCGGAGTCATAGGACCCAAGGACATGGTTGAATTCGGTCATGAAAGGGATGGTCATGGGGTAAGGTACAGGTACGGATGATATAATTACGTCCGTCCGCGATATTCTTGCCCTAGTGCGGAACTAAGTCACTAAGAGTATTGATTCTCTGATCCCCCGGTCTGAAGTTAAGGAGGGTCTGGACAGAATGCATACTGCCATGAATCTGCTTCTATATCTAGACCAAGTATAATCATCTCGAGATAGACAGCATTTTGAAATTTAGAATGTGGGGTGCTAACTAGACAGGTAAAGACAAAGAAAGCGAGCTAACGCCTTTTCGGAGTAATAATATAGTTTAGACCCTGGCCTTGGAAAGTCTGGAGTCAACATCTGACCAGTTCACCACATTCCACCAGTTGTCCACGTATTTTCCTCTATCATTCATGTAGTCAAGATAGTACGCATGCTCCCAGACATCCAAGCCAAGAAGTATCGTCATCTGGGCCAGATGCATAAAGTTCTGCTTTTCGACCTGAGTGAGTACAAGTTGCCCTGTTTCTCTATCGTATAGGAGAAGTGCCCACCCGCTGCCCTCCACAGTCTTTGCCGCATCGCTGAATTGGGCCTTGAATTTGTCGAATCCACCGAAATCCCTGGTTATGAGATCTCCGAGGGACCCGCCGGGGTTGCCGCCTCCCTTCCCGGCTGGCGCCATGTTTGGCCAGAATATACTGTGGAGGATGTGGCCGTCGACGTTAAAACTGAAGTCTCTCAATACCGCCCTTACATCTATTTGAATCTCGCCCTTCCTTGCCTTTTCGAGCTTATCCAGCGCCGCGTTGGCACCATTAACGTACGCAGCATGATGCTTGTCGTGGTGAAGCATCATGATCTTTTCGGAAATGTATGGCTGGAGAGCATCGTATTTGTAGGGCAGAGGTGGAAGTGAATAATGATTCGCCATGGTCGGGCTATTACTCCAATCACTTAAAAAATTTCCCCACGTTTCAACCGTTTGAGAAGTTGCTGCGTAGAACAGGCTTTTATCTTCGGCGGACCGCGCCTCGCTGGTGGAAACGCAGCTGAGCTTCATTATGACAGAAAATGAGCTTAAACGCAGGCTGAGGTTTCTCCATCCGATGAACGATGTCGAGAAAGGTAGAGGTCCCGAAGATGCAGCCGTAATCATGCTACTGAAAATCGAGGGGGGAAAACTATTCGTCCTCTTTGAGAAGAGGGCACGGAAGGCTGGCGACAGATGGTCTGGTCAGATCGCGTTTCCCGGTGGCAGATTCAAGCAGGTAGACGGAACGCTTGACAAAACTGCTTGCCGAGAATTCAGGGAAGAGACGGGAGCTGACGTATGTTCATCGGAAGAGCTGATAGGGTTTATGGATAAGGTTTCTCCGATGAATGTGCCCATGATTTCGGTGACACCATTCATCTGTCTAACTACACATCAATTACATTTTACACCAAACGAAGAGGTCGAATCACTTTTCTGGGCTGACATATTGAATGTTCATTATGAGGAAGCCGATGTCAGGTCGGGTGTGAATACCCTCAGGTGGCGGGCGCTTGTGTATGAGGGTAATGTGGTCTGGGGAATGACGCAGCGGATCATAGAGGGCTTCATTCAAAAACTGATCACTTGAGATTCACTTTCATGCAGAGGCGAATGTGTCAAGACTAAACACATTGGACCAATTCATGCACAACATCGTAGGAGGGCAAACACCTGATGGTCTGCCAACCTCTATCTGATACAATGCTCCGCAAACCGTATTAGACCCGTTAGGGGCGAGCCATCGAGCGGCAGTGTTCATTCCAAACTTGAACCTACTGTCACAACTAATCGTCGACACCGCTTACTCCTGGGTGAGAATGGGCCTTGCCCTGTTTATGTCGATACTTTTCAGCTGGGCAATTGGTATTACTGCAGCTCGGAACAGAACTGCCGAGAGGATAATCCTTCCAGTTTTGGATGTTCTGCAGTCCATTCCGATTCTGGGCTTCTTTCCTGTGGTGCTCGTGATTTTCGTGAGGTTACTCCCGGGAATGGCTGGCATCAACCTCGCAGTGATATTTCTCATCTTCACCAGCATGTCATGGAACATAGCGTTTGGTGTCTACGAATCAGTCAAATCCATTCCTGAATACTACCTGGACCTTGCGAACTTGGAAAGAATCGGGACGTGGAGGAGAATTACAACGCTTTACATCCCGGCTTCCTGGGCGAGGGTGGCTTACAACTCAGTAACCTCGTGGTCCGTCGGATTGTTCTACCTTGTATCCAGTGAAATATTCACCCTAGGCAGTCAGTCAGACCACGTCGATCATGGCATAGGGGTAGATATTGCCACATTTGCGGGCAACGGCCTCTGGAACCAGTACGTGACGGCGATTCTTGTTCTGATCGTGGCTGTGCTGCTGACCAGGCTGTTTTTCCTTTCACAGTTCACCACCTGGAGCGAAAAATTCAAGCTGGGCGAAGAAAGCAGGCCCATAAAGAGAGACCCCATTTACAAGCTCTACTCCTGGTTCAACGTAACTGCCAGGCTCAGGCTGTTCGCTGTGCTTGCCAAAAGGACCAGACGGATTCCCAGGCTCAACATATCACCCCCATACAGACCACAGAACTCTTGGGACAAAATTTCAAGGGCCGTAAAGTATGTTATTGCGGGTGTACTCATAATCGCGCTTGGATTAGCCCTTGCAAGCGCCATACCGCAATTGGTGGGCGGTAACTTGGGGCTTAAACTGGCTTCTGCCGTTAAGGACGAAGGCATTGTGCTGGAGGCTCTCGCCTTTTCATTCGTGAGGGTTTGGTACGTGTACCTGATTGCGGTCGGGATATCACTTCCACTTGGAATAATGATCGCCACGAGCAGGAAGCTGTTTGAAATCGCCACGCCACTCCTGCAGGTGATTTCTGCGATTCCAGCTCCTGCTTTGCTTCCTCCCCTCGCCATAGCATTTAGCGCACTTTCATTTGGAGGTGAGTTAACAGCGATGATTGTGATACTTCTTGGTATGCTTTGGTACCTGCTTTTCAACATCATATCTGGCGTGAGGTCGATCCCTTCTGAGGTGATGGAAATGGCCACGCTTTCAAGACTTTCCAGATGGGAATCCTGGAAACATGTATACATCCCGGCAGCCCTCCCTGCCTTCATAACAGGCTCCATTACTGCCGTAGGAGGAGCATGGAACACCCTGATTGTGGCAGAATACTTCAACATATCTCTTTCCGGGGCGAGTGGTGTGCCACTGACTCAGGTTTCGATCGGAATCGGAAAGCTCATCGATATAGCCGACCTGCAGGGAAATCTGCTTCTGCTCGGTCTTAGCATACTTACGATGTCGACTCTTGTGGTGATGTTTAATATAATCGTGTGGAGGAGACTCTACAACCGGACGACAAAGAGGTACGTATACAACAGGTAGAGCGATAAACAATGACATTGACCCAGGATGTGAGCAGAAATGTGGCGTCTGGTTCGGCCGGTGAACCTCAACTTCTCGAAGTAGATCATGTTGGATTGAGTTATGTCACGGAAAACAGGAAACTCGAGGTGATTGATGACGTCTCGTTTAATGCGAACATCAACGAATTCATGGGTATACTGGCTCCGTCCGGCGCCGGCAAATCATCGCTTCTAAGGATAATCGCAGGGCTTCAGGAACCAACCAAAGGCGAGGTGAGGATAAAGGGAAAGAGGGTGGTTGGACCGGCCAAGGAGGTGTTCATGATCTTCCAGAACTTTGCCCTTCTCCCATGGAAGAATGTTCAGGAGAATGTTGAACTTGCCCTCATGCCCATGAAGGAGCTGACACCAGATGAAAGAGCCCAGAAGGCTCTCAAAGCAATATCTGATGTTAATCTTGCGGGTTTTGAAAAGGCATTTCCAGGTGAGCTGAGCGGAGGGATGAAACAGAGGGTGGGGATTGCAAGGGCTCTTGCTCTTGAGCCGGAAATCCTGTTGATGGATGAGCCATTCAGTTCGCTTGATGAGTTGACTGCAGAGCACCTAAGGGGAGAGGTTTATTCTCTTCTCATCAGTAAGGATTCGCCGATTCACACTGTAATAATGGTCAGCCACAATGTTGAGGAAGTAGTCGAATTGGTCGACAGGGTGCTTGTTCTTTCAAACAGACCAAGCAGGATACTCGCCGATATACATATCGACCTTCCGAGGCCGAGGAACAAGAAATCCGATGAGTTTTACAGGTACACCGATAAAATATACTCCCTGCTCGTCTGACAATCATGTAGAATTTTCGAGCTGCTGGTCGGTTCAAAATCTGGGGCTCTGTCGGGCTGTCAGTGTATTCCTTCGGTCTAGGTCACAAGGCCTTATGGCATACCTTTGCTCATTCCTTTGATGATAACATCAGATGAAAAAGACGGTTTTGATGCCGCTGTGCGGCGAATATGTCGAACAGTCATCACAGCTGTTGTAGTCGGACACCAAGCAGAAACAATTTCGACTTGAATATGCCAAGATTCAGGGGGCCGAAGAAATATGTCAACAAGCCCCAGGACGAAGCAAGAATACTAATCTTCTGACAGGGTATTCAATTTGTTTCGTCTGACGTGCCTATCATAAACTAATTCGGATCTCTATTTCATATAAATTACAGCTATCTCCTTATGGTAAATGCCAACTGTTCCCAATCTGATCTCGAGGATTCTCGTAGGGGGAGGGGTGAGAGAACCAAACTTCCTGGCTTTATGCCACATTCGGGCCAACAATGGCGGGGGTTTACTTTATCTTATCAGACCTGCTTGACTAAAAACGAAGAGTCCGACCCGTCGTACTCGAGTATGTCGGCGTATATTCCCCATATAATAAGCATCTTTTCAATGATCGATTTGTTTACTTCATCTTCGTGATGCCACCGGATGCCTTTGGCTGAAAGTACGTCCGCTATCTCGGCTGCCGTAAACCTCCCATTGCATTGAAGTGCCGTCGCGAATGGTTCAAGCTTTTTCAGGGCGTCACGGACGACGAGAGCCCTTCTGTTTCCGGCTTTGAGCATTGATTCCCCAAGCTTCGTGAGTTTGATGTCCCCTTTTTCGACTACAATTATGCCCAGCATTTCTGCAGCATCAAGGAGGGGGAGCAGCTGGGTCAGGTCGGTATCCAGTTCCTTTGATACCTTCGCAACATCTGCTATGCCCCCGGATAGGTTAACCGCCCTCAGAAGTGCATTGACCTGGGTCATCCTTACGTCGGCCGGAAACAGCAACACTCTATTCTTCGGTAGTCGACAAATATAACCATGTCTGTTCGCGTGGGCTTATGTTACATCTCAATTATTTCACTTCAACGACATCCGTGGCGAAGTTGTGAACGGTCTGTGCCACCCACTTGGTGCCAGTTATGAAAGTATCGAGCCTCTTGCTTTCGTTGGGAGAATGCTGGGAATCGTCCGGATGGCCAGTTCCTATTGCCGCGCATGGTGTGCCAAGGTTTTTGGTGAGCACGTAGAGGGGACCCGTGGCCGGCGAACTCAGCTCAACAAGGGCATCCATGCCGTACACCTTTCGCGCCGCAGCTCTGGCGGCCAGTGCAATAGGTTGCTCAGGGCTAACCCGGGCCGCAGGTTCACCCTCCATGATTGCAAGCTGCGCGTCTCCGAACCCCTCTCTGTCAAGATGTTCGCGCAACAGTCGGGCGAGCTCCTCCGGATCCTGCTCCGGGACCAGCCTGAAATCGAGTTTTACTCTGATCTCATTAGGAAGCACAGTCTTGGAACCCGGCCCCTGGTAACCTGCCTGAATTCCGCAGATATTGCATGTCGGTTTGGTAAAGAGTTTTTCCTTCAACTCGTAACCCGTGAGTCCGTTTATGAACTGCTTCAAACCGTAATTTTCTAGGCTGCCCGCTTCGTCGAAGGGATACTCCTCAAGAAGTTTTTTCTCCCAATCCTTAAGGGGCACGACCCTGTCCTCCCAACCCTTGATGGTTATTCTGTCATCCTGAGATTTCAGACTGTTAAGTAAACGAATCATTTCCCACGCCGGGCTAGGTACGACTGCCGCAAGAGAGGAATGAAGGTCTCTCTTTGCACCCCTGATTGTTATCTCAACGTAAAGCAGTCCTTTCATCCCGAGTCGCAGCAGGGGACGGCCCCGTGTGTCGACACCCCCGAACTCCCAAATACCTGCGTCCGCGCTGAAAAGCTCCCTGTATTTTTCTGCATACCTGTGAAGGTTCCCACTTCCCACCTCTTCTTCACCCTCAATTACAAATTTGAAGCTACACGGGGGGTCCCGGCCGGTTCTAAGATAGGAATCGACCACGGCAATTCTTGACATTATCTCACCCTTGTCGTCTGCCGCCCCCCTTCCGAACACGCGTCCGTCAATTAGTTCACCCGAAAAAGGAGGCGCTTTCCAAAGGTCAAACGGCTCCGCGGGTTGTACATCATAGTGGTTGTAAAAGAGAACTGTCTTCTTGGCCCCCTTCACGATCACTTCCCCGTAGACTACAGGATTTGCACCTTCCAACTCCAGTATTCTGGCATTTATTCCTCTCTTCTCTAGCAGTTCCTTCACAAGTGATGCGCACTCCCTTATTCCCTCCCCTTTGGCGGATACACTGGGCTGGCGAACGAGCTTCTGAAGATCCGTTATGTACTCCATATGGTTTGATTGTATATTCTGTAGTACCGATTCTATTTGCTCCATGTCACCATGTTTTACCTTGTCTGACAAAAACATTTCCAGATATGATGATAAAAATAAGGAAACGGTCAACGGGGCTCGGATTCTCATGGAGAAAAAGGAACGAATTGAAGGTCTATTTTTTTAAAGGTCAGTTTTGCGCCATGAGATGGGAAACCGTTTGATGCCTCGCATCGGCCAGCTCGTAACAAGAAATTACTTCGGGAAATGGGTGCTGGCTGGCGTCCTGATCGGGGTCGTAGCAGGTTCAGGCGCGTTGTTGTTTTACTATTTGATACAGGCCGTAACTATCAATTTGCTTGGTGGCTTGACCGGATTTTATCTTCCAAATCCCGCTGGCGAGCCTGCCGCTCCACCCACACTTAGTCCTCATATGCTGCTCATACCCATCTCAACTACCATAGGCGGGCTTGTAGCCGGAGGCTTGATCTTCAGGTTTGCGCCCGAGGCAGAAGGTCACGGAACCGATGCTGCAATAGAAGCCTTTCATAAGAAAAATGGCTTCATAAGAAAGAGGGTACCCCTGGTGAAGATGCTCGCCTCTGCTTTCACAATAGGTTCGGGTGGATCAGGTGGCAGGGAGGGTCCTTCGGCCCAGATCGGGGCCGGATTCGGCTACTTCATAGCGGACATGCTTGGGATGTCGGCTAAGGACAGGAGGCTGGCTGAGGCGGCCGGCATAGGCGCGGGAATAGGTGCTATATTCAAGTCCCCGTTCGGCGGAGCGATTCTTAGCGCAGAGATACTTTACAGTGGAGGGGATATGGAAGTGGAGGCCCTCGTTCCCGCCTTCATTTCTACCCTCGTAGGGTATCTTGTATTCGCGACCTTTGCCGGTTTCGGCCCTCTGTTCGGAAACGGTATCCAGTACACGTTTACAAAGCCCCAAAATCTGTTGATCTATGCGGCCCTTGGGTTACTTTGTGGCCTTGCAGGGAAGTTGTACACAAAGACGTTTTACTTCTTCAAGCAAATCTTCTCCTCGATTAGGCTGCCATCATACGTAAAGCCGGCGATTGGTGGCGGCATCGTTGGACTCATCGGAATTTTCTTTCCTTCTGTTCTTGGGTTGGGGTATGGATTCGTCCAGTACCTCATAAATGGGAATCTCGATTATTTCACGTCGGTGAACGGCCCATCCCTGATCCTTATTCTGTTAGCTATCGCCCTGTTCAAAATAATAGCAACTTCCCTGTCCGTAGGGTCAGGCGGAAGCGGTGGAGTTTTTGGTCCCTCCCTTGTCATAGGAGGCTTCCTGGGTGCGGCTGTGTGGGTAATTACTTCAATAGCCCTGCCCGGCTGGATAACGATACCGGCACCGCTGGTGATAGTCGGTATGATGTCTCTGTTTGCGGGTGTTGGTAGAACACCTATTGCGGTGATCCTGATGGTAAGCGAAATGACAGGGACCCTGGCACTGCTTGCGCCTTCTATGGTTGCGGTTGTTATTGCATATATCGTCACCGGCTCGGAAAATACAATCTATAAGAGCCAGGTGCGAACACGTGCAGATTCCGAAGCACACAGGGGGGAATACAGCATTCCCCTTATGCAACGGATCTACGTAATGGACGCCATGAAAAACCAGGTCATTTCCCTCAGCCCCTCCGACACCGTCCAGAACGCGTACCAAACGATGCTTTCGAAGAACTTCAGAGGAATTCCGGTCACGGACACAGGCAAGGTGGTCGGTATGGTTACCATCAGCGACCTTCTTCAGGTTCCCCGGGGCGACATGGCGACTACAAAGGTGGGACAGGTAATGACGAAGAATGTTGTGAGTGTTTATCCCGATGAAACCCTTCTTGCGGCGATGGACAAAATGGTGAACAATGGGATCGGGCGGCTACCTGTTTTGTCAAGAAGCGATGGCAGACTCGTCGGGATAGTGACAAGGACTGACATAATGAAGGCGTATGATAGAGTTCTTGGCACGATCTCCAAATCTGATGCCGTGGAGGAAGCCAGACAAGATTGAAATGATGCTGTACCTTCTGCTGGATGCAACAGTCTTGCAGAATGACCACCAATACCATTTTATCCACTAACCTATTTCAAGCCGGAACACAAAACCCCAGACGCGATGCCTGAAATCTGGCTGCCCTATGGAACAAACGAGGTCGTAATAAATATTAAAGCAGAGAACCTGGCAGAAACAGCCGATGTAAACGACAAGCCGCTCCAGGAGGAGGAGGTTCTGAATAGTCTCAAGCAGGTTGAGCGACCTCAGGCGGTAGTTACAGACGGTACTTCAGCATCAAGAGCCATTCTGGAGAAGCTGAGCCGTGTGTGGGGGGATTCAACAGGTATCCTGAACGTTGTTGAACTCAAGAGCTGGCAGAATGGTGAACAGGACACGAACCGACCGGCCGATAAGACGTCCGAATTGGGAATAGTGGACGGAGTCCTTGTAAGGGCACCTGTATCCATGCTTGAAGCCAAGCCTCTCTTGATTTCTGCCTGCGTATTTGACCCGGTTTTCGGCTTCAGGGGACCGGAAGTACTTCTGACGAAGATGACTTCGCTTGAGGTAGAGGCGCTGAAAAGATGGAATGGGACAATGGTCCCGGCCGGGGACACCGATCCCTTCTGGTTCGCTTCAAAGGTTGCAGATTTATTCTCAGGGCTGAAGGCTCTCACAATGGTCCCAACCGCGGGTGGCCCCGCGATGCTTTCGTATGGTGAGGTAAAGGCGTCGTCGGAAGGAGCCAGAGGATACCTCAGGACTTCCGGAAAAAGAGAGCTCAGGGGGTCGAGACTCACGATGCTGGGGTGCGGGGGGTCGGACTATGATTCGACCCTCGCAGACGCGCTTGTCATGCTGGGGAACCATCTGAACATAATACCGGACGAAGCCGAAGTCATAATCGCTGCTGAATGCGCTGATGGACTGGGCTCACGGAGGCTTCGGAATATCGCAGATGGCGTCCAGGGTGGACGACCTGGAGAATCGGTGGAGGAGCGAATACTGAAGGAGCTTTCCGAAAAGGCTACCGTCCATCTTGTTAGCACACTTCCAAAGTCGATCGTTGAGAAAAGGTTCAAGCTGGATGCACACTCCTCCTTAAGGGAAGCTTTTGAGAAGGTTGAGGCCAGGCACTCCTGGCGTCTCAAGGCGAACATTATTCCGAGGGCACCACTCATCTGGTCTGTTCCTTACAATGAGCAGCCCAATGTGGCGAAGTGACGACTAAGCTTAAAGCGTACTCCAGACAACGATAGGCCGCAGGCCCTGCGTGATGCAGACCACAACCCTGAGAACCGTAAATGGATACGCTATATCCAGATGTGTGCCACAGGATATTCCAAGTGTTATAGATATAAATTACAAAACCCTGCCAGAGCATTATTCCGATGAATTTTATTATGAAATACTGAATTCATTCCCCGAGGGTTTCTTGGTGGCCCGAGGCGATGACAGGGTGGTAGGTTACATAATGAACAGGGTGGAATTCGGATTCTCTAACGTTAAGGGCTTCAGTCTTTCAAGGAAGGGACATGTGGTGTCGGTTGCTGTACTGGAGGAGGACCGTGGGAAGGGGCTCGGCAGGGCGCTCGTCGAAGAAGGGATAAGAGCTATTCAGGAGAAGGGATGCAGGGAAGTATTTCTGGAAGTGAGAATCACCAATTCTGTCGCGATAAAGCTGTATGGTGATCTGGGCTTTCAAACCACACAGACGCTGCATCACTACTACAGAGACGGGGAAGACGCATATTTAATGGCAAAAAGTCTGGCCTGACTTGAAAGACGAAAGTTTCGAAAGGTTCGCACTGACGCTAGACCAAGTAGGTCAGACGAGCAGCAAGCTCGAGAAGGTCAGGTTTCTCGCTGAATATTTTTCGACGCTTTCCCCTGCTGCACTCGCATCAGCTTGCAGATTCATTCTAGGAAAGGAGAGTGACAAGGGAGACGTGGGGGTGGGCTGGTCCACAACGATGAGGGCTATTCGAGAGTTAAGGGGGATAAGGGGCGATGAAATGAGAAGGTTGTACCTCGAGTTCGGCGATGTCGGTTCCAGTGTGGAGAAGATCTTTTCGTCGAAAATCCAAATCCAACTGGGCAAACCAGAGCCCCTGACAATCACTGATGTGCAGCAGGTATTTGACAAAATGGCTGAGAGCACCGGACCCGGTTCTTCTGAGGTAAAGAAAAAGTTCCTGGTCGGACTCTACGCTAGAATGGACGGTAAACAGGCGAAGTATCTCACCCGGATACTCAACGGGGAGCTTAGGATAGGAGCGACAGAGGGAATCGTACTCGATGCATTGGGGAAAGCGTTCAATAATGAAGAAGTTAGGAACTGGTATCTCATTGTTGGCGATGTCGGCGCACTCGCGGCGAAGCTGAGCAGGCGGGATACTTCACCCCCCGAACCTGACTATTTCAGGCCGGTCGCCTTCATGCTGGCTCTGCCGCTTCAGGATTCGGCCGAGGTTGCCAAGCATTTTGGAAAGCCAGTTTTCGCCGAATACAAGTATGATGGAGTCAGACTGCAGGCGCATGTCAAAGACGGCCAAGTGCATCTGTATTCCAGACGCATGGAAGATGTCACACGTTCGATGCCGGATGTAACCGCATCTCTTTCGGCTGCCAAGGTGAACATGATCCTTGATGGGGAAGCACTGGCGTTCGATGAAGGAAAACCAATTTCGTTTATGATGCTTCAAAGGAGGCTGCACAGGAAGAATCTGAGTCAGGACGTTCTTCGGGCGATCCCTGTACATTATTTCGTATTTGATCTGCTCAAACTGGGTGACAGCAGCCTACTTGGCAGCTCGCTGTCTCAACGGAAAAACCGTATGAAATCACTGAATCTGGAGGGAAACGTCAGAATGGCGTACCACTGGACGGTGGCCTCGCCTGAGGAGATTGAAAAGTTGTTCAGGCGAAGCAGGGATGAGGGGTACGAGGGACTCGTGCTGAAAGACCCGATTTCAGCTTACACGCCGGGACGAAGGGGCGGTTCGTGGGCCAAGCTGAAGGAGGAGCTTGATACACTCGATGTGGTCGTGGTGGGTGCAGAGTACGGAAACGGGAAGCGGGCGGGACTCCTCTCGGACCTCACGTTTGCGGTGTGGGATGATGATGAACTGAAGACCATAGGTAAGGCTTACAGTGGATTGACCGATGACGAGATCAAGAACATGACAGAACTTCTGCAACGAATCAAGATTAGGGAAACCTGGAATGGTGTCATTGTGCCGCCGTCAATCGTGCTGGAGGTCGCGTTCGACTCCATACAGAAAAGTACGAGACACGAAAGTGGTTTTGCACTCAGGTTTCCTCGCATAAAGAGGGTGAGAGACGATAAGAAGCCGGAAGATGCTGATACGGTTGAAAGGGTCAGGCAGATATTCGGGCATCAGTTTTCGAACCGATGACTTCAGGGACTCGCGAGGCTACCGGTTAGAATTGGATCCATTCCCTGGATTTGCAGGGGGTGAAGGAAGAGTCCTGTCAGGTAGAGGAATCCGGCCACCGATGCGACTGAAACGATCACCAGCAGTGCTGATATCCTGGCCTCCATATTACAACGGGGATCAGCTTCCAAGGGTATATATCGGCAGATGGCCATTAACGTTTTATCATATGATGTAATGACCAGCGAAGGAGATAAGTTGTACGCTGAGGCAATAGCCTCGATAACCTTTGCAATAGTCTGCTACCAGGATTTCAGGGAAAGGATGGTCTCGGATATTGCCTGGATCCCCGCCATCGTAGCGATACCTGTTGCTTTCTGGGAAGCCGGTACTCTCTGGTGGTTGGTTGCCGCCAAAATAGGAATACTGGCGCTGGTGGCGATGCTGGGACTCTTGTTCCAGGCGTTCGGCGAAGGCGACTCCATCGGACTGACACTTATGGGTGTGGGGGTAAGCCTACTGTCTCCCCTTCCGCAGCTCATGGCCATGGCAGTTTTTGCGCTTGCGTCCATATCGTTCATAATGATAAAGCACGGAGGGATCAGAATAGAAAAGGTGCTCCCACTGGAAGAGGCGAGCAGTCAAAACATCTGGATTCCCGTGGAGATAATGCTCGACGGAAGGTCGATTGAACCCAGAGGCACAGTTCACAAACGCTCCCTGCTTTACAGCCTGATTTTGGTATCTTTTGGGGTGGGGGTCGGTGCCGTCAACTCTTTCACGCTGGTGAAGGTGCTCGGTATGGTCGGACAGGACCCTCTAAGATCCCTGATCATAATTTTGCTTGGGTGCGTCGCCGGGGGCGTGCTCGGATACTTCGTGCAGAGGAATGGTTCGAAGTATGAAGACGCTTGGGAGTCGTTGAACGAATACAAGAACATGGGTGCGAGTGTTAAGGTCGCCTACGGAGTCCCGCTGGTGGGCTACATGGCAGTGGGTTACATCGCATACTTCATCTATCTTGTTCTGCCTGTACTTTCTGCCGCTCACCTTTAGCTTCTCTGAGTGTAGCTCCAGGTTATTACCATCGCAAGGGTGAGAAATGATGTGGCCAGGCCGACCATTGCGGCGTCGACCAACTGAGCATTACCAAAGATTGTCAGAAGCGCAAGATAGAGGCCTTGCAGGAAGTTAGTCTTGTACAGCAGAAGGAACCCCATGAAACCCAGAGCGTAACCTATGATCCAGAAGCCAAACAGGATACTCATTCTTCCCAATCTAATCCGCCCCTAATGATGAGCAGTTCTTTACCGATATTTAGTTTGGAGGTAAAAGAATAGTTGACTCTAAGGTTGAATCGTTGTACTGTTTTTGGTGCCTGAAATCAGGCGTCTCTGGTTATGAGACTCAGGAAATATCTGTGTAGCCTCGTATCGCCCGAAAGTTCAGGGTGGAAGCATGTGCCGATTATATTCCCCTGCTGCACCGCGACCACACCTTCCTGGATTCTGGAAAGAACATCGACCTTCCTGCCAACGGACGTGATGAGTGGTGCCCGGATGAAGATTCCTCTGAATGGCTCATTACCCAGCTTGGGAACTGAAAGTTGTGCCTCGAAGGATTCCCTCTGCCGACCGAATGCATTTCTGCTTATCTCTATGTCCAGCGAGCCTGTAAGCGGCTGGTCAGTGGGTCCGACCACGCGGTCCTGAGACCTCTTCGCAAGAAGAATAAGGCCGGCGCAAGTACCTAGAGCTGGCAGACCTTCGCTCAGCCTCTTAGACAGCTTTGACAGGGTGCCGTTGGTACTCGCCAGAACTCCCATCGTGGTACTCTCTCCACCAGGAATGATGATACCGTCCACCGCTTCTACGTCGTGTGGCGTCTTCACAATCAGCAAGTCACCCTTCAGCCTTTCATCCTCAATTGCTTTTTTCGCTGCACTTACGTGCTCTTCGAGGTCCCCCTGTATGCCTAGAATGCCAACCTTAAGAGTCAAGATTCTACACCTCTTTCCTGCATTCTTAGATCAAGCGTCTTGATATCCATGCCGAGCATTGATTTTCTTTCGTCGACCATCCTCTGAGCCTCCGAAACGACCTTCGGGTCGTCGAAATAGGTTGTGGCCAAAACTATGGAACGGGCTCGCTCTGAGGGGTCATCACTCTTGAATATGCCTGAGCCGACGAAAATTCCATCACATCCGAGCTGCATCATCAGCGCCGCATCAGCAGGTGTGGCGATCCCCCCCGCAGCGAAATTAACGACCGGAAGTCTGCCCAGCCGAGCCGTCTCGTACACCAGGTCATAGGAAACTTTGAATTCTGTAGCAGCCTTGACCAGCTCCTGTTCATCACCACTGAGGTAGTATGACCTTAACCTGGAAATTTCATTGTTCACCACCTTTACGTGTCTGACGGCTTCGGCGACGTTGCCAGTTCCGGGCTCACCCTTTGTTCTCATCATGGAAGCACCCTCTGAGATCCTTCTGAGAGCTTCGCCCAGGTCTCTTGCGCCATTGACAAAGGGTGTGGTGAAATTCCATTTCCAAATATGCCTCTCTTCGTCCGCCGGCGTCAGCACCTCCGATTCATCGATCATGTCCACCCCTGCCTCCTCCAGCACCTTTGCCTCATATGTGTGGCCTATGCGGCACTTTGCCATGACGGGTATTGTCACAGAACTCATTATCTCATCGATCGCCTTGAGACTTGCTGTTCTTGCAACGCCCCCGGCCTTCCTGACGTCATAGGGCAGCTTGTCAAGCACCATTACCGACACCGCTCCTGCATCCTCGGCGATCTGTGCCTGTTCGACATTTGTTACGTCCATTATCACGCCATGTTTCAGCATGTGGGCAAAACCGCGCTTGACCAGCACCGTACCGCGGGTGGAAAGAGAACTGTCACGGGCGCTCACTTCTTCGAGCGTGTATCTAGCCGGAATACCAACGAGCGATATCATTCTATAATTAATCACCACACTGGCTATTTATCATTTGCTTCAAGTTTGCGGCTGAGCGAATCGTCCCGAGTAGCAGATCAGGGTACGTACCTTCCAAGCTCATATGGCGTTGGGCGCTCCGACTATTGTAAGGGTTCGTAAGGACTCGTAACCTGTTATAGTAACCACACTGAACTGAAGTGTTAGACCATTCACCATCGGAAGGTAAATCGCCGAACTGTATCCATCAGAAAATGCTCCATAACTGTAGCTGTAGTTCAGAGCCGTCGAGTTGACGTAAAGTCCCCTTATCAACTGACTACTGGGTAGGGGGGTAAGCTTGGAGATTGTGACCTGAACAGGTGCTGGGCCTTCTGTGAATATACCGACGTCATCCAGATAACAGTTTATGTTGTAGGGTCTTATCAGAAGGCCGGTCAGGAAGTAATCCGAGGGCTGACTTCCGGTTGCATTGATCCCGTAAAGCCGATAAATTGACTGCTCATACAGTTTGAGCATCCTTGGAGTGGAAAGCTGGAGGACGTACTGCTGCCATGATGGGCCGGGCAGCATATTCCTGTACATTTCTATCCCTATGCCGGATTCTGTGGTAAGTGTGGTCCCGGAAGGGATGGAAAGATTGCCCAGGGCTATAACCAGCACCACCGGATGAATGTCCTGGTATGATATGAACAGCGCAACGTCCAGCCTGCTGAGCTGTCCGCTCGGCGCTCCCCCTGTATATTTGACAGTCATGTAAAATACGGTGGACTGGTTCAGGTCTATAGGAAGTGTTTGATTATTTGCATAGATCAGTTGTGTGCTTGTATCATTCGGACCCGCGTTGATGTACAGAGAATGAGTGCCGGTGAAGGATGAACTTGTCACTATATTCATCGCAGACCCCGAGCCAACGGAATACTGCCACGAGCTGTAGCCTGACTCAAAGCTGGGATTGGTGGTAAGGGGCGACATGGGATTGGAGCCCACAGTTACACCGGAAACGGAGACCGCATAGGGGGTAAGCACGGGTATACCCAGCACTAGCAGCGCCGCAAGGGCCACTATCAACACCACGACGTAAATCTTCCTAGGTGCCACGTAACACGCAGAATACCGGGGGCTGAAATACCTTTCTCGGGGCTGTATAAATGTGCTATAAAATGTTCACTAATATCAGCCGAACTAAGTAATTAAATCATATTTATAAGCGAGGAAACAATAGACTCGAACGTGGAGAGGACTAAGCATGAATAAATTTGATGATACTGACATGAAGATCTTGAAGGAACTGGTTGAAAATGCCGGTCAATCTATACCCAAATTGAGCAGAAAAATCCAGGTGAATCCTTCCGTCACGTACAGCAGGATCAAAAGACTTGTGAGGAGAGGACTGATCAAAAAGTTCACGGTGGAGGTGAACGAAGAATTGCTGGGTCTCAAGGTACAGGCCTACGTAGGAGTCAACGCGGACGCCAAGTATCGGGATAGTGTGTTGAAGTCACTGCTCGACCTCGAAGAAGCCAGAAACGTCTCCGAAGTAACCGGTAGATTCGATTTTCTGGTAACCGTCAAGTCCAAAACGCTGGAGGAACTTCACAACATAGTGTCCGGGCAGATAGGAAACATACAGGGTGTCGTTCACACGGAAACCTTCATCGCTATGAGAACAGGTAGCAGAAGCCCGGCTTACACAGTGGCCCCTGCCTGACTGACACGATGGAGAAGAGGGTCTAGTCACCTGCTAATACGTGTACCTTTATTGCCGGCCACTGCCTCAAGCAAATCTTCTAGCGAAGCAATTATAGAGAGTTCCCCCCCGTCATCGATGAATCTAAGGGCAGCCTTTACTTTGGGTTCCATGCTTCCGGAAGAAAACTGCCCCAGCTCAAGATGATGCTTTAGTTCGCCGTAAGATGTTTGTGCCAGTTTCCTCTGCTTCTCCGTGCCATAGTTCAGATAAACCCCATCCACGTCTGTTAGTATGACAAGGCTCCCCGCGCCTATGAGTGCAGCAAGCCTCTCTGCTGCCAAATCCTTGTCTATGACCGCATCGACTCCGACAATGCTGCCGTCTGACGTTACGGGTATACCACCACCCCCCGCGGAAATCACCACATAGCCTGCACCTACAAGTGACCTGATCGCGTCTGCCTCGAGTATCTTCTTGGGTTCTGGTGAAGGTACCATGCGTCTCCATCCTCTACCAGCATCTTCAGAGAAGAAAAATGTAGGGTTTGACTTCGCAAGTTCAGCCGCCTGCTCGCGTGTATAAAAAGGTCCCACGGGTTTTGTCGGTTTCTTGAATGCGGGGTCTTCGGCGGAAACAAGTGTACGAGTCAGGACGGTGACAACCTCACGACGCAGATTCCTTCCATTTAACTCATTTTGGAGAGCCTGTTGAATCATGTATCCGATGAATCCCTGTGTTTCAGCACCGCACGCATGCATCGGGAAGGCGGGTATCCCTGCCAGTCTGGCACCGGCGTCATGCCTGATTATTGTGGCACCAACCTGTGGTCCGTTTCCGTGGGTTATTGCAATGCTATAACCTGCTTCGATGAGGTCTGCAACCCTCTTGGTGGCTCTTCGAACGTTTTCATATTGCTCTTCGAAGGTGCCACGCTGTCCCCTTTGGAGCAGCGCGTTCCCCCCCAAAGCGATGACTACTGGCTTTTCGCGATTCATGAGGTGTGTTGCCTCCTTACAATGTGATTATAAACATTAAATTTCCATGAAGTGTGTATGGCCAAGATCGCATGATGTCTCCGAAGACCGTGTTTGATGAATGATAACACTGCTTCATGCTCTAGCTTTGTTCACGTTGTGAAATGAACTCTAGATTTTCGGGTCAGACTGCCGCGACTCACCGGAAGGTAGCTACGGAAACGCTTTTCTCGGGGAAAGATTGCTAGCCTCTCGATGGAACGATTAAGGGTGGATCCCCTTGGCAAAGTCAACGAAGCAAGCAGAATGGGGAAGCTGCCGCCCGATATAACCGAGAAGATATTCTCAAGGATGCCGGAGCTTGCAAGCATGGTGAGCAAGGTAGAGGCTGCGGCAAGACTCACCTATCCACCCTACTACGTTCAGCCAGTCATGATTCTCGTAAAGAGCCAGGCGGAAGTTGGGGCCACCGGCGTATACTACGCAAGAAATGTTCCAGCAGTCCTTAACAATAAGCTGAATCTGTTGATCGAGTTTACGGCTCCCCTGTTACTGTATTCGTCCAAACAGACATTGCAGGCGGTTGTCGCACATGAATTCACTCACTACCTGGAACTCGTGAGAAGGTTCGCTACCTCTCCATTTTCATCACCTTCCCCCTCGACGATGTTTGAAGCCACCTACAAGGATATGCAGGAAGCCGTTCCCCCGGAACTTATATTCGGCAGGCGGAAGGGGCTTGTGAGCGCGATAGACAAGAAATTCTCAGAAGGGTTTTCTGACGAACCGATGAATCGAAGGGCCATCAAGAACTGGTTAGAGAGGAAACTGCCCTACGTTGTCGTTAGCCCGGACGACAATGCTGTGAAGGTTCCAGCGGCTGCCGTCATGAATGCGAACTTGGATGTTGCGGTTGTTGAAAGGGTGGCAAAGCTCGGCAGGTGAACTCTTTGACATCATGCATCTGCCTAGTTGTTCAGGGTGATAGCCGGTGAACGAACTCACTCCTGAGGAGCTCAGGAAATTAAATGAAGTTGTTCAAAAGGTGGGTGGCAGCAGAAAGGTGGAGGCGGCAATGGTTTACGGCTCACGGGTATCGGGATATTCGAGGCCGGACAGCGATTATGACATTATGGTAGTTGTGGAGAAGATCCGCCCGCGTGCGAAATATGTATACGGCCAGTTTGAAGATATGTACTATTCGGCGCTACTTGTGGAAAAAAAGGCTTTCGAGAATGACTGCGCCAAAGCCACCCTCGGTGAATTTGTAAGCGGCAGGCTACTCAACAGGCACGTTCCGATACTGGGCGAAGCATTTTTGAAGGAACATGAGGCAGTACTGAAGAAGCGGGTAATAGTCGAAGGGGTGCAGGAGCTGCTTGCCAGATACGGACCCTTTGCAAACCATTTGTTGCTTTCCCCAGCCTACTTCCTTTTCAACAAGCTGAAGAAGAGAGCTTTCATCTACCCTCCGGTCGTCTACAGCTACGTGAAGACATATTCGAGCCCACAATCCGTTTCGAATATCCAGTCTGCCCTCCCTTCATTTTCAGAACAGATGGAGGTCTTGTGCGAAGAAGGCGTTCTTGTGCATGACAGGCATGGATACAGAATTTCTGAAGAAGCCCTGAAGAGGCTCAAGGTTTTCCCTATTTCTCCAACAGTCAGACTCGCCACGCTCGGAGTGAGACAATACGTCACCCATGGTCTGGCGGGTAATGTGGGTGCGGAGGTCGCCATAAAGGAGCTGCTGTCCAAGATAGGGCGTGCCAGGTCCAAAACCACCGTACCGGAAGAGCTCGAGGAGCCACGAAGGCTGCTTTCGTTGCCCGAGGGTAAGCTCGTCTTTGGCGGAGACTGGGTGGAAAAGGCTGTTGAAGAGCTGGGCATTGAGCAGCCTTATTCGCGGCGTTCAAACCCGCTCGGGGACTTCTTTTCCACGGCAGACCTGCACACAATTGTATCCGACGGAAAAGAGACGAGATTCGTTTCGAAACATTACCAAGACATATGGTCCCTCAAATGGATGGTAGCAAGCGTAGTCGCGCTTAGCGCAAGAACCTTTGAGGCAAGACCGCTGTACAGGATGAGCAACGAGTACGAAGGGCTGACCACATTAAAGGGGTTGGGCGTACGAACGCCAAGGGTTCTTGTCGTCGCACTGGATGAGAAAGTCATGGTTCTGGAGCACCTTTCAGGGGTTCCGCTGGAGGAACTCATCAAGAAAAAGAAAGGGGATGACAGTCTGGTTCGGCAAGCATGCTACCAATTTGGCTTGACGCTTGGAAGGCTTCACCAAAGGGGGGTTACCATGGGAGACACGAAACCCACAAATGTGCTCTGCACAGGCCCGGAAATATCGATAATCGACCTGGAACAGTACCAGCGTGAAGGGGATTACGCCTGGGACGTTGCTGAATTCGTGTATTACTGTGCAACACTGACAAACGAAGATATGATGATGAAGATAGTGGAAGCTTTCGCTTCAGGTTATACCGAGAGCGGAAAAGAAGAGACACTCAGGAAGGCTTCGGCGGAGTCGTATATCATTCCCTTTCAACTTCTGGTGCAGCCAACCGTACTCGTAAGAGTAAAGGAGGCACTCAAAAGGAAGGGTTGATGTAATTTGGAAAGAAGATCCAGCATGTATATGATAAGAACGGTTTGAATCTGTCTTTTTACCTTCCCTTCTTTTTCCCCAGCCACTCCGTGTAGCCGCACTTGCCGCAATGGAGCCTGTCCTTGTGAAGGGCCATAAAAACGCCCCTGCCACATCGTGGACATTCCCTCCTCAGCCTCTCGGCCTTGTCTCCTGAGATGTTGTAAAACTTGTACACCTTTGGGCTTACACGCTTTTTACGTGGCTTCCTTTCCGCCCGGGGTTTCGGAGCTTCCTCTGCCGCCGTTTCAGCTTGTGGTTGTTCAGCCATGGTAGATCATCAAGTATATTCTAACCGGAATCACTTCTTCTGAGTGGCAACCTTTGGCGCCTTCTTTTTCTTTTCTTCTTCGATTATTTTCTTTCTTTCTTCTTTTGGCAGATTTCTCATGATGACATACCTTGGAACCTGTGACTTTGCAGATTTATCAGTATAAACATGGAATGATGCAACCTGATCCCTTGTGCCATGCCTGCCCCTCAGAGAGAAGAGAACCACCGACTCTTCCGGAACGTTAAGGTCTCCCGCAACTGCCTTAATTGCATCAATACGCGTGAGCTTTCCAGCTGAGTCTTCGAACAGATAGCTGGCTTCCTTACGCTCAAGGACAGGGTTTTCCTTCAGATCGAGCCGCCTCAATAAAGCTTCAACCTCCCCACGGCTATGGGAATAGCATTTATAAGAAGTGCGGAAACAGTCGGAATCACTTCTCTGCTGTAGTTTTTTACAGTTTCTGCAAAGTGCACGGCAGGCAGTTGTTTGTTCGAAGAATGATAGGTTCTGTTCGGATTGCTTAATCCGCGATTAAGATTGAATCCTTCCATACTTTTTTGTCTCCTCAGCCGATTTTGCGCTGTCGAATCCTTCCAGAACCCAGCACGAGTCAAGCAAGATGAACACCTTCTATGGTCTACTCGCTCCAGCCCATTTCTTTTAAAATCAAAAGGGCCGCATGTTTTGATTGTTCGTCTACAGTTACTGCCACCAATCCCACGTTGGGCTGACCGTAAAGTACCAGAGAACCAGGCTTGGCGAACTGTATGCAGGGGATTACCAGCAGGTCTTCCTCACCTTCGACCACCAGCCTGTTTCTTTTTTCTTGTGAGAGCAGATTTCTTATCGCGTTAATGGATTCAGCCGTTATGGTCCCGGGCGGGTTATTCACCCTCGTTACAGGCAGTTCTCTGTTTTCCGGTGTCTGCGTCCTGGATCGCTTTTCCCTGTAATCTATTATCTCAAGGGCGGGTTTTATTCCCACTTCTTCACATCTTCGGGTGGTGTGGTCTCCCACAGTCACAACTGTCGTTATCTCTTTCAACGAGGATAGGAATCCATCTACCTGAGAGTCCTGTATCAGCCTGCCCATCGGCTTCTTAAGACGCATCCTCAGCGAGTCGGAGAGATGCAGGTCTGCCAATTAGCTCACTTGCAGGGCATACCTGCCCGGCTTTTTTAGTGCGAGCACCGAGGCCACGTCGGAGCCCTCAACCTGAAATAGAATCACAAGGCCCTTCCAGTTTTCCGAAAGGTCCTCAGAACCACAGACCGGACAGACCTTTCCCTGTGTGATAGCCAAGCACTTTCTGCAGGCCAGCTCTCTAGGCATCTGGTTTCTCTGCTCCTTCGTCAGCTGGCTTCTTTGCAGGCTGGCCACTCGCTTTGGCTGTATCTTCCTTTATCCACTCGAGGGCACCGAGGAAGGGCTGTCTGCAGGTTACGCCTATCTTGCCCATGCTAACCCCTCTGCTCAGGCTGACTGCAGTGATCCTCACCCTGACCTTAGAGCCGACGACTATCTTCCTTCCGGTGTTCGTTCCGACTATCACACCCTGCTTCAGGTCTGCGGATATGTAATCATCCATTATCTGGGATATGTGAAGGAGGGCGTCAGCCGGGCCTATCCTCACAAATGCACCGAATTCTGTGATCTCCACCACCTCCCCCTCAACGATCTCCTGCATCCTCGGTTCGAAGGCGAGCACATTGAAGCTCGCTCTGTGATATGTTCCTCCGTCTCCCTGAATGAGCTTACCTACAGGTTCTACGGCCACGCCGCTTACAAGTATGGTGTAACCAAATTCCGGTGTCAGCGTACTTTCATATCTGGCCTTGAGTATTTCTTCTGCCACTTCAGTCAAGGGACCATTCAACTTCTCAGGGGGTATCCTCACCACATCACTCAGCGATACAAGCTGGAACAAACTAGGAAATCATCTCTCCATAAAATTGCATGGGATTAATCCCAACGGCAGCCTCTTCCTCGTCAAATATTTTAAACTTTTGAGTGAATCAGCGCAAAATCGGAATCCAAGATAATAAGTCATATCCTGTCTCTTTTCACTACCGCAGCCCTGTTGCTACGAAATGTTATTACAGTTCCACCCGCGGAGCGGATCCTCCTGATCAGTTCGTGGTCCATAGTAGCTACTGCGACTTCTCCCGAAGCTGCAGCTTCAGCAAGGATGTCGTCCGCCTTGCCCTGACCAGGATAGCTTGGTAATGATGACGCATATTCAAGAGCAAACTTCGCAATTCTGCCTCTCTTTGTTCTGCTTCTGGATATCTTTTCCAGCTCTGCCCTTACCGCATCGGGGACACAAAGCTGCACCTTCCCCAGGGCTTCCCAGAGGCTTTCGATGCGCACGCTTGGATCAGATAGATGCATGAGTATGCTCGTATCGAGCAGAACGAGCAACTTCCTCTCAACCCGCAAGCGTACCGGAGCCTATCAATCTCCATCTGTCTCCTATACGTCGGCTTATCGCAACGCGGAGACTTGAATTGGCGCACACCGGCTTGCGCAGCTTGACAGAAACCTGTCTGCCGTGCAGAGAGACAACCGAACCAGCAGTAGTTGCAGTCGCTACGTTGAGTCTGAGTATTTCGCCCATCTTTATCGGCTCAACCTTCAGGGATTCTGAAGCTCCTACCACGGAGTCGAACAGACTCGTCTCGAACACCAGCGTATCAAGCTCTGGGGGAAGCGTTCCCGGCACACCCAGCACACTCCCGGCCAGCGAATCGCTCTTTACGAATGAAGGGTCGAGGAGCGTACCGACAGCTATCAGGCCTCCCGGATGAACGGAGTCCACAAACCCTGCACTTGAGCCCAGGGAGGCCACCTTCGTGACCACCGGGGTGTACTTACCCTTGCCTTCATCATAAATTCCGGGCCTGATTTCGACTTCGTCTCCCACCCTTAGGGTTCCCTGGACGAGAGTTCCACCCACCACGCCCCCCTTGAGCTTGGACACATCTGTTCCCGGGAGGTTAACGTCGAAGGATCTGAGTATGTACATAAGAGAGTTCGCATTGGGGTCTCTCTTGGGTGTGGGGATGGTCCGCTCCATTGCTTCGATCAGGGCGTCTATGTTCAGTCTTCTCTGGGCTGAAACAGGTATTATCTTGGGATCCTTGTAGCCATATGAATCAAGGAAAGCCCTGATCTTTTCCATGTTGTCTAATGCCTGCTGATAGGTCACCAGGTCTATTTTGTTTTGCACAACCACCACGTTTTTCACCCCAATCATCTGAAGTGCCTGAACATGCTCCTTTGTTTGTGGTTGAGGTACCATTTCGTTGGCTGCTATGACAATGAGGGCACCATCCATCAGGGCGGCGCCGCTCAGCATGTTCGCCATCAGACTTTCATGCCCGGGGCTGTCAACAATGCTAATCACCCTCTGGAGCTGAGGTTCTCCACCACAGTCGCCGCACTCCCCGTCTGTATTGTAACACTTTGGCGGTGGACAGCCTGTGCATTTGTAGATGGCGGCATCCGCATAGCCCACACGGATCGTTATACCCCTTCTCAGTTCCTCACTATGGGCTGATGTCCACTTTCCTGTGAGAGCTTCTGTGATGGTGGTCTTTCCATGGTCTACGTGTCCGGTGGTCCCTATGTTAACCTCGGGCTGCTGTGGGATTGGCTTCATGGAGGGAGACATAATGTCAAGACATTCCGGAGTACCATTGATAAACGTTGTATGCTTTCGAGCTACTTCTGAGGCTTTTTCTGTCCCTTCTGTTCTGCCTCTTTCTGAGCAGGTGGCTGTTCGACCTGCTCAGGAAGTGTCCCTTCCACCAGGACGGCGTTTATCTGATAAACTTCGGAAGATATGGTATTGCCTCTTACCAGTTTTCGTTTCCTAAAGCCTGACTCTCCGGCCCTTATCCCTGGTGGGTTGCCAAGAAGAATTCTCTTCTTTCCAGAGCCCTGAACATCGGTTCTCATGGGGGTTCCAGACCTATCACTCCCCCCCGTGATCTTGATCTTTCCGTGAATGCCGGCACTCGAAGCGTCCACGGTATCACCTATTTTCAGACCCATGAAGAATTGAGAGGTGGGGTCCTTGACCTCAAGCTTCGCAGACTTCCTGGTCTTGGGGTCAGAAAGAACGAGCTGAAAATCTGGCATGAATTGTAAAACACCTTCCTGTTGCATCGGGCCGTAGTGGGCTTGATTTAACTTTTCCGAAAGCAAACGTCCGCTAGGCAGGTCTGAAGAGCGACTGGTTTGATTTACGGGTACGAAGTGTGGCTACTTCTGGAGAAATCCGTATATACAAAAAACTCTGGAAAAATGCACGACAACGGAGATGCGGCTGTGAAACCTAAATTAATAATTTTGATCGTAATTATTGTCGCGGGGTCAATTACATCGTTGGTAGCATATGATTACTACTTGAAAGGACAGGTTGGGCCTCACCAATCCGGTGGCCCGCCGAGCACCGGAACCAACTACTCGGGAAGCATAATAGGTAACTTCCAAGCTCCAACTGTCCTTGCGGCTTCGGACCTCCTTGTGAATTACACGTTTACCGTAACAAGCATAGGGAATGTACCCTCATCGGCAACAATAACGTCTGCCACACCCCCTGGCATATCGGTCACATTTAATCCATCCCAAGTCACCATCTCGCAAGGCCAGTCCTCTGTCATTAATGCTCAGATTTCGGTATCGCAAAACGTAACCCCCTCCACATATGACTTCACGGTAACCTTTACAGGAGGAGGATTTGTGCAAAATGAGTCCCTGTCTGTGCAGGTGGTCAAGTATCTTGTTGTAACGGTGGGCGAATCCTTCATCCCGAAGAACATTACAGTTCCAGCTGGCAGTACGGTGATCTGGTACAGGCTCAACGGGGTTCTGAGTCAGTATGACAGTGGTGTGCACAATGTCGTCTTTACCAATGGTATGGCGTCTTCGCCCCCTCTACAACAGTACCAAAGCTGGAGCTACACTTTCACGAAGTCAGGCGTGTACAATTACGAGTGTACCTATCATCTTCCCTTTATGATTGGCGTTGTAAACGTCGAATAGTGCCAGTTTGGCCTGGAAGGTATGATCGGTTTTTGACGGACTACTAGTTCATCCTTTGCAATTGATTGCGGGAGTCTCTTTGCGGACTCTGTTATGGCCTGGATGGTACCGCCCGCATGTGAAAATGTTAGGGCTACGAACATGATTTAACAGGAGCGAAAATGGGGCAGCTCAGATACATCGCCTCAGAATGCGTACGAAATGTGCACCTTGCGTCGTATGGAAACTATCTCTTTCAGCAGGTCTTTTTCTTCTGGAGATAACCGTTCAGCATATTTTTCGATAAGCATCCTAGCGTGGACGCTTTCAGGCAGTGTGTAAAGCTCCTCACCTTCCTTGACCTGCCTTCCAACCGTTGGTTCCTTCATCGAAACGGCAACCTTGTCGCCAGCTCTGGCTTCAGTGATATTCTGCCCTTCGTGCTGTATCTGCTGAATGGACCCCACCTCCTCCCCCCTTGAGTTCATGACTTTTGCTTTCTGCCTGAGCGTTCCCGTAATCACCTCGACGCCGAACACCGCTGGATCATTGCGCCTGAAAATGAATCCCTTCATGATCCTGAACTTGCAGGGAAGGACGATTGAGGAAAACGTTGCCCTTGCTTCGTTTTCCTTCTCGGAACCCACCCATGTAACATATGAATCTATCAGTGTATAGATCACATTCTCATTGAAGATCTTGACCCCCCTGGTGGCGGCTTCCTGCTCCGCGTCTTCCAGCACCTTCACATTGAACGCAAGAATGACGCCGAGGTATCTGTCATCCTGCCTTACGGAGCTCGCCTGAACCACATCACCCTTTGTTACGGGTCCGATATCGGCCACTCTAACTGGTATTCCCTGCTTTTTGAGAAGATTTGAAAGGGCCTCAAGCGCTCCGAGTGTATCTGCCTTGAGTATGACCCCGAGTTCCTTCCTCTCATATATCGCAGTTTTGACCTCGCTCATCACCTGGCGTTTCGCGTCCTCCTCATCGTCGGTCTCGGATACCCCCAGTAGTGGGGAACCCGCAAGAACGCCTCCGAGGTCGGGCGCAGAAAGTTTGACCCCGGCGGCAGCTGCAATCTCCTGAACAGACTCGAACCTATCCCTCGGGTCTCTCATTTCGTCAAGTGGTTTGGGAAGCAGCAGTGCCCTTACCTTGACAGCCTCTGCTGAGTCCCTCTTTGCAACCACCACCTTTGAACCAACCTTCAAGGTGCCATCCACAAGAATCACGTTCGCCGTTGGTCCGAGGCCTGGCTCTTCATTAACCTCCAAAACGATTCCCCTTGTTCTGTTAGAGCTGGCCTTCAGTTTCTTGGCGAGGTACTGCTGCGATAGCCCCACGACTATCGCAAGAAGTTCCGCGATGCCTTCCCCGGTCTTCGAACTCACGGGGACTATTGAGACTTCTCTTGTGAAGTCCTTCACCCGGTAGTAGGCTTCACTGGCAAAGCCGACACGAGAAAGCTGCCCAACCACCCGGTAAATGGCTTCATCGAGGAGTTGCAGGGTGGCTGGCTGGAGCCTTACTGATGCATCCTTCACAAGGCTGTTGGGGTCTGGTCTCCATCCCGCCAGGAGGTCTATCTTGCTGAGGGCTACAACGAACGGCACCTTTCTGGAGCGGAGTATTTCAATCGACTCCAGTGTCTGATTCTCGAGTCCTTTTGTGACATCCACTACGAGTATTGCAATGTCGGCTGCGGAACCCCCCCTGCTCCTCAAGTTGGCGAATGCCTCATGGCCTGGGGTATCTATCACAAGAAGTCCTGGGACCTGGACATTGCCTCCGAACATTTTGAGAAGAGGACCGCAAATCTTTACCAAGGTTTCGGGTGGGAAAAAGCTGGCACCAATTTGCTGGGTTATCCCTCCTGCTTCTCTGCTCTGAACCGCCGTACCCCTCAGTCTGTCAAGAAGGCTCGTGTTATGAGCCACCAGACCATTTGCAAGAAAGTTGTGGAATCCTTCCACCGTAAAGTCGTATACCGTACGCATGCCGCTTCTTACTTCGATACCGGTCACCTTCACAGTGGCCATTTCGGTGGTCTGGCCGATGGCTGGCGCAGTTTCACCGAGTGCAAGCAACCCTTGAAGGGAGAAGCCAGAACGGTTCTGGATCGTAGAAACAACAGTATCAGAACCGGGCGGTGAAAGTACATTTAGGGAAGAGTTTTGCGCAGGTGCCGAGCTTGGCATGTAGGTCAGGTGTTTGCCGGAAGCTGGGCAAAGCGCGGAGTTGGTATGGCTCTGTAAGAGACGCTGAACCTGAACCCTTCTGCGGGCATCAAAGAAACCGATCTTGTCCACAAAAACTTCAAGGCTTTCCCCTTCTTGGATCGAAAGACTTCCGTCTTCGCGAATTCTTGGAATACATCCGATGCGGACAAGTAGAATACATAATATGGCTCTGAATCTGGCACTCCGGCAATGAATGACGACCCCTCTCTCTTGGTCAACATCCGCTAGCGAGTCGAAAAAACCCCGAAGGAATCCTAGCAGAATTTTCTCTGGAAGATGAAACAGTAGTTCGTATCGGAGTCCAAGACTAGACTGCCCTGCGGGATTGTTGATTCCAACGAATGCTGATGTTATGCAGCGGATCTGTAAAGGCACACACGGCCCGTCTTGTCTCATTCCATGCGGGAACCCTGACATTCCCGAACCTAAGAATTCGGTCACGGCTCCGAATACTCTGTGAAGAACTTCCTGAGAATGAGTGTGGTGTTCCTGAGGAAGTTTTTGACGTTCACCCTCTGCGAATCCTGCCAAGTAGTAAAATCGGATGAACTCATTCAAGGTCTTTGGAGGCTTGAGTATGAGGGGGAGACGGGTTCGTTTCGATCTAGGGCTTAATATGTAAAGAATACGATCGTATTCCTTTCCTCGGGTTGATGTTGTCTTTATGGTGTCCGTACGCCGTTTCATCTTAAATGTTTCAAATGTCGGTTCCGTGGGCGCAGGTGGTGTTCGATCAGAATGGAAATCCTTTCCTGATGAGCCTGAAATTAGATTGCGATTTTGTATGTCGCTTTGAAGGTGGCATCGTTCCGGCAGAAGATAAAACAGTCTTGATTTCAACCCTGAAAGGTGGGCTTTTTTGGGGGTCAAGCCACGCGGGACAAGAAGGTCATCCCCTGCTGTAAGCTTTGAAGCAGAAGTGAATGCAGCAGTTCCATTCATTTTTCTTGTGAGGAGTCTATGTTCGGGAGTGCATTCGATTGATATGCCTGCATCGGTTTGTATCTTCAGGGTTGTGTCAGCTTTCAGTCTCCAGACATGTGATACCTTGGACGAGACGACTTTGCCACTTGTGTTGACAGATAAAAGCCGCAACCCCTTTGCCCTGTATGCTTCGCCGTCCGTGAGTGCATACCGATTCCCGATTCTGAATCTTCTGAATGCGTGATCAGCACGGATCAATGATCCGTCGGCTAGCTGCAGAAGAGTTTCGCCAGAAACGCACTTGCCACTGTCCACATGTCCTAGGACCACCACTATGGGCTGTCTTATGGGTGCAGACATGGCGCATCAACAACAGGAGCGTCTCCTCACCCGAATATAACTTTAGATTCTCTTTCGAAGCTTTCCTTGGAATCGGACGCATGTATGGAATTGTCGGTCAGTCCAAGCGAAAGGTCTCCTCTTATTGTGCCGGGCGCAGCCTTTACTGAATCCGTTGCACCGATCATATTCCTTACTACTGCCACGGCTTCGCGTCCTTCTAAAATTGCGGCAACCACGGGCCCAGAGGTGAAAAAATTGACAAGTTCAGGAAAGAAAGGTTTTCCCCGGTGTGGCGAATAAAACTCCTCCGCCCTCTCTTTCGACATGTTCTGCATGGTGAGGCTGACCAGAGCAAGGCCCTTCCGCTCAAATCTTCCGATTATTTCGCCAACGAAACCCTTCCTGACGGCGTCAGGCTTGATGACTATGAGCGTTCTTTCGGTCAAAGTCCCTTCCCGCCCTTTACATACTTCGAAGTCCACCGCAGTTTGCGGGGATCTCTCTTCAATTTCAGATGATTTATCCTGCATTTCGAGCTGCAGTAATTTGATACGGAGCCGTCATTCTTTACCAACGTAAGACCCTGGCCTGGCATTATTTCCTTCCCGCAGAACGAACACTTTTTGAGACTCAGCAAACTGTACCATCCCCTGAAACGTTTACCTTACCCGACCTTTATACGAGGGGGATATAAAGGACTCGCAATCAAAAGTTCATGATCACGGTGGGGAGGGAAGGAAAGCGTCGAACCGGATGTGTCATGGGAAACCTGTTTGTTTGACAATGCGTGACCCTGTAATTTTATGGATGACGAATCCATTGATCTCAGTGTGTTTTGGTGATATTTTTCAGTTCAGCTGCAGTGGGGGTCTATCGAAAAATTAGGGGATAGATTCAGGCTAAGGTACTGCACAATGCACATGAATGATTAAAGAGTCTTCAACTCACTTTATCTTTCTGGCTTCACGTTCGGTTTCGCGAAGCATGAGTATGTCGCCAGCCCGAATAGGACCCTTTACATTTCGTGTGAGAATTCTTCCCTTATCGCTTCCCTCCATTATCCTCACCCTGACCTGAGTGATCTCACCTGCGACACCAGTCCTCCCCACAACCTGGATCACCTCTGCAGGGGTGACGGTTTCCTCGGAACCTTTACTCATCTTTCTTCAGCCCGGTCTAGGCGGACCGTATTTTTGAAAGAGACGCCAGTATCTGTTCAAGGAGGGGTTGCGCCTCTCCCGGTTCAATGATGGCGCATGCGGCTGAACCCACGTCAATTCCCATACTCTGCCCAAGCTGTGTTTTCGAAGAGACGAAAAGATATGGTATCTTTCTTTCGTCGGCTATGATGGGGAGATGGGCTACCACCTCGGGTGGTTCTGTATCCTCGGCCACCACGACAAGCTTGGCTACACCCCTCTCAATTGCCTTTGTTGTCTCGTTCGTTCCCTTCTTTACTTTGCCTGTCTGTCGAGCCTGCCTTACCGCCTCGTAGGCAGCTTCAACAAGTTCTCTCGGCGTATCGAATTTCACAAAGCTTGGTTTTCCTGATACTTCAGGGCTCATCCCCATCAATCACCCTTCGGACACTCCATAAAAACACCCGTTTTAAACTTTTGTGAGTATGCTTTGATGACGGTCCAGCCGGCCGCTGATTCACCCAGATTGCCAAGAAAATGAGTGGTCGTCGGTTTACTTGGAAGTGAAGTAAAACACGTAGACCCCATCCTTTGAATCCAGCCTTGCAAAAAACTGTCGCTCAAATTGGACCACGGTTCCGACCTTCTCATCTTCCAGTTGACTTTCAGCCAGCCCCTTCTTTATTGTGGCATCAGGCATCACCACGTCTATGTTAATGTTCCCGGTGTCAGGCAACCATTGAAGTGCCTTTGCACCAATCTTCCTGGCCTCATCAAGTGAATACCCAGCAAATTGGGCTTTTCGCGCCCCCTTTGCAGCACTGGGTGACACCTGAATGTTCATGAGTCCGATCAGCCTGTAAGTTTGTCCAGCCTTGAGTTCGGTTCTGGGCACGACCAGCCTCAGTATGGCGTTCTTTTTGTGAAGAGTGAACTCCCTACTCCCCATTTCAGGAATGTCCGGATGCCGGTGCAGAGAAATCCTGAGCGTTTCATCTGGAACACCATGTATGTTTAACTGAATCGGGTCGAAAACGGCAAAGTGTCTGGGTGAAGTCCTGTCGATCAACTGCCGGTTGTACGCCAGAAGATTTTCCCAGCTTACTGTTGCGTCGTTCGGCTTCGGGCCTACCTCGAGTATGAGTCGACGAATCGCCTGCGGTGAGATCCCCCTCCTTCTGAGTGCTCTGAGTGTTGCCAGCCTGGGATCGTCGTATCCTGAATACAGCTTTTCCCTTATCCCCTTTTCTATCTTTGACTTGCTCAGCTCTCCCCCCTCGATCTTCAGTCTTCCGTAGTGAATCGCATCGGGATAACTCCAGCCGAAGGCCTTGTAGAAGTACTTCTGTCTAACTGCGTTTGTTGCATGCTCCTGACCCCTAATGATGTGAGTGACGCCAAGCAGATGATCATCCAGGCCTGCCGACCAGTTGTAGAGAGGCCACACCCTGTACTTCGAGCCAACCCTCGGGTGTCTGTACCTTTTGGTATCTATTATCCTCATGGCCGGCCAGTCACGGACTGCCGGGTTCGGGTGCTTCAGGTCCGTCTTGACCCGGAGTACGGCTTCGCCCTCCGCGTAACTTCCGTCGATCATCTTCTGCCATCTTGATATGTTTTCTTCAATCCCCACATTCCTGTCCGGACACGCCCTTCCCTGGGTCACACTGGACCTGAATTTCTCCTGAGAGCAGGTACAGACATACGCACCGCCCAGTTCGATCAACTTCACAGCATAGTCATAGTAAATTTCGAGTCGGTCGCTCTGGTAAAATATCTGGTCCGGTGTGCAGCCTAGCCATTCGAGGTCTTCCAGAACATAGCGGTAGAGTGAGATTGCTGATTTTTTGAGCCGGGGGTCCGTATCTTCGTATCTGAGGATGAACATCCCTGAATACATCCTTGCGTAGTCATGGCTGAGAATAATCGCCCGCGTGGACCCTAGGTGAAGGACGCTGTCCGGGTTTGGTGCAAACCTAGTTACCACACGCTTGTACTTTTCGATGTTCGGCAGAGGAGGCAATCTGCGAAATTCTTCTCCCCCCTCCTTCTTTCGTTCGGAACCCTTCTCCTGTAGAAGTTCTGGTTTGAGCCTCTTGATAGACTCTTTTTGCTGTTCCGGTGTGAGCTTGTTGACTTCGGAAACTGCAACACTAACCATCGAAGAAAGCTTACGTGCAAAGCCCCGTAGCTCCGGGTTTTCAGCAAGTACCCTCCCCAGCACCGCCCCCGTATCCGCTTTGCCGCCGTGTCTGAATGCGTTATACAGGGCTGCGAGTCGTATTGTATCCTCGGTTCCCTTCGGCAGGTTTTCCGACAAACGAAAACACTACATCCTTCTGAGCGTCAGTACATTTGCAAGCTCAAACAAGGAATCCACCGCAGCGCCCTTCGGGAATGATTCCAGAGAGCGAAGTGCCTGCTCCAGATGTTCAGATGCGAGCTTCCGGACCTGAGCCTCCACGCCTATCTCCTTTATGTATTTCACAATCTTATCCACCGTTTCCTGAGAAGCCTTCCTCGAGCCCCATGTAGCTAGTATCGTTTCGCTCCAACCCCGGTCTGCGAGCTTGAGTGCGATAAGCAGAGGAAGCGTTCTCTTTCCTTGCACTATGTCACCCCCGACGGGTTTTCCGGTGACAGATGAATCCCCCGCTATGCCGAGCAGGTCGTCCACAAGCTGAAAGGCGGCACCCAGATGGTCTGCATATTCTCGTGCCTTGGTTACCGCATCAGGACCCCCTCCGCCTGCCACACAGCCAAGCACGGCCGATGCTTCAAACAGCGCAGAGGTCTTCCTGTGTATCATGTCAAAGTAAAACTTCTCCGTGAAATCTTCGAGCCTAGGCGGATTCAGGTCCAATGCCTGCCCTTCGCAAACGGTGACCAGTGATCCCGCCAACTCTGAAACCGCAGCACCCAGCTTGGACGGATCCCCCCTGAAGGCCTGGGATTCTGAAATCAGCCTGAAGGCTTTGGCAAAAAGTACGTCCCCCGCAAGTATCGCCATCGCTTCGCCGAATCTTTTGTGCACGGTGGGAACACCTCGACGCAGTTCATCATTGTCCATTATGTCGTCATGTATGAGGGTGAAGTTATGAACGAGCTCAACCGCGGCAGCGGCTGGGAGAGCTGCGGATTCATCCGCGCTGTAAATTGAATGAAACTTCAGAAGTATGAAAGGCCTCAGCCTCTTTCCACCCGCGGCAAGCAGATGATACGAGGCGTCGTAGAGTATCGCGGGATATCCCTTTACCGATTCTTTAATGTATCCATCCACAAGCGAAGCAACACGCTTCATTTCTGCTTCAAGGCTCATTGTCTATTCACGAACTCCCGGCCCACTGGGCAAGCTCCCCAGTGATCACCTTTCTAGCCTTCTTGAGATCGGTAATATTGCCGGAGCCAGTCAAAAACATCGCCAGCCTGAGTTGCGAAGCCAAAGACTCGATGAACGAGAGCACCTGAGCCTTTCCACCCTTGGCTGCTTCGATGAGGAACGGTCGTGCCATGGCACAGACATCCGCCCCAAGTGAGATTGCCTTTGCAATTTCTATTCCGCTTCTTATCCCACCCGATGCAACCAGCGGAAGCTTCACCCTCCTTCTAACATCGATGAGGGCAGCCGCTGTGGGGATTCCCCAGTCCCAAAATGCTTCGCCCAGAGCCGCAACCTTCTCATTTCTGGCCCTCAGTGCCCTTATGGATTCCACCCCTGACCAGCTTGTACCCCCCGCACCTGAAACGTTTACTGCAGCAACACCGGCCTCCTCGAGCATTGCACCCACATCCCCCGAAATTCCGGCCCCGACCTCCTTTGCTATAACAGGAACGCTCAGTGAAGCGGCCAGCTCCTTGATCTTTTCAAGCGCACCCTTCCAGAGCGGATCCCCTCCCACCTGTACCGCTTCCTGAAGAGGGTTAATGTGAACCGCAAGGGCATCCGCGCTTATCATTTCAACTGCCCGTTTTGCGTCCGAAACAGTGAGGCCCTTAACAAGTTGCGCGGCGCCAATGTTTCCAAAAATGAATGCGTTGGGAGCAACCTTTCTCACCACAGAATAAGTTTCTGCCACTTCTGGACGCCTCAGTCCAGCGCGCTGGCTGCCAACACCTATTCCGATTCCGGCTTCTTCAGCGGCTGAAGCTAACGCGCTGTTTATCTCGAGCGACATCTGCGTACCACCAGTCATTGAATCGATGAGGAGTGGAAGTTTAAGTCTGTGACCAAGGAATGTGGTTTCTAACTCCACCCTCTCCAAGTCGAGCTCCGGAAGGGCCGTATGTACCAGATTTACACACTCAAAGAGTGTGGTTCTAGCCCTGGCGTTGACATTTTCGTGTAGACAGATGTCCAGATGATCCCTCTTTCTTTCTTCAATTGTCACTTCTTGCTCACTACCAGTGTGCCTTTGAAGGGTCCGCCAAGAACCGATTTTATAAGCGCATCTCCGTTAAAACCGCTTACGAATGCAGTTTCCACGCCTAACCCGGCAATCTCCTTCGCTATTTTGAGTTTATACTTGAAACCTCCCGTGACGTCATGACTCCCGCCATGTCCGAATGATTCCAGTTCGTCTGGTTCGACACGTCGAACCAAACTTTCATCATCCTGTGGATCTTTCAGAATACCGGGTTTATCCAGCACGAAAACCATTCTCCTGGGTTGCATCAGGCTGCAAAGCGTTAGAGATAGATAATCACCGCTAACGATTCTGAATCCTCCTACGACGGGCAAGACATCGCCGTAGCTGACCGGTGTGAGTCCACTATTCGATATGATATCTAGCGTATCTTTGATGCCAGGCCTGACGCGCAATTCAGTGTCCAGGATCGCAACCCCGGGAACCACGTACGGTTTTAGTCCTGACTTCGCCATCGCTTGACAGATTATGTCATTCAATCTTTGCATGGCGCTCCTGGTTTCCCAGACCCCTTTGCGAGATGTTGATGTGTTCATCCCTGAAAGACCGTATTCTGAAGCTACGGGATGGCCGAATGAGCCACCGCCGTGTACCAGAACGAACCGGGTGTTGGAAAGAGCCTGAAAGGCGGCCTGGACCGCCCTTTTCCTGACGCTGAATTTCCGGCTCTTTTCCGATATGAATGAGCCACCGAACTTGACCACGGCTAAAACAACCATGTTTTGACCCCTTCCCCGGGCACCGAACATAAGAATGATGATGGGTAATTGGCCCTGAAATTTTCAAAGGATTTCTGCGGATCCGGTGCCTGTACCGCGATGATGCACCCCCCTCCCCCTGCCCCGGTGAGTTTTGCGCCCGTGAAACCCACAGCTCTGGCAGTTCTCACCATGGTATCAATCTTTTCCGTTGAGGCTCCAACCAGACGCAGCGCCTCCTGATTGAAATTCATCCCCTGCGCAAGTATGGATATGTCGCCCCTCCGAAGTGCTTCAACAGAATCATCGACCAGCGCCTCGGTTGCCCTGAGGAGTGTCTCAAAGGATTCCCTGTTCATGTTTCTGTATTCAGATACTCTTCTCACCATGTCCCCTGTATTGCGGGATTCACCACTGTCAGAAACCATCAGCCAGAAGGGAGGACATCCGACGACCTCTCTCTTGTTGCCTCGAACCTTCACAAGCCCCCCGTTTATGGATACGAATGCATCGATGCCAGATGGTCTTCCATGAACCAGCTTTTCACCTATCATTGCATATTCATAAAGCTGGGCCGGATCAAGAGGCGAGTTGAAAAGAGTTGCCACCGAAGCCAGGACCGCAACCGAGGTTGCCGCGGACGATCCAAGCCCGCTTCCGGACGGCACATCGGAATTTATGGTGATCGAAACCCCACGCCAACCCCGTGCCTCCAAAAGTGAATTCGCGCACCGGGCGCAAGGTTCCAAAAACCCCACTGCGTCGTCAAGAGCTGCTGTTTCGCGTGTGTTGATAGAAGTTATGGTGTTTTTTTCAGACCTGACGGCTGTCGCTTCGACCCACTTGCAGAGGGCGACTGCAAGGGCGCTGCCACCATGTACCACAAAGTGTTCTCCGAGCAGTATGGCCTTAGCCGGTGCACGAGCAACAGCCTTCAGACACAGTCACCTTAGAAAAAGAACAGAAGCATAACCCACCACAGAGTCTTTGCTTCCGCCTGTCTCCCCACTAGTCCCATAGCACAGCCTCTCGGCATGGGTCGCACCTAGTCCTTTCGAAGCTATCATAACCGCTGCCACCGGACCGTACCCGCACATCGACAGGTTGACGCGCTGAACATATGAGTAAAAACCATCAACGTCAAAGTTCAGTATATATTCAAGTGCCTTCGTGTCCTTCGACCTAGCCTCCGAATCCTGCTCGTAATGAGTGAAATCACTCGAAGCTATCAGTACCCCGCCACCCCTGCGGCGAATGAATGCGGTGAGAGATTGGCCAAGCACAGTTGCAGTTTCCTTGTCCTGCATTGCCATGCTGATTGGGAGTATGCTGAATCCGGCACCGTATATGTACTGCAGAAAAGGCACCTGCACTTCAATGCTGTGTTCCCTCCAGTGGGCCGAATCATCAAGGTCGACCATGCGGGATTCGCGCATAAGCTCCCTTGCCGCGAGTACATCAACGGGTACCGTTCCCAGCGGCGTTTCCCACGCATCACTTAGAGGCGCGGCTATGCCACTGCCAATTCCGTAATGGTTTGGCCCAACGATTACAACCAGGTCATGCCCGGGCACGGAAGCAAGTGCCATGAAGCTGTGGGCGGCCACGGGCCCCGAATACATATAACCTGCGTGTGGATTAACGGTCGCTACGATGTCGTCACGTAAGGGACTCTCTCTGGGCAATTTCCCAGGTCCGAGTCTGTGCAAAAAACAGTCTTCTATCTGCTTCCTGAGAAGGTCGGGTTCTGCTTCATAAAATTGGCCTGCAACAGCAGGCTTTCTATTCCGCAGCCTCCCCCTCCTCCTCTATCAGCTTTGTTTCGAAGTCGTCTATCGTGTACTTCATGGGCTGGTCTGCGGAAAGTGCTGAAGAATGAATCAGCACCGCCCGGGCGAGGAGCCAGAACAGTGCGGCCAGAGCGCGCCTTCCCCTGTTGTTCGCGGGTATTACCACATCAACGTCGTCTGTCGTGTTGTCTGTATCGGCGACCGCTACAACGGGTACCCCGATGCTTGAAGCCTCCACGATGGCCTGCCTGTCTAGTGCCGGGTCAACGACAAGAAGCAGATCCGTGTCTGTGTAGTAGGGAAGCTGAGGGTTGGTAAATGTACCGGGCATGAATCTCTTTGTCAGGGGCTTGCAGCCCGTAAGTTCACAGAACTTTTCCACCGGTGTTAATCCAAAGTCTCGGGAAGTGTAAACCACTACGTGACTGGGCTGAAATCTGGAGATGAATTTGCCGACGGTGTCGATCCTCGAAAGAGCCTTGTTCATGTCGATTATGTGCAGACCATCGTTCCTGGTCTTTGAGACATATCCGGCCATATACTTGGTTTTCACGGTGGTTCCTATTCTTATGCCTGTTGAAACCAGGGTTTTCTCGGAAAGCTGAGATGTTATCAGTCGCTCGGCACTGCCCTCTTCGTCATCAAAATCCTTCGACAAGATACAATTTCACCAGTCAGTTGTGCGTTCAGAAGGTCTTTCAGGGGGTATTAACGCTTTTGCTTCCTTGCGGCGGCAATAATCAGGATCCCAGAAGCTCACGCCTTCGCATCTCGACGGCTTCGTTGTAGGGAAGCTGATAATCGATGATCTCGAAACCACCAAGTAGCATTCTGCGGCAACAATACCTCTTGAGACCCAGGTCGTCGAGAACCTTGCTAGGGTCTTCACCTATGTCCACCCTCCTGATGAAGTCTGCATATTTATCTCCAACGAGGGCTCCGCAGGTAAAGCATCTTATAGGAACTAGCATTCTGCGCCACTTAGACCTCCTTTTCGGCGTGCTTATAAGCAGTTTTGAAAAATAGATGTGAACGGAACGACGGTAGGGGTGGAGAATGGGTCTCCGGTTATCTATCGCTCGCCACAGGCCAGTAGTCCAGACTCCAGTGCGCCACGGGCACATCCGCAACCTTTCCACCGATCAGAACCGGACGCATGGCTGCAAGGTTCCTTGAATCGCCCGTGTTTACCCTCACCCTGTATGGGTGGATCTGGCCGTCGGAGATTATGTAGTATGAATTCATTCCCCTTGCTCCCTCCGTGCGCGCGTACGCTTCTCCAACCTTTCCCCTGATCTGACCCCTGAGCGGGACCTTGACAGGTCCGGGTCTGAGTTTCTTTGCCGCCTGCCGCACGATTGAAAGGCTCTCCTTCACCTCTTCAAAGTGCACCATCATCCTAGCCATTGCATCACCCTCTTCCCTGGTTGGTATGTTGAACTCGAGCGTATCATACAAGGAATAAGGTTCATCTTTGCGGACATCCGATTTTACGCCTGATCCCCTCAACGTGGGACCGGCTAGCCCGAGGGCTACCGCATCGCTTCGCTTGATCACGCCCACGCCTGTCAACCTCATCCTCGCGAATGGATTCTCTTCGAGGTATGCCTTGTAGGCTGGTATTCGGCTCTCAAGATAATCGCATGTTTTGAGGAGTTTGTCTTCGAAACCATATGGAAGGTCTGTGCGCACACCACCAGGCACAAAGTAGCTGAAAGTAACCCTTGCACCAGTGGCAGAGGCTGCCACATCGATGAGGTAGTCCCGGTCACCCATTCCCCAGGTTATCGGTGTTGTATGCCCCATGAATATTCCAAGGATACCAAAAAAGTAGAAGTGATTAATCATTCTGTTGAGTTCGGCCATTATCACCCGTATGTACTGCGCCCTTTCGGGCACCTTTTCCGTCATGTCAAGAAGTCTTTCGACCGCCAGAATGTATGGGAATATTGTTCCGCTCGAGTCATGAATGGCAGGCCTCTCGATGTGGGGTATGTTCTGAATATAATTCTTGTATTCGCACATCTTTTCAACGCCCCTGTGAACATAGCCTACATCGGGAACCGCGTCCTCCACGATATCTCCGTTGACTGTCAGAATTATCCTCATGTGTCCGGAGCCAGGATGCTGCGGGCCAAAGCTAACCTTGAGCCTCCCCTCGGGCGCTTCTTCCTGTTGAAATACGCCCGCGAGCATCTCCGGGTTGGATTCAGTGTTCGCGCTCATGCTCCACACGCTCTATAACCAGGTCATGACGGTCTCTCTCCTCATCCACCCACCTTTTCAGTTTGTAATCCTTGAGCAGAGGAGGAATCTCGTTCCAGTCTTCCGGAAGGTAAAGAAACTTCAGCTCAGGATTGCCTTCAAATCTCACGCCAAGCATCTCAAACTCTTCCCTTTCAAGCTGTACTGCTGCGGGCCAGACGTCCTTCACAGTCGGTACAATCGGCCTTGCTCGGGGCAAGCGCAGCACGACCATGATTATGTTTTCCTTCAGACTGTCCTGCACCGATCCAATTATGTAGTTGAATTCGAATTCGCCAGTCTGAGGATAATCTGTGACGCATATGGTCTGCAGGTGGTCGAATCCCATCGAGAGGAGTGTGGAACAGGTATCATGGAGTTTCTCGAGGTATGGCTTCAACTTCAGGCGGTGGGAGTACACGATGGAGGGCGTGGTATCAGGCAGCTTTGTCTGAATAAGGCCGAGGAGTTCCTCATCTTTCATCGTGTGATCCCCTCTTCTTGTCGAAGTTCACATGGACCTTGGGGGCCGGATTGGGTACAGGTGGTACAGAAAGCTCAACAGGGGAGTAGTACAGGTCGTTTCTGTTCATTTCGCTGATTTCGGCCACGGGCGTCATGTAAAGCGCGTAAAACGGACAGGCATCCACACAGAACCCGCAGAAAACGCACCTGCCATAATCCACGCCAGGGTATATGCTCTTCTTGTTCTGAGCATGAGCCGCTTCAGGGACAGGGATCATTTCAATGGCTTCGGCTATATTTTCACATGCTATGAAGCAGAGCTGGCAGCCGGTGCATTTTGACATGTCAAGGTAATGCCTACCACGCCAACCGCTGACGGCCACCCCCTTTTTCGGGTCGTAGGCGTACATCTCTGTATTGGGGTAGTTCTGAGTCTCGGGATACATTGATGTCATTCTGTGTCTGAAAAGGTGGACGGTTCCAGTCCATACGGAAACGGCAAGCCCCTTAAGGAATTCGGACGTCTTCACTTCGCCGTCTCCTCCTTTATCTTTGCCTGGGCAAATTCGGGGAGATGGTATCTGCCCTTGATATCACTGTTCCTTATCTTCTCCATAAGCACCATTATTCCGTCAAGAATCGTATACGGGCTGGGCGGGCAGCCAGGTATCTTAACATCGACCGGAATATACTGGTCCACACCCTGGAGCACGTTGTAACTGTCAAGGTAGAGGCCCCCGCTTATGGAGCAAGCACCTATAGCGATGCACCACTTCGGCTCAGGCATCTGCTCCCAAACAACCCTCAACCTCGGCATCATCTTTCTTGAAACGGTACCAAGAACTATCAAGAGGTCACACTGGCGAAGCGAACCAAAGGCTTCAAGGACACCGAACCTTTCCATGTCCCATCTGGACCCCGAGGAGGCACCAAGCTCCACACTGCAGCAACCCGTTTCAAGATGGACAGGCCAGAGTGAGTAAAGTCTCCCCCAGTTTATCATATAGCCCAAAGGAGTTCCCACCGCCCGCTTCACAACTTCGGAGAGTTTTCCGACGAGAGCCGGGCTGTCGCCGCCCCCTACACTGTAAATCATCTTCCTTTGAGGGGCGTTCGGTATGCTCATGCCCACAACACACTCTCATTGTACGCGGTTGGCGTGGTGTTTATAAAATGTATGCCGAAAACGAATTAATCCATACGTGGGAAGGCTAACAGAATCGGTGCGTCCGACTTTGCCATACAAGCTAAAAATAGATGGAGAAGCACAGCAAGTCGAGCGATGATAGGTTCTGGGGTAACTGATTCAGATGATGATATCCCCAGCTCACTTTGAGCTCATGTGGATTCACTGGAATATATGTCCGATTTTGGTCGATTAGATGTTTTGATAGCCTTTTTGAGACCGGATGCATAATAAAAGGAAAGATGCGATACCTCCTCTAGGGCTAAGCTGATCATTTGAAAAAAGGTTAAACCCATTCACTGGGCACCCACGGTGATACATGTCAAACTTAAGGAGGCGAGTTCGCATGGCGTCAAGCGCAGGACTGGAATACACTGTTTCAATGAAAAGGGCTCAGAAGCATTACTTTGATATCGGTTTGAAGGCTGTGTTTGAAGAACCCAAGTCCGGTCAAATCAGGTTTGAGATGCCTGTCTGGATACCGGGTCACTACGTGATAGATGACTTCCCGAAAAATGTCATACAGTTTGAGGTGAAAGAACCTCATTCGGGACGACCGATTCCTGTGTACAAGGAATCCAAGAATGTATGGGTTGCGCTTTCCAGTTCAAAGTTAGATTCGATTCAGGTCGACTATTCGGTTTACTCCCTTAATTACAGCAATTCGGCGAGCTACATTGATGTGCTGCACGCAATAATCAACGGACCAAGTCTTTTCGTCTATCCAGTGGGGATGGAAAAGTGCCCGATAGAACTGAGGCTGGTGCCTCATGGAGAATGGAAGAAGGTAACCACGGCGCTGGATATGGTATCTGAATTTGTGTACAGGGCAGAGGGGATAGATGAGCTGATGGATTCCCCCATCGAAGTTGGTAACCAGAAAGAGCACGAATTCGTGGTCAGAAACACCAAGCATATTGTCTCAACATTTGGCAGTTGCCCCATAGATGAGGACGAATTTGTGCGGGACATAAAGAAGATCGTAGAGACGGAAAGTGAAATCTTCCAGGGCTTGCCTTATCGCAGATACGTTTTCATCGTGAATTTTACCGATGAGGCTTCAGGAGGCCTCGAGCACATGAACAGCACAGTCTGCTTCGTTCCGAGGCTCAGGCTTCTGCCCCGGCAGGAGTACAACAACACGATGGGACTGTTTTCTCATGAATTCTTTCACACATGGAACGTCAAGCGTATAAGGCCCAAAGAGATTTCGAAATATGATTACAGTAAAGAAAATTACACAAAATCCCTCTGGATTGCCGAAGGGATCACGAGTTATTACGACGATTTAGTACTTAGGAGGGCTGGAATATTCACCACGGCAGAATATCTTGATGCTTTTTCGTTCAACGTAAATCTGATGAAATCATACCCGGGAAGCAGGGTGCAGAGCGCGGAAGAAGCAAGCTTCGATACCTGGATCAAATACTACAAGCCTGACTCCAACATGCCGAACGTAACCATGTCCTACTACATTCAAGGCGCAGTCGTGGGCTGGATGCTGGACATGCAGGTCAGAAAAAACACGAGAAGCCGGCGCTCGCTGGACGACGTGATGAGAGCCCTCTACAGAGAAACCTACCTGAAGGATGGCAGGGGATACAGTGAGGAAGACTTCGAACGATTGGCCATCAGGATAGGTGGAAAGGGGGTGAAGGAGGTGTTTGATTCAAGGGTGAGAGGGAAGGAGGAGGTGGATTTCGACAGGTATTTTGGATATGCAGGTTTGAAGGTCGAAGCTAAACAGGACAAAGGAGTCGGGGCTGGTTTCATTGGCCTCCGGCTAACTTATGACGGGCCAAAGAGCATCGTCGGGACAGTTCTGACTGGATATCCGGCTGAATCGATGGGCCTCACGACCGGAGATGAAATAATTGGAATAGATGGTCTCAGGCTGGGAGGTGAGAGACTGAGCTTCTATGTGTTCAACAAAAAACCCGGAAGCGAGATAAGCATACTCATTGCCAGAAACGGGGAACTTATAGAGGTCGAAGGGCAGGTTGGTAAACGTCCGCCACTCGAATACAAGATAATCCCTTTGCCAAATGCTACCGAAGAACAGAAACACCTCTACAAAGGATGGCTGAATGATGACTGGGTCCCCACAATTGTCTATACTGAGTACCGAAAGTCACCTGATAGGAAGCCGATTCTGGATTTCGTATGAATGGGTTTGATCCAACATATAACCGTATCAAGCATATGCACCGACTCAGCCCCTTCTAAAATCCGTCCGGTTCCCGTGACCCCGGGGATCGAGCGGAAGGACCCAATTGGACATTAACGAAGTAGAACGAAAGATAACGTATCTTTGGAATGGTCGTAAGAAGCATCCCGCACACCTACAACCTTGAAGAAGAGTGATTCGATTATCCCAGCGGCCATCCCCCTTATGAAACTGCTTTCGGCAGGACCCGGGTCGTTGAGCACGGGAGGATGCTTCACGACAACATTGAAGCCCGCAGAATACTGTCTGAATTCGAAAAGTCCCCAACCGGTAGCCCTGAGACCATCCACGACATTCGACAGTATGAGCTGCTTATCTTCTGTTTGCAACGATGCTTTATACTCAAAAAGAACTTCCTTGGCATAGGATTTCCCCTCCTCGAACATGATTATCGTGCCTGCTGTGCCCAGTCTCTCGCGGAGCCTGCGTTCTATTTTAAGAAGAGGTGAGAGCCTCATGACAAGAACCCTGCTATTGTTGAATATGGTTGGGGGGAAGTAGAATTTGTCGAATATTGAACCATTCATGTTCACAAAATCGACCTCCGTGACATTGGGAAGTTTGGCAATCTCGTCCTTCAAGGCAGCGGGGGAAAAACTTGCTTTTGTGAAATCCAGGAACAGACTGGTTATGTTTGAATCCTGCTCTCCATCCCTCGTGGTGTGTGCGAGCAGTATATCTGCACCCGAATCATGCAACAGCTTGAACAGGGTGACGAGTGAATCCTCCTGCTTTTTCCAGACGACCAGAAACTCGTGCAGCATATCTCCTGAAGGCCTGGTAAAGGCTAAATGATCTGGATAGTATTTCCTGTCCTCCACTCGAGACCTTTTTCTATTATTCGGGGGTGTAATTTAAATGCTTTAGCACTCTGGGTAGGCCACACCCAATATAACATAAATGAAATAATTCTGGAATCCATTTGCGATGTTTCGGCGGACCACGCGATTGCCTAGTCTTTTGCGGGTTTTGTCTTCTCTTAGTTTACCTGTACGACTTTTGTTTCCTGCGCCTTGCTCCAGGGCCACCAAACTTCTTTGGTTCGGCCTGCCTCGGATCACCGGTGAGAAGATGTTTGTCATACTCGAGCAGCTTCTTTTTCAGGTCAGAGCTTTTCACAAAACCCACGAGGGCCCTTGACAGAGCCATAGCGGAAGCATAGGCCTGGCCCATGTACCCACCGCCTTTCACTGAGATGTCAATGTTGACCTTCGACCTGTACTCACCCGCAGTCCGCAGAGGTCCGAGAATGATTTCTCTCTGCAACTCGTTGGGGAGAGCTTCCACAAGGTAGCCGTTCACCCTGACTCTGCCCACACCGGGTGTGATTGATGCTGTAGCGCGCGCCATCTTCCTTATCCCCGAATACAACTTCGGTTTCTTGGTAGCCGATGAACTCATTGCGCATCTCCCTTCCACCCAAGCTCTTTCGCCAGGTCTCCCAGCGTAACATAGAAGCTTGACGGCCTTGTTGCCTTCGCCTTTGAAACATCAAAAGTCCGTGTCTTCCTGAGTGATTCCGGGAAGCCATGGTAGGCCCGTATTCGTCTGAAGGCATCCTTCCCCCTCGGTTTCCGCCAGGGCAGCATCCCCCTGACCACCCTCTTGAATATGTTATCCGGCCGCCGAGGATGTATAGGACCATGCTCTGGGTTGATGACAGAACCCACTTCAAGGAACTTCTTCGAGGCTTCGATGACATGCCTTCTGTTCCCACTTATTAGGATCTTCTCGACGTTGACCACATGCACCATCCTGCCTTCAAGGGCCTGTTTTGCAACTATACTGGCAAGACGACCCAGCATAGTATCCTGGGCGTCCAGCAGTATCTCATGCTCATCGGCTTCCATAAACCTGGACCCCGCCAGACTTGCCATATTTCTTCACAAACTCCGTCAACCTCAAGGCCTCTCCCCCCGCTTCTTTTATTTTACGACTGCCCTCGGCCGAGAATGAAAGTGCTCCAACCCTCAGCTTCTTAGTAACCTCCCCCGTTCCAAGAACCTTTCCGGGAACTAATATGAGCGAGCCTTCACTAGCGACCCTGTTCAACTTTCCCACGTTCACCGCAGCCATGTGCCTTCTCGGACCCCTCAGCGCCTCCTCGGCCACCCTCCAGACACCCTCTTCTGAAGACAGTTTTGAAAGCGCCTTGAGTGCAGAAGACCTATCTAACAATGTATCAACCCACCATTTTTATTCAACTATTCGCCGGCGCCCACACCATCTGAGACCTGTTTTATTTCCTTCTCCAGGAGCTGGACTGATTTAAGCATAAGCGTAGGAGCGGTATAATTTCCTACGCTTTCCACTTCAAGTGTGTGGGCTCCCTCCTTTCCTTCAACGTCTGCGAGAACGGCAACAGGCGCAGCCTGCCACTTGGCATGCTCCCTGCCACGTCCCATTCTTGCATATGCTTCTATCTTGATCTTCTGATTTGGGGCCAGCTTCACGATCGGTATCTTGTCGCTTACAGGCCTGACGGAAGGGTCTTCGGGTGCCACGAGCTCGCCAGAATAAACTGTTCGAGCGACATTCGCAGCCGCCGCATCAAGCACGATCATTACGCGACATTTTGGACAACCGCTTGGGCTGTTGCAGTCGCACTCCTCCGGCAACGGATATTTGTCGACAGGTGTAACCAGCGGAATCAGGCCAAGCCTGTGTGCCACAACTTCGTCATATACGGGAGATGTGTTTTCGAGTATTACCACGTCATCGATCGCGAGCACAGGTAGTTCCGCCAGCGAAATCCGCCTTACGGAGTTCAGATATGACTGGTCGAAGCCCTCAATTTTCAGCTTTACATGGGACTGGTCTGCCTCGAGAACCTTGACGGATTTTGCCGGCATCTGGTATCAGGCCCTCCTTCCCCTTCTGCCACCCGCCTTTCGGGTCGTGTCATGAGGCACTGGCGTAACGTCCTCTATCCTGCCAATCTTGAAACCTGCCCTGGCTATTGCCCTTATCGCAGCCTGAGCACCGGGTCCTGGTGTGCGGGGACCCGTTCCCCCCACCGCCCTTACCTTGATATGCACGGCTGTTATTCCCTTTGTCTTGGCAATTTCGGCACATTTGCTCGCAGACTTCATCGCCGCATATGGGGAAGATTCCAGTCTGTCAGCCTTCACGTGCTGACCCCCCGAACTAATGGCGATCGTTTCTGCACCTGAGAGGTCAGTTATATGAACCAAGGTGTTGTTGAATGAACTGAACAGGTGCACTACGCCCCACCTGTCTTCCTTCGCCTGCGCAACGGGCTTTTCAGACATTACCCTGAAACCCCCGGCTGAACACCCACAGATGTCAATGCTATAGTTGGCTCCTCATCACGTGACACGATGTAGCTAGGCTTTGATACGAGCCTACTTCCCACCCTCACCTTCTTGTGCGTAATCAGTTGTCTGGCTTCGTATGGAGACCGTCCAAGACCCTTCCGCCAAACGATGCTCTGGAGACGTCTTTCCAAAAGGTCCTCGACCTTCAGACTCAGAATCGAATCAACAGGCGCCGCTTCGCTAACAAGACCCATCCTTGTCAATCTTTTCATGAGGTAACCGCTCAATCTTTCCCTTATGTCGGGAGGAGCGGCTAGCAATGTCCTGGCCTGCTTACGAATTCGGGACAGCTCCGTTTCTGCTTTCCAGAGTTCCTTCTTATTTCTCAGGCCATAGCTTCCGACAAGAAAGAGCTCGCTCGATAACTGGTCACCGCTCCAGGGATGCCTGGGGGTAGTGTACTTATTCTTCGGTTTCTTTGGGTCTCCCAATCAGTATCACTCTTCCTTTCCTTCTTTGGCGGCAGCTGCAGCAGCTGCTTGGACCGCAGCCTTGCGAACTCCCACGGTCTGACCCTTTCTACCTGTGGTCCTGGTGTGCTGCCCCCTAACCTTTAGTCCGAGGCTGTGTCTCATACCCCTCCAGCTACCTACAGATTTCTCCCTTTCGATGTCATTCTTTATTATAAACGCGAGGTCCGACTCGAGCAGGTGCCTGTCTTCTCCGGACTCTATATCCTTCCTCCTGTTGAACATCCAGGGGGGGAGGTTCAGCTGTCTCATATCCCTGACGCTTTTCTCAATTTCAGCAACCTGCTGCTCAGAGAGCTGGCCCAATCTCATTCTCCCGTCCAGTTTCAGGGCATTTACAAGAGCATTTGCAAGATTTATGTTCAGGCCCTTCACTTCCTCCAAAGCATAGGCTAGCCTCTTGGTCCCATCCAAATCACGACCGGCAAGGCGGACTATAGGTCTGAACTCAGATGACAACAAACGACACTTGTGCGTTTTTGCCTCCCTGTGAATAGCTTATATGTCTTACGAATCTTCATTCAGGTGACGTTGGTATTGGTGGGAGTCAGATGAAAAATGATGGGAGGGCAACAGACAGCGACCCAGAACGGCCTCCCTGGTCCCTTTCGTTGAGGAGTTTATGGAGCACGTTCCTTGTTTGTTCTTCCTCTTTTTAATAGGGCTTTGCTTGGCGCTACGAAAGTTTCACTTCGGGTAGGTCGCGATAAGGTCAGCCCTGTCGACCTTGCCATCCCCGTCCTGGTCGAATCCTCTTATCACACAGGCGAAGGAATCCTGACCTTCGAATCCCGTAAGGATCTCTCTCGACTGTTGGGTCAGGGCTATGACGGCAGCCTTTGTGCCTATGTGCCTTATTCCAGCTATCACGATCATGTACTTTCCCGGAGAAAATGGGTTCGGGGTTCTTGCTATGACTGCATCTGTGTCTGTGCTGAATCGCCTCCCGCTGTCATCAACAAGTCCGGCCCAGTAATTTGCTGGGTCAAATCTCACAGGCAGGTAGGAGTTCACATCTGCAGTTATCTGGTTCGTAGCTGGACCTCCGATCAGGATCAGGCTGCTGTTGCTGTACGCCATCTCGAGTTTTGCGTCTGTGTCAAGTTTTACGGCAAAGTCATCAGAGACAGATGCAAATGAACCTATGTAAAGAGCCAACTGTGTGGCATAATGGCCATCCCTGGCCGACGCCCTGAATTGGCCATGCGGCTCCGGGCTACCCACCACGATGTAACCTTGGAGTCTTCCATCAACAACCACGCCCTGAAAAAACCTCATCAGTTCCAGGGTACCTGCTTTGTTTCCTGTTTGCTTCATCGATGAAGTATCGTAAACATACGCAACGCCATTTGATGAAGCTACCACCTTCTTCGCGAGGGCACCACGCACCAGTTCAGTCGAAGCGATGTGCAGCAGGCCAAGAGAGGTGAGCCGACGAACGTGGTAGTAGACGGATTGCTCTCTGACACCAAGCTTCTTCGCTATCTCGCGTGTATACATCGGTTGCGTTGATGTCAGTTTCAGTATCTTCATTGAGGTGTCGTCCGAGATCATACACAATCCATGGGTGGATTCAAGCAGGTCTACCTCAGCCATGAATTCCGTTCCATTCCTGTCAAGCGTAAGATGGGCCTTCAACCAATTCCTCACCTCTTATAATATTATTAACTGTGTTGTAAGGGTTATGACTGATGTATATAAATAATGTATGAAGGTCCACTGAAAATTCGACCACCTTTCGTTTTCCAGTCATATATGGTCCTTTTATACCCCCGTTTTTCGAGAGAAAATCATGTGCGGGATCATAGGAAGGGTTGACTACAGAGACATCTCGCCAAACCTCATCGAAGGGCTCAGGAGGTTGGAATACAGAGGTTATGATTCTGCAGGTATCGCAACGCTCGACGGTGGTAAAATTAGGGTTGTAAAAAGGGCCGGCACCGTTGACAGGCTGGCAGAAGCTTTCAGAAGTTCACCTGTAAGGGGAACCCTGGGGATCGCACATACGAGGTGGGCCACGCATGGAGGGGTGAATGATATCAACGCACACCCGCACGTTTCATGTGATGGTAAGGTAGCAGTGATACACAACGGGATCATCGAAAACTTCGCAGAACTCAAAAGCTCACTTAGAAGGGAGGGCCATGATTTCGTGAGTGAAACGGACACGGAGGTCGTCGCGCATCTCTCCGAAGACATCCTCCGGGAAGGGGACGACCTGATGCAAACAGGGCTGAAACTTGCAAAGATGCTCAAGGGACAATATGCTCTGGTGATAATGAATTCTGATAATCCGGAACGACTCCTCGGGATGAGGCACAATGCACCACTCATGGTGGGGGTTGGAAGGAACTACTCCGTGTATGCCAGTGACGTGCTTGGTTTTATAGATGAAACAAAGAGGGCGGTGTTCCTCGAGGATGATACGGTCAGCGTCGCTGAGAGAAACCACCTTGAAGTTAGAAGTTTGGGGGGGCTACCGAGGGATTACAAAGTTGTTGACCTGGCAGAGGAGCTTGGTTCTCCAGACAAGAAGAACTTCGAACATTTTACACTGAAGGAGATCCATGAACAGCCAGGATCTATCCTGAGGATAATGAAGCAGGATCCTGGAAAAGTGACGCTTTTTAGAAAACAGCTCGAAGAAGCGAAGAGAATATTCTTTGTCGCTGCCGGTTCGAGCTACCATGCCAGCATGTTGGGTAAGATCTACCTTTCCGAGCACATGGGGCTGTACAGTGATGTCATCTTGGCAAGCGAGTACAGGTCCTACGAAAGGTGGTTCGACGAAGGAACTGTGCTTGTGGCTGTCTCTCAGAGCGGAGAAACGATGGATGTGCTTGAGGCTGTGAGGGCGGGAAAGGAAAAGGGGTGTTCCATACTCGGAGTTGTGAATCATGCACCTTCCAGCCTCGAAAGAATGAGCGACACCGTGGTCAACCTGAGGGCTGGGCAGGAAGTGGGCGTGGCTGCCACAAAAAGCTTCACGTCTCAGGTGGCCCTCTTCTATTCGATTGCGAACAAGGACATCGATGACCTTGAAGTGGAGTCTATCTCAAGGGCGGTGTCGGATTCTCTTGCACAGGAGGAAGCGGTCAAAAGTATTGCGAGAGAGATAGCTTCGTCAAAGGACATCTACTTCCTCGGAAGGGGGAAGAATTTCCCCCTCGCACTGGAGGGCGCGCTGAAGATGAAGGAGCTTGCATACCTGCACGCCGAGGGCATCGCCGCAGGTGAACTGAAGCACGGCCCGCTTGCCCTGATAGAGAAAGGAACTCCACTTATCCTCATCAACCCTGATGATGAGACACATGATGACACGATATCAAACGGTATGGAGGTAAAGGCAAGGGGTGGGGTTCTGATAGGTGTTGCGCCTGATACACACGGAGGTTATGATTACTTCATTCGTATCCCCAAGGTTCTTCCAGACCACTACCCTCTAGTCGTGGCGGTGCCTCTTCAGCTGCTGGCATATCACACTGCGCGTCTTCTCAGGGCCAATATAGACAAACCAAGAAATCTTGCAAAGTCAGTAACGGTAAAGTAAGCTGGAAAAGCTACACCAGAAGATCGTCCAGTCCCATGACGTTCACATCATATTTTAGAGCACTCTTCATGTAGAAGCTGCCCTTCGGGGAATCCGTGGCCACGCTTTTCCATCCTCCCCATGTCCCTTCAGGGGTGAGGCTGGGGCACACGTCCTTAAGGACCCTCGCACCGGCTTCATTCAGTTTTGAGATGTATCCTTTTTTCTCCGCCCGTTCATACACCGACCTGGAAATATGAAGAAGTGCGGGGACCCTGAACTTCTTTGTTTCCATCTTGCGCGATAATTCCCCTACTTCTTCCAGAGTATAAAAGGGGCAACCGAGTAACACAACCTGCGGCATTGATTTCGCGCTGTTCTCATCCTTAACATTCTGCAGTTCGGCTTTGGTGAAAGGGACTGTCTCGACGCCTCTAGGCGCATGGTCGAGAATTATGAACATGGGGGAGGAACCCGAAGTACCGATCCCCGCTCCCAAAGCTTTGCCTTCTGATTTTGTAATCCTGCCAACACCCGTTATACCGATCGGTTTGGAGGTGAGCTTGCCGGCAAAGATCCCCAGCAATCCAAAATCTGTGGGAGATTCTAATGGCGCCTCAACGTCAACCACGATGCCCGGCCTTCTGTTCCTGTCAAGATGCATCCCGGCATTGGGTGTTTTGCCGGTAATTGCAGAGGCAAGCGCGCTGATAGCACTTTCCTTGTTTGTTTTCAGACCCATCATGGAATTCGCGTACAGGCAGGCAGAGCTTTCTGCCCATGCGACGTGGCTTCCCCTCCTTGGCGCATTATCAAACTCGTACGGAACGCACGTCATTGTGGGGGCGACGCCGAGCTTCTTGTAATATTCGACTATCTTGAGCTGCTTTGCGATGAACGAGGCTGGTGGGTTCAGTGATTTTGGATTCTCCAATTCGATACCACACGGATTCAGCGTCGTTCTGACGGAGACCCTGCCGTCATCGCTGAATCGGTGCAGGAAATCTAGTCCTTCATCCCCAATGTTAGCATAATTGACTCCGGATATGTGTGCAGAAATAACAGGAATCAGCCTGTCCGCGCCGAGGTATTCGCCAATCGAAAGAAGGACCCGGTAAGATGCCGCGACCGCCTCCCCGTTCTCGCCATTCAGCGCTTTCTCTTCTCTTGCCGTGAGATACAATTCGGATGGTTCTCCCATTCTGGTTATAATTAACGGTTTTTGAATAAAAGTGAAGGGTAGAAATTACGTTTTCCGTTTGCCTCCTTAAGGTTATCCCATTCATTTAGTATAGAAACCGTAGTATTAGCTACGGATATCGCTTCACTTACCCCCGCCTCCTTGACAAACTCGTCTGTTTCTCTGTTCGCTATGACGGCACAGACGCACCCAGCACGAGCATGGTAGAGACCCGCCAGGGTGAATATGGTGGCCGATTCCATTTCGAAATTCACGATACCCGCTCGTTTTGCGTCATCTATTATTACCTCGGACTGATGTTGCATATAATCACGGAAGCCAGGCCTGCCCTGACCGGTGTAGAAGGAATCCGTGCTCGCGGTTACGCCGAGGGTGTACCTTACGCCAAGCGATTCTGCCGCCTGAACCATTGCTGCTACGACTTCGTAGTTTGCCATGGCAGGGTATCCTGTCCAGACATACTGGCTGCTTGTGCCATCTAGCCTTACCGAACCTGTTGAAATTACAACATCGCCAACCCTGGTTCCCTTTGAAAGCGCTCCTGTCGTTCCTACACGAATAAATGTATCCGCACCAACCCTCAGCAGCTCCTCCACGACGATCGCAGCCGCCGGCCCCCCTATTCCTGTTGATGTACATGAAACAGGTGAGCCCTTGAACTTTCCAGTATATGTTATGAACTCACGGTGCTGTGCGACCTTTCTTCTCGAACTCCATTGGGAAGCGATCTTTTGGACCCTGTCAGGGTCGCCAGGAAGAAGAACATATCTCGCCACATCACCAGGACCACATGAAATATGATACTGTACGTGGGCTCTGTCTTCTGGTCGAGCTGCGGAAAGCAGTTTCTTTACCAATACTCATCAGGGTTTGATTGGACCAAGTTTTAGGTTTTGTTGTTTGGCCGTATTTGCCCCAGACTTTCTTGCAATTCGCGGAAAAGATTGGTTGCTGGAAAGTTGTGTCTCTCAGCTGAAATCCTCTTCATCTTGGCTCATTCATTTAAGATTGTGAATATTCCGGCATCGCCACAGAACTGCCCTCTACCCCTTACCAAGCGATATTCGAACCTTGATCGGTAACCAGAGAGGAGGCAAACATATGATTAAAGCGTATGACTATGTCCCGTGGTAAAATGCGCCGAGGGTGAGATTTGAACTCACGAGTCCTTTCGGACACAGGCTCCCTGTGCCCGGCTCCAGGCTTGGGCCGTGTCTGCCCCCTACCAGGCTAGGGTACCTCGGCACGTTTCGGGAGTTATTTTATGCCGTATTAAAACCCTATTCAGCGCGATCTTTTCCAGCGAAGTTAGTTTGAACATGATTGAAGGTTCTGTAATCCTTTGGGGGTTCCTCAATCATCTCGCGGATGCGACCTCATGTTTCTTCCACCCCTGTGGATACGTTCCAGATGGCATGACTACACGATCGACCTTTGCGGCTATTCCATGGATGGCCTCTGCTAGTTGCACAAAATCGAGATTCGAAGTGCCAAGGGCAACGAGTTCCCCCTTCTGAGTGTATATTGCGACATGGTCTCCCTTCTGAAGCTCCGGCATCACACGGGCAATCCCTGGCACCGCCACCTGCGCCCCATGACACACTGCGTCCACCGCGGAATCCTTTATCACCAGAGCCTTCATGTGTGACAGTGCTCTTTCAATCGGCCAGAGTGTTTCGCGCAGCTGCTCCTCTGACCCCTTATCTCTGTAATGTCTGTACGATAATGCAAGCTCCTGAAGTCTTACAAACCCGTCCTTCTCTGAAATGTTACAAACCCTGGTTCTTCTGAGTTCAACCATTGTGGCACCGACCCCCAGAACCTCCCCCATGTCGTACACAAGCTTTCTGATGTAGGTCCCGGCTTCGCATGTCACCCTAAGTAGTGCGAGGTTCCCGCTTCTTTCCACCAGTTCGATTTCGTATATTGTCCTCTTTCTTGTCACCCTCTTGACGCTTGAACGCTCCGGCGGCCTCTGGTAAATTTCCGATGTGAATTCAGAAAGCACGGACAGCAGTTCTCCTTCGGGCACGGGGCTGTGCAACCTCATGACAGCATGATATTCCTTGGGGCCCAGCAGCAATGTGCCAAGCGCCTTTGTGGCGTGATTGATCCCGATGGGCAGGAGGCCGGTCGCCATTGGGTCAAGCGTACCACTGTGACCCGCGGTCTCGACCTCGAGAAGCTTTCTCACCCATGCAACCACCTGATGGCTCAGCTGACCTCCTGGTTTGTCGAGTGGAATGAAACCATACTTTAACAGCTCGGGCACCGGCCTCTGATCTGGCTGATGACCAAACTGTCCCTCAGACTCCTCCCCTATGACCTTCAGTCCGGCAAATATCTTATCTCTGAGCGAATTCAATCCACAGCAGCCCGGTCCGTTACAAGTCTCACGTAATCGATGACTATCTGACTAACGGCCTCCGCATCGATCATCTCTGTATTCACCATCAGGTCGAAAACGGAAAGGTCCTTGTCGAAGTCGTACCCATACATCTTCTTATAAAGCTCGGCATTCTCGGTGTCCCTCATCTTGACAATTTTGAGGGCATCGCTTACGGGTATCTTGTCCCTTCTTGCCATCCTTCTGGCCCTCGTAGACTGGGAGCCCTTCAACCAGACCTTGATGCCACCCGGGTTCAGCCAGGGGATGGCGTAACTCGTGATTATATGGTCCCCCTTTGCGACCAGCCCCTGAAGTCTTCTGTCAACTTCGAGGTCGTACTTGTAATCCTTTGCCCTTTCCCTTAGAAACTTCTGCCCTTCCTTTGTGTCCCACCACTCCTCTCCCCCAACCTTGTAACCCTGCTCCTTTGCCAGCTCCTTCAGCATGTCACCTCCCGACACGTATTTTACAGGGAGCCGCTTTGCGATTATCTTTGCCACGGTGGTCTTGCCCACGGCCGGTGGGCCGGATATCACGATTGTTTGCATGAAGCAGGGTTCACCCTTCATTGGATCGTTATGCTGGTGCCCATTATGCGACTGACTACAAGGTTGAACACAGTGTATGTGAGGAAATACCAGGAGAACAGTGTAAGGCCAAACCCTGAATGAAACGGTTGAACGGCCGTGATGAGCAGCAGATTGAAGTTGTATGGGGAAACCGCGATGATCTTCGTGAAGCCGATCAGGTAGCCCAGTACGTAGTATATGCCGGTCAGAGGCAGAAGATATGAGAAGGACACCCTAAGCCGTTCCTTCTGAGCCTTTGTGTAGGGGTCCTGCACGCTCTTCATCTTCTTTTTGAGTTTATCCACCTTCGCCTGATCCCTTTCCCTCATGGCCTGTCTGTATTCCTTCATGAACGCGTTGTAATCTCTTGTCGCAATCCTCATCTGATTGACGTCAGTCTTCTTCAGTATTACGAAGTTTGCGATGAAGCTGGCTATGGCCTCGATCGGCATGATGAATACTGTGACCAGAGGGTATGAGAGAAGGGAAGATAGGTCGAACATATCAGCAACTCACACTCGGCTTATGCATCGCTCCCTGCCTGACACAGACATCTCCGGGCTCCGCTTGACTCTGAACCGGCGGAATATATCCGCAATGAACGCCTGCACCGTTTTCTGCAGCCACTCGCCCACCTGCCCGCAACACTGCTACACCCATCAACCCACTCAGTTATCAGTTTATTCGGCCCTTATCGTGCTCAGGAATTCCTTCATGGCCAGTTCTGCTCCGCTTTCTTCATTATTTATTATTTTCATGGGCGCCCCGGTTTCAGCGGATGCGATCACCATGAACTGCCTGGAAAGCTCGAGTTCGGCTTCTATGTCCTCGGGCCTTTCCTCATCTCTCTTTCTTGTAGGGTCATTGCGCCTCCGGCTGAGTATCGACTGCACGGCAGCCTGTATCATGACTATGTGTGTCGGGTTCAGCGTCTTCAGAACCTCGATCGGGAGCCCTGGCCAGAATCCTTCGGGTGTCCTGATTACAAAGTGAGTGTCTATCAGGACGAAGTCTGCCTGCATGTCGTATATCTTCTTCGCAGCCTTCAGCTGCAGCTGCCTTTGAGTTTCCACAGGAAGAAACCTGAGCCTGTCCCTGTCTGAAACACCGAGTTTCTTGGCTTCATCCAGCATCACGGAGCCGAACACGACCAGAAGTACGCTCCTTGAAGATGCCCTTATCGATTCGGCTGCCCTGCTGAGGATCGTGGTCTTTCCGACTCCGGGAAGGCCACCGACCAGCACCCTGCTATGACCGGCCAATCAAACCGCCCAGCCTTGGCATGAGTTCGTCCACCTGTTCCTTCACGAATGTCTGGTAGTACTGGAGTATGATGTCTATCATCAGAAGGAGGCCTATACCCGAGCCACCAAACACACCCAGGACGCTCGATACGCTCGCGATCACCCCTACAAGTATACCTCCGATTATGGTCACCGATGGGATGTACTTCGCAAGCACCATCCCGAGTGAATTCGTCGTGCTTCTGAAGCCGGGCACGACCACCTGTGCGTCGAGAAGGCTCTTGGCTGCCTTCTCCGGGGACATGCCGCCCAGCTCAACCCACAGCCGGGCGAAGATCACACTCATGAAGATCATGAAGGCGACGGACGTGAGCGTCTGCAGAGGCTCCGTCGCAGCCTGGCCAAGTGATGTAGGCACGACAAGGTAGTACAGCAACCCTCCGGTCAGAACAGGCTGACCCCCCGACGCGCCGGAGGATGTGTAGGTGGCCAGAAGGTTGACAAGCCAGTTACCCGTGCCTGTTCCAAGCCTCGAAACAAGAAGTAAGGAGAAGAACTGCAGGTTGGCAATAAGTGCCCCCACAAGTATCACCGGTATGTTGCTTACGTAAAGAAGCTTGATCGGGTAGACGCCGGTGAATCCCTTGTACTTTTGCGAAGATATAGGTACTTCTATCCTGACGCCTTCGAGGTATATTATGAAAAGCATCATGGCGATCGTCGCAATAAAACCGATCAGAGCCGGCTCTATCCCTCTGTATACGATCGTCGGAAGGGTTCCGGTAAGAGTCGCATTCACCGTCGCGGGGATGAACCCGACATATCCAACGCCACCAACGCTTATCGGGCTGAACAGGTCAAGCATGAACCTGAGTGCGACGCCGGCCATGATGAAGAGGCTGATACCGCTGCCAAACCCCCAGCCTCTCTGAATCATCTGGTCAAGCATGAAAACCACCATGCTGGCGGCTATGAGTTCAAGCATCACGATTATGGCCGTCTCTGTGCTAAGTACCGCCCCGCTTGGCCCCCTGAGGTATCCGCTCAGGGTGTAGAGCACGGCCTCGGCTACTATGAAGCCAACCGTGAAAACCTTGTTGAAGGCAGTGAAGGTGGACCTGTCCTCAGGCTTTCCAAAGTCAAGTTTGATGAGTTCTGAACCCACAAGCAGCTGACTGATGAGGCCTGCGGTTACAATAGGGCCAATCCCTAACTCCATCAGGGAGCCCTGTGAGGAGGCGAATATCGTCCTCAGGAGAGAAGCCGAGTTGGCCTGGCTTCCTGCGGTCGAAACGCCGTAGAGCGGCACTTCAGACATAACTAGAAAGAGAACGAGGGCTATGGCGGTCCAGATGAATTTTTCTGTGATTGAGGGCTTCCTGGTAGGTTTTGGGATTTCAGGAAGCACGGAGGCCGCGCCCCTGATTACATCACCTATGGCCACTACTCTCTAAGCCCCCTCCACCCTTCCGCCCGCGGCTTCGAGCTTCGCCACCGCAGATTTTGTAGCTGCCCGAACCTTGACGACCACTGCCCTTTTGACCGAACCTCCTCCAAGCAGTTTTTCAACACCCAGAGCAGTAAGGTCGATTACGGGAAGCCCGGAGTCTTTGTCACCTTCGATTGCACCGTTAGCCGTCGGCAGGTCGTCCAGTTGGGAGACGTTCAACCACCTTTTTGTGCTGTTCGGGGAGGGAGGGACAAATCCATGGGAGCCAAAATAGTCCGGAGCATACTTGACCACCCAGCTCCATTTATGCTTGTGAAGACCGGCCTTGCCGTATCCTCCCTTGGCACCATGCTTCCTGTGCTGTCCCACCTGCCCCCAGCCCAGGGTTCGGCCTCCCTTTCTCTTCCTCATCTTCCTGATCCGTGTTGGCATTACCAGAACACCATTCCTGACCCGGGGGACACTTTTACCACCTTTCTGGCACCTCTTAAATCATTCGTTCAACGAGCTTTGGAAGCTCGGGGTTCTCGGCAAGCAGGCCTCCGGCTCCGTAGAACCTGTTGGCCGGTCTGGGATAACCTCCCCTGGGTGGGGCAAGGTTAAATGTGTGGAGAAACTTTTTCACTTCCCCCCACTTCACTTCTCCACCAAGCAACTTATCGGCGAGCTCCTCGGCACCATCAAATCCTGCTGCCTTGAAATCGTTCTGCGTGGGGCGTCTGCTCCCTGGGAGCCTAACCCTTTCATGGATAAGCTTCACAAGCAACTCCTTCTCCACCCTTGACCAGGCAACACTCGTCGCGGCCACCTTCAGCATTCCCAGTGTGGGTGGGTCGTCCTGAACAAGCGTCGCACTGTACTTGGTGTTCAATCCAAGGCGTCTCATGGACTCTGACGCCTCGGACCTAACATTCAGTGTGCCCCTGAGCCGCACAACAAGCAGTAGACCCATTTTCCTGTCACCCGGTTGGCGTCAGAAGCTTGTACATATTCAGAAAAGCGTCGTATAGGGCGTTGGAGACTGAGGAGGGGGTGCTCGTCTTGCCGAATGTCACTGTCCAGCAGTCCTTTATTCCTGCGATACCAAGAAGACTCTTCAGTGTTTCGCCGGCAACGAGTCCCAGGCCCCTTGGTGCAGGAAGCACGGTCACCTTCACGCTTCCGCTTTTCCCTTCCAGTCTGAAGGGGACCGAATGGTTTGTTCCGCACCTGCATTCCCAGCTCCCGCAACCCTGAACGACAGGAATTATGTTAAGCATCGCAACCACGGTGGCCTTGTCGATGGCTGTCCTCATCTGGGGGGCCTTTGCGTGTCCCACACCGAACCATCCGTCCTCCTCGCCGACAGCCACCACAGCCCTGAACCTGGTGAGCTCCCCTGCGTCCGTCTGTTTTTGGACTATACCAACTCCAACCACATAGCTCTTCAGATTTGGCAGAAGCGTCTTTACTATTTCGGGTTCTCTGATCTTCCAGCCATTTTCGAAAACTTCCTGAAGAGAAGTTACCTTCCCTCCTGCAACAAGCTGCCCCAGCTTGGTACGTGGAACCCAGGGGGGCGCTTCCTCTTCGTACCTCTGTCTACCACTCATGATCGATAATCACTCACTCACTCACGCGTACCTGTACTTCCCTTTGCACCCTTCGCATCAATCTTCAGTATGGCCTCTTTCACTTCTTCGAAGTTTTTGCCCATCTCCTCAGGTGTGAGACCCTTTGAGATCAGCCTTCCAAACCTGCTGCCGTAAAGTTCAGAATTCGATTTCTTCAATTCGGCAGCGTAAGACGATATATGAACTCCCGAAAGTCTTTCTTCTGCAGGAAATGTTTGCTCGTCGACCCTCACCTTGAGGCCGCCGTCGAGTGCTCCCTTAACCAGGGCAGAAACCCTGGAGCCACTCCTGTATGCACTCAGGCCGGTGTAGAGTATTGCCTCTTCAACCCCGGCAGCCGCGGACCTCTTACCTAGCAGGAGGCCGGTGAGGTAGCAGGCCGGCAGGTTCTTGGTAGCGCCCTTCCATCCGAACTTGGGGAGCTGTGTCGAGCTTGCTGAAGCCAATGTCAGGTCCCCGCTAGGACCCGCCTTTATAAGCTGGGCGTAAACATTGTGTGATGAAACGAAACTCCTGACAAAGCACAGTCTCGAGGTAATCAGTGCCCTGCGCTTCTTGTAATCAGTTTTACCTTCTCTTCTCCTCCTGAAAATGTCAATGTGTTTCTTCAAGACATCAGGTCACCTGCCGCTCTTTGCCTCCGCAATCAGTTCCTTCAGTCTCCTCAGAGTCCTGACGTCGCCACCCTTGACCTTGAGATAGAACCTTTTGAATTCTACTGGAGAAAGCTCCCCCCTCTTTTTCATGAGCTTGAGGTAACCCCTGAGATGCCTCACCTGATTGACCCACGACCTTTTTCTTGGCGTTCTTGTGCTGTCTCTACCGCTCTTCGACCCCGGGCCCCTTCCGCGCCTGGAGCGCTTCTCCTTCGAAAGTTTTTTCCTTCCGCCGGATATTCCTTTTTTCTGCTCAGCCCAGATGTCGCCAGCCCTTATCAACTTCCTCATGTCATCCCTGGTCACTGCGTCGGACACCCTGTCCAGAGAGTCTGTGTGGAATCTTACCCTGGTCGTGCCGGCCTTGAGAAGCTTAGCTGCCATGGCCTTCCTGCTGGAGAGACTCACTTTTCAGTCAGCCTCCCAGGGTTCAGCACTCTTATCCCCCTTTCCTTTGCCAATCTGACGATCTCCCTCCTCTTGTTTCTTCCTACAGTTGAACCGATTCTCACGGCGCTGGTCTTCCGGTCAACCCCCTCCAGCTGCGCAGGGTTCTCTACCCTCACCTCTCTCAGACCGGAAGGATGCAAACCTCGCAAAGACGAAGGAGTTCCGTAACCGACCCGCACCAGAGGGGGGCTTCCTTTCATGCTCAATCTCACCTTGTGGTCTATTCCCTTCGGCTTCCTCCAGTTGGGCTTGAGCCTCTTGTATCTCCAGCTCTCGGGTCTCATGAAGGCAGGTTTACTTGACTTCATTCGAGCTGCCTTCTCTATTCTGTCGCCTCTTTCACTCAATGAATTTTACCCCTCCACAGCCTTCCTCTTGTATATGTAAACACCGTCTAAAAAGACCCGCTGGTCCTTCTTCTTTACTCTGGTAGAGTTCTCTATGTTCGCAGCCGTTTGGGCAACGCCTTCAAGAGAAGGACCAGATACGACGATGTCATCCCCTTCGCTTTTGACGGTTGTTCCTTCCCCGACTATCCTGGCCACCCTCGGGGACCTTTCACCGTAGAAATTCTCGAGGTGCACCTCGCCATTTTGAACCTTGACCGTTATGGGAAAATGGGCAAAAACCACCTTGAGTCTGTAGTTGAAGCCTTCCCTCACCCCCTTGAACATGTTTTCGACGTGGCTCCTGCAGGTGCTGAGTATCGCCCTGTCCATCTTCTTCTTCCTGTATGCGCTCAGCACAACCTTCCCTTCCCTAACAGACACGCCAACAGGGATCTTTGAAAAGTTCCTGCTCACCGTGCCCTTTGGTCCCTTCACCTGCAGGGTTTTCTCCGAGAGTGATACAGTCACTCCCTCCGGAGGAGAGAGCTCCACCTCCTGAAATGGCTTCAGTGCGTTCTCAGTAGACATAACCAAGTAACCTCCCACCCAGCCCGTTTTCCACGGCCTCCGTGTGACTCATGACGCCTTTGCTTGTGCTGACGACAAGCATGCCCACGTTTACCGCCGGCAGGTATCTGCGCTCCCACAGGTAGTATGTTTTCAGTGAAACAGGATACCTGGGCGTTATAGACCCGCACTTTGTTATCCTGCCCAGCAGCTGAACTCGAAGCTTTCCCCTTATCCCGTCGTCTATGTACTCAAATTCTCCTATGTACTTGCCCTTCTGCATCACCCTGAGCACCTCCTGGGCAAGCTTGGACGCAGGTATCACAAGACACTCCTTCTTGTTCCTGAGCTCGTTGTTGTACACCGTGGAGAACAGGTTTGGTAAAACAGCAGTTGCTCCCATCGATCACTCAACTCCTCACTCGAACTTCTTGAAACCCATCTTGGGTGCGACCTCCCTGAAGCACTGTCTGCACAGCATGAGGTTATACTTCTGAATCACGGGGCCGAACTGGCCGCAGCGTCTGCAGGGCCTGGCTCCCTTCCCGAATTTCCTAGATTTTCCATGCCTAATCTTGACCATATCCTCTAAGTCACCTCTACTCCGAACTGCTTCCTGAAGAATTCCTGTGCCTCCTCTCTGCTAACCCTCTGCTTCAGGGGGACGTTCCCGGGAGACCTCCTTCTTCTTGAAACCCTCATACCTGGTTTTTCGAGGGAGACGGCTACATCCATTCCAAATATTCCAAGTTCAGGGTCATATTTCATGCCGGGAATGTCTATGTGTTCGCGTATACCGAAGCTCACGTTTCCCATACCATCAAATGATGAAGCCTTAATTGTGTTGCCCTTCGCCTGGAGCAGCCTCTTCAGGGTATCCAAGGCCACGGATTTTCTCAGAGTCACCGTGGCGGCAATCGGCTCCCCCTTGTGCACCCCAAAGTCCCTGATCGTCTTCTTCGCATTTCTCTGACTGGGGGTCTGGCCTGTCAGATTTTCAAGCACTTTGACCGCCTTTTCAAGCTGTTCGCCGGATTTTCCGACGGCTATGTTAAGCGTAACCTTGGCCAGTCTTGGCGCAAGCATGGGATTCTGCTTTTCTACGCTGGCGGTTTCCGCTGTCATTTTAATTCATCACTCACTCCTCACAGGCAGAGAAACGAGTGGCCTTTCCTTGCCCACAGGCATGACGAGGCTTGATGGTAGTATGACTTCGCCCTCACTCAAAGAGAGCCTTACGCTTCGTGGTGTCGAGAAGGTTCCCTTTATAACCTCCTGAATCTCCCCATAATAGCCGAGCCTCTTGCCGGAGATCACCAGAGCCAGGTACCCAGCCTGCATCGGTACAACATCAAGTATCTTCTGAGACGGAAGTTCGACGAGCAGGGAATCCCCCACAGAATACTTGGAACCATCCTCCACAATGAATGACCTACCGTCGTGGGTTCCGACCTGTATCCTTCCACCCCTTATCGTGGATTTGGAAGTCACCTGACAAAGCTTCAGATTCCTTTCACCTTCGGATACAGGGAAGGGATGGACCACGCTCCCCCTCGCAGGCAGGAGCCTGTAAGCTGCCCCCGTACCGGCGAACTCGATCACATCCATGAGTCCTACGGGAAGCTTGGGGGTCCTCCTAGGCACCCTGTCAAGAAGAACCTTCCCCTTGTTCAGTATGAGTTCAGCCTCCTCCGCTGTTGACGCGAGCCTGAGCACGTCCCTTAGAAGCGTGACCAGGTCGTAGCTCCTTGACCTGGGATGAGGTCCGGGACTCGGCCTTGTTATGAAGGGATATCTCTTTCTCGGAACAGAATAGAACGCCGGTGCGGCTTGTCTCTTCAGGTTCTTGGGTGCAGACTTCTTGCCCATCAGCTGGCACCTCCCTGCTCCAGTCTTGATTTCCTCCTCTTGTCATCAAGACTCAGACCTGTCACCAGAACCTTTGACGCACTTACTGAGAGTTGGGTTGTTCCTCCCTTCACCTTCTGCCTGGTAACCCCTTCGACGAACAACCTTCCTTCCTTGACGTCCACCTTCTGAACCTTGCCTTCCACGTTCTTGAAATCGCCTCTCACAATCTTCACGGTGTCCCCTTCACGCACGGTCACCGCCCTCCGTCTGTACTTCTCGCGGAGCTGATCGCTCAGTGGAGCCCTTACAAAAATGCTCTTCAGCATGCTCCTGGCTTCATGGAGTGACCTTTTCACCTTTCTTGGTTGACGAGATTCAGTCAAGTCTATTGCATCACCACTAAACAATGAGCGGGGCAACGTTCGCAATTCTTGCCCACCTCTCGGCCGCTTCGGCTGCCACGGGCCCCCTGATGTCCGTGCCTTTGAGTTCCCCCTCCGGGGTTACTATTACAGCAGCATTGTCCTCGAAGCTGATCCTCGAACCGCCAACCCTGCGCACCGGATACTTCTGCCTCACGATCACTGCGTGGAGTATCTGCTTTTTCAGGTCGGGTGGACCCTTCTTCACCACGGCTATAACCATGTCCCCGACACTCGCGGCTGGCATCCTCTTCAGCCTGCCTTTAAACCGAGCAACCTGAACGATCCTGAGCGTCTTTGCGCCCGTATTGTCCGCACAGTTAACCACCGCATAGAATGGTATGGACTTTGTTATGTAGGGCTTGAACTCCTGAACGCCCTTGGCGGAAACGGCTCTAGATTTTGTTGACATTTCACCAGCTCAACCTCGACTGTTTACTCCCGTCACTCACCCTGCGCACCCACCACGACGAAGGATATGGACTTGGAGAGGGGTCTGCACTCCGCAGCGATCACCTGCTGTCCCTCCTTGGCCGAAATGCAGGGGGCCAGATGGGCATGAATCCTGCTCTTTCTTTTCTCATATCTGGAATATTTCGAAACGAACTGATAGTAGTCCCTTTCGATCACAGCCAGCCCTCTGGCTTTCCTGCTGACAAGCCGTCCATACACCAGCTTACCCCTTGTTGAAACGGTACCATGCCAGGGGCAGTCGGGATCCTCACACGACCTGCTGGGTGCCTTTGTACCCAGAATACTCTGTTTCCTGGTCATGCCGAGCTCAACCTTTCCACCGGCCTGCGAAGGATGGTCCTTCCGTCCAGCCTTGTGCCATCATCCAGAATGAAAACAGATACGGACTTGGGGATCGACTTCGCCTTCGAGCCTGAACTGACCAGTATCATGTTCTTGGTTTCCAACACGCAGGTTCCTGAACCCCTCTCCTTTCTGCACTCCAGGTCGTAGACCATTACAGTACGATTCAGAAGAGAAACCGAACTGCTCCTCAAGACGATTCCCTCCTCTTCTCGGTCTTTATCGTCTCAAGCATGGCGATCACACGTCTTACACGTGCAACCTTTCCCGATTCCTTATTCAGAGTTCCCCTTTTTGAAAGTGTTTGTAACCTGAGATACTCCTTCCTGTACTCCTCTATCCTGGCTTCAAGGTCATCCAGGCTCAGCTCCCTTACCGCCTTCGATTTAAGCTGGGGCACCTTCCTCCACCTTCTTGACCTGTTCCGGTGACTGCCCCTCCTTCTCTGTTTCCTGCTTCTTTAATTCGAATTCGGGAGGAAGCACGTCCTTGTAGGCAATCTTGACGTTTATTCCATAAAGTCCCATCTTCAAAAGCACGGATGTAACAGCCGAGTTGACCATCACCTTGCTCGTGTTACCACTCAGGGGGACGACCCCTGCAACATATCTTTCAAAGTGCGACCTTTCGCTCCTAAGCTTCCCCCTGATCGTTATGATGCACCCCATGGCACCAGCGCGCATTATGCCAGCCATCGCCATATTCGCTGCCCTCCGAAAAGCCATACCACGTTCTGCCATGGATGCAATGCGGGCCGCGACTGTCCTTGGATTGAGGTCAGGCTGGGTCACTTCAACGACGTTAATAGAAAGGTTCTCCAGCTCGAAGGTCTGGCTGAGCCTGTCGGTGAGATCCCTTATACCAACACCCTTCCTCCCGATGACCAGTCCGGGCCGCACTACAAAGACATTCAGCCTGTACCCGAGGGGAAGCTTTTCCAGTTCACATCCACCGTATCCAGCTTCCTTGAGCGCAGATTCTAGGAATTCATCCAATTCGGCAAATTTATAGAACTTCGAAAGAAGAGCCTTTCCATGCGGCATCTATGATACCTCCTTTGCGACAAGTTCGATATGCGTCAAAACGTGAATAGAGGGGCTGGAACGACCAAAAGCGCGCGGTTCAAACCTTTTCAGGCGTCTACCAGCGGAGGCGGCGGCATGAATTATCCGCAGATGCTCTGTATTCATGCCACGGTGCTCGGCGTTATTCTGCAGGTTTTCAAGCACCCGCAATATCTCCCGAGCACACTTTGTGGGATAGCCCCCGGTCGGAAAACCTTGAAGCTGTTTTCTGTGGCCCCTCTTCAGTTTGAACCTCCTGTATGCCACCGGTCTCTTCATGTCAGCCACTTCTTCAAGAAAATTTCTAGCAGAATCAATCGAGAGACCTTTAATGGACTCGCACACTTCGCGGGCCATCTTCGGGCTTACGTCGACTTCCCTGCCGCTGGCTCGTACATATGATGCATTATCATGTGTATGGAAAGAGTACCCGAATTGAGGCATACAGCTAACACGCGCGTACTACTCGCCTTGAAGTTACCACATAAATACTTTCTGCTTTTATATTATGAAATAGCCCGAGATTGTCTAAAATTTAGCTCTTTACTATTTTGAAACCGCTTCACAAAGCATCATTGCTTCCAGGGAGCAGAACACTGCTTCCTCCGTCCTGACCGTTTCGACCCCCTGACCTGGTATTGTATTCAGCACAAAGTCGAACCGATCCTCCACATCCACCCTTCGGAACATGTCGAACAGTCCTCTCTTTGGAGAGCCGAATGCAAGAAAACATCTTTTCGAATCTGTTATCCTTCTGGAAACCTTGTCCCAGACTTCTGCTAGCGGTGTGCCGAACCTGGAAGTTGCCACCTTCATGTCGAACTGTCTTAGCGTTTCAAAAAGGTCGTTGGAGAGCATCACGGTGTAGCCCCAGTATTCACCTGACTGACTGGGTGATGCGTCCGACGCCCTTGCAACACCCCCCTGAATCGAAATCCTCACGGTCTGACGAGAGCCTGTACGGCCACTTCCAGAATACGGAATCAGGCTGGGGGCACCTACAAAGACCATTCTTTCGCCACCCTTCGCCTCCTCCACGTAGGCTTCTCTGTATTCACCATCCTTCAGAGAAGCATCCTTTTTGTGTGAAGGGATCTTGAGGGGAGGAAGGAGACCGGCATACTTCAAATGAGGTTTCAGGGGGTACAGTCGCTTTCGCAGGTACTGGGGAGTTTCAAGGTACTGGAGCATGTCCCTGATGAGAAGATTTTCGGAACCCCCACTTCCCTTTGGGTCTGGAAATATCACTATCTTTCTGACACGGAAGATCGAAGCGGCGCGTGCCAGCTGTCCAAGCTTTACCGTTTTGTCCCTCAACTCCCTATCCTCCATGAGGACTGAATCAGGGATACCGATGCTTAATTCGGTCAAAATCTCGACCATTGAGCATGCATGCCTGGGGTTAAAAAGAAGAATCGGGTACTCCGAACATCTTATAAGCTGCACAGAATCAGTTGCGCGAAAGGTAGACAGGAATTGTCCTCCGATGAAGATGACGAATTGAAGAAGCTTATGAGTAAGAAACTAAGGGAGCTTGCAGCTAAATCACAGCCTCCGCCCCCACGACCTTCCCCCAGAGATGTGGTGGTTGCGAAGCTTTTCGACAGGGGCGATGAAGTGCTGGCCGCGGCAGAGGCGCAGTTCCCATCTGAGACCAGGGTCATCATCGGGAGGCTTGCTGAACTGTATACTTCAGGAAAGCTTACCGCCCGGATAAGCGGCGGGGAGCTGCTGTATCTTTTCAGAAGGCTCGGACTCGATGTCAGAATAGAGACTTCGATAAAGGTGGAGGAGCATGGAAAATTCGTTGACCTGTCCGAAAAGCTGAAGAGCGGTAAGTATTGAGTAGGAACTACTTCAACGGAACGTAGAGAGAACTCCTGCTGGCACCTATACCGGGTGTGCCGTGCACAACCTTCTTTATCGGCGACGCATACTCTCCGAGGTAATGACCCACCATTTCTGGTTTGATTTCAACCGTCGTGAACTCCTTTCCGCTATATACATCGATCGACATTCCGACCATGAACGGCAGTATGACCATATCCCGGGCGTGCGTTCTTATTCGTCCCTCCTTTGCGCTTCTCACCCTTTCGATGAGCTTCTTCTTCTCATGGCTGAGCTCTCTGTTTAGGGACCGTCTCTGGCGTGAGGGCATTAGGTCGAGAACCTGCTCAAGGGGCATCTCCTGGAGCTGTTCCATCGTCCTTCCCCGATATCTGAATTCACGTGGCATTCTGCTTCATGACCTCCTTGCCTGACTTATTATCGTTTCTGTTCAACCGTTTCCCTGCTTATTACTCTGCCTCTTCCCGTCTTTCTCGGAGCTATGTGACCCACCTTTCGTCCAGGAGGCGTATTCCTAGCAGTAGAAGTTGATTTGCCTGGATGCTGATGCCTTCCACCTCCGAAGGGATGATGCACTACGGCCATCGCTATTCCCCTCACAGTAGGATAGCTCTTGTTTCGGGATATCATGTATCTCTCTCTTGCACCGGCCGTGAGAAAGGGCTTCTCCGTTCTTCCACCTGAAGCGATCGTGCCCACGGTTGCCCTTCCCCTGGAATCCATGAAAAGGCTCTTTCCGGATGGCAATCTTACAACGGTGGTGGAGCCTGCCTGAGAGAATACAATTGCTCCGCATCCGGAAGTCCTCACCATCCTTCCCCCATCCCCATAGACTGATTCTATGTTGCTGACGGTTGTTCCTTCGGGGATTCTGGACAATGGCAGTATATTACCGGTAGATGCTGGTGCTTCTGGTCCGATCATTACCTCACCGCCCTGGGCAAGGCCGGCAACGGCCGGAACGAAGAATTTCTTGCCATCCGGCATGATCAATCTGGCGAGCGGCGCACCGCGGCCTCTCTCATGGAATATGGATTCCACAAGAGCTGAAACGGTTTGGGTATGTGGCAGACGGGGATATGAAACCGGAGCAACCTTCCCCTTTTTCGGTGCCAACCACTGCAGCCCGGCTTTACCTCTTCTTCTGACAAGTATTCTCTTTCCCAATTTACCATCACCCTACTAGAGGACTCCCAACCTCGAAGCCAGCTCAGAAGCAGGTGTGTCCGTTGTGAATGTCACATATGCCTTTTTGCCTGTCGAGGTTCGGAGTGTATTCACGTCGGCCACCTTTACGTCATACATCAGCTCTATTGCCCTCTTGACCTGAGATTTAGTAGCCTCATCACTCACCATGAATACCATCTTGTTCTGCTTTTCGATCAGCGCAAAGGTTTTTTCAGTAACGTAGGGCATCCTTATTATGTGGTAAGCCTCTTCAAAATCCAATCCGACTCATCACGCTCCTCTTTCAGAAAATCTTTCCTTCAACGATGTAAGGGCCGAGTTCGTAAAGATACAGAGTCTTCCAGGAACCCCTCCCGGCGCGAGGTCAAGAAGGCTCAGGTCCGTCGCCTTTACCACCTCAACACCCGGGAAGCTTCCGGCCGCTCTTGAAATCCCCTTGTCATCCGCAACGACGATCAAAGGGCCTCTTCCCACCCTTTTGGCCCTTCCCCTCCAGGCTGACCGGCCTCCCCTTCTTTTTCTTCCCGTGGTCCGGCGGACATCGTCCAAAACGCCAACTTTATCAAAAAACTTCCTCAGCTCGACTGCCTTTGTAACCCCCTCCAGAGAATCGTCGGCGATGATCGGAACCAACCTGTCGTCAGGAACCCTGTGGCCCCTTGAAACGACGAAATCTCTCGAGGCAACCGAACCCAATGCAGAAAGAAAAGCGACCCTTCTTTCCTTTGAATTGATGCCCAGTCTAACCACCTTTTCAGACTTTGGGGGCATCGCAAGTCTTCCCTTGACAACCCCGCCCACACCAGCTGCCTGTCCCGACCGTTGGGTGCGTTCGCCTTTGACCCTTGCAGGACGAGCGACGCCCCTACCAGTATTCCATGACATTGCACTAGTTCTTTCTCCGGCGAAGGGGTCGGTACCTTTCTTTTGCAGAGAGTGGGTATGGAGGAGCCAGAATGCGCGCTTTATCAGACGCAGGTTGACGGGGGTCGAGAATGTATCCGGTAATTCGACCTTTGAAACTTCGCCCCCTTCAAGGTCAAAAACAGGGAATGACATCACGCAACCACCTTCGTAGGTCTGGAACTCACGTATATCAGCTGTGGCGCCTTGGGCTGTCTTACCCGCGCCCTCACGGGTTGGCGAATGATGACTGGCCTTCTGAACGGGCCTGGAATCGATCCCTTAAGGACGAGATAATCACCCTTCACTACGCCAAAGTGAGGGAACCCGCCTGCAGGGGTGACTGGTGTCTCCTTCTCGTTACCCAGCGCCATGATTTTGTGGTTGTACTCAACTCTCTGATGGAATCCCTTCTGACCCGCCCTTGCGACGGTGTACATTACATCGTGAGGATGCCAGGGCGAAAGAACACCAACTGCCCTTACACTTTTCCTCGATTTGTGTTGCTTCCTCTTCACGCCGAATCTTGTAATGGGACCCTCGAATCCCTTACCCTTCGATACGGATGCAACGTCAACCATCTGGCCGGGTTGAAGTTGCTTATGTGCTTGAACCTTCTTCCCGAGATTTCCCAGCGCGAACTCGAGTCTTTCCTCCAGACTCCCACCCACGACGGGGACCTCGAAAAGAATTGAACTCTTCTGCTCGAGTCCTGCTTCCGAAGGTTTAACCGAAATTATAACAAACACGTCACTTGCACCGCCAACCAGCTTTCCAAAAGAATCCAGCTGCTCCTTCGAAGGTGCGGCACCCTCCTTTGTTACGTTGATATCCTTAAGCACAGAACGCCTTCCATCTGCTTCTTGATACAGGCGAACACCTGTGACCAATCCATCAGAAACGGAAAGCACTGTCGCGGGAACAAAAAGCGGTTTGCCAAAGTTGGGTGTCTTCTCCCTGTCATCCACGGTTACGAGATGGATCATGCCTACCTTGAAGCCGACGAAGCCGCCTAGAGAAGGTGAAGATGATTCGGGGCGAGACCATGCCCTGACGCGGGGGATCAGACCATGAGCCCGGCTACGTGGATAGTATGCAAGAGAACCTCTTCTTGGTGCGCTGTGTTTTCTGTGACCCATAACCCATGCATTCCGCTGGACACGCCCAGTCAGAACCTAATAAAAAGTTATCTGGGCAAAAATGGGCCAATTGTCCTTCTTGGCTTCAGCGGGTGAAGCTGCATATGATTAATGTGTGGGACCATAATTGTTTTTGGGATGAGACCGGAATAACGGAGCCAAGAGCTTCGGCGATGGAAGCGGCCTAGAACAATGTACGAAAGGTAATCTGATGCCGCTCACCCGGTTGCATGATTTATGACGCAATGAACCTCTGGATGACAGGGATAGGGCATGAACTTCTGGAAAAACACGTATTGAAAATGATAAAAGAAAGTCCGTTATCTTACCTATTCTATGACAACTAAAGAAAAGATGAACCTGAAACTCGGACCCCTGTTTCAGGACTGTTTCACGGTTCAGGAGAATGTGACTGTATTCAAGCTGCTCGCGGATGGAAGATGGCTTGAAGCGAATCCCCCTAAACTATTGAATGTTGTTTCCCCGATTGATGGGTCAATCGTAGCCGCGGTTCAGGCCGCATCTCCAGCCGATGTGGACTTCGCTGTGAAGGCGGCACATGAAGCAAGAAGAAGGATACGGGACATACCGGCGATAGACAGGATAGATATGCTCAACAGAGCCCGCCACATCATCCGGGATCATATGGATGAATTCGTCAATGCGCTTGTACTCGAATCGGGAAAGACGGTCGTTTCTGCGCAGGCCGAAGTGATGGCCGCGCTCAATAGAATAAAGATGACAATGGAGGAGGCAAGGAGCATTTTTGGAGAGTACGTTCCTGGAGACTGGTCAGAGGACACCATGGCGAAATTTGCCTTGGTGATCAGGGAACCAATCGGAGTTATTGCATGCGTGTCACCATTCAATTATCCACTTTTTTCGATGGTTGCTAAAGTAGTGCCCGCGATCGTATCAGGAAATTCGGTCGTGATGAAGCCTTCCTCGGATGATCCTATTCAGGCCATAATGCTTGCACGGGTGCTTCAGGAATCGGGCCTGCCGCAGGGTGTCGTAAATCTGGTCACGGGAAAGGGGGGAGAGGTGGGTGACACACTTGTGGGTCATGAACTAGTGGGCATGGTTACCCTGACTGGGAGTACCGAAACCGGACGACATGTTGCCTCTCTTACCGGAATGAAGAAGGTGCACCTAGAACTGGGTGGAAAAGGCGCAGCGATCGTTACAGCAAGTGCGGATCCAATCCTTGCCGCAAAGAAGGTTCTGGAAGGTTGCTTCAAATTCTCCGGGCAGAGGTGTGATGCGATCTCGAGAGTCCTTGTCGATAAAAGCGTAAAGGAGATGTTCATGAAGGAATTATTGAAGGAGTATGAAGGATGGAGGCTGGGTAACCCCAGGGACGCCTCAGTGAACATGGGCCCGCTCATAAATGAAAGAGCGGCTGAAAGGGTTCAGAAGTTAGTGGATGATGCAGTTTCCAAAGGAGCAGCACTTGTAAAGGGCGGAAGGCACAAAGGCACCTACTTTGAACCCACAATATTGGATTCGGTTCCGCTGAATGCGAGCATAGCCTGGGAAGAAACGTTTGGTCCTGTGGTTACACTTATCGATGTCTCCGGTGTGGACGAAGCGATCGAAATAGTGAATCGCTCGAAGTATGGCCTTGATTCCTGTGTGTTCACGAATGATTTCTACACGGCGTGGAAGGTTGCAAAGGCCCTCCAGGAGGGTTCCGTCACAATCAATGATGCACCGTCTCACGGGGTAGGCTACTTTCCATTCGGCGGAAACAAGGATTCAGGAATTGGCAGGGAAGGGGTTGGATACAGCATAGATGAGATGACACGAATCAAGACGATTTCGTTCAATCTGCTGCCTGGCGGGTTGGGTAAAACCCGGAAGACTCCAAGGATGTAATTTAAGTTCACTCCGTTGTAATTTACTTAGAAGCTTGGTGAAGCGGTGATTGATTGTAGGATTCAAATCGACATGTTAAACCCAAAAAGGGGGTAAAGCATTTAAAGAATTTAAGCAAGTGAACTTTTTCGCTTTCGAGTGGCATCGAGCACAACTGGGCTTGAAAGTGTATTTCCTTCTTACGTGCGTAACCTGCTGATGGGCAGCTTTCTTGTGGGTATGCTCCCGATCGTGGCACTGATAGCGGCCCTAGGCATTCACAGCATGTATCTCTTGGAGTTCGATCATGTGTTCACGGGTGGCACTTGGACGGGTATAGACATCTTCATGGGAGTTGTGCTGACACGGATAATGAGAGTGATGGACGTGCCTTCGCGCGTCGAGGTTGCAAAACGGCTCACGCCTGCAACATTTTTCATAATGCCATCCCTTTCGGCAACTGCGATAACTTCGGGGATATACCTCGCAGAAGAATTGGGGAAGTTTGATCTCCATTCGCCTTGGATAATCGCTGCGGGGATTGTCGTGATTATATTAACCGCACAGGGGTTCGGTATATTCATGCCAAACGGCTTGAGAATATTTCTAGAGCTCTCAAAGGCAAAGCCTGATACTCAAAAGATAGCCAGACTGAACATGATAAACATCCGACTTGCTGGCAGCCAGGCATTATTCCAGGTGATAATAATCCTGATAATGGCCCATTTGGCGGTGTATTAGTTGACCTGTGATAACCTTAGTAGAAGGAGTTTTTTAGGAGGAAATAAGCCAAGTTGAATGTTGGCGCGCTTGCGGCTACGCTGGTATTCTTCGCTTTACTATCTATCGTATACATTGCATTGTTCGTATCTGCAAGGAGGAGTGTTGTGAGAGGCGAGATGAAGCCCGGGGGTCCGAGACTTCTGGGTTGGGCGTTTGTCGGGAGTTCCATCCTCTTTGTGTTGCTCGCGCTCACCGCATTCCTTGTTTGAAATTAACGCAGTAGTCTCCTTTTCTAAAACGGTTCAGCTTTTAAACCGGCTGAAGGACGCTTTTGAATGGTACATCCATGCTGAAGGTTATAATAGATACGGACACCGCGGGAGATGACACCACGGCTCTTATGCTTGCACTGAGAAGCTCAAACGTCAGGGTCGAGGCAATCACAATTAATTGCGGAAACGTGGCGTTCGACCAGCAGGTTGAAAATGCGCTTTACACTGTGGAGCTTTCTGGTAATTCCGGACGGGTGCCCGTGTATCCTGGGGCTAGAAGACCCTTGTTAAGGGACTGGCAAACCGTCGAAGAAGTTCATGGGAAGGATGGCATGGGGAACTCATTCTTTCCAAAGGCAAGGCAGCGGCCAGAAGAGAAGCATGCCGTGGATGCCATGATCGAATCGATTAACAAGAATCCAAACGAGGTGACCGTCATCGAACAGGCGCCCATGACAAATCTGGCCATGGCCATCAGAAAGGATCCGGAGATCGTCAGGAAGATCAGACGGGTATACTTTATGGGTGGAACAAATCAGTATCTTGGCAATGTTACGCCTGCAGCCGAATTCAATATCTGGGTCGACCCGGATGCCGCCAAGATAGTGTTCCATTCAGGGGTGAATCTGACTATGGTCGGCTGGGAGATATGTATGAAGTACGGCCTGCTGATGCCTGACGAGATTGCGGAGATTGAGAGTCTGCACACTAAAGAATCCGATTTCTTCATCAAGGTCAACTCGGTGGCAAGAGAATTTCTGAAAAAGAGCACGGGCATAGACGCCATACCCTGCCCTGACAGTATCACAGTGGCCATGGTTCTTGATCCTTCGATCGCGACTTCCGTTAAGAAAAGGTATGTCGATGTAGACAACCAAAGTGAAATCAGCAGGGGAGCCACTTGGGTGGATGAACTCGCGGTATGGTCAAAAAAACCGAATATGGAAGTCGTCTATGAAGCATCCAAGAGTAAGTTCCGCTCACTCCTCATGAAAATGCTGAAGGGCCAAACGATCTGAAGTTGCTCTCAAGTGCGTTATAAAAAGGTCGGAGGTCAGATCAGTGCCCAGGAAATCAGGTTAGGTGGCGGAAAACATCAAGATAAAACAGCCAAAATCAGCGGACCGTCATCTGAATTGAAAGGATTAAAGTGGTTTATGTGGATTAGAAGTCATGCTGGACCTACCTACAAGCGAGTATTTCGTTCGCTGGGTAAAATCTTGTAATCATTCTGCCAGTGCAATGAGGTCATCAGCAAGTTCCACAGGCTTGGTGATCATTGGCCAATGGCCTGTTTCGATCACTTTGCTTGGACCATTTAGCTTGCCCCACTTACCCGCCAGGATTTCATCCACAGGGTCGCCCGACAGACTGCAGAAAATGTAGGCTTCCTTTGACGGACCGTAGTTCGAAGACAAAGCTATCGGGTCATTTGCGAGTTTGACTGGCCAGGGAGTAGCCCTGGACATCAGCCACTCTCTTTTGGGACCTACAACATCCTTACCGATCCTGTTTATGATATCCTCTGTGAGGGGGATGGAGTAGCTGCCTGTTTGAAGAGGACCGAATTCGAGAGTAGGGTCAAATCTGCCCTGAGGTTTATGAGTAGCCTCTGGTCTGAATGCATCGAGGTAGATAACTTTCTTCACCTTGTCATGCGCACGATCGGCAACTGAAGCGGCTACCTTTCCTGCGAAGCTGTGGCCCACCAGGACAAAATCATCAACGTCGTTGTACTTGACCGCGTTGAGGACGTCCATTATGGCAGTTTCCATTCCCACATAAGGTGTGGCCAGATGGACTCTTTCTGCCATACCAGTCAATGTGACTGGATAGGATCGAATGCCTCTCTTTTCAAGAGAGGAAACCACGTCTCGCCATGCCCAGGCTCCGAGCCAGGCGCCTGGCACAAGTACAAAATCCGTCATTGTTTGAATTTTTCGTGCCAAGCTACTTAAAGATTCGTTTGTCCGCCACAAATTTAAAACTAATTAATGGGCCGGGGGAGATTTGAACTCCTGACCTCGTGATTATCAGTCACGCGCTTTGGCCGCCAATTAGGCCCTAACCATGCTGAGCTACCGGCCCTGTTTCGTGGCCAATTCGGCGTGGTTATAAGAATTTGTCCTCGTAAATCTGCTGTTCGTCCATCGCTTCGCTTAAATTGGGTAAGGCATGATTCAGGTGACGAAATGATGCAACAGATGCAAAATTCCTTATCTAGACAATGATAAGTACGAAGCTATATTGGCTTCGAGGAGGTTAGTTTTATTACTCAAGGAGGCACAAGACGCCTGATGACTGGGAGAAATGTCCTATTTGCTGATCCCGAAACCGGGTATGATCACTCTGAGAGTAGATTCATGGTCGCTCCAACTCATTTACAAAAGGGCACTTGCAAGGCGCGGAAGTGATAAACTCGTCCTCTTCTGCCTGACATAGATTGCACCCGTTTTTGCATCTGAGTTACGATTAATCCTTTTTAATGCGAAAGTTAAACGGTCAAATGCCGGGCTGGTAGTTCAGCGGTAGTAACGCCCGCCTTGCACGCGGGAGGTCGCGGGAGACCTCTGGGTCCGCGAATTCGAGTCCCGCCCAGTCCATCTTGACTCCGCCCGGCACAAAATGATTGGTTTAACCAAAACAGGTCATGAACTGGAATTTTGCTTTACTGGGAGGAACACGGTGGCAGATTCAGGGAGGCTTTACTTTATATAAATTATTGTGCTCGGAGGTCGTTTGGAGAAGAAAAATCAATGAGACACGCCCCTGACAAAAGCCTGCATAAATTTGTTATTGTTATGGTTGTAGTATTGATTCTTCTGGCGGTTCTTATGGCTTACTCATACGGCTATATTGGGAATGCTCCAACTTCAAACTCTGTTCCACCTGTTCAAACGCCAAATGCTCACAATGCCTCATGGATAGCCTACCATGGCGGAATGCTGAGAAATGGATATGATCCCGCCAATGTGCTCGCGATACAGCCTTCACTTAACTGGAAATCGCCCCAGCTCGACGGAGCCGTTTATGCTGAGCCGCTTGTGCTTAATAGCACTGTATTCGTGGCAACAGAGAACGACAGCGTTTACGCATTAAATGTGACAGATGGAGGTGTGCTGTGGCGCACACACCTTGGTTCACCGATGCCGGGCTCTCTTCTCCCCTGTGGAGACATCAACCCGTCTGGAATCACGGGTACACCTGTGATCGACACCTCCTCCAGCAGGATCTACGTAGTTGCCTTTCTGCAGCCGGGCGTGCACAGACTTTACTCGCTTGACGCCCTCACCGGAAAGGTGCTCTGGAACGTCACTGCTGACCCACCCGGTTCGAACCCTATCGTGGAGCAGCAGAGAGGTGCACTTGCACTATTCGACGGTATGGTGTATGTGCCGTACGGCGGACTTGATGGAGACTGTGGAGATTATCATGGGTACATCGTGGGAATTTCGACGTCCGGCAACGGCTCCCTGATTTCCTTCCAGGCAACCCAAAGCAGAGAAGGTGGAATATGGGCCCCATCGGGCATCGTCGTCTATGATGGGATGCTGTTCGTAGCGACTGGAAACGATGCATCGACGACGAATTTTGATTATGGCAACAGCGTCCTTGAACTTACTCCATCCCTTCGACTTGTTAGCTGGTTCGCGCCGACAAACTGGGTAAGTCTTAACCTGAACGACCAAGACCTAGGTTCGACCTCGCCCACTGTGATCGAGCCGGATCTGATATTCCAGGTGGGAAAACAGGGCGTTGGCTATCTACTGAATGAGACCGATCTGGGCGGGGTCGGGGGTCAAGTCTTCGAGGCCAATGTATGTGAAGGGGCCTTTGGAGGAACGGCATACCTTTACCCATACATTTACGTTTCATGCTCGAACGGTCTGTTTGCGCTATTTGTGCAGGAAGGGTCCACGCCTTCGTTCACCGTGGTATGGTATGAGGGAGGGAACTCCGGACCACCGATCATTTCTGGAGGATATGTCTGGGCAGTGAATCTAGCTTCGGGGCAGCTTACAGCCTATGATCCCAGTTCGGGAACAATTCACTATGAAATCCAACTTTCAGGACCTGTGCACTTCGAAACACCAGCAGCCGGAGACGGAATGATTTTCGCCGTTTCCGGAAATGAGGTCATCTCGGTGACCGAGTAAACAAGCGAGACCGAGCAGGACTCAGCGACTCCTCCGGTTCAGAATAAAAAGAATGAGATACAGGGCCGAGAGAACGGCTATCGCGTAGACTATCAACTGTGTAAGAAACATGGAGATAAGTGGAAGTTGAGATTGCCATAGCGGCCCCGCTCGGAATCCAAAATAGACCAAGGCTGCCGTCCAGCCAAGGGCTCCCACAAATGTCAATGAAACAAACGCAAGGAGTTTCATTTCGAACAAGCCTGCAGGGAAGGAGATTATTCCTCGCAGACCGGGAATGAATCTTGAAACAAAAACACTCCAGCTGCCCCTTGAGTTGAACCAGCTCTCGGCGCGGTCAAGCGACTGGTCGTTGATGTGGAGCCGGCGCAGGAGGGTTCTCAAGGCAGGCCTTCCTAACCTGAGCGCCAGATAATAATCCACAAGCGCACCCAGAACTCCTGCCACCGTGGCGACTAGTATTGCATTGGTCATCGTCATGCTTCCGGTGTAGACAAGGTAACCCGTGAATGGAAGCACGACTTCGCTCGGAATTGGAAGTGACGCACTTTCAAGCAGCATCAGAAGAAAGAGTCCAACGTACCCAAGCTGAGATGCCCAGAGGGTGAAACCGGAAAGTGAATTCGGGCTAAGCAGGGAAGCGAGATAAGCTTCGAATGGAAGCTCGAAAGGGTCAAGAATCTCGATCGCGGAAAGTGCGAAGGCGATGAATGCGAATATGAATATGTACCTTGACCTCGGGACGCCGCTGTCCCAGCTCCCCAGCTGAATCGTGTCCCCCAACGTCATATCAAGCCGGTCTGTGAAGGTATCTTTCAAGTTTTCCATCATTTGCATTAACAACGGAGTGTGGCCTGTACTCGCTTCTCTGTGATCCTGCAGGTGTTTCCTGCACAGACCAGTATGGCTAAATAAAACTCAAAATGAACGTTTGGGGTTGAGGATAGACAAACCGGACGATTTGAAGAAACTTATCCGACAGCTTCCGGATTATCCTGTCAAGGGGGTGATCTTCCTTGATGTGACTCCTGTTTTCAAGGACAGCAACGCGCTGAAATATATTGTGAATTCGCAGGCCAGATTATACAGGAACAGGAAGATAGATGTTGTAGCCGGTGTCGAAGCGAGAGGCTTCATTGTGGGTGCACCCCTCGCCTACAGACTTGGCGTCGGATTTGTTCCGATTCGTAAGCCAGGGAAGCTACCCTGGAAGAAAAGGGCGATCACATATGAGCTGGAGTATGGCAAGGAATCCGTGGAGATTCATGAAGACGCGGTTTCAAAGGGCCAGAATGTACTTCTTGTAGACGACCTGCTTGCCACGGGTGGAACGGCAAGCGCTGCTGCTACGCTCCTCAAGGAGCTGGGAGGCAAGGTTGCCGGTATTTCCTTCGTCGTTGAACTTTCTCACATAGGTGGCAGGTCGAAGCTTGGCGGATACGATGTGCATTCTCTTATCACCTACACAAAACAGGGTAACAGGCTGGTTTGAATAGTATTTCGCCCGTTTTTGCCATCAGATGATAACGATTCACTACGTATTCAGACGCCTGATCTTCACCACATCCCCCGTTTTGATCAAGGGTGAGGCGGGTCCCCGTCTGTTTGTCGACAGTTCCAAAAGACCGCTGCTCCCCACAACAAAGCCACGGTCAACTAACCCGATGTAGGATTTAGAGAAGCCGGATTCGAATTTTATACCGCCCACCTGTACTTCAAAACGGAGCTGTCCTTTAGACCAATCGTAGAACTCCTCGTCGGTCAGGTCCAGAATGGCGTTTCCGAAGTCATCGATGTGGAGGATGTGTGCTATTACGAGACCGGCTGCAATGTGTGGTCTGGGGAATCTGTAGCTGACCATGTTCTTGATTGCTGGCCCCAATTTCGCAAAGGGATATCCTTCTGCCAGGTGTGCAGCGGTTGGCGCAAAGACATCTCTTCCGTCAAATGTGCCCCCCCTTTTCAGCACCACCTCGTTCGACTTTATTTCGCGGACCTCGAAGTCGCCACAGGCACGAACCGCTTCAAACATCAAGCCGTTGTCGGGTCCGACAAAAAAGAGTCCCTTTGCTCTTATGGCTATGCACCGTCTTCGAGAACCCACGCCAGGGTCCACCACCCCAACAACTATGGCAGATTCAGGAAGATATCTCACAGCCTGCTTGAGGACGAAGGCGCCGGTGTGAATATCAAATTTGGGAATGTTGTGCGTAATATCAATTATATCTGTGGAAGGCGAAATTCGTTTTATCACTGATTTCATCTGAAAAACATACTGGTCCTTCAGGCCGAAGTCTGTCAAGAGGCAAATGGCGCCCATGGGCGAAGGTAAGCCGGGGGAAGCTAAAAAGGAGCCACTTTAATCGAGTGTCTGAAAGGTTCTGAAGCGGGCGATAGATTTTCCAATGCTCAGCAATAAAATATAAGCAAGCATTGCCTAATGATTCACGGTATGCCCTTCCCCATTTCGCCCTGCCCAGCTTCAGGGGGCAGTTCAGGGATTTTAGCCCACAGGATGGCGTTGCAACTGTGAATGTGACTCCAGAGGAAAGTGCTGACGTGATTGTGGTAGGGGCAGGAGTGATAGGGTTGATGGTTGCATATCGTCTCTCGACACAGGGGTTACGAGTGCATGTCCTGGAGCAGAGAGAGGGACCGGGGCTGGGTGTTACTTCGGGTCAGGCTGGCGTCATCCACGTCGTGCAGCTTCCCTTCGGCTCGATGAAAAGCAAGCTCGCCAGACTCGGGAACAGGAAATATGAAAACATTCGACAGGAACTCGGTGTAAAGCTGGTTAGAATGCCTGCGCTGCTCATCGTGGAGAGCCTGGTGCGTATTCCGCTGCTATTCTTCGCATACCTGTATCTTTATGCGAACCTCCGAAGGGATTTCGGCGTCAGCTTGAGAAGAGGCTCCGGATTGAGGAAGCTCGAGCCTTCCCTTTCAGATTCTGTGAAGGCCGGGATCGTGGTAGAGGGATACGGAACGATTGACTCAAACGCGCTTGTGAACGGACTTGAGAAAAACCTGATTGGCAGGGGCTCCCACATCACCTACGAAACCGGCACCCTCAAGGTCGAAGCCCGTAAACCTTGGGTACTAGGAACCGATAAAGTGAAGGTCACGGGAAGGTGGGTGGTCAATGCTGCGGGATTGAACTCCGATGAAGTGGCAAGACTGCTGGGCAAGGACTTCGGGACCTTGGAGCCTGGGCTGGGTGTGATGGTTGTGTATACGGGGATGAAGCTGAATGCAATTATTTCGCCACTGAGTATCGAACCAGGCTCCAGGACGAAGGGGGGTGCAATAATCCCTGCTACAGATGGTTCGGTTGTCGTCGGGCCTAACCTGAGGCAGGTTGAGTCCAAGGATGACATGCGCTACACAGACGACGACCTTGAGCAGTTGAGGAGGAAGTTCCAGCATCTGCTAAAAAGTTGGGGGACGCTCGACCGGGTTTATACCGGCCTCAGACCACTGTCTCCTACAGGCGATTTTATAATCGATATAGACCATGCGCAAAGGCTGGTCAACCTGGTTGGTATCGAATCGCCCGGTTTGACCGCGGCTCCTGAAATTGCGGAGATGGTTGCAAATGGGATCAGGGCGGAGATGAACAGGCTCTAAGGCTAGGTGAATTGCTTCGAGCGAATTGTTCGCATGTGTGGACGTGGGAACCACAAGAGTGAAGCTGAACGTGTATGACGAGGAACTGAACAAGCTTCACTTTGAGGCTGTCAAGGTTCCTGTCGTGAACGGTCTTCAGGATGCAGAGCAGCTGTATCAGGCAGTAAGGGGCCTCCTTGACCGGTCTATCCAGCTTGGTGCGAAGTCGGCAGGCTTGGCGACCTACAGGGCTTCCGTATTGGCCTGGAAGGATGATGGCAAGCCGCTAACACCCATCGTCACATGGATGGATACGTCGGCGGAAAGCGTATATCATAAAATTGCTCCATGGATAAGACTCCTCGGAAGAATCCCGCCCCTTGACCTGATAATCTCCCCCTCTTCTCCACTCATGAGGTTTCTAAAGCTGAAAGAGCTGAACGGATCGATGCCGGAGAAGAGGATGGAGTGGTCGGTGGATGCATATCTGGCCTACAGGCTCACAGGAAGGTACATCAGCGATGCAACGAATGCGTGCATGACAGGTATCATCGACCCAAGGAACCTGCGTCCCATAGACATCGTCAGGTCACTTTTGAATCTCAGGTTCGAAATGCCTGATGTCGTGGAGAATTCTGAGTCGATAGGCACATACAACGGTCTGGAACTGAACTGTATCATCGCAGACCAGCAAGCCGCGTCGGTTGGTGATGGTGCGGTGCTTCCAGGAGTGGCCAAGGTCACAAATGGAACAGGCACGTTCGTGGACATACCGGTCGGTGGCTTCGTAAGGAGGGGAGGTCTTATTCCTGAGCTGCTTCTGAGGCATGCCGGAACCAGTTACTACGGAGTCGAGGGGTATCTTCCAACCACCGGATTGGCTGTGGATAGATTGTTGGAGATGGGAGTAATAAGGAAGTATGAGGACCTGGATACTGAACCTTACGGAGACGTGTTTTTCATGCCCGCTCTGGCCGGATTGGTGGTTCCGAAGGCCCCTCATGTCAGGGGGTCTATACATGGTCTGGAAATGAATTCCGACGCACGTTCAATCGTCACTGGATTCATCGACTCGATCGCCTTCTTTGTCAGGATGGTTCTGGAACTTTCGGATGAACGTGTTGAACTTCTCCGAGTAAGCGGCGGTCTTTCACGCTCAGACCAGCTTTGCAGGAGAATATCAGAGTCTACGGGCATTACGCTCGAGAGAAAGAGAGACCTGGAGGCGACATCGAGAGGGGTTGCCCTTCTTCAGATGCTTGCGAAGGGTAAGGTATCAAAGGACGACATTTTCAAACCGAAGGGAAATGTGCTGACAGGGAAAGGGGAAATGGAAAAAACCGGTATTGAAGCCGTGCGTTCAGGGGTAGACATTTTTAGCGGGGGACGAACACCGGCACTCGAGGAAAGGTATCAGAGTTGGTTGAAGGAGCTGGAGTGGTTGAAGAGCTCGAAAAGCTATTTCCGGGGAAGGTGACCAGGAATGTTTCTTCCTACCTGGTGGACTGGTGGCCGATATTCTGGATCGACCCCGGCGCGAAAGGGGAAGCCTTGGCAGGGATAAAGCCTGCAAACATAGAGGATATTGTGAAGCTCGTCAGATTCTCGTCCTCGACCGGCATTCAAATCTGTGTAAGAGGTGGTGGAAGCTCGGTTACCGGTGCTTCGGTTCCCACAGGGGGAGTCGTGCTTGATATGCGTGGGTTGAACCAGATTCTGGATCTGGATGAAGGTAATAGATCCGTCACCGTGCAGGTCGGCATCACACTCGAAGAGCTTGAGAATAAACTCAACGCCAAGGGTTTTACCCTCTCACAGGTTCCACAATCCTTCGATCAGGCAACCATCGGAGGGTTCATATCAACATTCGGGTCGGGTCAGTTCAGCACTCTGTATGGTGGGGTGGAAGATTCTGTCCTGAGGCTAGAGGTGGTTCTCCCTTCTGGAGAGGTTACCTGGACGCGCAGGCGCGGTTCACCAAGGTCGTCGATGGGTCCCGAACTATCTAGGCTTTTCATTGGAGGGGAGGGTTCATTTGGAATAATAACAGCTGCCGAGCTAAAAATCAGGAGGTTACCAAGATACGTTTGGAAGATGGTGTACGGATTTTCGAGCTACGAAAATGCTATCAACGAGTGCAGGAATCTTCTTGAGTTTGATGTGAAGCCTGCTGCGTGCAGGGTTTACAACGAGACGGAAGCGCTTTTTCAGTTTGGAGAACAGAAATGTATTGCGCTGCTAGTCTATCATTTTGGCTCGAAAGAAGTCATGGACGTGATCACGGCACAAGTTGCTGCTGAGATGAGTCAGAAGGCGGAAACCATGGAACCGAGGCTGGTGGATGTCTGGCTTGGCCGACGCTTCAACTACAGGGAAGAAATCGAGAATTTAAAGAAAACCGGCTACATGCCTGAAACAGTAGAGATTGGTGCGAAGTGGAGCCGATTGTACGAGCTATATTTGGAAGTGATGAGGAGATTCAAGGACCGTGAAGGGGTGGCGGGTATAGGTGCACATGTCTCACACCTTTACGACCAGGGGGCATGCATGTACTTCACATTCCTGATGAAGCCAGACGTAAACGTGTACCGAAACATCTGGAGTACGATGGCCGAGGTAGCCAGGTTACACGACGCCACGATATCCCATCACCATGGGGTCGGAGCTCTCAAGTATGAATACCTGCAGGAAGAGGTTCCTGTTTCGATCATTGAGAGTCTAAAGCGTGCTCTTGACCCAGAGCGAATTTTGCAGCAACCAAGATCATTCAGATGGGCCAAGTCATGAGGTAGGGGTAGTGCATAACAAATCAAGGCAACCGAATCAGACGCGGTATGCGATCTGAGGTCGATCGGGGCAATCCTTCATGAGTAACTTGTTGACCTAAGAAGTTTCAATTTCTTGCGGGAGTCCTATTCCGAAACCGTTAATTGGCATGCCAAGGGGAGACGATAGGCGTGGACATGTTCAGCTACTTTGGACCCTCCGAAAAACACTATACGCCACCCGGTGGATTCTGCATTTCCGTATTTGCATTCATAAGAAATGGTAATCGGATACTTCTGGTCAGGCCTGCGAAACATGAGAAGTGGACGGAGTGGGCCCCAAACTGGAGAGGGTATTCTCAGGAAGCGCTGGACAGGGAAATGCGGAGCTGGCGTTTCCCGAGTTCCTATGTGAAGATCGGAGAGCATCCTGACATGACACTTGAGAGGGTGATGGGGGACCAGCTCGAAATTGAAGAATTCAGAGCAGGGGACTTCAGACTATTCAACTACTACACTCCAAGCAGGAGGTACCCCGGTGAGATGCACTGGGACTATTGTTTCATTTATGAAGTGCAGACCGACGCAACCCCCACGACAAAACCCTGGCTTGATGCAGTTGACTACATAGCGATTGAGCAACTGAAAGAGGAGGATTTCGGAAGCGGTCAGGGCGGGCTGCTCGAGATAGTTAAGGGAACAGCAGATCAGCGTTAGAAATCGTTTCAATTTGAAGTATGCGTGCGGTTATCGGCATTCGTTTAGTTTTCCGAGAACAACCGGTAAACATAAATGAGTCGTCGGCACTTTCTATGAAGAAATGGCCAGAACCAATCTGTCTGTTGATGAAAGAGTTTTTGAGGAGTTCTCGTACCAGGCACAAAAGCAGAACAAAACACTGTTTGCGTTTGGAAATGAATCACTTTCTGTAATATCGAAGATTTGTGCAGAGGGGGGAACCCCCGCCGAGATTGCCATGCTCTGGAAGGTAGCAATAGTCCTAAGACAAGTTGATGTGATGACGCTTCCCGCAGACTTCCTCGATTTATTGATCGAGAAGCTGTACAACACCGATAAGGCTTGGACTTTGAAGATGTTTGGACAGCTTGGTGCGTCAATGGTTGGATTCATGAAAATCGCGGTGGGAGAATTCGAACAGCTTGGAGAATTGGCTCGGGAATTCGAGTTGATCCTGCCCATAAAGAAGTTTGATATCGAGACAATCGATAAAAATACGATACGAGTGAATGTGATCGGTGCGGGGCGAAAGGTCTGTTCAACAGAATGCTCTCTGGAGTTCCTCAAAGAACTCCTGAATGGGTTTGGGTGGAATGTAACACAGCAGGAGTTCGGCGTGGGTACGATACAAATCACGGCTTCAAAACGTGGCTTGCCCTAAATTTCTCAGACACAACGACACGACCCGGACTGGCAGGTTTCTAATGTAGGGGCGAGGCTAAAGGGTACAAGCTCTGAATTTATTCTTTTTACTGATTCGCCTTAAATTTAGTTGAATCGTATCAGATGGATGTCTGGAGGTCGGTTATGCACGCAAATGCACGGATAGACACTTAACGAAAATAGGCGTTATATAATTTAGGTGAATGGAATCATGGAAGATCTGTGGTTTTTGTTTGATAGGCCCAATCATCCGCCTATGTTCGAGGTGTGGTTATTTTGAAGAGTGAAGTTGTCAGCTGTCCGATTTGTGGAAGCACGAACGTTCTCTCACAGGATCGCCCGGACAACCTTACTTCGGGAAGGTATGAAAGAGGCGTCCATTTCGTGTATTACATGTGCATGATGTGCGGTGCTTCATGGCATGTTGAAGATAATAAAAGGGGGATTGATTCCGTGTCTTTGCTACGATTCGGTCGTATAGCAAGTCTGGTGGCTTGCGGGCTTCTAATACTGAATCTGTATTCGGTTCTGCGCTTCCTAGTTGGTAACATCTTTGTGACTGCGGGTTTCTTTGATCTTCTGATGCTTATCGTCAATTCTCACCCCGGACATAGGAACATTCAGGAAACTATGCATTACACGTAGCCTTCGTTTTTCGAGCCGTGCGGCGGTTATCTCCTTTTCAGTTGTTCGGTGAAGTTGAGCCAGTCCAGGGTTTTAGGAGGATAAAAAGGGATGCGTTAAAATGAACGCGTCACTGCGAAGTTGCATCCAGTTCAACGGTCTGTCTTTTTACCTCGAGCCTTCTTTGATCGTGTTGGGATGACTGAGATTGGAGAACCTTGGGCAAAAGATGAGTGCTCCGTCGACGTCTTCAGGATTGAAGAACCGTATATTTGATCCCAGATTCGTCTTCTGGTGGAGCATCGTATGGGGGATAGGCATCATGGCCCTGTCCCCCCTGGTGAACTACATTACTCCGTTGCTGAATCCAGCATATGCGAATCAGTGGACCCCCGACATTTATTGGAGGCTGGTCATGTACTGGCACGGTGGAATATTCATACCATGGATTACTGCCCTTGCGGTGCTCGTTTACGTAGTATTCAAATTGGACTCGATAAAGGGAATCTCGGGTCGACTTCTAAAGGATTCGATTCTAATAGGCGGTTTCGTCGCAGTTCCGGTAGCAGGTGTCGCAGGATTATTCGATGTTTACGACAACTTCGCGCTCGGGGTACCTCTCTGGACCCAGATCTTTGCATTTCTCATAGGGGATGAAATGGCTGTTGCTCTAGTACTCGCAATGCTCAACAAACCCAGGCAGTCAGGGAAAGGCTTTAGAAGTGAAGGGCTTGCGTATTATACGGTAATCCTTGCGATCATATCGGCCATATTTGCTGCAGTGATGGGACACATCGGCGGATGGATATCCTGGTTCGGACCTTGGCCCTCGGTCGTCCCTCAATACATCAACTATACCCTCTATTCATCTCTAGGATTTTACAATAGCACAGCTGTAGTCACATTCACCGAAAACGTGGTGGGCTCACATTCACACCTGATGGTTGCCTCCTTGATGGCAGGCGTCATCGGTCTTGTCGCCTCATACTTTGGCTACGATAACAGGTGGAAGGGCACATCGAAGGGATTGTCTGCCATTGGGTTTGCCATCATGATAGTCGGTCTTCTTTCGGCACTCTGGGTTTACATAGTGTCGGGTGTGGGGAATTATGCGATACCCACACTCTTCGAATCCGGGCCGAACGGCATAGCCTTTGATGACATACTTACGGGTGTTGTGGGGTTTGGTGGACTGTTCGTGCTCGTCGGCCTTCTTCTTTATTCGAAGAACAATACCAACGGAGGGGAAAGGATACTGTTAAGGGACCCACTTTTCATCTCGGCAATAGTGGCATGGCTGTTGATATACTTGGTAGTTCCCATCACGGGGTACTACATCGAGCTCAACGAATCCTACTTCAGTGCAGCAGGTCTGTCGTTTGACCAAGCTTTCACAAGGTTCCACCAAGACTTTGGCTTCTTTGTGTTACCGCCTCTTGTTACACTGGTTCTTGGATTGTTTACGTTCGGCCTAACCGGAAGGGCGAAGAGAACGGTCGCATATTTACTACTTTCAGGCGAAGTCATAGCTTTTGTGTTCGGAGAAATTTACAGCATGGTGGACCTCAACACAATCTTTCTGATCATCGCTATATTCGGAGGCCTGCTGATGGGTATAGGTGCGGTAGGGGGCGCGATTTCTGTGGCAGCGCGGCCGCAAAGAGTAGCGGTAACGATGGCAAGCCAGGTGACAAAATACGAGGGGGCCTGAGGTGATGTACAGTTGGTCAATTCATCGGTTGCCGGGATTCGAAAGTCAGAGATTGAACGCCCGGTTAGGGAGGCTGAAAAACTGTCAGAAACGCTCGGTCTCCCCGAAAAAGTGAAGGATGACGCCAAAGTATTCATCAGCTTTGCCTTGAGTGAGCACAGGAATCTGCCAATTCTAGCGGTAGCTGCTGCTTCAGTATATGCAGCATGCAGGAAGAACGGAGTTCCAGTCACCATAGGGGAAATAGGCAGATCAATGAATCCGAAGGTTGAGCCCAGCAGGATAGCACGTTACTACAAGAGGCTCTACAGCGAGGTCTTCCATGAACAAATGCCTCGGGTCGCGACTGCGGAAAAATATGTAGCCAAAATAGCACGCACAGAACATTTGCTTCCTTCGGTCGTCAGCAGTGCTCTGCAATTGATAGCTGAGGCCAAGAAAGCAGGAAACGGATCTCTGGGAAGGCACCCTGCTGTGGTTGGAGCCGCCGCGTTGTATATCGCAGGTCGGCAGGCTGGTCTTCACATTACCCAGCGGATGGTTACAACAAGCGCCGGCCTCTCGGACGTAGGCCGTGTCAGGGAAGCGATCAGGTCTCTATGTACAACGGCGGTCGCAAAGCAGGAGGGGAATCCGACAGAAAAGGGGTAGAGTGTGAATTGCTCCAATCTGCGAAGAAGGTAGAGAACTATGTCGAGATGATAAAACCGAAAGTGGTTCTTCTTTTGTTAATGACAGGCATCGCAGGAATGCTTGTTGCCTACAGAAGCATCGGAGTAACTCCGTCCCCGACGTATCTTTTCATTGGAAGCATCGCTCTCTTCCTAGGGTCGTCCGGTGCTGAGGCTATTACAAATTACCATGACAGGGACATAGACTCCATAATGGAGCGAACGAAGAAAAGACCCATACCGTCTGGAAGAGTTGGGGCAAAAGGGGCACTCTTGTTTGGAATCATTGCCTCTGCAGTTTCGGTCATCATTTCACTCTGGTTCAACTGGCTGGCTGCGCTTTTTATGTCAATCGGACTATTTGATAATGTAGTAGTATACTCCTTCTGGCTCAAGAGAAGAAACTGGTCATCTGTCATTTTCGGGGGCATATCGGGAGGAATGCCAGTACTCGTGGGTTATTCGGCAATCGCAGGTACGATCTCCTGGGTTGCTGTTTTCATGGCTACCCTGGTGGTGGTATGGATTCCTATACACATCTGGAGCCTAGCAATAGCTGAAGCAGAAGATTACAAACTTGCTGGTATACCCACACTGCCAGAAACCTTCGGACTTCAAGTCGCGTTCAAGTGCGTAGTTGCCTCCAGCATCATCCTTGTTTCATTTGGGGTTGCAGTGTTCTGGCTTGCAACCATGAGCCCGTATCTAATTGCCATTGGCTCTTTGGCCGGAGCCGCAGTGGCAGGATATGCGGTCAAGCTTGGTCTGGCCAAAAATAAGAGGGTGGCTCGGAACCTTTTCAAAATCTCAAGTCCATACCTTCTCCTGGTTTTTGTTCTTGTTCTGGTTGGTGTATGGTATGCTTGAAGCCAGGGAAACTTGCTTTAATACAGCATACAACCGGGTGAAAAAATGTATCTGAGTAGGTGCCACAGTTTTTGCGGAGTTATCGGAATGAGGAAAGAAAAGGGCTTCCCTGGATTATCTAATGTATCACAGAAAATCGCACCGTTTGTTCGATCCATTGCTTATTCATTGATATCGAGCTTTCTCAGGTGGAGACGGCCGGTTGTGACCTCCGGCCCAGCATTGGTACATCGTGAACCAACATGATTTCATTCATAGATGAAGGCTAATTTATTCTCTTTCTTTCAGGAGCAGGTAAAACACGCCGCCACCGATAACCTGCAGCAATCCACCTATCTCCAGGGGAAGGTCCTGCATCACTTCAAGCAGATAACCTCCTATTGATGAAGAACCCAGCGCGATTCTGTTGGCCACGGCAGTCAGACTCGTAGCTGCGCCCATCTCCTCTGAGCCCACGCCCCCTATCGTAACGGCGGACCTATTCGGGGCACCAATGCCTGCAGAAAGACCCCTCAGTACGTACAGCACGCTGGCGAACCCACCTCCTAAGGGAAGGGCCATCATGATGAGCAGAACACCATTCAAAGCGCGGGAGGCTGCGGCAAGGACGACCTGACTCCCAAACCTAGCAAATCTGTGCGCTTCCAGTGAGGCAAAGGCGGACACCGCAGACGAAGCTGTGTAAACAACCGAGATCGTGCTCGGCGTAAAGTGATAGGCCAATTCGAACCAAAGGGGAAGTAGCGGTACGGCCATTCCTATGCCCAATCCGCTTATGAAATTTGACATGGAAATTTTGGTGACGAATTTTCCGCTTTCCTTCGACAAAATTGCGCCTACCTTATGGTGCTTCGGCTCAGAAATGAAAAGTATGGAAACGAGACTGCAAACAGATATGGCCGAAGAGAGCGCGTACAGCACCCTGAATGCTCCAGCGTTACCATAATCCGCGACCAAAACACCGTGAAGGGCCAGCATGGCGCTTCCGGCAATTGAAAATATCCCTCCCACGAAGGTGAGTCTTCCGATACGGCGCACACGTTCGCTACTTTCCGGAAAAAGCCGGCCCACGAGAGCTGTTGACCCGGGTCCAAATCCACCTCTCAACCCTCCACCACCCTGACCACCGAACCCACCAATCGTTGCTGCAAGGACGATTATTCCGAGACCATTGCCCAGAGCGAGCATCAGGGTGGAAATTGAAAAAAGAACGTCCACGATGATGAGCACAACTTTGTAGCCCTTTCTGTCGCCGATTATGCCATACAGAATTAGCAGAAACACGGTCGCAAGCGTCATCGCGAGAAAGCTGAGCCCGATTATAACAGGGCCATAACCTAGAGCGGACATAAAGAGCGGGAGTGCAAGGGTGGAAAATGCGACTGAAACGCTCCTGAACGCTCTGGAGGTTGCCAGAAATAGAAAGCTCCTGTTGGAGGACTCCGGGGAGGAGGCTAACGAAGGTTCTCCGTTATTTTTCATCTTGACACTGTCCTCCTGCCGAATTGCCTCTGATCGAAGGATGTTCTCGATTGAGGCATATTTGCCAGCCACTAGAGAACATCTCTATGAATGTTGCGAAACAAGCGGTGCCCGCGTGATGTTATAGATGCCATCTTGCTGAATCTAGATCGAGGCTATGCCTACTCAAGTCCTTCAGCACGATTTAAATTGAACCCAGCTTTGGGGCTTCGACATGATAAATAGAAAGGTGGCCGCCGCAGCGTTGCTAATTGTTGTGTTGGTAGCTGGGGTGTCATTATACAGCTACCATGAATCCATGAAGAATGCGGCTTCGGGCGGGTCTGCCGTCAGGAGCGGGAAATCCAAGGAAGTACCACTGGGAGACGGCAATCTACAGACCGATTTTGTGAATGTATCATCCAATCTTGTGATTACGAAGAACCAGAACGTGCTCGAGACCTCCGGCTTCCTCGTTACTGCAAATGGGACTCCCGTTTCAGGAGCAACCATTTACCTGACATGCCAGACCCAGTTCCTCACCTGCGGTAGCGGCACTTCCATAACCGCATCAAATGGAAGCTTCGTTTCCGCGATCCCCGTACAGGCTGCATGCGGCGAAGAAGTGATGGTTCAGGTCGGTTACCAGGGCAACGCCATCTATGCGCCATATGGACAAAATTACGTCGCGCAGAGTCCGTGCCTGACGCCGGGCTAGCATACTTTCTTAACCGCCAAAAATATTTTAATTTGTCATGTGTGATAAGCAATAGCTCCGTAAGGCGTAAATAACCTCGTTAGAGATAAAAACGCATGCCAGGAGAAAAGGAAGGCGGAAGTGCGCAGAGAGGTTTGTTCGAGGGATTAATCGAGGCTCTTGCCGACAAGCATTCACAGGTGGATGTAAATTTCCAGTCTGTGAGCCTAAGGGTTCCAGGAATGCAGCTTGGGATTGAACTGAACGGACTTGTGACGGTATCGGTACACATGCGAGACCTGACAGACGAGGAAAAGAAGTCTTCAGCTGCCAGAAATGTGTCCGTCATGTCAAAGGCGCAGTAGAATACATATAATCAATCTCAAGTGTTTCATTAACGAAACAGTTCCGCGAGGTTCTTTAGTCTACGCGGGTTCAGGCTGATGTAACCAGTGAGTCTGGACACTCCATATCCAAGGGAAGCGATGTTCTCACCCCGCTCGCTCAGGGTAAGTTTCCAACCAATGCCATGGAGGCCCTTTGCCGTCCTCTCTGCATCCAAAATTGAACCTGCTTCTTTTCTCAGCGAGTGTCCCCCCTCGAGGAGGGTAGACAAATTAACTCCTAGTTCTGTTAGGCTGGGTAGCTCAAGGTCTATCCTTCTCTCCGTTGCCTCTATGGCTAAGACAGAAGAACCATTTGCAGAAATGATTATACTTCCTGATTCCAAGAAGCCAAGCAGATTCAGTCCACGGACGATGTCCCTTTGTTCCGGCACGTCTGCAGACTGGACCTTCCAGTCTAAAATGATTCCTCGACTTTCTTTGAAAATGAGTTAGACACGGCCAAACCTCGGGTAGCTCCATTGGACAAATGGGCTTCCTGAAAATAAATCATAATTTTCATAGCTGGAAGATGTATCTCGTAGTTCTGCTTTACGTCACGTTCTCCTAAATCGTATGGAACGATAGAACCTATGTTTATATAAGCGCATATTTCAGTCCGGCCTGTTCTTTGAATTTGCAAAAGAGCGTTCTTTTACTGGTGTTTGTAATTTTGTCTTCCGTCTTCAGCATCGGCTTTCCCTCACCACTGTATGTACATGGGCAAACCGGCACGGGCCAGACGCCCACCTGGATTGCTTCGGGCGCCTACATGAATTACAGTGTAGGTTTCAATGCCCAGGCCAGCTTCACGCTCAGCAATGGGAGCAAAATTTCCTTTTCTGAATCTGTAACCGGCACGTACAAAGTCGTGATTGAGTCGGTTTCAAACGGATATGCGAATGTCACTACGATTCCGAATGTAAGAATAAAAGGTTCATTAACATCGATCAACGGCACAACCTCGAGTTCCCAGAGCGCAGCGACGCCGGCCAACGCAACATCGAGCAAGCTTGTTCCACTCGGCCAGCTGAGTTTGAATAATGTGACAGAGGGGCTCTTGAGCAGCGTAAATTCTTCGTTCCTCTTTTCACCTACTTTGAATGCTACAGAGACGACCTCCCCTGCATCATCCTACGTTTTTCAAGGTTCGACCATAACCGTGCTGGAACTCAAGTCCTCGATAAGAGCAACTGCTCCGGTGCCGTCCTCTGCGGGGGTAAGCGGTTCTTACACGGTAACCGGTAGCTCGGACATTGTGGTGAGTCTGGCGAATCAAGTTCCGCTAAAAGTTTCCATTCAGCTTCAGGGGAGCGCATCGATTCAGACGTTGCAACCAACCCAGGGCTCACCTTCGAGCGGCACAGGTGGTGGCTCTCTTCAGGTGAATATAGGTTTGCTCAGCACGAATGTTGACCTGTCGACCGGCAACAGTCAGCAGGCCACGATACCGGTCCCATCATACTCCGCATCTGTTTATGTTGTATCTAATTCTACGATTAAAAGTGCTTCAACAAACGGGAATGAACTTGTTGTCAACGTGACCGGTCCTACAGGCACCACCGGGGTGCTCGATGTAATAATCTCAATGGGCTTGATGCATAATGCGGGCATTACGAATCTCAACCAGATCGGGGTCAGCGTGGACGGTCAACCATACTCAAACTATACCATCACCTCACTGGGAGGAAATGTTGTACTGATGGTATACTACCACCACAGCTCACATGCAATAACTGTGACGCTCGGAAGCGCAAACCTGGGTTCGAATCAAGGCACACTCAGCTATGTAGTGGGGGGGCCAACCGGGACGGGAACAGGGGGAACAACGGGTACAACCCCCTCGCAGGGAAGCCCCTTCTCATGGCTGTTCGTCCTACCCATAGTCGCGGTACTGATCGTAGTTGTGCTATTGCTCATGGTAAGGAGTCGTTCGAAACAGGGGCGCCCTTCTGCTTCTCCCTCCGCCCCGGTTGCCGGTTCGGAAGGAGAAACTCAGAATCCTCCAAATCCAGCTTCGGCCATGCAGGCGTGAAGGTTGAGCCAGAATACTCTGATCCTCAAACACATCAAGAAACATTACAACAATGAAAATGAGATGCGGGAAGTACTCTGTGACATCAGCTCCGAATTTGAATCAGGCAGCCTGCATGCCATATTCGGCCATTCGGGTTCCGGGAAGACGACTCTGATCAACATCATCGCCGGACTGGACAGGCCTGATGGAGGAGAAGTATGGATGGGCGACAGAAGGCTGGACACTCTTGGACCCGCTGAACTTGCGCTACTTCGAGCAAAATCCATGGGAATCATATTTCAGAGTCCAAGTCTTGTGGAACATCTGACTGTTCTGGAAAATGTTATTCTGCCGGTGCTCATGTATCAGAGAAAGGCAGACAGGAATCTCGCGCTATCACTACTTGAGAGGTTGAACATGCGAGGAAAGGCCGACAGATTTCCTTCAAAGCTTTCGGAGGGTGAGAGAAGAAGAGTTTCCGTTGCCAGGGGCCTCATCTCCAGTCCTCAGCTGCTCCTGGCAGACGAGCCGACTGCAAATGTCGATGAGGCCACGGGTTCGATGATTATTGACCTTTTCAAAGACCAATCAAGAAGCGGGTCATGCATAGTGATGGCGACCCATGACCGGAATGTGCTGGAGGATGCCGACAGGGCGTTCTGGCTGGAATCTGGCAGACTCGATTCGCTTCATCCGGCTTGATAACCCCCATGATCGTGGTGTGATGGTATGTTGTTTCTGTGATATGGTCCGATGGAGCTCTTCTATGGCTGAGAATGGTAAATCAGGGGGTGGAGTCCGAAAGAAGTTCCCTGCTTGTGCGCCTGAGCAGATAGGAGGCGGCCAGGAATGAGCCGAGTAACGCGGAAAGCAGGTCAGCAAGATACTGGTAGAGCGTGAAGTTCGACGCAAGCTCCTTAAATGAGTCCGCGACCACGCGAGTGATCGACAGCGCACTTCCCGCCAGCACGTTCAGGTACACGACGAATGAACTCAGGACTATAGATGCGATGAGAAGAGCCGGGACTATCGAAACCAGAAAGAGCAACAGGTTTTCAAGCAGAATTATGCGAACCGCCTTTGCGGGCCCGCCATACGTGGCCAACAGGCCGTACTCCCACCTTCTGCTGTTCACGGAATACATGCTGAGAACCGCGATTATCGCAAATGTAAATGCTGCATCAACTATTACAATGGTACCCGAAATGCCGCCCACGATGTTTGTTAATGTCTTCAACACACTCGTCGAGGGTGTAAGGTTTAGTGTGGTAAGGGATGTAGCGGTAAGGTCGTCTATCCTTGTGGCCACGCTGCCAGGATCAGCATTTGGACCGAGTTCGGAAATGAAAAGCGATGAAAGCCCCTGCATGTTGAATATCTTCTGTGCCGTGGTGTAGCTTATTATAACGGAATATGCAAGACCCAAGTCCGCGCTTACTGCGACGCCCACGACATCAAATGTCTGGTTCCCTATCAATATGGTGGAAGGAGGAACCTCCACGCTGTTGGGTTCCGTTACCACGGCCTCCAGAGTTCCTGGCTCTGGCCAGTGGCCCGTCTTCAAGCCCAAGTCAAGCTGCCAGAAATCTATATCGAGTCCTATCACAAGGTTCCTTTCCTGTGGCAGAGATGTACCTGTATCCTTAACGATAAGCGGGGTCACGCTCGTCACACCGGGCACGGCGGAAATGCTCTGGCCATAGCTCTGTGGGAGAGAACTATTTTCAGGAAGAAGACCGACGATGGGGGAGCCACTCTGATAGGTAAGCAAAATGTTGGGTGAGGCGGCTGCTATGCCAGAGACCCAGACAGGCAGCTGCTCGATTGTTGAGCCAATGGAAAGGCTGGACGCAATTACCACAGAAAGCAGGGTTACAGAAATTATCGTTCTTCTTCTGCGGCGTGCAACGGCGAGCCATGCGAGCCTTAAAATGAACAGTCTTTGTAGATTCTTTTCTGTCAAGGCTCCCACATGACGCCCCCATACGGGGTGTGGGCGGGCTTAATTCCTTTCCTTTTTGACTTATCGCATGGGTGATCGATTACTTGGTCAGCAATCTCCAAGACATCACTATGCCGATGGTGGTGAACAGTATGGCGAATCCGGCAAGGTAGATGAAGTCAAAATTCAGACTGGCAAAGCCCGGGGCTCCCAGAAGAAGCTGTCTTCCCGCATCTGTGGCGTAGCTGATTGGGTTTATCTTGACGAAATCCTGAAGCCAGGTAGGCATGATCGAAGACGGGAAAAGTGCGTTGCTTCCGAACAGAAGCGGTAGATTGAGCAAATTCATTATTGCCATCTGAGACTGCCAGTCATTCGAGCGAAGTGCGAGCATGAGGAAAAGCGCGGAAAAGCCAAGGGTCATGAGGAAAAGGGCCACGAATGTTCCAAGTATACCGAGAACAGAGAAGTGTCCCACATCCATTCCGAGCGGAACCGCTATCACCAGTATGATAGCTGCCTGAGCGAGGGATCTTATCACGCTCGAAAGGATCTTCCCCATGACAATCGCGCCTCTGGATACTGGGGTGCTCAGGACCTTGTCAAGAAATCCGAACCTCCTGTCCCACACGATGGACATACCGCTGAACATCGCAGTGAACAGGGTTACGAATGAAAGCATCCCTACAGCAAGAAAGGAGAAGTAATCGGTAGTTCCAAATGTGCTCTGCATCAACTGGGCGGAAAGCTGGTCAAGCACATTCTTTGGGATGTTTAACCCGGGTATGTTGAATGAGCCATCGGTGAATATGGACCCTATGTTGAATGCCTTGCCAAAGAGGCCGAGCCAGATCACAGGCTGAATCAGTGAAAGGAGTAAGAGGACAGGAACCTTGTACCACTTCTCGAGTTCCCTATTCGTCAGAGCCCACAGCCCATGGAGTGGACTTCTGTCGATCCTCTCATTTCCCCATTTCTTCATGGGTTTCTGTACGAGCACAGCCTTCTGACCAGAGTCGGAGTCAGACGAATTTATGTTGTCACTCATGCCAACTCACCTAGTTTCTGGCCCTCCGGATGGTTATGCGCTGCCGCATCATCTCGGCCCTGTCCGCCTCCTCATCCCTTATTGACTTGCCAGTGTACTCGAGATAGACCTGATCCATGGTTGGTTTCGTGACCATTATCTTTGTTACATGATAACCCTTTGTCCGGATAAGGTCGATTATTGTGGGCGCAGCCTCTTCACCCATTGAAGCCTTGATTCTATATTCAGAATTCAATCGCCTAACGTCCTTGACTGAGGGACATTGCTGAATCAGAGGGGTAAGGTCGTCTGTCTCCTCTCTCACTCCAACCTCGATGACATCTCCTCCAAGGCTGCTCTTGAGTTCGGACGGTGTTCCCAGCTTGACTATCTTTCCATGGTCGATTATGGCAATCCTGTCGCATATACCATCTGCTTCTTCCAGGTAGTGCGTGGTCATGAACAGAGTCATCCCATAATCTTCCTTCAGCTTCTTGATGTATTCCCATACAGCTGTCCGGGTCTGCACGTCCAGTCCCAGGGTTGGTTCGTCGAGAAAGAGTAGACGCGGATGGTTGATCAGGCCGGATGCGATTTCCAGCCTCCTCCTCATTCCACCCGAATAAGTTTGAACCTTCCGGTTTGCGGCATCCGATAAACCAACTAGGTCCAGAAGTTCTTTCGCTCTTTCCTTCGATATGCTTCTAGGTACACCGTACAGATCGCCGCAGAACATCACATTCTCCAGGCCCGTCATATCCTCGTCCGAAGTATACTCCTGCGGAACTATGCCCACCGAGGCCCTGACATCGTTGGGGTGACTCCTTACATCGTATCCGCACACGGTGGCTGAACCAGAAGTCGGGCGCAAAAGTGTGGTCAGCATCTTGATGGTTGTGGTCTTACCCGCTCCATTTGGGCCGAGGAACCCAAAGATCTCTCCTTCGTTGACTTCGAAGGAAACCCCGTCAACAGCTCGAAGGGAGCCATTGTATACCTTCGTAAGGTCCTTCACATCTATTATGAAATCGTTCCCGGATGTCATGCCGACCTCCTCCTCTGTGGTGATTTAAGGGCTGGAGCCCTGGAGTTCAGGAACGATATGGCCCAGTCCTGCTGCCTTTCGAGCGCAAGCAGATATTCACGCAACACCAGTTGTAACTCCTTATCAGGCAGGCCTATCCGGTTTGACTCCGCCAGTTCCCTTACCGTCTCGAAGTTCTTCTTCGTTCCTTCGACGATATATTCCGATATTTCGGAGGGGTCAAGAAGGTCCAGGAATACCCACCTCATTCTGCTGAACTTGCTGCTCATCATTTTGAACATCTCCTTTGACTGCCTTACCCTGTCGATTCCCTTCTCGGTTATTGTGTACCTTCTGTGGTCGATTTTCCTCCCGCCCGTCTGCTCCGAAGCGATGAAGCCCTCTCTTTCAAGCTTCTTTAGAAGAGGGTAAATCGAGCCGGCACCGGGTCTCCAGGCGCCTTCGGTTTTCTGCTCAAGCTCCGTCAGTATTTCATAGCCATATGTGGGGCTCTTCGATATTCTATGTAACATCCAGTGGATGAGTAGTCCTCGTGGAGCTCCCTGTGGTATGCTTTTAAGCGATTCGTTCATGCCGTCGCCGCAAGGGTGGTATGCATATAAATCTATCTAAATAACTATATTGATATCGATATATTCGAGGCGTGAACGATAGATTCCTCTCGTCAAGCCGCGAGGAAGACCTGGAGGCATCATTGGTTGGCGAAACACTCTGTATTGCTCTCCCAGTCAGGGCGTGCATTGACCAGGTTTGTATGGCATGAGCATCAAGAATCCGAAAATGTCTAATAAGATATCGAACTCCGAACCAGTGTTGGAAATAGTGGCCGCGCGTGGGGTTTGGAAGAGTCACATCGATGAGCAGTACGTTCTGAAAGGTGTGGACTTGACAATACATGAGGGTGAATTTGTCATGATACTTGGAAGGTCGGGCGCGGGAAAGACAACCCTGCTGAAATTGATCGGACTACTTGAAAGGTTTAGCAGGGGAGAGCTTGTGGTGTTTGGTCGGAACGCCAAGGAGCTGGGGGAAGAGGACAGAGCCAAAATGAGGCTTGACAAGATGGGCTTTGTGTTTCAGGCACTGAATCTTGTCCCTCATCTCACGGCTCGCGAGAACATAGAGGTGCCTCTTTGGCTCAGGGGGGTGGAATCGTCTAAGAGAAGAGCGAAAGCTCTGGAACTTCTCAGCAGGTTCGAGCTTGGACACCTTCAGGGAAGGTTACCATCCCAGATGAGTCTGGGAGAACAGCAGAGGGTGGCGGTTCTAAGGGCCATTGCAAACGACCCGCAACTTCTACTTGCCGATGAACCGGCAGCCCATCTGGATGAAGATAATGCGTCTCAACTGTTCAAGCTGATGAATGATTTGAACAGGGAGATGGGAATGTGTATCATATCCACAACTACGAGCGCAGATGAGGCTGAAGTCGCAAACCTCAGGTATTCCCTTTCACATGGTATCCTCAAACGTCTCCAATGAATCAAAGTTCTGCTTCGCGATGTTACCCTCCTTCAAATTGAAGGTGCCCGACCTGAACAGGCTAACCGTCAGAAGCAGGGCCACGGATCCGACCGAGAGAGCGAAAACTTGGGGACTGTTAGGAATCATGATCGAATGAAAGAGAATCGAGATTCCAAGTTGAGCAGCAAGCGCCCTGCTGACCAGCAGGGCAAGAAGGTATCCTGCGGATGTTGCAATTAATTCCAGCATCAACGTGAGCAAGAGGAGGCGAAGCAGTATACCCCTTCGTGCCATACCCATTGAGTTCAGCAGCTGGATGACTCCGGAGTTTTCCTCTAGCATCCAGGAAACGCTGTAATAAATGCTGAGAACGGAGCAGATCGAGACTATCGCCACAAGGGCCCAAAGCACGTTTTGCGACAGACCGATAGCCCTTGACAGTACCTGCCCAACCGCCTCGGATGGGTTTCCTGCGAGATAGCTTCCGATACCAACGAGACCCGATGTTATGATGCTGTTCTGGATGTACCCAGTCCTCTTACCAGTCTGGGAGCCGCTTGCATTCAAAAGGTTGACCAGAGAAGATGCGTTGAATGATGAGGGGGTTATGGTTGCACTAACAAGCGAAGCCTGGTCGCTCCCCAGCCCCCTCATCAGCTGCCCAGTTTGAATTTCTGATACAATTTCATCATCCAGAACAGTGCCTGTTCTGAATATACCGCCAACCGTCATCGTTACGTTGTGGTTGGACATCAAGCCGATGATTGAAATCGGTGAACCTGCTCGAAGAAGAAGCTGCATTGCGACTGTCGCTCCGAGAAACACAGTATAGTTGGCAGCGTTCCCCAGACCTCCGGACAAGAACAGGGGATGGTATATCTCGGCAAAAGCGGTCAGGTTCATCCCCCTGAGAATAAGCACCTGGTTATCCACGAGGACCGGTGCGAGCGCTTCCGGGGTTGCCTCTTTAACGCCAGGCAATCTGCCCACCTCCATTGAGAGGGATATCGGAATGATGCTTGTAAGCGGAAGCTTTGAAGAATATGAGTAAATTGTGATCGTGCCCGGTAGGCTGCCACTTGATGCGGCAACGGTGTAGGACGCACCGGTAAGAAGTAGGCCAGTCGTTGAGGCGGTTACAGAGACGACGATCATAACCACCATCAGGGGTATGAGTGTGCGTTTCCGAATGAGCCTGATGAAGAAGCCGATCAGAGAGAAACGACCTCCTCTTCTTTAATGATGCTTCCAGTTTTCAGGAACAGCACCGAATTACCCGCGAATATTGAGCCGAAGGTCATCAGGGCGAGCACCAATATGTCAAGGGGGCTCAGAAAAGGAATCAGGTAAGGAGAAGCGGTGGCTATGGCCACGAAGCGAAAGGCGAGCTGGGAAACAATCAGCCCACCCACCCATCCGAAAAGCCAACTGGTCAGTGAAAGGAGAAGGAGGCGTATGGTCATCAGCTGACGCACCCTGCCTGCGGGTGAGCCCGCATACCTGAGTATTGTGTGCGTCCTAGATGTGAGCTGCCCAGACCTGAGGCCAAGTATGAACGAAGAGAATATGAGCAGAAAGGTCACGGGAAGAACCCACGCGAAAAGTAACCCCGTGAGTTCGGATGAAAGTGAGTTTACCAGAGGCGCATAGTTAGAATTCGTGCCCACGTTAAGAAATGATGTCGATAGATTTGTGACCGAGAGCCCCCCAGCTATCAGGGCAACGATGGACCCTAGAGTGATGGACTGGTTCAGGAATTCTTCCCCCTTCCCTATCGACAATTTGAACATCATTGAAGACAAACTCTCAGCTCCAGATCATGTCGTTACCGTTGTTGTAAACAAGTGAAAGATTGTTCAGAAGAAGGCTGAACCAGTTCGAAGGGAGAGGTTGACCGAAGTTGTTCAGGTCGTATCCATCCACACCCATCAGGCTGTACGTGGTAAGAGGATAGGTGAGATTCCTGTTTATTCCGGTTAGGAATTCAAACCCAGCTGAAGAGTGAACGGGGATGCCGTCGAATCCGGAATAGAGATATGATACCCTTGCATCTCCTGAAAGTGATCCATTCAGTACTACGTGACTCTGCGTCCAGGCTGCGGACTGTATGTCTGAAGGATAGTATGCCCACTGCCCTCCAAGCAGGTTGGAATGCAGCACTACAGAATCATAACTCTGAAGGGAAGAGGCAAGAACCACAGCAACGACGACAACGGTGGCCAGAGGTCCCTTCCATCTTCTTAGTCTTGACCATGGCCCGGCTAAAGCCACGGCTGCGAGTACAGAGGCCGGTGCGTAGATGAATGTGAGTATCCTGTATATTATTCCGATGCCTTCAGGGGTCGAGAATAAGGCGAATCCGCCGAGTGCAAGCGGCACCGAAAGCCACCCTGTCATGAACACAGAGCGTCCTGACCGAGGGAAGATTCTGAAACCGGACATGGCGAGGATCGTCACGATGATGTATGGTACCGAAAGGATTGCAATGCCGGGGGTCAACGTCGGAGCGAACGGTGCAAACGTAAACCTCGTACTAATGCCGAGAACGATGACAACAAGCAGAAGGAACATGAGGTCCAGGCTTTTCGCATGCTTTGTCATCATTACATATGAGAGTATGCCCGAGGACAAGATCAGGTAGCCAGCCATGGATACGACCTGGGATGTGGTGAGGGTCACTACAAGCACGCTGGGGTAGGCGTAGAGAAGATAGTAGGTAATCCCCATCAAACCGAGGGCAGCTGGAAGTAAGAGCCGCTTCAATCCATCGTCTCCGGGAAGTAACCCCACCACCAAACCCGTGGTCGGCACGGCCAGGGCCACCAGGAAAAGCACAAAGGCAAGAGCATAGTGTGAAAGCAGAACCCCGAAGGAAAGAAGCGTGAATGCGGACAGATTTTTCAGGTTGAACCTCCTCATAAGAGGAAGCAGCGAGGCGGCGAAGATTGGATAGGCGAAAGTTTCCTTTGTCACCGAGGCGGTGAATATTGAATCAAATGAAGATGCTGCGAAGATCAGAGATGAAGCAGAGGCCACGAAGATGTTCCCCGTAAGCCTGTATGCCATCACGAAAATGACAAATGTGGTGAGCGAAGCCACAAATGGTATCAGAAGAGGCATCAGAGTAAGTGGCGAAGCGCCCGTCAGGACTGATGCTGCGGCGCCAAAGAGGCTAACGCCTGGCCAGTAAATGTTGTAGTCATCAAATGCTGGATTGCCTCCAAGCCTGGTTGGCGAGTACGTAAGAATCGATATGGTGTTGTGGAAAAGAGGCCATCCGTCCGTCCCCCATGGTGCACGGTATAGAAGGTATGGGTAGGTTCTCAGGAACACAGAGAGGAGAAGGGGAAGGGTAAGTAGCAGAACATCTCTCCTGCCCCAGACCCTTTCCATGACATTCGTATACATGCCGACATTCAAATCATTTCCTGAGAGAGGATGAATGAACTATGGAATGCGAAAACCTACAACCATATCTCCGTCAATCCCACCTGTTTATTTAATTCATAACCGGAGGATGGGTCATGGGCGACCACGCCCGGGACACGGTGCCAACCGTTTCCAAGCGAATGTACTATCTGTTCATGGGCAACGTCGCATCCACACTGATTCTCGCAGTTACGGCCATAGCGGTTGGAAGGCTGCTCGGTCCGGGAGGATACGGCCTTTACACACTCGCTCTCGTAATGCCGGGCTATGTATCGAGTGTAGGGCTGCTTGGTCTCCCTTTCGCTGCGACCCGTTTTCCGGCAAAGTACAGTGCAGAAGGTGACAGAAAGAGGGCCGTTTCCTACATACATTCGCTTACATTTGCCGAAGGGCTGATAGGTGTTGTGGGTTCTCTCGCCCTGCTTCCATTCGTCGGATTCCTTGCCGTACGCGTGTTTGACAGACCATCGATGGCCTACCTGATACCGGTGGCGCTTCTTTCCGTCCTGGGACAGCTGCTTTACCAGACGGCTACCGCAGGATTTCAGGGACTCAACAGGATGGACAGGTCAGCTCAGCTCCAGGTCGCGCAGGCGGTGGTCAAACTATCTGTTTCGCTGGGATTGGTTGCCGTGGGGTTTGGGGTGACAGGGGCCGTGGTCGGTTATACTGCGGCATTCCTGGTATCCGGGGTGGTCGCGGCCGGTATGATTGTAGTAATGAGTGGGAGGCTGCTTCCAAGAGGCCTGAGGGGAGATATTGGAGGTGCGCTCCGTTATTCGACACCTGTTTTTCTTTCCAACCTGCTAGGTGGTGTGGTTCCCGCATATCTTGTGACCCTGCTCGCGAGGTTCTCCACGGATATTCAGATAGGCGGGTATGGCGCTTCTCAGAATCTTGTCGCGCTATTGTCCTTGTTCATATATCCGATTTCAACAGTTCTTTTCCCGCATTTCAGTGGAATTGCCACCGATAAGAGGAACCTGAAGAATGCATACGAGACATCTGTGAAGTATTCGACGATATTCATAGTCCCGGTTGCTATGGTTATGATATCCCTGGCCACCCCTCTTGCTTCGGCTGTTTACGGAAGGGCTTACACTTTTGCAGGCAGCTTCCTTCTGATACTCGTCATACCCTACCTTTTCGCCGGTATCGGAAGTCTTGCACAGATCGCCTTTCTAAACGGGGTAGGAGAAACGAGGAAAACGCTTGTCGTGGGGCTGGCTGGTTCGATGGTGACATTCATCTTTGGTGCGATCCTCGCACCAATATTCTCTGTGTACGGGGTGCTGGCAGCTTCTGTTGTGGGGAATGCGGTTTCATATCTTGTTGGTGCAAAGATGGTAAATGGAATTCTTGGTAAGACAGGTATGACGAGCAGGACATGGAGGGTTTACATCGTGTCCGCCGTTGCAGCATTGCTTACATACCCGGTTGTCTACCTGCCTTTACACCCGATCGTAATCCTCGTTATCGGGGCGGTGGTTTACTTTGCCCTCCTCGTGCCCCTGTTATCTGCATCTGGCGCAGTGAACAACGCCGACGTAGAGGAGATCGAGGGCTTCTTCAGTGAAATGGGGGCGGCTTCGAAGCTCTTTCATTTCGTTGTGATGTATTATGGATTGTTCAGGCGGAACAGGCATAAAGGAAGTCCAGTCGATCGGGATGAGCAGGCGGAGAAAGGAGACTGAATGATGGATTGGCAGATCAGGGGAATCGCAACATGTGACGACAAAACGCATTTAGCGAAGATAATTATCCACACCTGACGCAGATTAAGGGTTGAGCGGCTTAAGGGATCCAGAAATGATTCTGAGAAGGATTGAGACAGAGGCCAAAGAAGAACACCTTCCAATCATAGGTCCGATCAGAGGGCTTCTGCTTGACGAAGTGGTCAGAAAGTACAAGCCTAGAAACGCCTTGGAAGTGGGTACGCTAGTTGGATACAGCGCCATCAGAATCGCGAGGCTGATGCCATCGTATGGAAGACTCACCTGTATAGATGTGGATGGTCACATCGTTGAAAGGGCAAAACGGAACATCCGGTTGGCCGGGTTGGAGGAGAGAGTTGAAGTATTAACTGGAGATGCAAGAAAAATTCTTCCAAGCCTTCACCTCAATTTGGATATGCTGTTCCTGGATGCGGAGAAAACCCAGTACATGGAATACCTGAAAGCATCGGAAAATATGTTGCATAAGGGCAGCGTGGTTGTAGCGGACAATGTTAAGACCTACGCAAGCAGGATGGTTGATTATCTTAACTACGTAAGAAAATCAGAAAACTACAGGAGCAACACAAAGCAGGCCCCAGATGGTATAACACCAGACCCTAGTGGGGACGCGGTCGAGATAAGCGAGAAGATAAAATGAGCTAAAACGGTTGGGCGAATATTTGTTTCAATTTCAACACTCGCTGGTCCCATCCAATTTATCTGATATTTGACCCTGACGACTTGGTCAAAAGACTGGGAGTCAGGCGAACGGGAGTGAGGTGTAAAAGTTCCCTCGAAGAACTAGCCGACTATCTGGTTTATTTCCCGTACTATCTGATTTTCTACATGAGTCGTCCAGAGCATCTCAGGAACGTCCACCGCCAGGAAAAGCACTGAGAGCAGCAACACCTCCGCTGCTGCTACAGCAAGGTTCTGCACCCATTTGCCTATTCCAATGTGAATGGAGAAATCATTGGGCTGCCCTGTGATCATTATCGTAAATGCCCTGTCAGCAGTTATGATGTCCCTTAATATGCCCGCTTTTTTGGCCTGTATCACTATTCCGAGTGGCGGATTGCCTGTCTGAACCTGATAACCTTCGCTCTGAAGTTGTGAAGCCACCTGCTGAGCAAGTTGCTGCAGGTCCCTATTCTTTCCCGTATAATGAAGAACCTTTTCTGATACCATGACAGATAGGTCTTTGCGTACCTAGTTAAATGGTGCGACACTTTCTCACTGTGGTTGGATTCTGAAAAAATTGTAGGATTATGTTCGAAAGACAAACCCGCTACCAAGGAAGGGGTATCTCAGGATGCCAAAAGTCATAGACAGACTTATGAGTTTGTTTCTTGCATTTTGACTCATGCCAAAGGTTACGAATAAGGTTGTGGCGGAGTTCAGCATACATCCGATAGGTGCAGGCACGAGCGTTGGGAGATACGTGAGGGCGGCTGTGAATGTCCTTGCTGGAGCACCAGGAGTCCGAATCCAAGTGAATCCCATGGCAACTGTGCTTGAGGCCGACAATGTTGAACAGATTTTCAGGGCCGTTTCTTCGGCCCATGAAGAGGTGTTTAGGCTTGGAGCGCAAAGGGTCGATTTTATACTAAGAGTGGACGACAGGCGTGACAAACCCAGGACGATGGAAGACAAGGTGAAGGCTGTTACCAAATAACCGATACCTGTGTCGTACAAACACGTGTTTGAAGTTACAAGACGTTTCTTATAACATTTGGATTCTGATAAAATATCAGAGCGGAAAGAAAAGATGACGGAATGCTCAGTGATATGAAGTCGGTATGGCTTCTGGCCGATAGGTAACAACTCTGTACGGGATACGTAAAAAGAATGTATATCGACCAGCACTGCACAAGCCATAGAAAAAAAGGTTATATCTAACGTTTGATAATCTGCCGCACAATGCAACGCATATACTCAATAGTTTTTCTTCTTCTGGTCATCGTCTCCCTGACGGCGTACATTCCCTCGATCACCCTGGCAGATTCGAATACAAATATTGTGTACGAGGCCAATCCGCTCAGAATGTTCGTCTCCACTAGTGTGCCTTCCATAAGATCAAACATATGCATAGCTGGAACGATAGAACTTCATTGCTACACCCCTCAGGTAATTCAGAAGGCTTACAACTTCTTAGGAGCGTACAAGCTCGTGGGTGGATACTCGAAAGCGGGTGCGGGCCAGACAATAGTGATCATAGATGCATACGGCAGCCCAACGATAAGGCAGGACCTGCAGACATTCGACCAGGCCTTTGGCCTTCCAAGCGCGACACTTAACATAATCTGCCCCCAAGGATGCCCTACATTCAACCCCAAATCCTCAAATGAGGTAGGCTGGTCATTCGAAACCACGCTCGACGTTGAGTACAGCCACGCAATGGCCCCGGCTGCGACGATAGACCTGGTGGTGGCTTCAAGCAACTTCGGGAATGATATCAACAATGCTGAAGGGTATGCACTGAGCAGCCATCTGGGCTCCATTTGGTCGCAGAGCTTTGGAGCAGCAGAGTGTTTCTTCCAGGGAGACAACTCCCAATTCGTGCAATCACAGCAGATCCAACAGGAAGCGGTCAACCAGGGCGTCACATTGATAGCATCCGCTGGAGATTCCGGAGCACAGGAAGGCTGCCCCAACCCCACTCCGATCTATCCCTCCTCAAACCCCAACGACCTGGCGGTCGGCGGGACCCGTTTGTTGGTGAACAATGACGGTAGCTACAAATCAGAGACCACATGGAATGATTACGAAAATACATTCCTCACCAGCCAGAACATATTCTTCGGAGTCACGGGAGGCGCTCCGAGCATATTCTTCAGTCAACCGAGCTGGCAGAACAATATTCAGGTCACACCTTACAGTTGCACAGGAAGCACGCCCTCTTCATGCTCTTCATCTGTGTCCTTCTCTCCATCCACTCGCATCACCTCTGACGTTTCCTATGACGCAGGAGTAGACGGAGGGGTCCTCGCCTACTGGGGTGCAATACCCGCAGACGCAGGCTTCTACATCTTCGGTGGAACCAGCGCTGGTTCACCACAGTGGGCAGCCGTTATAGCCATCGCCGACCAGCTACACCACACATCTTTTGGTCTTGTAGCACCTTACCTCTATGCACTTGTGGGAACCAACAGCTTTCATGATATAACTGTCGGTTCCAATTCTAACGAACCAGGCACAGGTTTCCTTTCCACTACTGGTTACGATCCTCCAACAGGTCTGGGCTCTCCAGACGTAGGTGTACTCGTGCAGCAGATCTGATATACGGTTTTTTATATTATAACTTTGCCTTGGTTAGGATAGTTTATTCTACACGGTTTCCTGGGAACAGAAAGCTGTCGAAGCCAATCTTTCGACTGGTCGCATTTCTAAGCTGACAGTCCTTCAAAAATCCATCTTTTCGGAAATCAAACAACAGGAGAGTACGGTAACATCTTTTTATCACTTACAATGAGGGGGCCACATGGCTGTGTTAATCGGCATATCTCTTCTCGATGCTATTGTCCTCTGGATTCATCTGTTCAGCGCGGTCATATTCGTGGGTGGTTCCTTCTTCATGTGGATGGTGGTGATGCCAGCTACCAGACTGGTGGCAAAGGATGAAGCGGAGAGGACACTTCTTGTCGGAAAAATCGCGAAGCAATTCGGCAGGCTCGTGACGCCACTGCTTGTCGTTATCGTGCTGACCGGAATATACAACGCAACTTGGTACCTGCCTTCATTCGGCTCCATACTTTACACTTACGGCGGTCTGTTGCTTTTCACAAAGTCTGTCCTCACGATCGTTTTGATTGTATTGATTTACGTCCATAATGTGTACTTCGGAAGGAAAATAGTAAAGCTGGCACGGGAGCACGATGTCGACGGGCTGAAATCCATAAGAAGGAGAAGCAGGGTCATCTCCATGACGAATCTTGTTCTGATGGCCCTGATTCTGCTGTTCGCGGTTCTTATGCAGTCTCCCTGAAGTTATCTTGCATGACTTGACTTGACCTAGGACGAAAGGTTGGACACCATGATGCATGCGGGGTCCGAGGCGAGAGGGTCGCCAAAGTATGAATAAGCGCGTGCCCTGCTACCGCCACAAACCGAACTGAATTCGCACGAACCGCAAAGTCCATGCAACTGTCTCGCCCTGATTTCTTTCAGGAGTTTGTCTTGCCTGTAGATATCAACCAGCCTGTCGTTGCGGATGTCCCCTAGGGGAAGTGGAAGTAGACCGCCAGGGTTCACCGTACCATCATATGCCACGAAAACAACGCCGTCTCCGTCTAGCGTGCCCGACAGCGAGATGCTTGGATGGAACTCCGGCTCGCCACACAGTTCGGTCAGCCTCGAGCGCATTCTGATGTAAGCCCCATCCCCCCAGTAGTCGATGAATTTCATCCTGAGCCTGACCACACGCCTTATGAAAGGAGCTTCGACACATCTTACCAGGATGCCATATCTTGAAGCGTCGTAAAGGAAATTGCAAACGCTTTCATACTGATCCGGGTCGAGGTCTTCAACACCTGACCCCCTACCAACCTGAACAAGGAAGAAAAGCTCCCAAGTTTCCACGCCAAGATCTTTGATGAGTGCGAAGATGTCAGGAAGCTCTTCAAAGTTTCTCTTCATAACCGCCGTGTTGACCTGTACTTTCAGTCCCAGCTTGAGGGCATTCGAAATGGCTTCTAGAGTCATTTTGAATGAGCCATCTCTCCTCCTAATTGAGTCATGAGTGAGGGCCTTTGCACCATCCAGGCTGATAGAGATGGCTGATGCGCCAGTTTCCTTTATCCTGCCGAGCGAGTCCATATTCAGATTTTCGGAAACGGCAGGAGATACCGCAAACTTCACTCCGCGTTCCGAAGCGTAGTTGAGTATTTCGAAGAGGTCTTTCCTCTTGAGCGGGTCTCCTCCGGTAAAGATGATTGTTGGGGTCGGCTTGTCAAACGATGCAACCTGGTCAATAAGTTCGAATCCCTCCTTGGTGGTCAATTCCCCCGGAAGTGGTTCGCTGACTGCCGATGCCCTGCAATGGAGACAGAAGAGGGGGCATGCCCTGGTCATCTCCCAGAAAACGAGCACCGGTCTATCTTCAAATCTACCCATGCAACAGTCCGCCCGACCGTCAGATATTGGTCCTCAATAATCATTTTGGCACTCGCCGATGGACGGTCGACCCATTGCTGATGTGTAATAAATTGCAGGAAGATAGATAGACAAATTCTTGGAAGATCAATTCCGCGAAAATTCTGCCTTGCGTCAGGCGGAGGAGCCACCCGCCTTTTTGATCTCAAGAGCGTCCGGGTCAAGGCTCACGTATCTGACGACGAAACCCAGTCTTGCCAGTACGGGGTGGGGTTCGTCTATGCCATAATCCTCCATTATAGCGATTGCTTCAGATAGTCTCGTGCATTTGGTAAGTTGCTCGTTCAGTCCGCTCAGCACTTCATGTGAAATTAGCATGTCACCGACGAGATCGAAACCCTGAAGATTTCTGGAAGCCAGCGCCCTTCTTACCGTTTCCACCGAAACCCTGCTATTTTTGGCCACATCGATGAGTTTGATGACCGGCATTGAATCGTCTACAACTATCCTTAATGAATTCGCTTCGGCCTTCAGTATACGTTCGTCATACTTCTTCAGGTGAGCCAGGATTGGACCGATGGGAACGACCTTCCTGAAGTATATCACATCACCACGTGCCTTCGATAATTTTGAGCAGGCAAGGGATTCATCCGCAGCGATGATGATGTCATAATTGTTTGAAAGCTGCTTCAGTTTTGCTACCTTCCTGTTCAGGTACTCTTCTGTCCAGAATCCTATTATCTCCAGGTAAACCCTGTAACCTGCCTTTTCGAATGAAAAATCAGGTATCATTACATGGGTGCCTGCTTTCAGAGGTTCGGGCTCCCTCCTGAGCATCCAGCCGGTGTTCATCGATTCGAAGTTCCTCGCTAATCTTTCCTCGAGCGAGCTATCATACACGTCCGAAGCCTGCTCAACACCAGTAACATCGCTCAGGGAATCTGATGCTTCCTCACTTGTGAGCTGAAATGTGTATATCCGCCCTTTGCTTCTCGCGAGTATATCGGCTTCAAGGCTCCAAGGTGGTGCAGATATTACATGAGGGACAAGCTTCGCCATGGAAGTTCCGTACCTGTCCGTCATTCGGAGGAGCGAGAGTGGCCCGTCCACTGTTACGAGGTAAGACTGGCCATCGCCTCCGACGTGTATATCGACAGAATACATGAGCCCCTGTTTCTTGATCTCTCGAAATATGTTCTTCCAGTTTCCTGAGGCTGTAAATTCGAATTTCAGAGCCTTGAAGAGCAGCGTCTGTAGAATGGACAGGTTGTAGTACTTCAAAAGTACTTCAGGCGAGATTGGATCTGACGAGGCGAGAATGCGCTCAGATTCAAGGTCCGCAAACAAAGATTTTTCTAGCTTTTCTTGTTCAACCCGGAGTTCTCCTGAAGCCTCTCGCAACACCCTTTCCCTCTCCTGACTGCTTACTGGCAGAGACCTGCTGGCAATCTCAAAAGTAATCATGCGGGCTTTCGGCGGATCCACTTCTGATATGGTCTGGAAATCGCATCTTCTCACAAGGAGGGTCGAAAGCCCCCTCACGAGTTTGTAATCGAACCGCTCCTCAAGCCGGTCTATCTTTTCCGAGATTTCGCCGTACCTCATGCCTGTTGAAGTGGTGTAAATTTCAATGAGTTCTCTGGCGACATCCAGGTCCGAGGCCAGATCTGCGAAGACAGGTCTTACGATCCCCTGCCTGCTTCTTACCCTCAACAGATTCGATGGTAGCATCGCGTAAGAACCCCTTTTCACCCAGTGCCCGATAGCCCCGTATCGGAAACTTCGGGCGTATCTCGCGTGTACGATCGAGCATTACTTGGCTTTCTGTCCTCCTGCGCAGCCTTCTTTCTTCGATAGCTTGTCCTGCCCTCGGAAGTATTTTGGGAAATAATCTCTATGAGCTTTGCTACGCCCTTTCCCTCCCTTTTTCTTAAGAGCCTCCCGAGTCTCTGAATGAACTCTCTTGAACTGCCTGTCCCGCTGACGATCACCCCGAGTGATGCCTCTGGCACATCTATCCCTTCGTCAAGGACCTTTGATGTGACCACAGCCCTGAACCTGCCGTCTCTGAACCGAGAAAGTATCTCCTTCCTTTCTTCTGGGTTGGATGTGTGGGTGATGAATGGGATGAGGAACCTTCTGGATATCCTGTAAACCAACTCGTTGTGCTGCGTAAATATGATTATTCTCTCGTCGGGGTGGGACCTTATGATTTCGCCAAGGGCTTCGATCTTCGATTGAGAGTTGAATGCGGTGCTTATTGCCCTGTTTCTCGCCAAAAGAGCTCTTCTTGCCTCACGGTCAAAGGCGCTCCTCATTATGAATCTCTGGAAGTCGAGCGGCGTTACGAGTCTCACCCGCCTGCTCGTTACGTAATTTCTGAAGATGGAGTAGTTCGACTCGTACTCCATCTTTTCCTCCTCGCTGAGCTGAACATTGATCCTTTCCAGGCTGTAGTTTGAGAGATAGTTGCCCGCAAGGTCCTCCGGTCCGAGCCTGAACACCACGCCCCCGACCAGCCTTGGCAGCTCCTCATGCTGCATGTCTTCCCTCTCGAACGTTGCGGTCAGACCCAGTCGACAAGTGGCCGTGAACATTTCAGCAATCTGCCTGTAGCCTTGGGCTGCCAGATGATGAACTTCGTCAAAAATCAAAAGGCTGAATCTGTTTCCCAGCTCTGAGGCCTTAAGGTAGGCGGAATCATAGGTGGAAACAGTCAGTGCCTTGACAATACTTTCGCCTCCACCGATCGTACCGACATCCACGCGGAATTCGTCCTCAAGACGATGCTTCCACTGGTCCATAAGGTCCAGGGTGGGAACCACGATGAGGGTGGGGCCGTTTACAGATTCTATCGCTTTCATGCCAACAATTGTCTTGCCTGCTCCGGTAGGAAGGACCACCACTCCCTTCCTTCCAGCCCTACTCCAGGCTTCAACCGCCTCACGCTGATAACCTCTAAGCCTTGTCCTGGATATGAGCGGAGGACATGGAACGAGATCCTGAACTTCATCCCTGGAGTAAAGGCTGCTTCTATTGAGGTAGTTCAAAATGTCGGGGTAGGTCATCGCTTGTGCCCTGTATGCTTTCACCCTTTCATCCCACGCGGCGCCGGGCACTCGTACCTCCCCGCGAATGAGCACCGTACCTTTGTCAAATGTTAGGGTGATGGGATGGTGCGTCATGTTCGATGGTCGAATCCCAGGTGTTGCAGATATATTAACTGGGCTTGGAATACATGTTTCAGTAAATTCTCAGGTGACCTGCACTCAACGTGGAACCATTTAAAAATCATAAATCGGGTTTGTTTAACACGTGATAGAGAAGTACGTTATAATCCACCAGTACAACCCCCAGAAATCTTTCTTTGAAATAGCAGTGAAAATGAGAAATACAAAGGGGGTACTTGCTTCTGTTTTGACGCGACTATCATCCCTGGGTGTCAACATCCTCTCGGGCTACACGGCTGCAAACGAGGGACAGGAGACAGGAATCTGGTGTTCCTTCATTGAAAACAACGGAGTGGAAGAATCACGATTGAAGTCAGCACTGTTGGAAGTACAGGGCGTGGTCGAAGTGGACGTTCTTTCGGACGTCGATGGTTTGATTATGGACATGCTTTCGTTCCCTCTGATATGGAATACGGGAGAAAGAGCGGTTCTCTTGGGACAGGAACGTTTCTCCAAAATGCTTGACAGGCTGAGGGACTCATTCGGAATGGCGGGAAATGTTATGGTGTATCAGGAGGGACTGTCCGTTGGGGATGGTCTCGCAAGGTTCTTTGTGGGGAAGATGGGTGACAGGTTCGTGAAGAACCACCTTCCACAGATATTTGGTGTGTTTTCGGCCGCAGGAGTGGGTCAGGTTGAGATAGCACACTATGAGCTGGACCAGCTAAAAGTGGATTTGATACTCAAAAACAGCATGGAATGTAGCGGGCATCAGTCCAAGAAGCACCATAGCGAGTTTCTGAGAGGTGTGATTGCAGGGATGATAGAAGTTGTGGTGGGTGGGCGAGTGAAGTGTGAAGAAATACGGTGCATTGCCATAGGTGATGATTACTGCGAATTCATCATTACTTCAAGATGAAAGACAGTGAAATCAATTGGCCCGTTTAACAATGATCTTGACTCGGGCTCGCTCAAATGCTTCGAAGGTGATTGTCTATTCACTGTAGCAAAGAAGACCACCACGAAGATTTGAGTACGCTGTTTATTAATGACCCCAAGTATTGATCTGATATGAAAGCCAAGTTCAAGACCGTGTGCTCGGAATGCAAGAGCGAGATCAACATCGGTCAGGAAATCGTAAGATACAAGGAGAGATGGGTGCACAAAGGATGCGCACCTTCCGAGGAGCTTTAGACAAGTAGATCTCCGGGTGGACCACCATAAGTCTGGTCGACCACTGACTGGTTGTAAACGCGAAGTTTGGGTATTTTCAAAGAATTTTTGCGACAAAACTCGTGAGATACAGGCTCTCATCTGCTTGAATGCATGAGTGGTCAACGGATCGTAACCCGATGAGATACGATCTTATCTCGTAGTCCGGCAGATTAATCTGACTCGAGCAATGTGCGAATACACATAATAAATGAGTTTTGATTGGTCAAACGCAAAGTTTAACGGGAAGGTCTGCGGGGTCAGGTTGACGTTCATGAATCCAAACATGAAGTTTAGACTCGCTGCAGTAGGGATACTCCTGGCCATACATGTAGCATTCATCGTCGCCGGCGTTTCCGTACTCCCCATGGGAGACCCTATTGGCGGCGGAGTCCCAACATAAAGGTAGGAGCCTCGGCTCACGGCTCAATCAATCAAACATTTTTTCTTCAATCGTGCGAGGTTCGAAAACCCAGCCGTTATCCTTCGTGTACATCTGGTAGGGGGTCGTGTAGTTCTCTGTTCCTCCGTTCCTTTCGAAAAATCCGACCTGAAGGTCGAGGGAACCGAGCTGTCTTCTCATCCAGCTGAATGTCGATGTCGCTTCTTCGACAGGTATACACAGCACAGCCGAGTAGTCGCCGTTCCGAAGGATGTATTCGGACCAGGTGAACGGTATCCGAGATATGGTTTCGCTGACTTTGAGGGCATCCTTGTTCCCGAGCCCCTTGACAGTCAACCAGGTGAGAAGTATTGAATGCTGACGTGTACTGTCAATGTCCCCCATCCACCTCACCGAATAGTTCGATATCAAACCCAGGTCTGAAACATGCTTCTGCATGTGCCATCTAAGCATCGGTGAAGGTAGTTTCAGTTTTGACCCGATTTCGGCCACCCTCTGCATCGCATCCTTTTGAAGTTCCTTAACGATAAGGAGGTCTTGAATGTCGAGGCGAACCGGGTCGACCCTTCCAAGCATCTTCTCGGATGTCTGGGTCTCGTTTGAAAGCCTTTCCCATTCGACCGCCCAGCCCCCCTTTAAAAAGTCGTAGTAAGACGGATTCATGGATAGATACCTGCTGGCCACCACCTCGCTGATCGAGTAGTCCCTGAGCAGATGTGCGCTTTTTAGCTGTGACAGAACCTCGTTATAATCAGCGTTGACCGGCAGGGTGAACTGGGCCAGGTAGTAGCCATTCGGCACGACCCTCCCGAAGTAGGTGAGGTAGCCGATTTCGTTGAGCCTGCGTAGAATCGAAACCGAAAGCTCATCCGAACATCCATTTTCAAAGCTCAGCTTCGCCCAATGAGGAATGAGTCCCAGCTTCCAAAGGTTGGGTTCTGCATGTATACGAAAACCGAATCTTCCAAGCTGCTGCTTGATCTTGTACCTTACGGTTTCGACCGGTATACCCGTCATTCTTGAAAGAAGACGAACGTTCCGTGGCCCGGCTTCTTGGATCGCCCTTACTATCTTCGCCTCAGGTCCTTCTGCCCTGCGCCTCTCTATCAGCTGTTGTTTTGCCAACATTATCATGCTTCAATCACGTATTTATTAAGCGTTGTCTGAATGTATTTCGATTCGACGGTTTTACCATCGAACAGTAAACGGCCGCTCAGCATGAATCTGTTCTTTGCGTTTAGGTCAGTAGACTTAATAATCATCATGCAAACGTTCAGAATAATGGTGTGGCCTGATTGAGTGAACCGAGCAACGCAGAGGATCCGCCACCCGGTAGCACGGAAATTGAAGTGCCAGCTGTGGTCCGTGGCCAGCTGCTCCCCGGAAGAAGGGTATGGTCCATCGCGAGACATGGGTTCAGGCAGATGCTGGGAACGGCGGCCTCGGATGTGATCATGTATCAGTTCTGGCGGATGTATGGTCAGGCGATGATCAAGGAACTTTACCCCAGACGTGCGCAGTATGCGGAGGGCAGCCTGACAGAGCTGCGAAGCCTTCTGTTCAGAATTACTGAGGCGAACAACTGGGGAAAGGTTGGTCTCGAGATCAAGGAAGCGTTGAATGAAGTATCAGTGGATTTCGACAACTGTTCATTCTGTGAGGCGTCCACATCAGATAGACAGGTCTGTTTTGAGATGGCCGGACTACTCTCGGGTTTTTCAGAGACTCTGGTTGGGCGCGCCTGCACGGTGAGCGAAATCAAGTGCAGAGCGAAAGGAGACGATTCATGCAGATTCCTGATCAAATTCCGTTGAGCCAGTTACGTTTATTAGTCGGCATCACAAGCGTGCATCGGAGTTCATATGCATACACCAGTGAACAGAATCAGTTTCGCTATTCTACTTGGGTCCATGTTCATCATCGCAGCGGTTTCTGGGTTCGCTTTCGCACCGGTGCACACCGCCTCTGCGGCCCGACTCTCGATTGATGGTTCCCACGGATCCGGGGGAGGGCATAAGGGAGGCGGTGGGGGCTTTTCCTGTCCTGTGATATCTGGAGCAGATTCGTCTGTATGCAGCACTAACTGGTCCGGATATGCTGATACTGGTTCAACAGGTTCTGTAACCTATGTATCTGGGTCCTGGACGGTTCCTTCTCTTACATGCTCAAGCAGTGGAACTCAGTACGTTGCCATATGGGTTGGTATTGATGGATACAGCAGCAGCACCGTAGAACAGACAGGAATAATGGGTGAATGCAGCAATGGTGCCGCGAGCTACTTCGCCTGGTATGAGTTCTATCCCAATCCGTCTGTGACCATAAGTGGATTCACGGTAAAGGGAGGGGACTCGATAACAGCATCTGTGTCTTACAGTGGTGGCGTGTTCACAACCACAATAACTGATGGTTCTGAAAGTTACTCGGCTACCGGTACGGTCACCAACGCCGCGAGGAATTCCGCAGAATGGATTGTCGAAAGACCCGCATTATGTATTGGCGCTCATTGCACACTTACCACACTGGCCAATTTCGGGTCAGCGACCTTCACCTCGGCATCGGCCACCGTGGGTGGAACAGACGGATCCATAAGCAGCTTCAAAGACGTGGCGATTACGATGGTAGCAAGCAGCTCCGGACCGATACTTGCGCAACCAACAAGCCTTTCTACGGATGGTTCAAGCTTCACGGACAACTATGGATGATCTGTAATAGATAATTTCCAGTAAGCTTTTTTGTCGTATGAGGACGTTTGGCTAGCTTATCTTGTTTTGTATGACCCCTAAAGTTAGGATGAAGGATGATGAATGAAGGTTTCCCAACCGTTTTCATGAAAAGCGTGATGTATTTTAAACTGAAACGCCTAACAAGGAATTTTCCACAGCGTGTCTGGCCGATCGATCTGAGTCGATTCATCTGGAAGTGAGAACTGCGGATGTGACGCTCGACCCGACAGAATTGGAGTTGCCTGCCGAAAAAGAATGCAATCGAAAAGGGAAAACCGAAGATGAGCCTCTGTTTCGGTAAGACAAGTATCATTCGAAATTGCAGAAGCGAGTTGAATCATGGTCAAAACAAATGCCCATGAATATAGTCGATATTCTGATACGTTTGGTGGCTCTCAAGCCACGAGATCACGATGGATGAAAAGGAGCCATTACTAGGGTCGAGAAGATTTCGATTGATGACTGACGATGGTTGGAGAGTATTTCCCTATGGGCTTCAGGTGACAGACTCGAGAGTCCACCTCGCGGTTCTGGTGATCGCCTCATCCGCTGTGTACTTTGGCTTCCATCCGAAGGATTTGAGCCTTGAAATATCAAGGTGTACAACGGGGTTGTCTCCAATCCATCCGCGTTCGCCGCCGGTATACTTTCTTTTTACCTCCTGTAGCTTCATTTCTTTTATCACTATATCGGCGACTTCGTCCACAGTTCTGTTTTCCTCCACCGCCAAGTTGAATATGTTCACCCTCTGCTTGCTTTTTGAGTAGCCAGTCATTATTCCATCCACGCAGTCAGCGACGTAAATGTACTCCTTCGACTGCTTCCCGTTGCCCAGAATCTCCAGCTCATTCGGATTCCTCCACAGCTTGTGGATAAAATCCCATATGACGCCTCTCCTGCATCTCTCGCCCACTACATTTGAGAATCTGTAGGCCCAGAAGCTGATATCGCTGAACTGTGTGTATGCTTCAGTGTAAGCTTCTGCCGCAAGTTTTGAGGCACCGTATAGAGATGTCTGAAGGGGTGCATAAGTCTCCGGCGTTGGTTTAATTGTAGCATCTCCATAAAGGGCGGATGTAGAAGCAAATACAAGGTCCCTTACTTCATTTTTGATCATCGCTTCAAGTAGGTTCAGATGACCCACAAGGTTGTTTTCTAGGTCGCCGAAGTGATCCATGATGCTCTTTCTGATGTTAGCCTGGGCTGCTAGGTGGAAGACAACGTCCTGTCCCTTGAGAAGTTCGACAAGCTGGTCCAGATTTTTGACATCCCCCTGAACGAATCTGAAGTTCGGGTTGCCCGCCAGGTGCGAAATGTTGGCCATCTTCCCCTCTGAGAGATTGTCAAATGCCGTAACCTTGTAACCGTCGGCGATTAACCTGTCGACAAGATGGCTGCCGATGAAACCCGCTCCTCCTGTGACAAATGCTTGCATCACAAGGGATTTCTTTTGCATATTGTTAAACATTAACGGTCTGATGCATTTGCACGCGGGCAAAGAAAGAGTAATGAGTGACACTTACACTAGAACTGGCATGGCGCTCGGAAACAAGTTCGCCGTATTTGTTCTGTCCGGTGTGGGCACGGTGGTTGGCTTCTACATTTCAGGCGTGATCGACCTCGTCGGTTCCACCACCCAGATTCCCTATGTGATAGCCGGCATCATCACAGGTGCTGTCATCTTTGGTTTTCTGTCGGTTTCCATTGCAGCGAAGATGTCGCATCCCATCGCGACATCATCGGTTGTCGGCGCGGTACTTCTTTTCGCTGATGCCACGTATGTTTCCACCAGGCCGGAAGCCGGCAGCATCGCGCTGCTGCTGTCTGCAACCCTTGTGTGTTCTCCCCTCACGCCTGTTGCCTCTGTCGGATTCCACAAGGTGAAGCCGAGCTATGGAATCTTTCTTACGGCAGGGTCGATCGTCTTTCTTATGGTTTCGGCCACAGCTTATATCGAAAGTGGGTACAGCGGCCTGGGCGCGATAACCCTTGTGAATTTGGCTGTCGGGTTCTTGGTGATTCTTGCCATAGTATACTTTCAGAAGATGAGATACAGGAGTGGCAAAATGCTTGCGGCAAGGAAGGCGGCTGTCGCAGGGATGCTCTTTATTGTGCTCCTCTCGGCGCTTGAGGCACCTGTCGCTCTGGGGTCGAGTTCAGTGACCCCCATCAGGCACGTGGTGGAGATAATGATGGAGAATCACAGCTTTGACAATATATTCGGAGTGTACCCGGGACCGACAAACCCGCTCGGGTTGCAGACTCCACAGAATCTTTTGGATGTAGCAGGTATCCCCCAGATGCACCCGGTTCCGAATGGAACCTTCAGTACGGCCGATCCGGTTGAAGGGTACGTTGCATACCATGAAGACTGGAACGGTGGGATGATGAATGGCTTTCTGCAGGGTTCCGGGCCTCAGTCCCTCCTATACTACACAGCTTCACAGTACGGAGAGGAATGGGCCCTCGCGGAGCAGTATTCACTGGGGGACATGTACTTTGCGAGCCAGCTCACCGAGACGTCTCCTAACAGGCTGTACAGTCTTGCCGGGTATTCTCCTGTGATCAATGATTACGGCCCTCCACCCTACATCCCGGTGGGACAGTCGATATTTTCTGAGCTGAACCATTACGGTGTGAGCTGGGGATACTATGTTGAAAATCCATCTGCCGGAGCAGGAACGCTGGACTACTTTGCCGGGATTGGCCAGTATTCGAGCAGCATCAGGAGCTGGAATGATTTCTTCCAGGAATTATCCAACGATAGTCTACCTTCCGTGGCATGGATGATGCCTGTGGACGGCGGTGCGGTGGATTACAGCCAGGGGCCGCCTTCGAACGTTCTGAAGGGAGAACTGTGGCTAATGTACGTCGTCAACGCAATCGAAAGAAGCCCAGAATGGAACTCAACCGCGATATTCATCACGTATGATGAAGGCGGTGGTTTTTATGATCAGGTGCCACCACCATCAATTTCGGGGGTGCAGCTCGGCGTCAGGGTGCCACTGATCGTTGTTTCCCCCTATGCCAAGGAGAACTATGTATCGAACACGGTCATGACCCACACATCGATCCTTGCCTTTATTGATTATAACTGGGGGCTGCCACCGTTGAACAAAATCGTGTGGGAGTCGACTCTGCCTTTGGACATGTTCAATTTCAATTCAACTTACAGCTGGGGCAGTGTTATCAGACCGCCAATAGCCTTCACGAATTTCCCCATGCCATCTTCCCCAATATTTTCGCTTTCCAAATTCAGTAATGTAACTTCTCTCTCGTACCTCTTTCCGATGAATCTCCAGGTCCCGCTTAATCAGCTGCCGTATTCGAGGGAGGGAAGCTCTCACTTTTCCCTCGGAAGGTCGGATGGTTACTATGTGAATAGCAACTTCCCATTCATACCTTTTTATGAGACAATATACTTCGTTGGCGCGGCTTACCTTATTCTGCTAGCGATTACGGTGGTAGCACTGGGTCGGAAGCCGGAGTGAGACGCCGAAGATCACTAATTCTAAGCAGCAATTTCTTTTCTGGACCAGCCACTACTGTAGGTATTCGAGTATCTCCTTGTTGTCAAGAACGGGAAACATGAGCTTCATATTTTCCAGCGACCTCTCATGTGCGACCTTATCACGTGATGAAACAGCCTCCCTCGCTATCACGGGCAGATAGCCAAGACACTGAGCATGCCTGGCCGAGGTTTCAACCCCGATGTTCGTAGAAATTCCGGTGAATATAAGACAGTTTATTCCTGCATTTTTGGTAATGAGCTCGAAGTTGGTTCCAACAAAGAAGCTTGCGGTGTTTTTTGGTATAACTACATCATCAGGCTGGGGGGCTACTTCCTTGATTATTTCGCCCGGCGAAAAGGTACCCCTCCTGAGCGCAAGCATGGTTTTGTTCTGGTACCTTTCGGGTAGTAGTGTTATCTTGCTGTATATTATTGGAATCCCGCGAGCCCTGGCGCCGCTCACGATCTCTACCAGTTTGGAGACGAACTCTTCTCTGTTGAATATCAAGGAAACAAGAGCCTCCTGCACATCCCAGACGATAAGGGCGCTGTTCTTCGAATTTATCAGAGGTTTCAGGTCGACGCTCATAGCGTAAGAAGCATGTAGCATGGTACTTATTTTTTGCCGGAGTTCTTGATTTGGAATTGGGACTGCCGTTTTGGTTGCACCTCAGACCGAGCGGCTTGGCGTTGATCCATGCCCGATGTGAGGGGTGAAGAGATGAGGAACACGTAGGAGAAAGGGCTCGATGCTGGTTTCGGCTTGTTCCCTCTTTCCATGTTGATTGATGTTATGATATCGAATGATTCCCATCCATGTCATCTGTAGAACCGGATATGTCCGAGGGGGGGGTACTAGGTAATCCGATCACGGCACCGGAAATACTTATTACCTGTGAACAGGTTTGGTTATTCGATGAAAGGAAATCGCTTAGCTGTAAGTATGCTAACCACAGTCATCATCGTCGTATTACTCGTCGCACTGGTAGCAGGAGTCGGATACTACTATTACTCCACCCAAAACGGTTCAGGTCATGTGCAATCTCAGTACAAAGTTGCAGCTATATTTTCCGGTCCCGTCAACGACGGCAATTACAACCAGTTGGGGTATGAGGCGCTGCAGGCGCTGAATGCGAGTGGTGTGCCGACTGCCTACACCGAAAACGTACCGAGCCCGACTGCCACCTTCCTCACAGATGTTCAACAGTACATCAACGAGGGATTCAACATAATCTGGGCGCACGGTGGACAGTTCGCAACAGCGATAGGTGTGGGCTCCAACAGCAGCACGGCTCTCGCAGTTGAATATCCGAATGTGATATTCATAGCTGAGGCCGATAATCCGGCTCCGATTACGGTACCGAAGAATGTATGGGTCATCGACAGGAACTTCGCGCCGGGCTTTTACGTTGAAGGTGCCCTGGCTGCGATGACGAGCAGGAGCGGAACAATAGGTTACATTGTAGGTCAGCAGCTGCCATTTGCAAATGCAGAGGCCAACGCCGTGATAGCCGGAGCAAGGTCAGTCAATCCCTCAATCAAGATTTATCGCACGTTTACAGGAGACTTCAACGACCCTGTCAAGGCAAGAACTGCTGTTCAGTCCATGCTTGGTCTCGGCGCTGATGTGATAATATCCGCGTTGAACCTGGCCGATTCGGGCATTTATCCTGCAATTCAGGGTACCCCTACTCTTTATGAATCCGTCTACACGAACCAATACAGCTCTGTACCCAACAACTACCTCACCTCTTATCTATACAATTTCACTCCGCCGCTTATGCATGTCTTCACTGAAATCAAATCAGGTGTGACTTCGGGATACTACAAGATTCCATTTTCGCCTTCCGGTGGGGTCTACATGCAAACACCTATTTCGAACGTGAACTCGACCGTTCAAAGTAGAATACAGAACATAATAAACGAGGTCGTCAACGGCCAGATAACTGTAGCATTCAATTCGACCGCTCCCGGACCCGGGCCTTAGAAGCTACCTTTTCTTCAGGTTTCAAAAGTATCCAATTTATTTTATCATCTCGTATTACCCAGTCATGAAAATGATGTCGGAATGACCAACCCCCTTCCAGACACTTCAGTCTATCTTTGATTCCCTGTCATAATTTCTGCCTAGACCCTGCGGGAGTTCTGCGTTACGGTAGACCTGAATCAGTATCAACAAGGTAGCTATGAAAGGAACCATCAGGAGGAAGTCGGAGCTGACGGGGAGACCGAGAAGTTGACCGTAGACCGAAAACACTTCGAAGCCGGCAAAGACCAAACCGGAAGCTACAACGTTCAGTGGCTTCCAGCCTCCAAGGAGCGTCACGGCTATAGAAATCCACCCTCTTCCACTCACCAATGATTCTGTATAAGAGCCAGTCAGGAAGAAGGGGATGTATGCACCGGCAATACCGATAAGTGCAGAACCCAGAAAGGTGTACACATATCTTGTCAGGTGTACGTTCAGGCCCTGGGTGTCGGCCACTCTTGGGTTTTCTCCGATGGCCCTCACGTTCAATCCGTATGGCGTTCTGTAAAGAACGTACCAGATCAGGATCGAAGCGAATATTGACGCATAAAAGACAGGATTCTGTTGAAACAGTATTGGACCGATGTATGGAATCGAGGATACATACGGAATCTGAAAGCCGTGCAGTGTGGGCACCGAGGGTGGACTGAAGGTTTCACCTATAGCTGCCTTGTACATGAAGTTCCCTGCACCCTCCGCTAGAATGAGCAAAGAAAGACCCACCACGAATTGGTTCTGTTTCAGGCTGACGCTCAGGAAGCTCATCAGAACACCGAAAAGACCGCCCGCTATCGCTCCGGCTGCAAACCCGATCAGCAGATTACCATTGTTGAGGTATGCTGCAAGGAAACCAGCAGAAGCACTTGCCTGCATAACACCCTCGTTGTAAACCAAGAACACGCCGGTGCGTCCCGCAAGAGTCATTCCTTGCGCAGCCAGTATGTATATCACACTCACCCCAAGCGCAAATGCGAAGAAATCAGCAATAGTGCTAGTCATCGGTTGCTACCTCCGTAACCCTTTGCCAACAGTATAAGCAGTAGCAGAAGGGACTCGATCAGCAGCCCAATTTCGTAAGGAACGCCCAACACACCCTGAAGGGCACTGGTGCCGGTGTCTATCACGGCTATGAAAAATGAAATTAGGCCGACACCAATCAGACTTGAAGCTGAGATGAGGGCCGGGACGAGACTCAGCAGCCCGTAGTTTCCCTGCATGCCGTACTGAAGGCTGAAAAGCAGCCCTGCCACCTGAATCGCACCGGCCAGACCGGCTATTGCTGCTCCCTGCACGATGGACATCGCCGAGACGAAATTGGATTTTATACCATAAACGAGTGAAGCACGAGGATTCGCGCCAACCGCTCTTAGCTCAAAACCGGCCGGCGTCTTTGAGATGTAAAAGTATACGATTGCTGCGGCCAGAACCGTAATGATGAGACCGGTACCTATCTGAGGCGTCCTTACCAGTGAAGGGAGTATGTAATTCGACCCTATCTGGTTGGTTTGGGGGTACCCCACAAGCGGATTATGCCAGGGGCCAGTGGTCACGAACAGAACGAGGTAATAAGCAATGAAATTCATGGAGATTGTTGAGACTATTTCATTGACGCGAAATCTGTAAAGGAGAAAGGCAGGAACGACGGCCCAAAGGGAGCCGAATGCCATTCCAGCAACGAGAAGGAGTGGGATACCTATAACAGATGGGAGGTTAGGTAAAACGAAGCTTACAGTGACTGCGCCAACGGCGCCGAGCAGAAACTGCCCCTCGTTGCCTACATTGTATTTACCTGCCCTGAGCGGAACCACAAAGGCAAGCGCCATTAGGAAGAGTGGAACGAAATCCAGCAGAGTGAGGCTCAAGGAACCCGGGCTTCCTAGCGAAGAGGAAAGCAGTATTCTGTAACCTTCAAACGGATTCTTCCCTATCAGAGCAAGGAGGATGCCGACGGACGCAACGACTCCCAAGAATGACAGAATGTATGGTAAGAGCTTCGAAATGACAAGACTCTGCTGGGCCTTCACCCTACGCGGTCGCGCCCCCTGCCATCATGGCACCAATCCTGTACCTGTCCATCTGCTGCCGATCCAGCACGCCGACCACCTCACCCCTGAACATGACTGCTATCCTGTCACAGACTGAAATGAGTTCATCAAGGTCCTCGGAAAGCAGAAGCACACCGGCGCCATTCTCCCTGCTTTGGGCTACAAGGTTCCTCAGAACCAGGTCTGTGGTTCTTGTGTCCAATCCCCTTGTGGGGTTGTGAGCCAGGATCACCTTCGGCCTTGACAGCAGGGCTCTGCCAACCAAAAGCTTCTGAATGTTCCCGCCTGAAAGCACCCCTACCCTGGCCTCGCTCTGTGGAGGGTATATTCTGTAACGTTCAATTGCGTCACGAGTGGTTTCAATCATTGCATCCCTGTCCATGATCCACCTTTTGCTAAACGGCTCGATGTCATGGGATCCAAGAACCATGTTTTCATAGAGTGTCATGCTCGGGAGGATACCGTCGTCCAGCCTGTCCTCGGGTATGTAACTCACCCCAAGTTCGATTATCTCCTTCGTGCTGAGTCGCATGGGGTCGACCCCCAGCAGGCGGACTGACCCATGGGTCGGTTTACGGAGCATCATTATCGCCTCGACGAGCTCCTTCTGACCGTTTCCCGAGACACCGGCGATGCCCAGAATTTCCCCAGGATTAAGAGTCAGATTGATGTCTTTCAATGTAATTCTTCCCTTGGAGGACCCCGTCCTAACGTCGGAGAGTGTCAGCAGGGGTTCGGCGGAAGGTGGGGAAGTGTGGCTGCTGGACTCAAGATTGGAGGAAGGTTTGGCTCCCATCATCATTTCAACAAGGCTGTCTGCAGTAACCTCGGAGGATGAGAACTTCCCCATTACATGTCCGTTTCTGAGAATCGTGATCCTTTTCGCCACTGCCAGCGCTTCCCTTACCTTATGTGTGATGAATATCACGGCGTATCCCTTCTCGGCCAACTTTCTGATGGTGGATAACATAGAATCCACCTCCTGCGGCGTGAGATTGCTTGTGGGTTCGTCCAGTATCAGTATTTTGGGATTCCTGTAAAGGGCCTTCAGTATTTCGACCTTCTGTTGTACCCCGACCGGCAGCCCCTTTACCCTGGCGTCAAGGTCCAATGTAATATTATTTTCAGCCGCCAGTTTCTCAACCTCTTTTCGCACTGATTTTTCCTTCCCTTTTTCGTTCGATCCTGTTCCGATTATGATGTTTTCAAGTACGGTGAAGTTCTGAATGAGTTCAAAATGCTGGTGAACCATTATGATTCCGCGGACGATTGCATCACGGGGCGACCTTACGACGATCGGTTTTCCTTCGAAAAGAATCTCGCCCTCATCCGCCCTGTAGAGTCCCGAAAGAATGTTCATCAGTGTCGATTTCCCGGCTCCATTCTCGCCGAGGAGTGCAAGCACCTCGCCAAGCATTATTTCTATGTCCACGTGATCGAGGGCAAGGATGGACCCGAACCGTTTCACCACTGAGCGCATACTCACAAGCGGATTATTCGCGGTGCGGTCGGATTCTTCAATTCCTTCGTTAGCCTCAACGGAGCCCCCGGCATCTTGAACCATCGACCCATCCGCGAGACAGAGCGTCAATAAAGTTATCGTTGTCCAGACATAGCTTCATGTATTGATACCACTTTGAAAGCTTCATTTCTTCATATGATTGGACGCCCCATTTGATCTGATCTGGTTTTACCTAGACGTACATATACCAAGTTACCGTTGTGGCGACAATATCTCACGTCCTTCTATAATCAAGGACTATCCGTTACTTGACAATATGCAGCCCCGCACCAATCCGACCGAGCTGCAGGCCGAACTGGGACGAAGAATTTTATCATTGTGCATTACGTGGATGAAACTGACGTAAGACTAGAGGGGAATAGTTTCCGGAAATCCAGGACACTTCTGAGGATGTACTTTTGATGATGCGAATGGATCATCAACTTCAAAGTGTTGACTCGAACCAAGACACTATTTGAAACGCTCCCATTTTTGCTGTGTGTTTCTTCATCTTTCGAATAGAACCCTCCATAACTTCACCAAACAGGTGGAACGCCTACCCGCTTTTGAGCTGGTCCTTTGAAGATTCTTTGTTATGAGAAGCGAAGGGATAGAGCCCAGAAGAGATGCAATGCGGATGTCGGTGATTGCTTGTCGTTGATGCTTTACATGTGGAAAATCTGGTTCTTGCATGCCATACCTCAGGAGGTACGCGCAGATCGCTCTGCATCGAGTATTCTTTCAGCCATCCTGACATGGACAAGGTCTATCATCCTATCATCGAGACGGAAGGCGCCTCTTCCCTCTTTGCCGTGCTCTTCCCAAGCCTCCACGATCCGTCTTGCCCAGTTGATTTCGCGTTCACTTGGGGAAAAGGCTCTGTTTACGACATCTATCTGGTCCGGATGAATCACCAGCTTACCTACGAACCCCAAATTCTTTGCGCTGAGAGCCGAAAGCCTGAGGCCTTCTGTATTCCTGAGGTCAAGAAAAACCTGGTCTATGGGGTCTATGCCAAAGGCGTGAGCTGCAGCAGCGATCCGAGACTTGGCATACAGCAAGGTTGTTTCTGGACGATCGATGTCAAAGATCCCCATGCTAAGAGCGAAATCCTCGGCACCGAATTCGACTGCGGTTATGAGACTGCTCGAGGCAAGAATCTGATCCACAAAGGTCACTCCTTTCGCCGTTTCTATCATAACTAGTAATTTGGGAGATGGCAACTGTTTTCCCCTGGTAAGTTCATTCAGAGTCCTTTCGACGAGCCTGACTTCTTCCGGGCCTTCGACCTTGGGTACCGCAATGAGTTCAAAGCCAGATGCCACCGCGACCCTCAAATCTTCATCAAAGTATGGTGTATCCGGGGCATTGACTCTGACACCCACCTCTCTGCTGCTCCAGGTATGTGTGGTCAGTGCACTTCTCAGACTTTCACGCGCTTTCTCTTTTTCGCCTTCGGGAACCGAATCTTCACAGTCGATCAGAACTACATCAGGCCGTAGTCTGCTTGCCTTTTCCACCATCTTTTGATTGTTTCCAGGCACAAACAGAACCGACCTGCGCAGTCGATACATGTGTATCAAACACCTGTACGACCTGTTCCTATTTTTGCTTAGTGCCAAACAGTTCAATCAGCTGCGAAGGTGAGTTAGGCATCATTCTCCTCATCTCTTCCCTCCCCAGGCGCGTTGAAACTCTTTGATAACAAATTGATCGCCGCATCTCCTCACGCGGAGAAGCTGATCAAAGGATATTCGAGGCCACTGAGCCACATAAAACCGGGTCAGGACATAAATTCTGAATTCGATGCATGGAACAATCTTAGTAAGACTTCGGCAATCCAAGCACGCTGTGGGCTAGGTAGCCTAGCACCAGATTCTGTGAAATAGGGGCTACCCTGTAAAGCCTGTTTTCAATCATCTTTCTTGCCACGTCCGTATCCCGAGTCATGCTGTAACCACCAAAGATATCCATGGCAACGTTTGCGGCTTTGGAGGAACATTCGGCTGCAAGGTACTTGGAAATGTTAGCATAGGCACCCATCAGCTTCTCGTCTATTCTGCCCTTCCGGGAATATTCGTCATAGTAGCCCGCGGCCTGCCAGGAAAGCGCTTCTGCCGCCACGAGTTCGGAATACACAGATGCGATCGGAAACTGCACCCCCTGGTTGACGCCGATCGGCCTCTGGAACACGACTCTGCTGTTTGCATAATTTACACACTTATTCACGAACCATTTAGCATCACCGATGCATTCTGCGGATATCAGGATTCTTTCTGGATTGAGCACGTCCAGCAGATACCTGAATCCCCGGCCTTCCTCACCAACCATATTCTCCTCTGGAATCATGAGACTTCTGATGTATAGTTCATACGTCTGGCTGTTGAATATTGTTCGAATCTGCTTCGCTTCGATCTGTCCTTTTGAGATGGCGTCCCTCAGGTCCACAAGGAAGAGGCTTATCCCTTCTGTCTTCTTGTTCACCTCTTCATAAGGCGTCGTCCTTGCGGCGATAAGCATGAGGTCGCTTTGCATCACCCTTGAAATGAATATCTTGTGACCATTGATTTCATATTCACCCCCCTTCTTCTTTGCTGAGGTGCTTATCCTGGTGGTGTCGGAGCCCGCGTCAGGTTCTGTGAGCGCAAAGGACTGAAGTCTCATCTCCCCTCTTGCAAGCCTTGTCAGATATTTCTCCTTCAGAGTCGGCGACGCGAACTTTGTCAGATTGAACAGGAGGTAGTACTGTCCATGGAGAGGCTGCGAGTTCCCACCATTCAGGTTGATGTTTTCAAGCACCAGATACGCTTCCCTCAAGCCAAGTGAGGGGCCGCCATATTCCTCCGGTACAGGAAGTGCTGCGAGGCCAAGCCTTTCGATGGATTTCAGGAACTCTTCTGGGTACGACCCTTTAGAATCGAGTTCCCTCCAGTACCTGTCGTCGAACTTGGAACAAAGCTCTTCCACGCTTTCCACGATCAGCCGCTGCTGTTCACTGAGTTGCTTGGTTTCTGCCAGACCACTTTTCATTTCTCTTTCTCACCATGAATGACCTGTAGAATTCGACAAGCTTTTCTCTGTTCTGATTGTATCCCCTCGTAAGTATCTTGATTATACCCATCTCGGGCCGGCTTTTCGATTCCCTGGCTTCCACGACTTCACACTCGGCGTATATCGTGTCTCCGGAGAATACCGGCTTGAAGAACCTGAGTTCATCAAGGCCCAGCATGAACCCGTTCATGCTGGTGTATTCAACGAGCAGCCCAACCACCGTTGCCAGCGTGAAAAATCCGTTAACCACCATCCTTCCCGAAAAGGGTTCTCCAGGGAAATATTTCCTCGCGTAGTCACTGTTGAAGTGGATCTGGTTGCTGTTGTTTGTGATCAGTGTGAACCAGATGTTATCCGCGTCCGTAACCGTTCTACCCACTCTTCCCTTGAGCTGCATGCCAACACGGAAATCTTCGTAGAAGGGACCGCCCTCCATACCTTCGTTCGTCATTCAACATCACCATCCCTTATGTGATGACGGTGGACGTAAATAAATCGGATTACTTTTGTTGGATGAAGATAATGATTTTTAGCCCTGCTTAACCTACCGAAAACACGAATATGATAAAGTCGTTTGCGCCTCTCAAAGGTTTGAAGGTGGTCGAACTGGGCACCTACGTTGCGGCTCCGAGTCTGGGTTTCATGCTATCCCTTCTCGGCGCAGAAGTGATAAAGGTGGAACCCGTCGGAGGAGACATTACAAGAGAAGTGACGCCGTGGAGCTGGTTGAACTACAACTCATCAAAAGAAAGCCTTTGCCTGGACCTTAAGAGCAGACAGGGTGTGGATGTATTCAAGAGGCTGGCGAAGAGCGTCGATGTGGTTGTGGACGGCCTGGGACCGGGCGTTACAGACAGGCTTGGTGTGGGATTCATGAAATTGAGTCGCCTCAACACAGGGCTGATCTACTGTAGCATCAAGGGATTCTCTTCGAAGGGACCCGATGCAAAACGGGCTGCATTTGATTCAATCGCACAGGCAGAAGCGGGACTGATGTACGTAACGATGTCTGGAGGGGAGTCCAGGCCGACCAGGGTGGGGAATCCATGCGTCGACCTCTCGGCGGCAGCATTTGGCGTGATCGGAATACTTTCGGCTCTCCTGGACGGGAAAAAGCACGCCAGTTACATCGAAGTGCCCCTCTTCGACTTCGTCGCCTTCTGGAACAGCTACTGGCTGCCATACATTCAAATCAGCGGAAAACAGCCATCAAATCTCGGTACGGAACATCCAGGATACTCCCCCTACGGTGTATACAGATGCTCTGATGGGTTCGTGTTCATCGGTGTTCTCAACGATAAGCACTGGGAAAGGCTGGTAGAAAGGCTGGGACTGCAGAAGGAGTTGTCACCTAAAACAAAGACACACGAAAGAATAGCCGCACGAAGCACTATAGACTCGATAATAGAGAGGGCAGTGGAAAGAATTCCCCGACGAAGTGTGATAGCAGCCCTTGGTGACGCGGTCCCCTGCGCAGAAGTGAGGGACCTCGAATCTCTTCTCCAATCTGAGGAGCTGAAGGGAAACGAAAGGTTCGTAAACGTCATGAGCGATGGAGCAGGTAAAGTGAATGTGTTCCTGCCCCCAATCGGCGTCACCGCCTCGAAGAACATGAGAGTTCCCCGGCAGGGTGAACACACAGAAAAAATTCTGAAAAGATTAGGTTATTCTGGCAAGGATATACATATTATGTTAGAAAACAGGGTTGTATCCTGAAATATTTGTTGGGGACACTAAAGCGTATATACCTTTTAAGGCTAACCTGAAGTGATGAATAGGTCAACAAGACGCGCTATAAGCACCATGGCTGTCGTCGGGATCGTCATCGTTCTGATTATCGTCGTCGTTGCAGGAATTTACATTGCAACACTGAAACCAAAGAGTACGCCAACAGGTCCAAGCGTTATCACAATAGGAATGACCATGCCACTGTCGGGAACATTTGCATCCGACGGGCAGATGAGCCTAAATGGAATCAAATTGTGGGCACAGGATGTAAATGCATCGGGTGGAATACCCGTTAAGAGCCTTGGAAAGAGTCTGCCTGTGAAGCTGATCTATTATGATGACGGCTCCAGCGCATCGACCGTTGCCACGGACTATCAGACTCTCGTCACGCAGAATGTGAGTTTCCTGATCGCCCCATATTCTAGCCCGCTCACGCTTGCCGCCGCTCCGATTGCAGAAGCGAATCACCTCCTCCTTCTCAGCCACGGCGGCGCCTCCGACAGCATCTGGGCCAAGGGGTACAAGTATGTGGTTGGTGTGCTCAGCCCTGCAAGTCAGTACATGATTCCGGTGATTGACATGCTGGCGAACATGAATCCGAAGCCCACGAATCTGGCATTCTTCTTCGGCCAGGATCCCTTCTCCCTTTCCGTCATGAGCTCTGTTGAACCGTACGCCCTCTCGAAAGGATTCAAGATCGTTTTCAACCAGACCTACCAGGAGACCGCCACCGACTTCACTTCCCAGCTTGCGCAGCTTCAGGCTTCTGGAGCTCAGGTCCTGATAGGCGGAGCGCACTTTACAGATGGTGAGACCATAATGAAGAATCTGCAGAGTCTCGGAATTCATCTGAATCTTGTGTCTCTGCTCGTTGCACCCGATGATCCACACTTTCTATCCGACCTGGGTAGTCTTGCGAACGGGGTAACTGTGCCGTCGCAGTGGGAACCAAACCTTAACTTCAGCCAGTTCAGTCCCTACTTCGGCAACATAACCAGTGGCCAGCAGTTCTACAACAGGTTCATGACAGCATACGGAATAGCACCGAACTACGAAGCCGCAGAAGCGTACGCGACAGGACTTGTGCTTGAAAAGGGCATCATAGACAGCGGTTCACTGAACTCCACCGTCGTAAGGCAGCAGCTGGCAACCGAGAACTTCTACACGTTTTACGGACACTTCCAGATAGACTCCACCGGTAAACAGATAGGTCACACGATGGTTGTCGCACAATGGCAGAGTGGGGTGAAGCAGACGATATGGCCATCCTCTGTGGCCACCGCAACTCCGCTCTACCCCGCAAGCCTTCAGATGCAGCAGCCGTCCACGCTCTCCTACAGCGGACAGGGAACAACAAGTCTATACGTTGGAGGCGTTGCATCAGAATCATACATGCTGAGCCAGTCGACACACGCCATGCTTGCCGTAACCCCCACCTCCCCGGACAGAGAGTAAAGCTCGCACGGTTAACTCATTTTTTTATATACTTGTCTGTCATGGTACATGCCGAGTGTATTGCCTGGGGCACTTGTGGCCGAACTTTTCATACTCGGACTGATGTACGGGCTCCTTTACGGCGTTCTGGCAATGGGCCTTACGATAGTGTTCGGGGTGATGAAGGTCGTAAACGTAGCCCATGGAGATTTTGTGATAATTGGTTCCTATCTGAGCTACTGGGCGTTTGTGCTTGCAGGCATCAACCCGATTCTGTCTCTGCTGCTCACGATACCCTTCGGATTCCTACTTGGAGCCCTGACTTACCTGGGGCTCATCAGAAGGGTACAGAATTCTCCTGAACTGATGTCCCTCTTTCTCACATTCGGAATCTCGACTCTGATAGGCGGACTGCTCCTCTTCTTTTACTCGCCCACCCAGAGGGCGGTTCCGGTGGCGCTGGGCAGTATAGAGTATGGGTCGCTCTCCATTCCGGTGAACATATCCATCGCCGCCGCTTACGCCATAGCGGTCGCCATCGCATTGAGGTTCTTCTTTTACAGGACGTACTGGGGAAAGGCTGTCAGGGCGGTCATCGACAACCGAACTTCGGCCATACTCGTAGGAATAAACCCGGACATGGTGAGTCTGAAGTCGTTCGGGATAGGTATAGCGATCGCCTCATCCGTCGGCTCCATCGTGATGCTCCTGCAGTCGATTTCCCCCCTTTCAGGCCCTGACTTTACATTGATCTCATTCGTCATTGTCGTGCTGGGAGGTCTTGGGAATCCACCTGGAGCTCTTGTAGGGGGTGTGGTACTCGGTGTCGTGGAGAGTCTTTCTTCCCTTTATGTCAATGCAGCGATGACGCCCGCCATCGGCTTCATCATAATGGTGATCGTACTCATACTGAGGCCCCAGGGGATAATGGGGAGCAGGGGATGAATGTGCAGGATGAATAGGGGAGGGACTCTGCCATGCTGAAGGGGTACCTTCTCGTACATAAGAAGAATTTTGTGAGGGACGTTGTTCCCTGGGTCGGCGCTCTTGTTGTTCTTGCCTTTGCGCCGTACTTTGTATCAGCTTCCCTCAGGTCATTTCTCCTTTTCCTTCTTATGTGGATTGCACTCAGCCAGAGCTTCAACATATTCACAGGGCTTACAGGGTACGTCAACTTCGGCTTCGTGGCCTTTTACGGACTTGGAGGCTACGGGATGACCATGACTCTGCTGAGCCTGAATATACCGATCTACGCTGCGATGGTCATTGGAGGTGTGATCTCGTCCCTTTTTGCATTCGCCATAAGCTGGCCCACACTCAGGCTAAGAGGGGCGTACTTCGCGATAGCCATGCTGAGTCTAGCCCAGGCACTCTTCGTTATATTCGACAACTGGAACTTCGTTAACTCCGCGACAGGATACACGATACCCGTCAAGTATTATGATCCTGTACTTCAGTACTACTACATGCTGGCAGTGGCTGCCGTGACCGTCCTCTGCCTCTATGTAATCATGAACTCAAGGCTGGGGCTTGCACTGAAGGCGATCAAGCAGAATGAAGAAACTGCGGTGTCCATTGGAATAAACGCAACATTCTACAAGGCAGTCGCATTCGGAATAAGCGCCTTTTTTGCGGGGCTGGCAGGCGGCGCAGCCACCTGGACGATTACGATCATTGACCCTCCAAGCGCGTTCGATACCACGATAACGCTTACAGCGATATCGATGTCCATGCTTGGAGGGCTTGGAACCATAGCCGGTCCGATAATAGGGGCCGTGATACTCTACAGCATCGAACACTATTTTGGACTGACGCTTCCGTACCTTCATCTGATCGTGTTCGGAATTATAATAATCGTGGTTGTCCTTCTTATTCCACAGGGTATAATGGGTGAAATAATATCCAGGATGAAAAAAAGCCGCAGGCAGGAGGTAGGGGAGGAGGGATGACGGGTGTGGTTGCAGATAACGCCCAGCGGGATACGGTACTCGATGTTTCTCTTGTGAGAAAAAATTTCGCTGGCTTAGTTGCGCTCGACGGCGTATCCCTGCAGCTTGGAAGGAAGGAGATACTCGGATTGATTGGACCAAACGGGGCAGGGAAGTCCACACTCTTCAACATAATAGCAGGAACCCTGAAGCCTACATCCGGAACCGTAACTTTTCGCGGAAGAAACATAACCGGTTTACCCCCGAATCGTGTCTGCAGGCTGGGAATCGCAAGGACCTATCAGATTCCGAAGCCCTTCCTTGACATGACGGTGCTGGAGAACGTGTACATCGCGGAATCCTTTGGCAGTGGCAGGGATTCGAAGGTGGGAACCCCGGCCGAAATATGCGACCTTGTTGGATTGAAGGACAAGATGCATCTTGAGGCTGGCATGCTCAATGTATCGGGGAAGAAGAGGCTCGAAGTGGCGAGGGCGCTGGCCACCTCTCCAGACGTTCTTCTGCTCGACGAAATTGCGGCCGGAATGTCACCCACCGAGGGTGAGTGGGCCGTACGATTCATGGAAAAGATGTCCCAGTCTTATGACCTGTCTATAATCTGGGTGGAGCATGTTATGAGACTCCTTATGAAGGGTGTGCACAGGGTGGTGGTTCTCGACCACGGGGTCAAAATAGCCGAGGGCAGGCCGGAGGAGGTAGTCAATGATGAAAAGGTGCAGCAGGCGTACCTGGGTGGTAAACTGAGTTGACATCGCCAGAATCCCAGGCTTCTCTCTTGTCGGTTCAGGGGATTGATGTCTACTACGGGGAAACCAAGGTGCTGCACGACCTTTCGCTGAAGGTGGAGAATGCGGAGCTAGTTGCACTTCTCGGGTCTAACGGAGCGGGGAAAACGACCACCCTCAGGACCCTGTCAGGGCTGCTCAGGCCGGCAAAGGGGGAGATCAAATTCGATTCCCACTCGATTTCTGAATTGAGTGCGAACAGGATTGCCGGACTGGGCATTTCCATGGTCCCGGAAGGAAGGGGGCTGTTCACCACGATGACGGTAAGGGAAAATCTTGAGATGGGCGCGTTCGCAAAAAGGGCAAGGAGGGAAATGAAAAAAACACTGGATGAGGTGTATTCACTTTTTCCAATTCTTAAGGATAGACAAAATCAGCTTGCGGGCTCCCTGAGTGGGGGTGAACAGCAGATGCTGGCGATCGGCAGGGCCCTTATGTCCAAGCCGAAGCTGATAATGCTCGACGAACCATCCTTGGGACTCGCACCCATAGTCATATCGAAGGTGTTCGACGCGCTCAAGGCCCTCAAGGAGAACAAGATGACAATAGTGCTCGTGGAGCAGAACATCGATGGTGCTCTCAGAATAGCGGACAGGGGGTACCTCCTCGAAAATGGCAGACTTGCTCTGGAAGGCAACCCGACAGAGATCAGAAACAATGAAATGGTAAGACAATTCTACCTTGGGCTCTAGACCAGAATGACCCTGACCAGAAATGAATGACTCGGCAAGGATAGCATCCCTCTTCGCGTACAACTCCTGCCTGGCTATTTTTCTGACGTATGGGGTGTTCTTCAACAAAGTGGCAGCCGAGTTCGGGGAACATGCGCTCTCGACTTCGTCGGTTTTCGCCACATTTGCGCTGACCTACAGTCTCTCGTCACTCCTGATGGGGGCGCTGATGGTACGCCTTGGGGCAAAAAAGACGATCTTCTTTGGTGGTGCGCTTATGGCGCTTGGCCTTGGTGTATCGAGCCTTGCCCCTTCCATCCCATTTCTGATACTCAGTTATGGGGTCATCGCTGGCGGCGGTTCAGGCTCGATGTGGCTTCCCACATCATATGCGGTCTTCAGCACATTCACGCCATCCAGAATCAGGAGCGTGACGGGGGTGGTTAGCGCAGGCACCGCCTTCGGGAGTCTGTTTTTTGCGCCGTTTGAAGCGCTCATGATAACGCTCCTGGGGTGGAGACCAACCTTTGTGGTGCTGGGCATTCTGGTCCTGGCACTGGCTTCGGCGGCCGCGTTGGGTTCTGAAGTAGCAGAACGTGGTAATGTTGCCCCGCAGGAAGAGCTATCGTCAAATGAAGACAAAAAGCCTACGACTGAAAATGGAGAAATGAAGCCCAATTTCGGAAAGTCTATTGGAAAGGCCGTAGTCAGGAAGGATTTCTGGTCTCTCTATGTCTACTATATGCTGGGCAATGCATTTGCAAGGACCATCGTAATGATTTTCATAGTACCGATGCTGGAAGCCAAGGGGTTCGGCCTTCTGGCAAGCTCAATTGCACCCGCGCTGATCGGGTCCGGCAGCATGCTTGGAAGGATTCTGACGTACGTGCGCGGCCTCTCGGAAGAAACAATATCCGCTTTGAGCTTTATTCTGCAGGGCGCGTCGTCATTGGCAATGCTGTATACGGGGGACCTTTACTTGATTTACGTTCTCTCGTTCATATTCGGAGTCGGCTACGGGGGTTACATACCACAGTTTGCCTTGATCGTCAGGAAGCGCTTTGGCATGAATTATTATTCAGGTGTGTTCGGACTTCTCCTGACAAGCTTCGGGATCGGAGCGTCAACGGGCCCGCTCTTTGGCGGGTACGAACTGACGGTAACAGGAGGATATTCGGCCATGTTCTACATAGCCTCATTCGTGAGCATTCTCATTGGAGCCCATCAGATCATTACAAAGAATAGGAGGACACGACTTGTGGAAGAAATATGACGTAATTGAAGAGGCCTGGCAGGCGATGGACGGTAAGGCAAACCTAGTATGTTGACAGATGGATCATTAGGTTTGACATGCTGGTGAACGTAGTAATCAAATTACACATGTTCGGCTTCCCAGGTATTCCTGAAGATATGTCCGGGTATACATTTTGCTACAAATTGACCTGGATTGCTGCATGTTGACATTCTCAGTATCGAGTGCGAAGGGACTGGTGAACGGGATGGTCACAGTCTTCAAAAATATGATATGATGTCATTTTGGTTTGCGAGACTGCAAATAGTCAGTGCATAACGACACGAATGAGAATTATTTATAATGTCCTGGGGGAGTGTGCTTCGCATGGGTTCGAATAAAAAATATGCCGGTTACAAATCATTTGAATACTTAGAGGGAGACCTCAAGCAGTTTAAGCTTGCCAAGGAAATCAGGAGGGTAAATTCAAGTGTGGTTAAACTCAACAGGACAGAGGAGGAAAAGGTTGATGATGTACTTTCCAAGAATATTGCAATTTCTATCCATGACCATCCATCCTTATTCCCTGATGATATTGAAGAGGTACACGAATACATAAGGTATGGAAGAGAGTTCATGGGGTATGAAGGTCTGAGCGTGTCCGGACTCGACGCCGTATTCGATGGTCTGGGAGACGGGACGAACACCATATTTTCACGATACCCCTGGAAGTGGGAAAGTGTTGTCTACGAAATCGGCATGAGGCTAGCCGATATCGCCCATCAGGATTTCGTGATCAGAGGGGAAAAGGTGGACGATATAATCAAAGCACACAGGGAGGGCAAGGTGGCGCTTGTGCTTCACATCGAAGGAGCTATGCCCATTGAGAATGAGCTGGACAGGGTCGACGTTCTGTACGGGCTTGGCGTCAGGTGCATGGGACTGGTGTACAGTGAAGCCAATGCAATCGGTGCGGGGCTGAGGGAGAAGTCGGATGGAGGTCTGACCAATTTTGGTTACCAGGTGGTCGAAAGAATGAACAAAATCGGCATGGCGGTCGACCTTGCGCATGTCGGTGACAAGACCTCACTCGATGCTATAGCCGCGTCCAGTCTTCCTGTATTCATTACTCATGCCGGTGCCAGGAGTCTTTGGAATACATCTAGGATGAAACCTGATAATGTCCTTGAAGCCCTTGCGGACAAGAAGGGGGTCATCGGAATAGAGGCGGCACCGCACACGACACTTACAAAAAAACACATACATCACAGCCTAGATAGTGTGATGGAGCACTTCCAGTACATAGAGAAGTTGATCGGAATAGACCATGTTACGTTTGGTCCGGACACACTGTTCGGAGACCATGTAGGTCTTCACCATCTGTTTGCACGAGAGCTTTCCATAAAGGAAACGCATGCAGGGGCGAAATTCGAAGAGGTGCCGTTTGTGGACGGACTCGAGAATCCTTCTGAATTCAGGAACATCGTAAGGTGGCTTGTGAAGAATGGTTATTCTGATGGCGAAATTGCCAAGGTGATAGGCGGAAACACATTGAGAGTGCTCAGAAAGGTTTGGAAATGAAAATGAATGAAAGAGTCTTCAAGTTACTTTATGCAGTACCCGGCGTGGGACTCGATAAAGCAGAGCTGAAAAGAAGAGAAAGAATTCTGAATTCGATCGCCTCGGAAGGAACAAATGTGGAGGTTCGTGCCGTCACCGAGGGGCCAGAATCCATAGAGTCTGTTTACGATGAATTTATGTGCGTTCCGCCGACCACGAAGCTGATACAGGAAGCGGAAAGGTCATTTGACGGTGTCATAATCGGATGTTACGGGGACCCCGGAATCGAGGCCATCAGGGAAACTGTTCGGATACCGGTTGTCGGACCCGGGGAGTCCAGCATGCTGTTCGCATCTCTTGTAGGTCGTCGTTTCTCTGTGGTCACCATAGCTAAAAGTGTATTCCCAATGATAGAGGGAGTGGCTGAAAGGGTGGGTGTGGCAAGCAAATTAATCTCAATAAGGGAAACCGAAATGCGAGTGCTTGATGTGGGCGTAGATGTGGAAAGAAGCAAAAGAAAGATTGAGGATGCTTCTGTCAAGGCCATAAGGGAGGACGGTGCGGATACCATCATACTAGGCTGTATGTCTGAAGCGTTTCTGGGGTTTGATAAGGAACTCTCAAAGTCTTTAGGTGTCCCAGTCATCAACCCGGTTGCTACTGCGGTGAAGGTGGCCGAAGGTCTTATGAGTTCAGGACTCACGCACAGCAAATTGGCTTATCCATCCAGGGGAGAATTGGTCAGAAATTAATTCTGTGCGGGGTAGCTCGATTTTAGTTGGAACTCTCCCAGGCGATGGTCACACTTATCAGCGTAAGAAGATTCAGAGATCAAGCCGTCAACACGAGTACGCTTGAAGAATTGATGATGGCTGCAACGAGTGCCCCCTCGCCGGCCAATTCTCAACCTTGGGAGTTCGTCCTGGTGAAGAGCCCCGAAAAGAAGGGCAGCTTGGCAAAGATAAACCTGGAATGCGCCAGTACATATATTCGGAACAGGAAGGTGAAGATGGATGAACAAAGGATCAGGTACCTGCAGAAGAGCCTGCGCCGCATGGCGGAGGCTCCTGCGATGCTCGTGCTCTGTGTGAACTGGAAGAGAGCCGGGTTCATGAATAAGACGGGCGGGCTGGCGAAAATCAACAAAAGGCTCGAACAGGTAGCAACGTACGGTGCGGTATTCCCGGCCATGCAGAACCTGCTACTTTCCGCCAGGAGTATGGGGCTAGGCTGCTGGATTTCCATGTACCATTACTATAATATGACGGAATTCCGGTCTGTCCTCAATCTGCCAGCATATGTGGAGCCTGTAGCAACGATCTGTATCGGATACCCAACGGGCAGGTTCAAGCCGGTACGCAGGGAAAGCTTCAGGAAACGCCTGCATGTCGACGGCTGGTAAAATGAAATGGGATTCCTGACATATCTCGCCAGAAGGCTCCTGTTTTCGCTCTCGGTTGTCCTTCTTGTGGCCCTGCTTTCCTTCTTCCTCATCAAACTGGCTCCTGGCGACCCAGCCGTTCTTCTCGGGGGGGAAGGGGCCACCCCCCAGTACCTCGAGGTGATTAGGCAGGAGTATGGTCTTAACCTTCCCATAACCCAGCAGCTGGTGATTTACTTCGAGCACCTGCTTACCGGAAATCTGGGATTTTCGATCACGTACAGTCAGCCAGTGATCACAGTAATAATGGAAAGGTTGCCAAACACGCTACTTCTAGTGGGCACAGCGTTTGTGCTCTCCCTCTTCTTGGGTGTGATCCTTGGAATAGCATCAGCAAGTAAGCCGTATTCGCTCCGTGACAGGTTGATATCCACATTTTCGCTGCTGCTTTACTCCACTCCGGTTTTCGTCACCGGTTTGCTCCTCATATACATTTTCGTGATAAAGATACATGCCTTCCCGCCGGGAGGGATGTTCGCAATCGGTTCGCAGACCAGCCTCGTCACCCTGATACCAAGCGTGGCATACCATATGGTCTTGCCTGTACTGGCACTTTCAACCTTCTTTCTGGCGACATACACCCTTCTGACCAGGGCCGGCCTGATCGAGGCCATGGGTATGAACTACATTACGATGGCCAGGGCCAAGGGGGTGCCCGAGGGCAGGGTGATCAGGGTGCATGCCCTCAGGAATGCGCTGCTTCCCATTGTGACTGTTGCGGGGGTACAGCTCGGGCTCATTGTCACAGGCGCTGTTTTAACAGAAAATATATTCTCATGGCCAGGGATAGGCACACTCCTCATACAGGCGGTGGAGTACAGAGATTTCGCGTTGGTTACAGGGATATTCATAATCACCGCAATATCTGTGGCTGCGGCAAATCTTGCTGCCGATATAATCTACGGACTAGTGGACCCCAGAATAAGGAGTGGAGGATGAATGTCCTTCGTTTCCAGAGCAGCAAGGCAGAGGGGATTCGTGGCAGGTGTCCTACTTCTTGCGCCAGTCATAATTGCAGCAGTTTTCGCGAATTTTATCGCCCCGTATAACCCGCTTCTTTACACAGCAGGCAGTCCATTGTCTCCCCCCAACCCCGCACACATCATGGGCACAGACCAGACGGGGGGAGATATTTTCAGCCAGGTAATCTACGGGTCACGCGTTGCTCTATACGTTGGTTTGGGCTCCGTGCTGCTGGCTCTGGTCATAGCGATAGCGGTAGGACTGCCCGCAGGGTACTATGGTGGTGCTGTAGGTGAAATTCTGATGAGACTGACTGACCTCGTCATTTCTGTGCCATCGTTCGTGCTCATCATAATGGTGGTGGTGCTGTTCGGAAGCAAGGTGAACACCATACTTCTGATAATCGCCCTCGTATCCTGGCCCATACTTGCCAGGATAATAAGAGCCGAGGTGCTCAGCCTGAAGGAGCGGGAGTTCGTACTCGCTGCCAGGGCCATGGGGGGAGGATCGCTCGACCTCATGTTCGATGAAATTCTTCCGAACATATGGTTCAGGCTGATGCCGGCGATAACACTTCAGGCAGGACTTGCCATTATAATAGAGGCCGGGATAAGCTTCCTGGGTCTTGGAGACCCCAACAGCAGCAGCTGGGGGAGGATACTCATGTTTGCGTATCAGGCGGTCTATTCGGGGGCATGGTGGGGCCTGCTTTTTCCAACTGTGGCCATAATCATTACTGTCATAGGATTTAACCTCCTTGGGGATGGTCTTGCCAAGGCGTTCAATCCAAAGACATCCGGCTCGTGATCAGTTGGCTGGCACCGACTTCTTTTCCCACATCACGGGGCATGCTGCAAGGTGTCCCCGTCCGAAATCAAGAAGGTCGGGCTCAACACTCCTGCATGACTCGACTGCATAGGGACACCTGGGGTGAAATCTGCAGCCTGAAGGAATGTCTATGGCAGAGGGTACGTCCCCGGTTAACGGAGGATCGTCTATCCAGTTTCTTTCTTCCGGGGTTCCAGCCGGAAACGAGGCAAGAAGCGAGGATGTGTATGGGTGAGCAGGGCTGTTCATAATATCCTCCACTCTGCCATATTCCACCACCTTTCCCAGGTAGACAACGATTGCCTCCTGACACAGGGACCGGACTACAGAAAGGTCGTGTGATATCAAAACATACGTAACGTTGAACTTCGTCTGAAGTGAAGTCATTAGATTGATCACCTGAACCTGAAGTGTTGGATCCAGACCTGTGAAAGGTTCATCTGCCACTATAATCCTTGGCCTCAGCGCAAGCGCGCGGGCAATGGCTACCCTTTGCCTTTGCCCACCGCTGAGCTCGTGAGGGTACCTGTCCAGGAAATCGTGCCCAGGTGTAAGGCCCACCTCCTCTAGCAGTCCGGCGAGAACCTCGGGTGCGTGCGGCATACCATGAATCTCTAGAGGCTTGGAGATTATCCGCCTCACCTTCTTCTGAGGATTCAGCGAGGAGTATGGATCCTGAAACACGGGTTGAACCACCTTGGCCAATTCGCGCCTTTCCAACTTGCCCAGTTCCTTACCTTCGATTTCGATACTCCCTTCCGATGGCTCGATGATTCCTGCCAGTATGCGACCCAGTGTGGTCTTGCCGCATCCACTCTCACCGACGATCGCCAGATTCCTGTTCCTGCGGACTGTTATATCCACACCGTCGAGGGCCTTCGAGACGAGACTCGGTCCAAAACGTCTAGTCTTGACAGGGAAGTACTTTCTGAGGCCCTTTCCTACGAGAAGTGGAGCTCCTTCTTCTGGGTCTCGACCAGCTTCATCGCCTGTTTCTGTGTTTATGAACTGTCTTCACCCTTTCCTTCCTTTTTGTCGTAGAGCCAGCAGTAAACCCGATAATCTTCCTTCATTCTGTTCTCAGGTGGCTGGCGACCGCAGGGTTCGAATGCAAATGGGCACCTGGGCTGGAACCTGCAACCGGAGGGCGGATTCGCCAGGTCTGGCAGTGAACCACCCACATCATACGTGCGATCCAGATTACCTAGCCCGCTCGCCCTCATCAGCGCACGTGTGTACGGGTGCTTTGGTTCATGGAAGATATCGGAGACGGTGCCCTCCTCGGCGACCCTCCCCGCATAAAGCGTAACCACCCTGTCGGCCATGCCGCTCACCACCCTCAGGTCGTGAGAAATCAAAATCATGGCCATCTGCATTTCTTCCCTGAGCTCCTTAAGAAGATGAAGAACCTGCGCCTGTATCGTGAGGTCGAGACTTGTGGTTGGTTCATCCGCGATCATCAGGGACGGACCGCAGGCGATTGCCATAGCGATACAGGCTCTCTGGGCCATTCCGCCGCTCAGCTGGTGCGGATAGTAGTTGTAGACCCTTTCCGGGTCAAATATCTTTACCCTCCTGAACAGGTGAATAGCCTTGCTGATCGCTTCTCGCTTCGAGATGTTTTCGTGTATCATCAGTGTTTCTGATATCTGGTCGCCCACCTTCATTACAGGATTTAGATAGGAAACGGGTTCCTGAAACACCATCGACACCATGCTCCCACACTCCTTTCGAGCTTCGCTCCTGGGCATGGACAGCACATTCTTGCCACTCAGGATAATTTCTCCGGAACTGACGCTTGCAGGAGGCGGCAGGAGCTGCATGATAGCAAGACCAAGCGTGCTTTTGCCAGAGCCGGACTCACCGACCACCGCAACCACCTCCCCCTTCGAGACAGAGATTGAGACTTCCTGGAGGGCACTAACCGACTTGTTCCCTTTCCTGTAATTTATGGAGAGGTCTTTCACATTCAGCAGCAATTGCTTGTACAGCCACCGCTGGAGAATGGCCAAGTTAAAAATATATTTTGTGATGAGCTATGAGAGGTCTGCCGAGTTATGGCTACTGCTGCTTTCCTTCGTCCTGAGGCTTGCTTTTGGATGGTGCTCTTCTACGTACAAGGACCAGAACCGCCACGATAGCGAGGATTATGACGACGACCGCGATGCCGATGTAGAGAAGTGTGTTGTTAGAACTGCTCTGGACCGGTTGAGTTTGCGCTGCGAGGGAGTAGACATTGGCGAGGCTGTCCCAGAACACATACTTCCCTACGGGCAGGGAAGATCCAACGAAATTGGTGTTCACGAGGTTGATCCACACATCTGCATAAAGAGGGATCTCGGGCAGGTCCTGACTCAGCTGGTTTTCGATTTGCTGAAGTATCTGCACCTGTTGAAATGGTTGCGTGGATTGAAGCCACTGGTTGAACAAACCATCCGTCACACTGCTGTTATAGAAGAAGTTGTTTGTGAAAGGTCCCTTGCCTATCCATGCGCTGTCGAACAGCTGATAGGTCCAGATCGGTGAAAGCCAATATGAGATGACTGACATCTGATACTGCCCTCTTGCCTGCAACGAAAGGTAAGTTGCGAAGTCGACCGTTTGTATGTTCACATTTATTCCAACCTGGGCTAGGTCACTCTTTATCAGCTGGGCTGCTATTGCCTCATCTGGCGCTCCTGTTCTCTCAAGAAGCTGAAGCGTAAATCTTGTTCCATTGGATTGGACGGGATAACCAGCTTGGTCGAGCAGCTGATTGGCCTTCGATATGCTGTAAGGATACTTTGTGATCCCAGGGCTCGGAGGTACAGCAGTTGGGTCTATCGTGTAGTCCACAGCCTGCGCCACGCCGCTGGTGGCTTTGTAGGCTATGTCTGTCTTGTTGATCGCATAGTCAATTGCCTGCCTTACAGCGGGGTTGGAAATGTATGGGGAATTGAGATTGAACCAGATCGCCGTTTCATAAGGTGGTCTTGTGCTCGGGATTGCCTTCACCACACCCGATTGGTTGAGCGAAGGATATGCACTGTACGGTATGCCTCTGAAAACGTAGTCAACCTGGCCGCTCGTCACGGCAGCCTGAAGTGCGGTGGGGTCCGTAATGAAGCGGACTGTGATGTTGTCCAGATAGGGTTGGGGAGAACCCCAATAGTTCGGATTCCTGTTGAGCTCGATATAGCTTCCCTTCACCCACTGATTGAGTACGAATGGACCGGTACCGATTGGGTTCCGCAGGAATGAGCTCTGGAGAAAGTTCTGGCCGGTTAGGATGTGTTCGGGCACGATCGCAGCATCCAGGCTCGCGAAGAGCAGTAGCTGCACGCCAGGTAGGAATCTACCAGGCTTGATGATCACGGTCTGGTTGTTGTTCGTTATCGTGACCGTCGTGTTAGCAAAGTAGAATGCCCCGAAAACATCAAACTTGCTTATCACCTGTTCGAACGAGTACTTTACGTCGGCCGCGGTGAACGGCTGACCGTCGGACCACTTGACGTTCGGACGGAGATTAAATGTGTACGTTCCCTGCTGGTTGTTCACCGAATAGCTGGTGGCTAGGTCGGGGACTATGCTGAGGTTGTTGGCGTACGTTAGAAGAGGTTCGAGTATCTGTGCATCGATGAAGCCGTTGTTCCAGGCTCCGGTAAACGGATTCAGACTTGTGGGTTCAGAGACCATCGCGACGACGAAGTTACCGCCGACGGAAGGTTGGGAGCTTGCAAAGGAGGTGGTGACGGATGAAGCTACTACGATGGCTAGTAACGAAACGATTAGAAGTAATCTACCTTTTGAATTTTCCATTCCCAGAAACGTTAAATACACTGTAAATAAGTTTTATGATTTCTTGTGATTTTTTGTCAGCGTTTGCACTAAATCCTAGGCAATATTCTTCATTAAATGCAAACAGGCCGCAGGAAGACAAGAAATTAATAGCATGACCTTTACTGCTACCGCATGAAGATAACACGCGTCCAAACAACCAGGCATGTTACTCCCTTTTTTGAGTCATTTAAGGTAAGCTACGGTCTGCAGGAGTACTCGGAGCACGTAATACTGAAACTGAGCACCGACGACCGGACAGAGGGCTTGGGGGATGCGACGCCTCTCTGGTTCTTTACGGGCGAGACCGTTGAAAGTGTGGAACACGTCATTGAGATGTTGAAGCCACAGATCCTGGGGATGGATCCATTCGACGGGGAGCGCACTCTGGGGGTGATGAATACCTTGTCCAAAAATCCGAGCGCCAAGAGTTCGGTCGAAATGGCGATTTACGACCTGAGGGCAAGAAGCCTGGGAATACCTGTCTGGAAGCTATTGGGTGGAAAGATAAGAAGCGAAATCCGTGCTTCAGGGGGAATCGGTGTCAAGCCGAAGGATCAGACGGTCAAGGCAGCGACGCGCCTGCTCGAAAATGGATTGACCGCCTTCAAGTTAAAAGTGATCGGAGACCCCGAGGGGGAAGCCGAAAGGATCAGGGCCGTAAGGGATGCCGTCGGCAAATCAGTAACACTAAGGATCGATGCTAACGGGGCGTACAGCAGCAGGAGAGCCGTGGACCTTGCAAAAAGGGTTTCAGCATGCGATTTGGAGTATTTCGAACAACCTGTCCGGGGTGACGATATACAGGGTCTCCGTGAAGTCAGGGATTCCATCGACTTTCAGGTAATGGCAGATGAAAGTGTTTTCACATCGAGAGACGCAATGAGGATAATCGAAGAGCGTGCGGCCGATATCGTGGGGGTAAAGTTCGCAAAATGTGGGGGAATATCGGCCTCGAGGGGAATAATCGAAGTGTGCAGGTCCGCAGGCGTTCCATGCATATTCATAAGCGCATTTGAAACCTGGATAGGTATCTCCGCCAATGTGCATGTGATCGCTTCATCTGACAATATCATTGATGCAAACGACCTTGCCCTTTGGACGATACAACATGATGACCCAGCGAGCCCTCTCGAACACACCGGTGGTAGAATCAAGGTTCCTGATGGGCCTGGTCTGGGAGTGAGGATGACAGGTGCTCAAAACGACGATCAATAGTTCGATGGGCGAAGTGCGGTTGCTCTCGTGACCGATGCAAAAGGAAGGTCGACCTGCAATTCAGCATGTGGGGCTGCAACCGAAGACCTTCATCCACACACGTTCAGTGTCAATTGAACGCGGAAAGGCAAAAGATCACCTCGAGCAAGTGCAGAGTTAATGAAAAATGTAAATCCCTTATACCCACCCGCATTCCTTCGATTTATACTGTTAAATCTGGGTTATTCGCATACCTCATCATAATGAGTGGCTCACAAGAAAGGCTGCCGCGTCAGATGGGACTCTTTCAGGTGGTTACATATGGAATTGGAAACATCGTGGGGGCCGGCATATACGTCCTTGTCGGAGATGCAGCCGGGCTGGCAGGCACATCGGTGTGGATATCATTTCTGATTGGAGCGGTGGTCGCGGCCTTCACCGGCCTGACGTATGCCGAACTGACTTCGATGTATCCGAGGGCTGCTTCCGAGTATGTTTACATCGGGAGGGCCTACGGCAGCAGGCATCTTTCTTTTGTAACCGAATGGACGATGCTGGTTACGGAAGTGGTTGCCGCCTCCGCGGTTTCGATCGGATTTGCCGGATACCTTCAGGCGATCCTGGGAACACCTGTATTGCCGGTTGCCGCGATCCTTCTTCTGGTCCTCAGTCTGATAGCACTCGCAGGCTCCAGTTACTGGCTCAGGCTGAATACGATTCTGAGTATAATTGCGATCGCAGGTCTAGCCATCGTGATTGTTTCGGGTCTGGGGGGTCACGAACCCATCTCGTACGCCCCACCCCAGGGAGGCTTCTCCGGCATACTGGCAGCCGCGATACTGGTTTTCTTCGCATACATTGGCTTCGACAATATATCAAACATCGCGGAGGATGCAAAGGAGCCCGAAAAAGTTGTGCCGAGGGGGCTGGTGATAGCGGTGATTGTAACAACCGTACTCTACGTGCTCGTTGGAATCACTGCGGTGGGTCTTGTGGAACCTTCACGACTTTCGTCCTCTGACGCCCCACTTGCCCTTGCGGCGAGTGTCGTCCTGGGAAGGTATGGATTCTACCTTCTCTCCTTCATCGCACTGATGACCACCATGAACACCGTCCAGGTGCTGATAATCGTATCATCGAGGATAGTGTATGGAATGGCGAGGGAGAAAGCCCTTCCAGCTCAGCTCGGATATGTAAACAAAAGGACAAAGAGTCCTGTGTTGGCGATTCTGATGGTTTTGCTCATCTCGATGATCTTCCTGCCTCTGAGCAGCGCTTCGGCCATAGCGAAGGTTACAAGCTTCGGCTCTCTTGTGACATTTTCGCTTGTGAACATCGCGCTTCTTCATCTGAGGAGAACCGCGCCGAACATCAGGAGACCATTCAAGGCGCCGTTGAGCGTAGGGTGGTTCTCTGTTACAGCCGGACTCGGACTGGCCTTCTGCCTGGCCCTTCTCTTTCAGTTCGACCCTCTATCGATTGTTCTGGGGCTGATTTTGCCAGTTTCAGGTGTACTGATCTATTTGCTGTTTTCAAGAAAGTTTTCTCTTAGCACAGACAGAGAGCTGCATGAGCCACATGTGAACAAAAAATAAAGTGTGCTTTTTGGTTTAAATCAACCGAGATGACTCGGCGGAAGCTTCACTGGGCAGCCTGTCGCTTTGCTCCGAATGGGAGAGGTGGCTTCGTTTCTGATACCCTGACTCTTGCATCGACGACGTATGCGCCTTTTTCCATAAGCATCACGGGATTAAGGTCCATTTCTGCGATTTCCGGTATGTCCTCCACAAGTGCAGACACCCTGAGAATGATGTCCTTGAGGGCGTCCACATCATACTTCGGACCGCCTCTGTATCCGGTCAGAATCGGGTAGCTTTTCAGAGAGGTAACCATTTCGTCGGCATCCTTGTCCGTGAGTGGGGTGATCCTTACGGAAATATCCTTCATGAGTTCCACGAGTATTCCCCCGGCACCGCATGCGAGCACAGGGCCGAAGGATGGGTCATGGGTTACACCCACGAGTGTTTCGAACCCTCCTTTCAGCATCTGCTGGATCAGAAAACCTTCGGGTTCGATGCCCCTTTTCCTGAGGTTTTCTGTCATTTCCTTTGCTGAGGCTCCAGCCTCTTCAGGGGTGAGGTCTAGCCTTACCGCACCCATTTCTGTTTTGTGAATGATCGCACTGGACACTGCCTTGAGGACCACCCTGCCTCCAAGCCCCTTCGCAGCACCCTCCACATCTTCCGCCCTGTTGACCGTGACGCTCCTTACTACGGGTATGCCATAACAAGACATTAGCCGCATCGTTTGCTCAGGGGTTAGCCATGTTCCGGATTTCTTTTCTTCAGCAAGAGCGTCTGGAGTTTCGATGCCGGTCATGCCTAGCTTCGCCTTCTTTGACAGGGCACTCGATACAATTGAAGCTGCCTCCTCCTTCTTCGCATCAGGGTAGGTCACCCTCTTACCATCGGCCCTGCGGACCCATTCAGCATACTGTGAAGCCCTCGCAAGCGCCCTTGCCGCGGATTCCGGGAAGGGATAGGATGGAATCTTTACTTCGCCATCGGTGAGAAGTTCAGAGATTCCATGGGTGGCCATGAAGACGCTCAGTATGGGTTTTCTTTCGATCTTCTCTGTTTCCTCGCTCTCTTTCATCCTTCTCGCCTCCTCTATTATCTTCTTCGCGACTTCCGGTGCAGAAACAGTAATCGGAGGGATGAATATGACAATGAGTGAATCCACGAGTGGGTCCCTTGCCACTGTCCTGATGGCCCTTGCATAGTCATCCGGGGTGGCAGAAGCGATCATGTCGACGGGATTTCTCACACCTGCCTCGGCCCTTAGGAAGCTTCTCAACTCCTGCTGGGTCGAAGGACTGAACTCGGGAACCTGCAGGCCATAGTTTTCACATGCATCGGAAGCCAGAATCCCCGCTCCGCCGGCATTTGTGATTATTCCCACCCTTTTGCCACCCGGCAGCGGCTGGCTGCTCAGGAAGGCTGCTACGTCGAACATGTCCGCCAGTACATCTACCCTTATGACTCCCGTCTGGCGAAATAGTGCATCGACCGTGACATCCGAAGCGGCGAGCATCGCCCCCGTGTGAGATTGGGTTGCCCTGAAGCCGGCGGCTGACCTTCCACCCTTGACTGCGATTATTGGCTTTTTCTTCGTGACTCTCCTGGCGATCCGTGCGAACTTCCTTGGGTTTCCAAACGACTCAAGGTATAACAGGATAACGTCGGTATCATCGTCCGCCTCCCAGTATTGAATCAGGTCGTTGCCCGAGATGTCTGCCTTGTTTCCGACTGATATGAAGGTCGATAGACCAAGGCCCAGTCTGGTTGCGTGCTCTATGACGGCTATTCCGAGTGCCCCAGACTGTGAAAGGAAACCCATCCTTCCGGGCATCGGCTTGAAGGGTGAAAACTGAGCATTGAGGCTTACCTGAGGGGCGGTATTGATTATTCCCATGCAGTTGGGACCGATCAGACGCATGCCGGTGGAGTTGCAGAGGGAAACAAGTCCCTGCTGGAGCTTGGCACCCTCGGGACCAGATTCCGAAAAACCGGCAGATATCACGATGAGTCCCTTTACGTTCTTGAGCGAGCATTCCTTTGCAACATCGAGAACATATTTTGCCGGTACACAGATTATTGCCACATCGACTTCGCCAGGGCAATCCAAGATCGACTTGTAAGCAGGTATTGACTGGACTACATTGGATGAGCTGTTGACAGGGTAAACTGTACCTTTGTAACCCGATTCAAGTATGTTCCAGAAAAGCTCCCCGCCGATCGACCCCCTGTCCCTGGAAGCACCTATCACTGCAACACTCCTTGGGAACAGAAATGAACGAACCGCAGCGCTGGCTGACCTCGCTTCGAGCTGGTCGAACACTGCTTCCAGTTCATGGATGGAGGAGGTGGTGAAGCTCACCCTGATAGAACCGGGTTCGGCCCTGAGTGATATCTGGTATCCAAGCTTTTTGAGTACGTTGATCATTTTGTAGTTTTCGGGCTGTACAAATGCGTCGAAAACAAGTATACCATCCTTCACAGCCGCCTGCACAAGTTCGCCAAGCAGAATCGTTCCCAGCCCTTTTCCCTGATAAGCATCTGACACCACCACCGCAACCTCCGCCCTCTTTTCGGACGTCCTGTGGTATGATGCATGGCCGATCACTTTTCCCTCTCTCATTGCGGTCAAGGCAAAATCCCCTTCCTTTGGAATGAGTGCGGACAGGGCAGCCTTCCTGTCGACACCTCCGCTGAAGAATCTGCTGGCCATGCTTTCCGAAGAAAGTGAAGAAAGGAATTCATTGAGCATTGGTTCGTCCTGTACGGTTACCTGCCTGACCTGGGCCGTGGAACCGTCGCTCAGGACCACCTCGGCGTTTATTCGTTGCGAAGATTGCATGAATAACGTTCGAATGAAGTGATATATTAACAAAAGGCATCTTTTGTGTTCGTTCTATCTGAGGCTGGAAAGAAGCCTTTATTGGAAGCAGATCTGTTGTACCATAGTCGCAGGTTACCTGTCCAGGCTGATAAGCAACATAATAAGAGAGGCCATAAATTCAATAATTTCAGAATTGGCTGATCTTAATAGGATTACGAAAATCATTTCACTCGAAGAGCACTTTGCAACTAAGGAGCTCATGGAGGGTCCCGGGCGGAACACTCGAGGACCCATGGAGACTGTAGCGAAATTTTCCCTTGGGGTCGATCCAGAGACCTTGATGCAACGGCTTTTGGATGTTGGTGCTTCAAGAGTGGCAGAAATGGATTCTGCCGGAATCGATGTGCAGGTCCTGTCACTGATTAGAGGAATAGAGAGCATAGAAGATAAGATAGAGGCTTTGAAATTCGCCCGCACTTCGAACGATTTTCTGGCGGATGCGGTAAGGCAATTTCCGAACAGATTTGCCGGTTTTGCTATTCTTCCCGTATCGGCACCCGAATCTGCAGCTGACGAACTGGAAAGGACTGTGAAAGAGTATGGATTCAAGGGGGCAATCATCCACGGGCACAGCCGAGGCCGATATCTGGACGATAGTTACTTCTGGCCTATTTTCCAGCGTGCGCAGGAGCTTGGTGTTCCGCTCTATCTCCATCCGGCCGCCCCACCTGAGCCTGTGATAAGGGCCAGCTACTCGGGAAACTTCCCGCAGGAGATAACGGGTTTGATGGCGACTGCTGGCTGGGGGTGGCATATCGAAACGGCAATACACGTTCTTAGGATAATATTCAGTGGAGCGCTTGACAGGTACCCCCGCCTTCAGCTGGTTATCGGACATCTCGGCGAAGGCCTGCCATTCATGTTGCCAAGGATAGAACGTATGTTTCCGGCCAAGCTAACCAAGCTCAACAGGCCGATAGGAGCCTACTTCCGTGAAAATATACATTATACACTCAGCGGATTCAACTTCATCCAGCCGTTCATGGATCTCCTTCTTCAGATTGGTGCCGAGAGGATCATGTTTTCCGCGGACTATCCTTATTCCTCCATGAGAGAGGCTCGTGATTTTCTTGTGAATTTACCTGTGAGCCCACATGACAGGGAACGGATCGCACACTCTAATGCAGAAAAGTTGTTCAGGCTGTGAGTGTGCCTTTCCAGAAATTTTATCCAGATTTATTTATGATAAGACAAACAAGTGAGAATTATATTTCGTTCTTCGGTATATTCTTGCCCATTCCTTTTGTCCAGTGGGCTGGGGGGAAACGTCTGGACCTGTGAAAGTTGCAATGGTCGTGCTGAATGGTTTTCGATGCTGCCGTCCGCGCTCAAACCTGAATCAGTGATAAACTTCCTGTGACGCGTCAAATTTCACGACTTGCAACCTTCACAGCAGTCCGATAAATGATAAGGAACCCAAGCGTAAAAAGAACCAAAGCAAGTACTATTGTGGCTTCTTCGTACCAGGCAGGCAAAAGATGCGAAATGTCTCCTATACTGATCATCCGTTCGACGTCGATTGCTTCCAGAAAGTCCAGTCCCATAACCACAACACCCAAGGCTATGACAAGCATTCCGCGCCCGATTCCACCAGCAAAGCGCCTCGCAGCAAGAATTGCAAGTATAACTACAATGATGACGAAGAAGAAGGCGATCACACCAAGAGCTATGTCTGCAGGTGATACGGCGATTGCTAAACCCGGAGCCGCAAGGACACCCATGACATTCATCTTCTCTTGATGAGACCGCTTTTCAGGAGGTCGGCCTCGCTGACACGGAGGATCTTTCTCGGGCTGCCGCTCATTATCCCTTCGTACTCCACGAAAGGCTTCCGGAGCTTGAATCCCTCCGATGTTATCTCGTATTCGGTCAGTCTCTTGTCATGGTCGCTTCCTCTGAGTTTGAGAATGCCAAGAGCCTTCCTCATGGAAGATTCGATCTCGACAGGCTTCAGAATAAGTATCGCATCGACGAGAAAGCTTATCCCCTCTTCAGTTATTGACTGGACCTGACCCATAAGCCCGGGGGATTCCCAGAGAAGCAGGGAACTGAGGTGTTTTGTCTTCAGGTACATCACGAACTTGTACATCTCTTTTCGTAACTCGTTCTGCGGTACAAACATCGCCAGATGACTGAGAGAATCCACTACAATACGTTTCGGATGGACCTCGTCAATGAAGCTATCGAAGAGGTGCTCCCCGTCGCTGGCTTCCAGTAGCAGATTTGGCGAAGTGCAGATCACCCTGAGTGTGTCCTCCTCCTCCATTTTCTTCAGCTGCCAGCCAAAGTTGGCGGAGTCTCTGTAGATCTGGCTGGGGAGCTGCTCAAAGGTAACATAGAGGCCGTTTTCCCGGTACTTTGTGATTCCATTGATTATGTATTCGAGACCGAGCGTGGTCTTTCCCATACCGGCACTTCCTGCGAGTAGGACGGCGTCTCCACGCATGAAGCCGCCGCGAAGCATGTTGTCGAGTTCCGTTATCCCGGTCTTCGCCCTGTCATCCATCATCTCAATCACCCAAGGATTCGATGTGAGCCTTCAGAAGTTTCTGAATGTCTCTGTCCCTGTCCCGGTCAAGGAATACGACCTCATTAGATCCAAGAGGCTTCTTGCGCAATATTCCAAGGATAAGAAGGTCTTCGAGGTCCTTCGTAACTTCCACCTGTCCCCTGCCAATCCGGCGGGCAAGAGCCTCCGGGGTATCGATCAGACCCGGGTTCATATGGTACAGTATCAGAATTTCGGCCTTGATCTCCGACGAAAGAAGCTTCGGCATCAAATCTTCGACTTCAGGCAATCTGTCCCACCTTCTGTTTTGCCAGGAATTCCCTCCTGCAACAATCGAGCAAGGATACAGGGTCGAATGGTCTGCTTTCTTCCCAAGGAATATCGAGCCTCGTGAAAAAATCCTTGAGCATTATTTTGGAGATTACGGGCGCTCCCACACCGAAGAGTCGGTTGAGTTTTGGGATCATGGTTTCTGCCCGGGCTCTCGGAGGATCCCCGCAAAGCGCCTTGATTGCCGCATGTGCCACTTCCTCACCAAGCATCTTTCCCAAACTTGTCATAGCCGAATCCACGAATTGTATGTCGAAGTCAGTCCAAGACTCGTCATGCAAGTCATGATCGGCGCCAACCAATTCCGAAAACATGAATAATCGGAAATTATTAAACGTAATCGCAGAAGGGAAAGTAAGTAGCTTCAGACCCTTTCCACCAGGATTGCATGGTTATCATCGGGCAAAATGTGAAGCGGGGTTTGTTTGCACGGACCGAATAATGGTTAATCACAATTCGGTTTTGTTGGTGATGTTCAGCATTTGAACGCACGACGAATTGCTTGAAACTTGAGAAAGGCGCTTAGAGCTACGAACTTCGGTGAGGGTCCTTATCTTCCTATCAAATTGCTTCTTGCTCTGTATATATAACGCGCTGCATCCGCTTCTGTCCTCAAATTTCTTGCCTCGGAAATCTCATTGCCCCTTTCTTCAGAAGGTAATACGGAGAGCTTCCTCAACAACGCGATGTGGACGAAACCAGCGAGTGAAGGGTCGACCGGCTGCGTATCTTTAATCCCCAGATCTGACAACACCCTCTCAAGACCAGTTTCCAGCCGGCCGAGAAAATCGAATCTCTCCTTTGAATCCGCCTGACTGGGAAGAGTCTCCGGTGCATCATCTCTGGGATTTTCAAGTGTAAGAAGATCGTCGATTCTTGATGCGTTCCTGTCCCGTTGTGTCAGGCTGGGCAGATTGAACAGTGCTTCAATCGTGGCGGGGATGCTCGAGTGGTCATAGATTCTATGATCGATTGTCCCTTTCGCTATGTATGGAGAGACAACCACTGCAGGAACCCGCACCCCCAGCTGCCTAAAATTGAAACCATACTTGTTGTTGAAAGGACTAGTCACCTCGTCACCCGGCTCGACGGTCGTGGGTGGCGCGACATGGTCATAGAAGCCGCCATGCTCATCGTAGGTAATTATCAGAAGGCTCCTTTCCCAGACGGGGGAATTCCTGATGGCTTCATACGTGTTTTTTATCAACAGTTCTCCTCTTGTAACGTCGTCGAGCGGATGCTGAGAATTCCCGCCCTTGAATTTCGTGAATGGATGCCAGTCCGGCTCGATGAACACGTAGGATTTTGAGAAGCTGGTATCTTTCAGGTCGGCCGCAAAGTTATCGTAGGATTTGAATTTGCCTTCGGCAAATTTTTCCATCATTCCATCCATGTGTAGCACCTGCGGGAATTCGTCCCCCATGTATGCCTCCCAGTCAAGCTTTGCGTTATCAAGTAAATCGAATATGGTACCGTTTGCAAAGCTGTAAGGCACTCCCATCTCTTCGAGAAGATTCGGGCTATGGTCAAGACCACCGGATGAGGCAGCGTGAACGAAGAAGCGGTTCGGCCATGTTGGACCAGGCATGGAGGAGAACCAGCGGTCACAAACCGCATATTCCCTTGCGAGTGACACAAGTACAGGCAGCTGTTCTGGAGAAAAGCACTTCATTGGAGGGGTGGGGTCGGGTGGTTGATACTTCTGCACGTAGCTTGAGACGAACCCACTGTTCCTGATGTTCGGGTCCACCGCACCGACAGGCGGCGTCGGGGTTGAATATTTGTTGCCACTACCACACAGCTGTTCCTGGACATCAGGGAATTCATGACCAGGATCGTGCTCCGCCACAAAATCGGCCGGGTAGGATACCTTAATCATTCCACCATTCGAAGAGTTCTGTTCGGTTCCGGTAAGGCCATCCACCGTTGTGATTTCGCCGCTTGGGGTTTTGCCCTGTATGTGAGAGAAGCCAAGCATATGGTCAAAGCTTCTGTTCTCCAGCATCAGAACGAATACATGATCGATATTCGTCTTAATTCGTCACCCTAACTCGATCTGTTAGGCAAGATGCTTGTTAATAAGTCGTAACGGCTTAAATTCCGGTCCGGAATATTTCTCCGGCCACACGTTCGGGGAGGATCATTTCAGAATTCAGAAATTGGATTTGTGCTTCTTGTTACATATCGATTCAGCTGATAGTAATACCGCACAGATTCAACTCTCCTTGCGGGCGCCGCCAGGAGCTAAGGAAGAGGAAATGCTAGGATTGGGGGCGATGGTCGAAGTTGCTTGTCCATAAATTTGGCGATACCCATCTTTCTTTATAGAAACATTATGGGGTTCTTAGTTAAGATTCTTTCCGTTTTGCACTAAAATAACGGAACGTAATAGAGGTTAGTGCAAGCCGCTTCGGATAAATCTTAATAACGATCAGGAGTAACAGGTTAATGAGGTAGTTGCCTTGCGTTCTGTATTCAGGAAAGCAATATCGACAGCTACAGTAGCAGTCATCATAATAATCGTGGTCATTGCAGGGGCTGTAGGTGTATACTACTACTCACAGCAATCCTCCGGTGGCACCAAGCCGACCAACCAGTTCAACGTTGTGGTCGACCTGGCTGGAGTTACCGGTGACCTGGGCTTCAACGACCTGGGCGTACTGGGGGCACAGGAAGCCAAGCAACAATTGGGAGTGAATACAACATATGTCCAGTTGCCCGACCCCTCTCAGGCGACAAGCATACTGCAGAGCGAAGCAGCGAGCGGAAAATACAACCTGATAATAACGATTGGGTTCGAATGGCTTTCGGCGCTTAACAGCACGGCTCCTCAATACCCTAACCAGAAATTCGTGATTTTTGATGCGATTCCCATAGTGGCTCACCCAAACATCCTGGCGGTATACTATGCCGCAAATGAGAGTAGTGCACTGGCTGGTGTACTGGCAGCGGCGTATACGAAGACGCACAAAATAGGGATTGTACTTGGTATTGATACGCCGGTTCTGTACGGATTCGCCATAGGCTTCGTGTACGGAGTCAGATGGTATGAAAACATGACCCACACGGGACCCGACACGGTCCAGGCCTACTTTACGGGATCGTTCACTGACCCGTCAAAGGGGCAGGCCGCGGCTAACACATTCATAAGCAATGGTGCCGATGTAATATGGGCTGCAGCAGGGGGAACGGGCCTGGGTGCGATCGATGCAGTGCAGGCGTACAACCAGCAGCATCCTAACAACCCGATATGGGCAGTAGGTGTGGACACCGACCAATCATTCCTTGTGCCGGGCCAGATGATCACCAGCGTTCTGAAGCATGTGGACAACACCATTGTTTCGGTCATCCAAACTGCAAAGGCTGGTAATTTCCACAGCGGGGTTGAATTAGGTGACTTGGCCAACGGCCTTGTCGGAATCGCCAATCTGAACTCACTCAACCAGACGCTTGCCTTCGGTGTCGCAGGGGGCAAGTTCACGACTGCTCAGGAGAATTCGATATATGCGGCACAGTCGGCCCTGCTTAACAGCCAAACATACCAGAATGTGTTGAACAGTTATGTGAGCGTTCTGACGAGCCAGATAACATCCGGACACGTAACCATACCATACCCCCAGTCGAGAAGCGACTACAATCACTGGGCCCAGGTATATAATCTCCAGACCAATTAATAACGGGACATTTTGATTTTTTATTGCTCCTTTTCAAATGCCCCCGTTCATGCCCTCTTGAATATTCTTCCCACCGCAGCCGGGGCTCTTACCCTTCGGATTACACCTGCGAGCACAACGATTACAGCTATAAATGGTATCATGTTCGTGAACTGATAGGGGTATGATATCCCCATGACAACACTCAACCACAGCGGCAACGCTTCGGTAAAGCCGAACAGTACTCCTCCCAGCAGTGCGAGCAGAGGATTCCAGTTGGCAAAGGCGGCCATGGCAAGGGCAATGAAGCCTGTGCCGTTTGTCATACCCTGTACAAATCTTGGATTCAGGTCTATGCTCAGGTAAGCACCTGCAAGTGATACAAGAAGCATGTCGATGATGATTACTGCGAACCTCACCCTGGATATCGAAACACCTGCGGCATCGGCGGCTTCGGGATTTTCACCGATCGCCCTCACCACCAGTCCGGACTTGGTCTTGAACAGGAAGAAGTATGCTGCGATCGATATGGCTATGCTAACAAAGAAAAGATAGCTGATTTTTCCGAATGTGTACACCTGTATTCCCGGGAGGGTCTGCGGAAGAGCCAGGGGCATGATAGCAGCATGGAACACGGTGTAGAGACCGAGCACCGAAGCGCCTGTTCCGAGCAGGTAAAGCCCGATCCCGGCTATGATCTGGTCTGCGGAAAGGGAGAGGATGAGAAATGAGTATATTATCGCAAAGATCAGTCCTATGCCAAGGGCTGAAAGAAGGCCCAGTAAGAGACTGCCTGTAGTGTAAGCCGTTGCTGCGGCCACAAACGCACTGACCAGCATGAGCCCCTCCATCCCTATATTTATCACGCCAGACCTCTCCAACATCACTTCTGCGGTTCCAGCCAGGATAAGTGGAACGGAGTACCCAAGTGAAGGCACGAGTATGCTGAGGAATATCAGTGTGATGTCTGGACTCATTTGTTCATCTATCACTTCCAGCCTGTTTCGGTTTCCGTCTCCCCCATCTGTTCAGCGCTGTCCTCACCATTAAGATGATTCCAGGTACGGAAGCCGCTACGACAATTATCCCTGTTATCAGTTGAACGAGCTGGGGAGGCATTCCTGTGGCTATTTCTATGAAGGGTGTTGACGCGACCATCGCCCCCACGAGAAGTGCCCCGAGAAGGGTGCCTATGGGATGTATCTGGCCCACCAATGAAACGGTTATTCCGTTAAGGCCGACACCTGTTATGGTGGTGATATCAAAATGTCCTATTATCGATGCGTTGGTAAAGAGACCGCCGCCTATCCCGGCCAGGGAACCGCTCAGGAGCATGACAAAGAGGGTCATCCTTTTCGGATTCACGCCGGCATACCTCGCCGCGAACGGATTGATTCCGGATACTCTGATTGAGTATCCTATCGTTGTGTACCAGAGCACGAAGTAGACAACCACCAGACCCAGAATGGAGACTATTATTCCAGTGTCAACCGTTCCCCACGGGAAAAGCCTCGTAAACTGTGCGGACGGGTTTACCTGGGAAGTGTAGGCGGCATTTCCATAGGGGGACTTGTATATGGTTTGAAGATAGGACACCAGGTAAGAGCCTATGTAATTCATCATTATGGTGGTCACGACTTCGTTTACATCCCTGTATGCCTTCAAAAACGCAGGGACCACAGCCCACAGGAGGCCGCCCAGAGCCGATGCGACTATAACCAATGGTATCTCTATAACCGGGGGGAAAGAAAAGTAGTACCCAACAAGAAACCCCATGAAGCCACCAAGGTAGGCCTGACCTTCGACTCCTATGTTGAATAGACCGGCCCTGAACGCTATGGTGGCTGCAAGGCCTGTCATTGTGAGAGAAGTGGCTTCCCAGAGTGTGGAGCTCAGGCCCGAGGGGGTTCCAAAGGAACTCTGCACCAGCGTTGAAATGACGGTCGCAGCCGAGTATCCGGCCGCCTGTATCACCACAGCTGATATTCCAAAACCTATGAGCACAAGAATGACTGATTCTGCCAGCTTTTGAAAGTCGATGGACGTTCCGCCCTTCGGCTTTTCTGTTTCTTTATTCTGCAGTTGCCCTGACTCCACCCATCATCAGCCCCAATCTTTCCATGTTGACCTCTTCCCTTCTGCTGATGCCGACTATCTTTCCTCTACTCATCACCGCTATCCTGTCGCTCAGTTTGAGTATTTCATCTGTGTCGCTGGATACAAGCAGCACGGCTTTCCCCTGGTTTCTCAACTCCAGTAACAGGTTATGAATGTAACGCGTGGCAGAGATGTCAAGACCATGCGTGGGCTCATGTGCTATGATGATTCTGGGTTCCTTGGATATTTCCCTCGCAGTTATTACCTTCTGCTGGTTGCCTCCAGACAGGCTCTTCACGGGGACATTTTCATTTGGCGTGACTATCTTGAACCTTGCAATCAGCTCCCTGGCCATCTTCTTGATCGGTCTGTAATTGAGGTAGAATCTGGTGTTGAATCTGGATTCAACATCCACGCCTAGAATCATGTTTTCAGCTACACTGAAATTCCCGCAGAGACCCCATTTCAGCCTATCATCGGGAATGTATCCTACACCACTCTTTATCACGATCTTTCTGGAATTCTTTAACTCCTTTCCATCGAGGTATAGCCTACCTTCCGAGATCAAGTCAATTCCTGCAATCGCCCTGACCAGTTCCGCCTGCCCGTTTCCCTCGACCCCCGCTATCCCGAATATTTCGCCGGAATGAATTTCGAACGAAACGCCGTCCACCTTCTTGACGCCCCTCCAGTCGAGGACCACAACATTGTCCACACGCAGAGCGGCGGAGCTTTCCTCAGGCTGCCTTGAAGGGGCGGAATATTCGAGCAACGCTTCAGAACCAGCCCCAATCATCATCACCGCGAGTTCTCTGATGGAGACCCCTTTGGTATCCAGCGTGCCTACCACTCTACCTTTTCTCAGTACGGTGACCCTGTCACAGACTTCAAGAATCTCTTCCAGCTTGTGGGTTATGAATATGACAGTCTTGTTTTCCTGCTTGAAACGCCTCAGCACATCGAAAAAATGGTGGATCTCCAGAGGATTCAGTACCGAAGTTGGCTCGTCCAGGAGAAGCAGATTTGCCCCCCGGTAAAGAAGTTTTATTATATCGACCCTCTGCTGCTGCCCCACCGCCAGATTTTCAACCAGTGCATCTGGGTCGACTTCGAGTCCTGAGATTTGTGATATGGACCTTATCTTCTCTTTGACCTTGTTCAGGTCAAGCTTCTTTGTTACATCTTTAGCACTCGATTCCATTGCGGCCACATTCTCGGCCACTGTGAATGCAGGTATTAGCATGAAGTGCTGATGAACCATGCCTACGCCCAGCTTCAGTGCATCGCTGGGACTGCCTATCTCCACTCTTTTCCCATTCAGATAAATGGTTCCCGCGTCCTTTGTTATTGTACCGTACAGTACATTCATGAGTGTCGTCTTCCCGGCCCCGTTTTCTCCGAGAAGGCCATGTATTTCCCCATTCTTGGCTTCAAAATTCACGTCGACGAGTGCTTTTACTCCATTTGGATAAGTCTTGGAGATACCTTCCATTAGGAGGTCTGGCATCTACCTGGATGGCGGGGATACCCATTATTATGTGTTTGAAAATGAAACGAAGCCTACATGTGTTCCAAGGCCTTTTATCTCTGTGTGACCAGACCTACTACACGATGACCCGCTTTCTCATCAGGGGAATCCTGATAACATGTGATGGTGCAAATAGGATAATATATGATGGTGCCGTCCTCGTGGAAGACAAGATTATCCGTAGAGTGGGGAAGTTTGATGAACTGATTCATGAAGACGGAATAGAGGAAGTAATAGGTAACAGCAGAAGTATAGTCATTCCAGGATTGATAAACACCCATACCCATCTCTCCATGACATTGTTCAAAGGAATACTGGAGGGTCTGACCGGCATGAGCTGGTTGAAGCTGGCCTGGTCAATAGAGTCCCATCTGAAAGCGGATGATGTTTATGCTGGAGCTCGTCTGGGCTGTGTGGAAATGCTGAAGTCTGGAACGACATGCTTTGCAGACCATTACTTCCAGATGGAGAATGTTGCGAAGGCTGTCAAGGAAACAGGGATCAGAGGCGTTCTGGCAGAAGCTGTTCTGGATTTCGGCGACAGGGCAAGAGGCGCCGAACTGTTAAAGAAAGGCGAGAGCTTTGCGGAAAAATGGCATGGAAAGGCGAATGGAAGAGTACAATGCATGATTGGCCCGCACTCAACATACACCTGCACTCCAGATACACTGAAGCTTGCTTCGGATATTGCACGCAGGTTAGGTATCGGCACCCACCTTCACGTTTTGGAGCATAGGGAAGAAGCTTCGAAGGTGAAAAGGAAGTACGGGAAGAAACCAATTGAACTTCTGGAAAGTGTTGGTTTTCTGAATAAGAAAGTGCTTGCGGCACATGTAACATTTGCAAGTGATGAAGACCTTTCAGTGCTGAAGAAAAGACATGTCAACGTAAACGTAAACGTCTACTGTAAAATGAAGGGGGGACAGGGAATCGCAAGGATAAGAGAGATGCTCGATATGGGCATAAATGTATCTCTGGGGACAGACGGACCTGCAAGTCACAACAACCTGGATATGTTTGAGGAAATGAAATTATCGATTGCCGCAACAGCGCTTAGGTACAGAAACCCTGGTGCACTTTCAGCAATGCAATCAATTCGGATGGCTACCATAAACGGTGCAAGGGCGATCGGGCAGGACGCTAAGATCGGCTCCATCGAAGAAGGAAAAGAGGCAGATATGGTTGTTTTGCAAACAGCGAGTGCGCGTGCAACACCTCTTTTCAACCCCGCTGTCATGTCGGCGCAGACGCTCTGCGGAAACGATGTAGAACACGTAATCGTTCAGGGCAGAATCGTCATCAGGAACAAGAAATTAGTAGATGTAAACGAAGGAAATATAACGAGAGAAGCCGAAGCCAGATTCGGTGAACTCATGAGAAGGAGTGGGCTTCAATTTTATTCAGAAAATAACATGACAGCTTAAGATGACCCGATGCTATAGTGCTTTCCATTTGATTTCTCCATTGTGAAGAAGAGCCATGCAAGTGTGTTGCAGCAGTCTGTGACTTCGCGAAGATGTTTTGGGGATACAATTTTTTTCTTACCGGCAGGAAGAGTGAGGGATTTAAGATTGCATGCCCATGATTCGAGTTGGGAGAAGTAGACAGATTTCTTGCTTAAAAGAGATCCGAATTAACGGCGCATGCAGTTTCAACACCACTTCTATGTCAAATTGATACCCGAAGAACAAATGATACGATTGGTTACACAGTCGATTCCCATAAAAAACAAGGTGATTTAAGTCGTGCCTGCTTCACGTCACAATGATACCCGAAATGCCTGAAGAGGAATCAATCCAAGTTTGGCCCTGATAATGGTAAACGAAGTTGAACGGGCTGGGAGCGGAAGTCACAACAGTATATCCAGGTATGTAAAATGCCAGAGCATCGACATAGTTCGGAATCCCTACCTGATTGGCATATGTCCCCTTGAGTATGTCGGACTCGCTTCCTCCGTAGTCGAAGGTGCCAATGAATCCATGTGTTTTGTAACTACCTGGGCTAAAGGTTCCTGTGACGGTAAACGAGAGGTAACCCTGGAATGTTCCCGATGCATCAGTCCCTTCAACAGGAGTATTCGTGGTACAATCGGCACCGGGACTAACTGCGCCAGCGAAGGTTTGCCAAAATCCCTCATACGATTCGTTGATGAGGAAGGTGTTTGAAGAAAGCTGCCATATCTGTATCTGCTTGTTGTAATGGTCAAGCGCCCAGTATCCACATAGGCCAGAATCTTCGTCGTTGACTACCTTGGCTGTCACATTTACAACCAATTGTGACTGCGCGTGGACGGCAACAATAGGCATAAGGGAGCCTACGAGAAGACAGGCAAGAACTGCAGGAATTACTATTTTGTGTGACTGCATTCATTCCTAGTCGTTTCACAGAAATTTAAAAAGTTACTGCCCATAAAGGGTTCCTGTTGAAATAGAAAGCAGGGCTGATCGGTTATTCTTGAGAAACAAACTGAACGGATCTAAGCAGCGTCATTAGTTTATGACACTATACGAATCACCGTGCAAGCTGTGAGGACTACGTGTCCAGGAGGAATAAGAACCTCTTTGGTGACGAAGGTAGATTGATTGTGCCTGCTCGTTTGCTCTTATTTTTGGAGTAACCACGGGTCTTTGACCTGCCAGTCGGAGTTGGTCGCGGCTAGCTGTATCGCAGCCTTCTACCAGATACGTCAATGCCACAATGGATTAAACGTGACTTTCTTTGTATATCCCATATTCTACTCCTATGTTGCTCTTCTTATCAGCTTTAAAATACTGAGATAGAAACAGGGCGCCATGGTGAGGTTAAACGAGAAGCCGATTGTGGCGTTTCAGGGTGAGCTAGGAGCTTTCAGTCATTCAGCCGTCCTGGAATTCTTTGGGAAAAATGTGAGGCTATTACCCTTGCCAAATCTGCAGGAGGTATTTGATTCTCTTTCAGGAAACGCCAGGTTTGCTGTCGTTCCGATAGAAAATTCAAGAAGTGGTGATATTGGTGAAACAATAGACCTTCTCCAAGTCTTTGATTATAAGATAATCGGGGAAGTGATACTACCAGTAAGGCAGTGTCTGATCATATACAAGGACAGTGACCTTGGCAAAATCAGGAAGGTGATGTCGCATCCACAGGCCATTGCTCAATGCGCAAGGTTTCTCGACATGTATGGTAAAGGGTGGCAACGGGTACCCGCCTATGATACCGCTGGAGCCGTGAAGATGATTGCGGGGGGCAAGCTTCTCGATACGGCCGCAATAGCAAGTGAACTTGCAAGCGGGATTTATGGTATGAAGCTTATAAAGACAGGTATAGAGGACGACCCCAATAACGCGACCAGGTTCATCGCGATTTCCAAAACCGGTACATTCAAAATGAAATTAAAACATGGCAGATATTTCAAGACTTCTATGATATTTCAGACTGTACATCGACCGGGTTCTCTTGTCGCCGCTCTTGGATGCCTTTCGGAAAGAGGCATCAATCTTCTGAAGATAGTTTCGAGACCCATACAAGGGAAGCACTGGGAATATTCCTTTTATCTCGAATTCGAAGGGAGCGTGGAAGATAGAAATTGCGACGAAGCGATCAAAGAGTTGGAGACTAGAACGACTCATCTAAAGTTACTCGGGTCGTATTTACAACATCAACCGGCTACATGACGCATTCTTCCTTCCGTTCGATACATGTGGGCCTGTCAAACGCTGCCCGTGCGGTTCTGGAAAAGCGGTTCATGAATGGAGCAGGCTCGAAGCCATAGACTTGGTTGTAGCTTCGAACGACCTTGGACTCGTTTTGACTAGGGATAAGCAGACTAGGATGTATATGCAAAAAGTTCCGCAAAAGGAATCAACTTCCCTTTATTAAACGAACCAGCAGCGCCCGAATAAGCCACAACACCTTCTTCGGCGCTGAATTTACTGATAAAATATTCTAGGTTTCTGATCTCATGATGAAAGACGCGGTCTGAACTTTTTATCTCTACGGGCTTCAGTGGACTTGTCACAAAATCAACCTCTCTGGCCCAGCCTCGCCAGTAATGCTCGGTGTTTAGTGCTCCTGCCACAAACGATTCGTAAACCTGGTTTTTCTCCGGGTCATTGAATGACAAAGCAAGCGCAACATTGTAAGGATACACCCTATTCATCTTGGTTCAGATTTGAGGTTCGGCCTGTAGTTTCTGACCGTTCTAATTGGCAGCGAAACCGCAGGTAGAAAAGGTGATTCTCAAGCGTCGTTTTGCTCACCCGGAACTCCCTGTGTTTTGCCCCCCCAGATAAACTCGCCAACCACTTGCACTGTTTCCTGTAGCGTACTGAGTATTCACTCCAAGCTTTTCATACTTCGAGGAAGATGAAGTCAGGCCTGATGCCTGGAATGCAACAGCAATTTCAAGGGCGACGGCTACTGCTATGAGAATCACTGTAGCTATGACTGGAGAGACTGCATTTCGTCTGGTTGTTATTATCGAAGTCATTAGCATATATCGTTGCTCGTGGTTTGATAGATGATCGACACTCATAGCGATGGATTTATCGAGCTGCACCTATCATTCATGATCGCGTAGAACGCTGCACTGCATTCCCAATCGAGCGACATGCGACGGCACCGGGCGAAGAGGGGCCGGCTGGAAGCAACCGGCAACCTTCCTTTTAGCTCAAGTATATCCAAAAGGGTTAAAGTATGGGTACCCATGATTCATGGGTACCCATGAAATTTGTATTCGGTAAGCCTGTGGATGAACCCTTCGACAGGGAAGGCGAAATAGGAGAGCTACGCTCCATGATCGTAAGGTCGCAGCCCACCGCACTAATAGGGGTAAGAAGAATCGGCAAAACCTCGGTGATTCTCAAGACGCTCAAGCCCATGAACACCCCGAAGATTTACTTGAGCGTTGAGCAATACGTTGAAGGCAGGAGCTTCGACCTGAACTCCTTCATCGCATATTTCTCTTCTCTTGTCGTAACCGAAGCGCTGAGAACACTTGAACCCACAAGGAAGCTCCCCCTCCTATTGAGGGAGAAGGGTCATGAGGCGGTTTCCACACTCAGAGACCTCCTAGCCTACCTAAAGGTAACACTAAACATAAACCCGATATCCGTTGAGCTTTACTTCGAAAACAGGAGTAAGCTGAAGGATGCGCTCAAAGAGGCCCTTGAGCTACCCCAGCTCTTAGCGGAGAAGACCGGCAAAGACTTTACGGTTGTACTAGACGAATTCCAGTACTTGAGGCTGGCGGAGCAAAACTACCCCGGCCTACTCCACCTCCTAAGAGACACGTGGCAGTTCCAGAAAGATGTTGTGTACACTATTTCCGGAAGCTCGGTCGGCACGTTAAACCACATGATAGCAAGCAGGGAGCAACCCTTCTACGGATTCTTCTACCCCATCCACGTCCAAAGTTTCCCCCGTGAAACATCCATGAAATTCCTAAGGGAAGGCTTCGAAGAGGAGGGTGTGAAATACGAAGAGGAAGCACTCCAAGAGGCGGTAGACAGGCTTGACGGAATCCCTGCATGGCTAAACCTATTCGGACTAAGAGCCCTCAGGTACAAGAATCTGGAAAGGCATGCAGCACGAGAAATCCTAAACAAACTCGTGGAAGATCCGATCGTAGTCTCGCTTGTACTAAAAGAGTACCAAAAACTCGGAAAAAACGCGAAAGCCGTACTAAAACACCTAGCAAAAACCGGTGGCTCTATCAGGGGAATAGTCCTTTCAAGGTCTAGCACAACCGAAGGGTTACGTACACTGCTGCAAGAAGGATACATCCAAAGGTTTGAAAGAGGAAAATACACGGTTGCTGACCCCATCATACTCGAAGTCCTTAAACATGAATGATTCCCGAGACCTACCACCTGAGAAAACAATCAGATGCCGAGAGGGCACTGTTTGCTCAAGCCCTCTTTGAGTTGATTGTCTGCCTGATTTTGCACAACGAGAATTTGATGGTAGGCATTCAAACCGTTACTCATGCCTGTCTTCGGGGGGAAAAGAATGCATCCGGGGGCGTATTGTGCAGCCTCTGGGCACGTCCTCTTTCTCTTGATCCAAGGCATGAGGGATTGAGCACGCCCAGTAAATGATTCACATTGAGCGAATTGAGAAAGACAATCCGCTCAATAGGACCTTGAGTTAACAGGGTCTTCAGACTCTAAAAAGCTGCTGATGTCACTTGGCCCCCGAAACCTGAAAGCGAAGTTCCTTGGCCAGTCTTTTGGCGATGCCTGTGTAATCCCCTATGAGGTCCATGTATTCGTGGGGCCTAGAAAACCTGCCTGACTCAACCTCTCTCTTTATCTTCTCATAACCATTTTCATCCTTCCTCAGCCTCATGAGAAGTTGAACAGGCTCTGCGAATATTTCTTCATGCTGTCTTACCTCATCTACCATCGCCTTCCTTTCTATTTTCATTGCATCGAGCGCGATTTGTACCCTTTTGCATGCTATGAGCGAGTGCGCGAGAGCTACAACTATGTTCCTTCTTATTGGACTATCAGAAAGGTCCCTCTGGAGTCTGCTCAGCTGAAACCTGTAGGTCATGAATAAAAGAAGCGAGTTGGCGATTTCCGCCTGTCCTTCTGCATCTTCGAGGTCGACAGGGTTTTCTTTCTGTGGCATGGTGGAGCTGCTCACCTTTCCAGGTCTAACAAAGGATAACAGACCCAGGGTTTGGTAAATCCAAAGGTCTCTCGTCAGCCCGATTATCAACTGGTTTATGCAGGTCAAAATATGTAGAATGTCTGACAACCTTTCGGCTGGCACGATCTGTGTTGTGTACTCTACAAAATCCAAACCGTAGGAGTTTACGAACTCTTTCAGCAGCTTCGGCCAGTCCAAATCACCTTTTATGAGGTAAAATGAAGCGTATGTCCCGACGGCGCCGGAAACCTTTGCAGACGGCTCAGTGGTTTTCAGAGCCTCCAGCCTTTCGTACAACCTGTAAGCAAACACCGCGATCTCCTTTCCGAAGGTTGTTGGAACCGCAGGCCTTCCGTGAGTCCTGGCGATCATTACAGTACCGGCTTCCCTTCTGGAGATATCGGCTAGTCTCTCCAGCAGTCGCTCGTACGAGGGTATCATCACCTTACCAAGAGCGTTCTTCAACATCGTACCGAATGCTATAGAGTTGACATCTTCACTTGTCAACCCCAGGTGTACATATGGTATCAAGGAGGATACATTCCCTCCTCTTCTTGAAAGTACGTCCCTTATGCAAACCTCCACCGCCTTCACGTCATGTCCCAACCGCTTCTCCTTTTTCTTGAACTCTTCGTACGAAACAGAGACGTAAGGCAAATCTGTTTTGGGGGCAACTCCTACCCTTTGAAGGAGCTCAAGGTAGCGCATTTCTACGTCGACCCTCTCCTTCAGAAGTCTCCTCTCCGAGAAATATCGTGCCAGTTCCGAACATTCCGCATAGTACCTGTCGTCGAGGGGGGAAACGTAACTTCTTCTATCTTTCAAATGTCATCGACCTGTCTTCACCATACGAAACCAGCTTTACTTCAACTCTGAGTTTTTCTTCAATATGATCAATCAGCTCCTGAACCGAGCCAGGGATACCATTCGCACCAAGCCGACCCTTGATAGACCAGCCATCGGAGTAGACCGGCTTTACTCTATCCATCTCCATGAGACATCTGGAGAAATCCTCCGTTTCTTCCCCATCCACGGAGTACGCCTCACATACCTTGAATTCCTTTAACCTCGCGAGCACATCAAGTTTGGTAAGCGAAAGCTTCCTGGCGCCATTCATCCTTACAGCGTACTTGAGGGAAACAAGGTCGAGCCATCCTATTCTTCTCGGCCTGCCAGTCGTTGACCCATACTCCTTGCCTTCAATTCTTATCCTTTGCGCGCCTGCTTCATCCATCTCTGTAGGGAAGGGGCCAGACCCGACCCTCGTTGTGTAACACTTCGCTACACCCATCACATCACCCACCCTGCTGGGGGGCACACCCACGGATTCAGGAACATAATTGGAAAGGGTTCCTGAAGATGTGACGAAAGGGTAAGTCCCGTGTAGCAGGTCAAGAAGGGTGCCCTGAGAACCCTCGAACATCACCGCGCCATTTCTATCATTGATTTCGTTGACAAGGTCTGAAACATTCCCGGTCAATTCCTCCAGCAACATCTTTGATTTCTTTCTCCAGCCCTCCATGTCCGGAACCTCTGGTAGGAAATTCTTGTAAAAGTCTCGAATGGTTGTCATGTCATAAGAATCCGAAACAAGGTCTCCGACCCTTGGCGAAAGCCTGAGTGCACGCAGGGCGTACGCGGGCCCGACACCCCTCCTCGTCGTTCCGAGAGCCGAGGAACCCCTGAAATCCTCCAGCGTCGCATCCATCATCTTCTCAAGTGGGGATACAGTTGTGGCCCTGAAATCCACTACAGTCCTGGTTCGGAGTGATTTGACCAGAGACAGTTCTTCAGACAGGACTTCTGGGTCGACCGCGACCCCGGCAGCAATTAGCAACTTCTTTGACTTCAGCGCGGCCGAAGGCAGAATGTGGAAGACGTGTCTGGAACCGTTTACAACCACGGTATGGCCTGCGTTGCTTCCACCGTTAAACCTGACAACGGATTCGAACCCATCGGCAAGATAATCTACGACCTTTCCCTTACCTTCATCCCCCCACTGCAGTCCAACTATGCAAAGGTTGTCCAAATTTACACCATTCTCTCAATATCGTGAGGGAGACTCTCTCTGTATCCGGCCTCTGTAATCTGGATGAATTCTGCTTTGCTCCACAACTCTTTGAGGTTGTAAGCCCCACAGTATCTCATTCCTGTCCTGATCCCACCGAGAATCTGTTTGACTACATCGTCGGCGCTTCCTCTGTAAGGTATGAAGCCTTCTACCCCCTCGGGGACTACTTCCTGTGCAACATCATTTACGAGAGATTCTATTTTATAATTGGTTTTCTCCGATTCCTTTACTCTGCGTTCTATGTTGGCGGTCAGAGACGCCATTCCTCTCGTAAGTTTGTACTTCTTTCCCTCTCTGAACACAACCGCCCCCGGGCTTTCGTCTGTTCCTGCAAAGAGGCTGCCAACCATTATCGTGGACGCACCGGCGGCCAGGGCCTTGGTCGCATCGCCGGGGTTCCTTATTCCACCATCTGCTATGACCGGAATGCCGTAGTCGTGCGCAACAGAAGCACAATCCTGTATCGCGGTCAGCTGAGGAACACCAACACCGGCTACGATTCTGGTGATGCAGATGCTCCCCGAGCCCACGCCCACCTTTACCGCATCAGCGCCTGCCTGAATGAGGCTCTTAGTTCCATTGGCGGTGGCCACATTACCTGCAACCACCTCCGCGCCGAATTCCTTCTTGATCTTTCTCACTGCCTCAACTGCGTAAACAGAATCACCGTGCGCCACGTCTACCACGATGGCATCGGCTTCGCTTTCAAGGAGCCTCTTTGTTCTGATTATGTAGTCCCCCTTGACACCCACCGACCCTGCCACCAGCAGCCTCCCCTTCCTGTCCTTCGCAGCCCTGGGAAACTGTAATCTCTTTTCAACATCCTTGGCCGTTATGAGGCCCGCCAGCACCCCATTCTTCCTGACTAGTGGAAGTTTTTCCACCTTCGATTTCTTGAGTATCCGCTCGGCTTCGTCGGGACTGACATCTGGCAGAGCGGTGACAAGCTCCTTAACAGGGGTCATTACTGCGGACAATTTTGTTTTTGGATCTTCGAAGATGACATCCCTCCTGCTTACGAGCCCAAGCACCCTCCTTTTGCTGTCCACAACGATTATACCCCCAATTTTGTGTTCATTCATTAAATTCTTTGCTTCCACGACTTTGCTGTCGGGGGGCAAGGTGATCGGATCCTCTATCCGTATTCCACTCCACCTCTTTACCTTCTGGACCTCTGCCGCTTCTTCCTCGACTGGCATGAACCTATGAACAACTCCGATACCACCCTCTCTTGCAATCGCTGTCGCCATTTCTGATTCTGTAACGGTGTCCATATTCGCGCTTACGACCGGGATATTCAGGTGAATGTTCATTGAAAACGAGGTCTCTAAACTTACATCCTTACGCGACCTTATATTCGAAAAACGCGGGAGGAGAAGAACATCGTCGAATGTCAATCCCAAGCGAGGTCTAGAATATCTCCTCACTTGACCTACGGTCGAAGTTTGGGGTAATAAATGTTTAATTCGATCAAGTCTGTTGAATGTTCTTGCAACCACTCAAGAATTTTTTTAGTGAAAGTGTCGCGTATTTAACTTAAGCCCTCTTTGATATGTTGATCTATCTGATCTCGCTCAACGAGAAACACTGACGCGACGCATCCAATCACTTATGATTCTAATCAAAAGGAGAAGGACGCATCCCGAGGCCGTACTGTACGGCCTGTACCTGTAACTGTCTGGGCCTGAGTTTGAGGCATATGGCACATGCCTCCAATAGACCCGTTTGTGAGAAGAAGTCATGTAGCCGTGTGTAAGTGGATACAGCTGTTCGGTAAGAGAATAATATTCCACAAATGCAGGGCTACGACATTTCTTGTGAATGGGACGTACGTCAGAGTAGGTACAAACGAGGCATGGGTGTGGGTTGCCGTAGAGCCCATCCACGGACGTATTCGAGAGGTGTACCTGTCAAGGTTCGGGAACATCATGGTTGCAGAGTTCTTTCTGGATAGACTTGTCGGATGTACCGAAGGTATGTGTTGTACACATAGGAAGGTATAGTTTGGTATCTGGATGCATGTAATAATTCCCTCGGGCTGGAACACAGGATATATTCTTTCCTATGAGAAGAGCTTGACAGAAAGGGTAAACCAGTACCTGAAAAAAGGACGGAAGCTTTCGACGGCAACTATCCCTGCAGGAAGCATGGATGTAGACCGTCCAATGTCTGGAGGTGGCTGTACGTATTCTGTTTCATGTACAACTAGAATAGGGATAGAATTAGGTTCAATGGACTACTAAACCCGATGGAGATGGTCGCTTAAGTTAATGGAGCCCCTGCACGCATCATAAAACATTTAAGATACTGAGATTTACTGAACGTCGTTATTAAGGAGAAAAAGATAGACTTGGGTTGAGAAGATGACACTATCTACTGCGTCACCTAGTGCGGGCCTCCCCCAGCAGTCGGTTGCCGACTACCTAGTCACCTCAATAAAGCCGAACATAGAGCGAATCAAGACCAAAATTGCGGGAATGAAATTCGAGCAGCGAGCCTACAATTTATTCTCTTACAAGGACGAGGAGCTGTCAGACATATCGAAATATGTGAAGCAAGAACGGGCCAGTTTGGTATCTTCGCTCCCGCATATTCCAAGATGGTTCAGCGTCGAGGAGTACGCCGCTTCTTATGCAAAACTCGTTGACGATCTGATGCAGTCAGACCCCCAATTGAGGAAGGCCTTGGGCACGATAAGGAAAAAGAATGACCTTGCGGATTCGGAGGTCGCGGAAAGCATTTCCGAAGCCTTCGAGATACTGGTGCAGAAGGCGATGGACATCTACCGGGCCAATGCCGAGCTGCAAGTCTACCTTATGCTTCAGTCCCGTGTACCCAACAATTAATTCTTCTTGGTGGACGAGGCTCGCAGAGCGTCTATTTTAGAGATGGCGATCCTGATGTTCAAGAGCAAGAGGTTAGAGAGCGAGCTGCGATTGGTCTATAAGCGTAGCTTCAATCTGTTTCGTCAAAGAGCAGAGACATTTCGAAACGAAATGAGCCCCCTGATTGTGGCCGGCAGGGTGGTTTCGGACCTTGTATCTAGGAGCACGCTCTACCTCGACATTTGCAACTCAACGTCAATGAAGGAGATGTGGAAATTGAAACCTTATACGATGGAAAACGTTGACAAAAAGTACTTCGATGGATTGATGGCCGATTTGAGACTTCAGATGCGACGGTTGAACGAAGAGATAGTCGCCGCACAGGAAGCCACAACTTTGACTTACAAAAACCTTCGTCCTTACAGGGTTTTCGCTCTCTCGCCTGAGACCGAGGATTTCCAGCAAGCTATTGCGCTGACAGTATTCGAGTAAAAGAGTGATTGGTTTGGACACCGAGGTAATCCTTGATTCCTCGGTGGTGTTGGCGAAAGCTTTCGGAAATTTCCGGTACTCATTCAAGGTGAAGAAGCTCTTCGGCGACCTTAACACCAAACACCTGAATTACAAGGTTACTCCCACGATAATTTACGAGTGTACTACGAGATTCGAGCAGGTCAGAACTTTCGTCAATAGACATTTTATTCATTTGTATGAGACTCTCAAAAAGAGCGAGAGCTCGAGCACGGGCGGCTCTCAGGATACCCCGCTAAGAAAGAGCGACTACCAGAAGGTGATGAACTACTTCTGGGCTGCGTCAAGCGATAAATCATTGAAGGATACCGAGAAAGAAAGGTTGCAGCATATAGAGACGATACTCGTCAACAGAATGGACACGGAGTTCGCCAAGCCGGAATCGCCCTCGATAGGCGGGCTGTTGGTGCCGCTCTTGGCAGAAATAAACACCATGTTCGGCAACATCAAAATCGAACTTGACAACATTCTGTCACGCAGCACGAACCTGGACGCAGATCAAAGTGATCTGGAAAAGCTGGCCTTAGAAATCCCGAGCCTCAAGAACAAAAACGACCTTAAAATTTTGGCTGAAATCAAGGCCTATTGTGATGTCAATTCAAATAGGGCCATTTGGGCAACCCTCGACTACAGAGAACTCATTGCCAACAGCAACCTAATAGCTGCGGTTACTGGCACGAGGTGCTGTGATCCTTTGTATGCTTTGTATAATTTGACTCAATAGAGTCATCATGTAAGAAACTGATATTCTACTTCAATTGAAAAGGATTCGGCTTGTTCCCTGATCTACAAGTTTACTTTGAGTACTTGCCCTTTTGGTCAGGTCGCGGGGAGGCGGTGACGCGTAGGAGGCGTCTCATATTATCAACTTAATGTCGTTCGCCCTTAGGGGGAGTGCTATTCACGAACCGGCGCCGAATCAGTCTGGAACACCTTGCTCAACTTGATCGCCTCAAACATACGTTTGACATTGGTCATAGCTCCACTCAAAACCATGCTCATCGAAACACCCTCATCAACTGGTTAGACGAAGTTTGATAGAAGCCCCTTAACTGCTTCAGTCACCAAATTGGTTCCTCTACCGAGTGATTAGAAAGAATACATAGTTCGGGTCTCCTATTTTTCTTCTCGCCCCAGAGGCCGATATCTTTTCCAGCTACAGCAACTTGGAAAGCGTGCTCCCAAACCGTCTCGAGAATCTCGTACGGCCTGGCCGTGTGTATCGCAATAGTTTCAATAACAGCTTCGAATCCGACTTTCGACCCAGAGTAATCCAAATCGGCGAAAACAGCATTTTCAGTGATCTCCACTTTCAGAAGGCAGGCCCTTCGTACGTAGGCACGAAGTGAATCCCTCGACATGATTCTTGTCTTGACCTGTTAAATACACATTTGCATCTTTGGAAAATCTGTTCCCCGATAGTATGGTCATATTGCTGTGTCTCCATGGAGCACTAATGGGAAAAGCTCTCGTACCCATGCAGGACAATGAGACACTGTGCGGCAGCCACTATCTTGTGCGACCTTTGGTGTTAGGGGTGAGATGTATGACAGGCACGGATACTACTAGACGGATCTTGCACATCAACACAAGTTTGACAGCTTCTGTGCGAGTCCATGATATACGAATTTATCTGACTCATATTATTCCATGGTACCCATCAGGTCAGTTGCATTATCAAACCATTGATAGCCACGTGTACCGTCTCTGCCCCGTCCTTCCCTCTCCTGATTCGGGAAACGACCAAGACCCAAAGACGCCTACTAGCACCCCTTCGTGGACCTTCGCCAATGGCGCCGTACCAGAGTTTCGCCCCGGTATACTGATCATCGTGGTAGTCAGCGCCCTTACCTATGTTTTAATCGGAAAGCGCTTCGCCAACCTCGGTACAGAAATTGCTCTAACAATTCTGTGGGAAAAATTGCGCTGTGCAAAAGTTATCATACGCAGAGGCCAGTGGACTCTAGAATTACCTTATCTCATACTAAACCCAGTTCTCAGAGCTATTTCCAGAAGAAATGTGATAAGCGTGAATTACAGTCCTCTTACTCTGTCAACACACATTTGAAGCCTTCTAGAGGCTTAGTATAGATTTTTAATTCATTCTAATGTAAAAGTGATTCATAAAGCTTATTTGAAATGAGACTTCGGAAATAAAGGGTAAAATGATAACGAAAGCTAGAAGACTATTTTTGGTTCTTTCAATATTCGTGCTCTCTTTTGCCGTAATCGCAGCAGTTCCTTCGAACTCTACTTACGCTCTGAACTGTACAGTGACTGTGAGCAGTGGAAGTTCTATTCAATCTGCGATAAACTCGGCAAGTCCTGGTTCAGTGATATGTGTAGGCCCAGGAACTTTTCCGGAACAACTGGTCATCGATAAGCAGATCACTCTCGTTGGTTCTGGGTCTGCGACCATCATTAGGCCTACGTCTATTACGGGTGATGCGATTCATCCTGTGAACAATGTACCTGAAGCCCCCATCATATTGGTCAACCGGACCTCGGGAGTAGTCGTTGAAGACCTTGTGGTCGATGGTTCAGGCGTTTCCTTTGCTGGCATGGGTTGTGGTCCTCCTCTGTATATGGGTGTGCTGTTCGATTCTGCTTCCGGAACTCTTCAACAAGCAACCATAGAGAACATCAACCTTGGCACCTCGACCCTTTATGGTTGCCAAAATGGCTTGGCTGTGTTCGTTCAGAGCTCATCAGGTCACAACTCCGTAGTTACGATCTCTTCAAACACTGTAACCAATTATCAGAAGAACGGGATAACGTGCAACTTCGCTGGTTCTGACTGTAACATCTCAGGAAACACTGTATCTCCTCTTAGTGCAGCACAGCCCTACATCGCCTCGAACGGAATCCAGATTGCATTCGGAGCTGAGGGTTCGGTCACAGATAATACCGTCAGCGGGAACGAGTGTACATTAGCAACCTACTGTTCTAACGATCTCATCAATGCCGCTCAGGGAACGGGCATCCTTCTATACCAGGCTGGAAGCTCGGGGGTGTCCATTACAGGCAACACTCTTTCGGCGAATGATATAGGCATTGGTATGTATCTCGACCCGAGCGGTACAGTAACCACTACAGGCAACACACTTCAGTCGAACAAATATTATGGCGTAGTCGTCTATGACGAAAACGAAACAGTCTCGGGTAACACCCTATCGTCCACCCCCGTAGGCCTGGGTGTAGTGTCAGACACATCTGGGTTAACGGCTATTCTTACATACACCGATTCATTTAGCAACGTAGATACGAATTGTCAAGCCTATACTGCTAATGGTGGTGTAGCGATCTGTAAGGTTCAGCAAGCAGTTACAGGGGTACCGGAGTTCGGAGCTCCTGCGGCCCTAGTCACCGCACTATCCTTCCTTCTTGTTGTCTATTTAAGGCAAAGACTTACCGTGGGAAGACCGAAGCGATTCTGAACAACTTTCGGCTACTCGGATTAGCTCGAATAATTTTTTTATGTGGCCAAATGACGAAGCAGTCTCACAAAGGCATTAGTCCTTAAGGTCACTTAAAGACAAAACTTATGGATTGCAATTAGTGACTATATTTCATCCTCGATATGATGATCTCCAGAGAAGAGTGAAGTAGCAATGAAAATAATACAGAACAAGAAAATTATGGTCAATGGAGAGATATTTCTAACCTGCGCTGACTATTTGGTGCCTGATATTTGAATGGTAGAACAAGGAGAGGATTCGCTGAAATACATACAAGAGGTTGTCGCCTAATTCCTTTAATCCATAACGTCATCTTATCTTGATTCAATCAATCATGAACGTAGTTAGGGTGTGGGCTCCGATGATGTTTGAGCACACACCGGAAAAGAGAAGGATACTGGAGAGTATACCATCTCGCCCACACGCGTGAACGGGATGAACTGGTAAGAGATATAGTTACGCTTGTCAGGGAGAATGAACCTCCTCGTAGAC